>NZ_LXUJ01000007.1:0-855581 GCF_013072675.1 Acinetobacter sp. Ac_3412 | reverse complement strand
TGAACCTGAACCTGAACCTGAACCTGAACCTGAACCTGAACCTGAACCTGAACCTGAACCTGAACAGCGCAATCAAGATCCTCATCTCATGGTGTTTGATGTCGAGGACGGTCAGTTAATTGGATTGGATGTATCAGTACAACAACATACGATTCAGTCGAATATCGTTGAGGCGGATGATGTACTGGTTTTTCCTGTTGAGCAAAACCCTCAAGTACAGCTGGAGCAGCCTCAAGCTGAACAGGCGCTTGATCTCATCGCAGAGTCAGTGCTTGAAGCGGTTGTTTCGGAACAGAGTGTTGTCGCAGATAAACCAGCTGCACCTGTAATACAACAGCAAGATCACGGACAAACTGATCTGATGCCTCAAGATATTTTAAAACTGCGTGAGCAGGTTTTAGAAGGCGAGTGGAATTTAGAGAAGTGGGAGTATTGGTTTAGAACTAGCCAGCTTTCACCTGCGGTTCAAGAGTTAGCTCAGCATGGTGTGATGCAAGGACAGATCAATGCTGCTTGTGTTTTTCAGATTCCTCAAGAATATGAAGGTATGTTATCGCAATTGCAGCATGGCTTGGAGGATGCATTAAAAGCACAATGGCCACAAACGTTGTTCAGTGTGCAATATGCTGCAGTGGATTCCAATACGCCTTTAATGATGCAGAATGAGCGTAAAGAAAGAGCATATCATCGTGCAGTCGAGTTATTACACCAAGAGCCGACAATTAAGAGTTTGGTCGATACTTTTGAAGCCGAATTGGTCAATATTAAGCTCAATCCTTAGCTGGAATAGGTAGACAGAAGAGTATTTATTTTTTACTTTGTAATGATTTAGGTAAGCTAAAAGTGTAATCTAGGCTTAAAATTTAAATCATAACGAAATAAGGGTAAAAAATAATGCGTCGTTTACCAGTTTATTTATTACTTGATACCTCAGGTTCTATGCATGGTGAGCCTATAGAAGCCGTAAAAAATGGGGTACAAATTTTACTTTCGACTTTACGTCAAGATCCTTATGCGCTGGAAACGGCCTATTTATCTTTAATCAGTTTCGACAGCCAAGCCAAACAGTTAGTGCCTTTAACTGAATTGGCTGTTTTCCAAGCGCCAGATTTGCAGGTCACAGGAACCACAGCCTTGGGCGATGCTTTAGCGCTATTAGCCGATAAAATTGAACAGGAAGTGGCAAAAACCACTGCAGAGGTCAAAGGTGACTGGAAACCTTTGATTTTCATTATGACTGATGGTGTGCCAACAGATGATTGGCGTAAAGGGTTGCAACGTTTACAACAAGTCAAAACAGGGGTAATCGTGGCCTGCGCAGCGGGACATGGTGCCGATACTTCAATTTTAAAACAAATCACAGAAGTTGTTGTTGAATTGGCAACGGCAGATTCAAATACGATCAAAGCGTTCTTTAAATGGGTTTCTGCCAGTATTTCAACAGGTAGCCAGAAAGTGGATGCAGGACAAAAAGAAGTCACTGGTCTAGGCGATTTGCCACCCCCACCGCCTGAAGTCAACATCGTACTATAAAAGCAAAATAAAGATTAAATAAGAGGGTAAAACCATGGCTGTGAGTTTAAATAAAGGTCAAGGCATAAGTTTAAGTAAAACTGAAAATAATTTGTCTCAAGTAACCATTGGTTTAGGTTGGGATATTCAGGAACAGAAAAAAGGCTTTCTCGGTGGATTATTTGGTGGCAATCGCGCTGAATATGATCTGGATGTGATTGCCTTCCTGGTGGGGAGCAATGGCAAGGTCAATAATCTGGGGCGAGATGCGCAGGGTAATGTCACCTTAGAAAATAGTGATGTTATCTTTTTTAATAATCAAAA
Organism: Acinetobacter sp. Ac_3412; assembly: GCF_013072675.1. NCBI lineage: Bacteria > Pseudomonadati > Pseudomonadota > Gammaproteobacteria > Moraxellales > Moraxellaceae > Acinetobacter > Acinetobacter sp. Ac_3412. Next base: position 853,745 of record NZ_LXUJ01000007.1, on the reverse strand, counting down.
GCATTCCTCTGGACATATCTGGTTAACCGGTGATAACCGTACAGGTGCGGGGGATGGCGATGATGAACAAATTATCGTGAAGCTCAATGATCTGAATCAACAATACCAAAAAGTGGTTTTTGTGGTGCAAATCTATAAAGCTGCTGAAAATAAACAACATTTTGGTCAAGTCAAAAATGCATTTATTCGTGCAGTGGATACTACAGGTAAGGAAATGGTCCGTTTCGATTTGTCGGGCACGGGACAATATGATCAACAGCGTTCATTACTGTTTGCTGAACTTGTCCGTGAATCAGCTGGATGGAAATTTAATGCAGTCGGACAGGCCTCCCAATCCGATTCATTTGTAGAATGGTTAAAACAATACGCTTAAAAATTTGATTTTCGGCTAAAGAAAGGTTTAGAACAACATGCGCCGTTTACCCGTTTATATTTTATTAGATACCTCAGGATCGATGCGAGGTGAGCCAATTCATTCGGTGAATGTCGGCTTGCAGTCCATGTTGAGTGCATTACGGCAAGACCCTTATGCATTGGAGAGTGTGCATTTAAGTATTATTACCTTTGATCTAGAGGCGAAGGTTTATTTGCCTTTAACGCCCTTGGATCAAGTACAGCTTGCCGATATCGATGTGCCAAGTGCAGGCGCAACTTTTATGGGCGCTGCACTTGAGTTGCTTGCTGAGCAAGTCACTCAGCAATTACAGAAAAGTACCGATGAGGTCAAAGGGGATTGGCGTCCGCTGTTATTTGTGATGACTGACGGCTCACCTTCAGATGTCTATGCTTACCAGCAAGCGATTCCTGTCATAAAACAGTTAAACTTTGCCAGTATCGTTGCCTGTGCCGCTGGGCCAAAAGCCAAACAGGAACATCTCCTACAACTGACCGATAAAGTCGTGGTATTGGATACCATGGATGCGGCATCTTTTGCAGGATTCTTTAAGTGGGTGTCTGCCAGTGTCGTGGTGGGAAGTAGTAGTGCGGGGATTTCAGGCTCTGTTTCATTACCACCACCACCACCCGAAGTGCAATTGGTGTTGTGAATAAAATAAAGAATACATTAAGGATAATTAGAAGATGCGCCGTTTACCTGTTTTTTTCGTATTGGATTGTTCTGAGTCGATGGCGGGGCAAAATATTCAACAGATGCAACAAGGCATCCAGTTGATTATGCAACAATTACGTCAAGATCCATATGCCTTGGAAACCGTGTATGTTTCTGTTATTGCCTTTGCAGGGATTGTCCGAACCTTAGTTCCGTTAGTGGAAGTGTTTGCTTATTATCCTGCGAAATTACCTTTGGGCGGCGGGACACATTTAGGCAAAGCCTTAGAACATTTGATGAATGAATTTGATCGTCATTTGATTAAAACAACAGAAGAAACCAAAGGGGATTGGAAGCCAATCGTATATTTGTTTACGGATGGTCGTCCGACCGATGAATGTAAAGATGCGATATATCGCTGGCAAAAGAAATATGCACGACGCTGTACGCTGATTGCCTTAGGAATGGGTAAGAACGTTGATTATGCAACGCTCAAGCAATTAACAGAACACTGTATTGCTTTTGATGAGTTGAATGAACAAGACTTTAAAAAGTTTTTCCAGTGGATTAGTGCTTCTGTGGTTGCACAAAGTAAAAGTATTGGGGATGGGCAGCAGCAAGATCATTTACCGCCAATTGATGAGCGTTATATGCGTCTGGTCAAGGATTTGCCTGCCAAGAAAACCTTGGTGGATGAAAACTGTGTCACTTTTGTGGGGCGTTGTGGCAAGCTGAATCGACCCTATTTAATGAAATTTGAACGTGAAATTCAGTATCAAGCGCCTCAAGATTTAAATATCAACCTGAATTTATATCATTTTCAATTGACCGAATGCTGCAAAATTGATGAGGATTATTTTACGTGGTCTGATCAAACCCAACATCAGCAGCAGGTCAATACCACGCTATTACAAGGTACTCCAGAATGTCCACATTGTTTGGCTGAAACGGCTTTTGCCATGTGTGGTTGTGGCCAATTGATGTGTTATGACGGTTTTAGTGAGGATGTGACTTGTCCATGGTGTCGTCGCCAAGTCAGTTTTGGTTATGGTGGAATGGACGGCTTCGATGTGCAACGAGGGCGTGGTTAACAATTGGATCTAGGAAAAGCCATGTCGCAAACTTTGACTACTGACGTTCAGACCGCTTTTTTAAATACATTAAAGCAGCTGTTACAAGATCAAACTCAACAGAACCCTCTGTTACTGGATGATGATTCTCTTGATCAATTGCTGAACAGTAAAAAAATTTATAATGCCTATCATGATTTGGTTGAACAGATTTATGAGCAAATAGGCTTTCAATTAGAACAGTCAGCAGTGTTTCAGCATTCTTTATTACAGCGCATCTTGGAGCAGGGGCGCTTGCCGGTTTACATCTCTAAAGCTGAAAATATCAATAGCGCTGATTCAAGCCAACCGCTATTCGATCATACCCAAATGATGCAGAATCCAATTCATGAGACTGATGCGTTAGAGTCAGTTGATCAGCTTGACTTTCTAGATGAGCTTTATTTGTCATCTCCCGTTGAAGCAGAAGCTGAACCATCTTTCATCAATGATAGCTCTGTCGCTACGTCACTTCCGACAACCTCGTTAATTTTAGTTAATTCGACTGCAGATATTGACTCAAATAATACAGACCACAATCAGAATAATGCCTCAGGAAGACCAAATCATGAGGTGAAAATGGTGAACAAAATGCCTCATTTTCAGATACCCAATGCGCGTGTTGGGCAAGACTATCAAGCCCGTATCCAAATGCAATATCCAGTCAAAGAGGACGTGCTGATTTGCTCTGAATCGATCAAAATTCCAGACGACTTAGGCATCGTATTTGATGATGAAGCGCAACAATTACAGGGCATACCGTTACAAGCAGGTGAATTTAAACTGGCATTTCAGTATAAAAATAACGAAGCCACACAAGCATGGTCTTCGGGTGAGGTGACCTTCATTATTACTGCTGATCCGCGTAGTTTATGGCAGGTCAATGAGCCTGATAGCAATGAACCTTATCAAAAAGCACATAGTGACCACCAATTGATTCAGACTGAGCATTTTAACCTTGCTGCCTGTAGTCAGCGCGGGCGCTCACATGAACACGCAGGTACTTTCCGTGATGATGACTTTCTGATTGCACGTGTTGCAGAGACCGATTGGTCAGTATTGATTGTTGCAGACGGTGCTGGTAGTGCCAGTTACTCTCGACAAGGTTCTTTACTTGCGGTGCAAAGCGCAGCCAAAACGCTGACGGATTACCTCGAACAGCATCATCCGCATCTGGATCGCTTATTGCAGCAATGGCAAGTTGGCAGTGATGATGAAATGACCAAGTTTGTTGCACAGCAAATCTATAAAGATTTTCATGATACTTTCTATAAAACAGCCCAAGTGGCCATTGAAGCCATTGAGCAGGAAGCCGAGTTAAAGCAGGTTGCAGCCAAGGCCTATGCCACGACTTTATTGGTGGCTGTGGTTAAACAGTGTGAGCAAAAAACCTTTATTAGTACCTTTTGGATGGGCGATGGCGCGATTGCTGTATATGCCAAAGATAAAGTACGTTTAATGGGCAAACCAGATGGTGGCGAGTTTGCTGGGCAAACCCGTTTCTTAGATCGCAGTTTTGCACAGCAGTTTGCTAGTCGCGTCAATATTGGCTATTACGATGATTGTGAAGCTGTGATTTTAATGACAGATGGTATTTCCGATCCGCGCTTTGAAACAGATGCTGGACTTGCGAACCACGAAAAATGGCAGGCCTTATGGCAAGAAATTGAACCACAGTTACAGCAGCCACACCCGGATCAGGCTTTATTGGAATGGTCAAAGTTCTTTAGTGCAGGGCATCATGATGATCGTACTTTGGCGATTTTATGGAATAAGCCTGTGAGTGTGGAGGGGCTTGCCCATGACTAAGATTATCCAGTGTCAAACTTTAGATGGTCGGCCAGTTGCATTCGTTGATGAAGTGATTGGCTCAGGAGCAATGAAAGATGTCTATTTTTCTCCTGATAAATCTTATGTGGTGTGTTTTTTTAGCAAAGAAAAAAACCATTTCTATCAGTCACATGCTGAGCTGGAAAGACAGAAGGACCGCTTAAAGGAAATTGTTGGCAATAAATGGCAAGGTATTTTCAACAGTGCCGGCGGGGATTACTGGAAAAATGTGTTTTGCTGGCCCGATGGTTTGATTGAATATAATGGTTTGTTGGGGATTACAGCTCCCACTTACCAAAAACAGTTTTTCTTCGAACATGGGTCTAAAAATAATGATTTTTTAGGCATTAAAGGTAAGGAGAAAGAAGGGAAATGGTTTGCCAGTGCCAATAACCAAAATCGCTTTTTAGATGAAAAAGAAAAAGGCAATTGGTCGAATTATCTAAGAATTTGTATTTTAATTGCCCGTGCTGTGCGCCGTATGCATGCAGCAGGTTTGGCACATTCAGATTTATCCTATAAGAATATTTTGATTGATCCTGTAACTGGCCGTGCCTGTGTAATTGATGTTGATGGTTTGGTTGTGCCTGGCAAATATCCACCTGATGTGGTCGGAACGCCTGATTTTATTGCACCTGAAGTGGTGAAAACCAATCATTTAAAAAAAGATGACCCACAGCGAAATCTCCCAAATATCATGACCGATCGGCATGCCTTGGCGGTCTTGATCTACATGTATTTACTGTATCGGCATCCATTGCGTGGTGGAAAAGTCCATGATGTGAATGATCCGCAGCGCGATGAAAATCTGGCAATGGGTGACAATGCCTTATTTATTGAACATCCAACCGACCCAAGCAATCGGGTAAAAGTTAGTCAAGTCCGTCCAAGTGCTTTACCGTGGGCCGATCCTGAAAAAATTCCATTCACCGTGACAGGCCCTTATTTAAAAGAACTGTTTTTACAAAGCTTTGTGACGGGTCTACAGCAGCCGCAGCAGCGACCTTCTGCCAATGATTGGGAAACCGCTTTGGTTAAAACGGTAGATTTGATCCAGCCTTGCTTAAATAGCGATTGCAGTCAAAAATGGTATGTATTTGATAATACAACAAAACCAGTATGTCCATTTTGTGGTACAGCCTTTAAAGGCAAGTTACCTGTACTGAACCTCTATTCGGCACGCCGAGAAGGCAGTTTTAGACCTGATAATCACCGTTTAATGGTCTGGACAGGGCAGTCACTTTACCCGTGGCATGCCAATAATTTGATTGCACCGAATGAGCGTCTAACAGCAGAACAAACCAAACGTGTTGGCTATTTTATTTTTCATCAAAATCAGTGGTGGTTGGTCAATGAAAATCTGCCTGATCTCATGGATGTGGCAAGCAAAACAACCATTCCAATTGGCGAAAAAATTGAATTGCTGGATGGAAAACAAATTTTACTTTCACGTCAGGATGGAGGTCGCTTAGTGGTGGTGCAAATGGTGGAATGTGTATGACACAAATAGTGAATGATCTTGCTCAGATTGGCATTGCAGAAAATTCGATCGGGATTTGGTTTACCCAAGCGCATTCTTGTCAACGTGATTTAATTTTGGCCGCAAAAACGGCGCCGTTTGATACCCGAATTCATGTGGTGGCATCACATGCAGACGATCGTCCTGAAATTACATCTGTTGCAGATATCGCTTTACAAGAACCGCCTTTGTCAGAGCGAGTCGAGTGGGTTTTACAGCAGGCACAATGCTTAAACGTCAAATTAATTATTGCTGGGCATCATGCTGAACTTTATCTGGCGCAAAAACAGCGCTTCGAACAATTGGGCATCCGTCTCATGGCGGGCTGTGATACGGTTGAGCAGATCGAGCAACTGAATGACAAAGCTCTGTTCACTCAGATCTGTGTAACTCACGGCTTGGCAGTTGCACCAGCAACCATAGTTGAAAATGCCGAGCAATTAGAAGATGCATATCATGACTGGCTGCAAAAAGGCGATGTGTGCGTCAAGCCTGCTAAAGGAGTTTTCGCTTCAGGGTTTTGGCATTTAGACCCTAATGCGGATGCTTTTGATGTGTTTGCCAATAGTATGAGATTCAAGGCGCATCCTGAAAGTTTTATTGAGAGTTATCGCCAGTTAGAACAGCCTCCTGTGTATTTGGTCATGCCATTTCTTGCTGGATTGGAGTGCTCAGTGGATATGTTGTGCGTACATGGTCAGGTGCATGGTGCGATCGCACGTTATAAGCAAAAGAATGGCTGCCAGAGTTTGACATTCGAAGATCCTGCGATCGAGTTGGCCAATCAGGTGGCTGCATTATTTGGTTGTGATGGGTTAGTGAATATGCAAGCTCGATATAATGATCAACAGCAGTTGTATATTTTGGAAGTGAATTCTCGGCCATCAGGTGGCATTGCACATACCTTCATGAGCGGCGTGAATTTGGTGCATTTGGCGATTGCCCAAGCACTACAGCTCAATTATCAACCTGAAAAGATGAAAAGTTCGGTCACTGTACGCAGCATAAGTCAGAGTATTTGTGTAATATAAAGACCATTATGTATATTATTTTAACTTAGATTTAAGAATTATATGATTGAGATTGAATTACAACGTGGCAAATTGGATTTAAAGCCCGATGAAAATAGCCATTGGAAATGGCAGGATTTACTCGGTTTTGCTGAACGAATAAATCCGAAAAGAGCCTTTTTATTTGTCTCAAAAGTCTTGGGGAGACATATTCCAGTTAGCCCTCAAGTCATGCGCCATGCGTTTACTGATTTAGCCCAACTGATTCCGAGTGATTTACCTGAGCCAATCTTGGTGATTGGGATGGCAGAAACCGCGGTAGGTTTAGGCGCAGGTGTACATCAAGTCCTGCAAGAACGCTATCCAGATGCACTGTATGTCACCACGACTCGTCATCCTGTTGAAAGCGCACCGTTATTGGCTCGCTTTTTAGAAGAACATAGCCATGCCCAAGATCAATTGCTGTATGGATCTCCTGATGCTGATATCCAAAAGAAAATTTTAGCCAGCAAAAGTATCGTATTGGTTGATGATGAAGCTTCTACAGGGAAAACCTTTATCAATTTAGTGTCTGCACTACAAGCGGCTGGCTTTGATCAAATTTCCCATATTGTGACGGCTACTTTGGCAGATTGGTCATCAGGTATTCATATTGCTGGATTAGATTGTCAGTCCGTGGCATTGATGACAGGTAAATGGCAGTGGCAGGATGCCGAAAATCCGCCACAGATCAATATGCCCAAAGTCGATACCGTGGCATTTGGTGAGTACGCGACCTTGTCTGAACCGACTTGGGGACGTTTACCGATTCAGGATACTTCTGCCTATATTCGTTTGCAGGTCGAACCTCAGCAACGGATTTTAGTATTAGGAAGTGGTGAATATGTCTGGTCTTCATTCTTATTGGCTGAAGATTTGCAGCGTCAGGGCGCAGAGGTGAAATTTAGTGCGATCACCCGCTCACCGATTGCAGTAGGGCATGCAATTCAATCTGCTTTGGCTTTTTCAGATAACTATGGTTTGGGTATTCAGAACTTTGTCTACAATATCAATCCATTAGAGTATGACCGAATCTTTATTACAGTGGAAACCTGTGCTGAGTCAGTCGCCAATAGCCTATTAGATGCGATTCCAAATGCTGAAGTTATCAGCGCAGTAGAATTCCCTCATCAAACCTTTAATCTGTGTAGTGCGAATGACTAATTTCTTATTTGACGCGCCAAATATTGCAACGCCGCTCATGTTGGTTGATCTGGATGATACTTTATTCCAGACCCATCGCCGTATTGTTCCCCAAGCTGACTTTAAAATGGTCACCACGGACAAACAGGGACAAGCATTGGCGTATATGAACCCGATTCAGCAGCACTTTGTGCAGTGGTTGTTGCATAGTACACATCTGATTCCCATCACAGCACGAAGTGCAGAGGCATTGTCTCGGGTACATTTACCTTTTCAGTATGGAGCAGTCTGTTCTCATGGCGGTACGGTACTGAATGCAGATTTCAGTGTAAATCTGGATTGGCATGTACAGATGCAACATGCATTGGCCCCTTATCAAGCACGGCAACAGGCTTTGATTGAGGTGGTACAACAACAGGCAGTCCATTTTGGTTCTATCCGTACTTGGGTGGTCGAAGAGCAAGGTTTGGGCTTATATGTGGTTGCCAAGCAAAATACCGAAAATGATAATCCTTATGCACCGAATTTCTTACCAGAACTATTAAATAGCTTAAGCCCAGATGTATTGGATGGGTTCTATTTTCATTTAAATGGCAATAATTTGGCTTTGATTCCAGAACCTGTAAGTAAAGCCAATGCAGCCCGTTTTTTATTGCAACAGTTTGCGTCTCAACAACGCCCGATTCTCGGTTTTGGCGATAGTTTGTCCGATGTAGAGTTTTTGAATCTATGTCATTGGTGGGGCATGCCGAACCACAGTCAATTGAATCGTTGGGTAAAACATAATTTGACGCAGCAATATAAACAAGAAGGATATTATGGCGATTATCAATAAAGATAAAGCAAGTGAATTAATTTTAAGACAAGGGTTTAGTGGTAGTTACCAAGCAGAACAAGTGACTTTTTTACTTAAACGGACGCATATTGAACCAACCGATACCATCGAAAAAGAACGCCTGATTCAATCAGGTGAAAAGCATTATTCGCAAATGATCAGTTTGGAGAGTGCACCGACTGAACGTCATTTACAGTTATTTGAACAGGCCATGCAGCAAGGGCAGCAGCGTTTGGCTCAAGAAGTTCAGCAGTTGGCACAAACTTTGGTTACAGCATTCAAGGAACCAATTGTATTGGTGAGTTTTGTACGTGCGGGCGTACCCTTAGGTGTACTGCTTTATCATGCGATACAGGACTTAGGCTGTGACTGTGTACATTATGGCATCAGTATTATTCGAGACCGTGGTATCGATTTTGCTGCCTTGGAAACCATTATTGCTAAACATGGACACCAATCGATTGTGTTTGTGGATGGTTGGACGGGGAAAGGCGCGATTCGCCAAGAATTACAACGTAGTTTAGGCGATGATGCTCGTTTTGCAGGGCGACCGTTACCGTTGGTGGTCTTGTCGGATATTGCCGGTTGTGCATGGTTGGCGGCCAGTGGCGATGACTGGCTGATTCCATCTGGTATTTTGGGTTCGACCATTTCAGGTCTTATTTCCCGTAGCATTTGTGAAGGTGAAGCCTTGAGTGCCGAGGAAATCAATGCCGAAAATATCGATCAATGGCATCGCTGTATTGAATATAGTCATTTAAAAGAATTTGATATTTCGCAGCAGTTTATTCAGCGCATCAACCAGATTCGCAGACAGCTTAATCCACAACCGAATGCAGTTTGGAAGCAAACACAGCAACTGACACAACAAGATCAAAGCCAGCAGGTGGTACAGAAACTGGCCCAAGAATACGACATTCAAAATATTAATCGGATAAAACCGAGTATTGCTGAAGCAACCCGAGCGATTTTAAGACGAGTACCGGATCTGGTCTTGCTTCGCGATGCTGATGATGCCGATACCCGTTTATTGCGTTATTTAACGCAAGTCACAGAGACACCTGTACAAGTGGTCGGTGATCAAATTGCGCCGTATAGAGCGATTACATTGATTCAAAAATTGGGGAAAGGATAATTTTATGTTATCTGCATTATCTTTAGGGGCAACATTATATATGCCTGCCACGCGTCCAGACTTATGGGCTGTGGTGAAGGGTGAAAAATATCCAGAGTTGCGTTCTCTGGTGATCTGTCTGGAAGATGCAATTACTGAACAGGAGATTGAGTTTGCTAAACAAAATCTCAAACAGTTGTTGCAGCAAATTCAGCAGCAACAGCGCCTTGAACAACATCCAAAAGTATTTATTCGCCCTCGTCACCTTGCAATGGCCGCTGAGTTGGCAGAATGGCAAGAAATCACCGCTTTAGATGGCATGGTATTGCCGAAATTTGGTTTAGCCAGCTTTAAGCAATGGCTTAGCATTCTTCCGCCAAATCTTCATTATATGCCTACGCTTGAAACAGCTGATAGTTTTGACATGGGGCAAATGAAAGAGCTGAGACAAGCCTTGCCAGAATTTCATAAAGTATTGGTGCTTCGGGTTGGAGGTAATGACCTACTCAATTGTTTGGCCTTACGTCGGCCGAGTGATATGACCTTATACCAAACGCCTATCGGCACACTTATTGCAAACCTAGCAGGTCAGTTTTTACCTTATGGTTTTGCACTGAGCGCACCTGTCTGTGAGCATTTTAGTCAGGTGAAATTGTTGCAGGATGAATTATATCTGGATTTACAGCATGGTTTATCGGGTAAAACCGTGATTCATCCTGCACAGATCTCAATTGTGCATCAGGCTTATCAGGTCAATGAAATCGAGTTGAAACAAGCGCAGGGTATTTTACAGGATGGCAGCAAGGCTGTATTTGCCTGTCATGGCAGTATGCTTGAACCCGCAACCCATCGTCGTTGGGCGGAACGTATTTTAGAACGGGCAAAAGTGTTTGGGCTAAAAGTATAAAATCAAAAAATATAGGAATAATCGATGCAACAATTGATTACAGGCGCCAATTTGGCATTGAGCCAGTCACAGTGCCAAGTGAAAATTAAAACTACATTAGCGGCGCATATCGGTTTAGATGTCACCGCCTATGTCTTGAATGCTCAGGCGAAAGTTCGTGGTGATGCGGACATGATTTTTTATGGGCAAAAGCAGACACCGAACCGTAGTGTGGAATTGGTCGAGGCAACAACAAAAGCACCGTATATCGCACAATTCAATCTGAACACTCAATTATTCGATGCGGATATCAGCAAGCTTGCGATGTGTGCAACGATTGATGGGCAAGGTGCAATCAATGCGATTCAAGATATTCAGATTGAATTATGGGAAAACGGACAGCTCACGGCAACAGCAACGGTAAAAAGTGCTGAAAAGACTGAAAAAGCACTGATTTTGGCCGAAGTTTATCGTCATAAAGAGCAGTGGAAATTCCGCTTTGTCAATCAGGGGTTCAATGGTGGTTTACAACCGCTAGCTGAACATTTTGGGGTAGAAATTAGTGATCAAGCTGCAGCCCCTGAGCCAGTGCCTCAACCTGTATCGGCGCCAGCACCTCAGCCTAAAATTAATTTAAGCAAAATTACCTTAGATAAACGCAATAGCCAGATTAATTTACAGAAACAGGCTCACGGTTTTGGTGAGATTAAAATTAATCTGAATTGGAACCAACGGACTCAACAAGCTCAGTCAGCTGGTTTCTTTAAAAAGCTGCTCAACCAAAATCAAGGTATTGATCTGGATTTGGGTTGCCTATTCGAGATGCAAGATGGTAGCAAATCGGTGATTCAGGCTTTAGGTAATCGATTTGGTGATTTTAACGGCTTCCCCTTTATCCAACTTTCTGCGGATGACCGTACTGGTGCATTAACAGAGGGTGAGTGGCTCAGAATTAATGGACAGCACTGGTCGCAGATTCGCCGTGTAGTGTTGTTTGCCTTTATTTATGAAGGTGTCCCGAACTGGGCTGAAACAGATGCTGTGGTCACCATTTATGTTCCAGATCAACCACCGATTGAAATCCGCTTAACTGAAGGGCAGCCTTTGGGGATGTGCGGAATTGTTGAATTGGTGAATCAAGGCGGTAGTATTCAAGTACAACGTCACGTGCGCTATGTACCTGGACATCAGGAGTTGGACCAAGCCTTTGGTTTTGGTCTGCGCTGGGTTGCAGGCAGTAAATAAAGTTGATATTTAATCATGTACTAGATAACAACAATTTCGATATCTATGTAGACATTATTAAGACCATTGAATTTTAAGTGTTCAAACGAGGAGAAAAAACAAAATGGCAATTAGTTTAAATAAAGGTGGAAATTTATCCCTAAGCAAAACAGATCCAAATTTAGTTCGTATTTTAATTGGATTGGGCTGGGATGAGCGTGCGACTGATGGGGCAGCATTTGACTTGGATGCGAGTGCATTCTTATTAACCGCAACAGGTAAAGTACGTGGTGATCACGACTTTATTTTCTACAACCAACTTAAATCTCAAGATGCTTCAGTCGAGCACACGGGTGACAACCGTTCAGGTCAAGGCGATGGTGATGATGAAACCTTATTGGTTGATCTGTCAAAAGTCTCGCCTGAAATTGAAAAAATTGCGATTACTGTGACCATTCATGATGCACAAGCACGCGGCCAGAATTTTGGTCAGATTGCCAATGCCTTTATTCGTGTTGTGAACCAAGACACCAATGTTGAAGTGGTTCGTTTTGATTTGGCAGAAGATTATTCAACTGAAACTGCCATGGTGTTTGGCGAGGTTTATCGCCACAATGGCGAATGGAAATTTAAAGCCGTTGGTCAAGGCTATGCTGGTGGGCTTGCTGCGATGTGCCAACAATATGGTATTCAGGTCGGCTAAAGTTCTCATTTCAACACATAAATGATGAATAGCTTAAAGCTGTTTAGAAAAGGAAAAAAATGAAACATTTTCGTTTCTCAATTATTTTTACCGTAATCTGTCTAGGGTTATCAGCATGGTGGGGCTTTACGCATGGCCCAAATGCTGGTTTCTCGATGATGCTTAAAGTTTTATTGATTACGACAGTACTGGCGGTCATGGAAGTATCCCTGTCTTTTGATAATGCTGTTGTCAATGCATCAGTACTCAGAAACTGGGATGAGTTCTGGAAAAAACTATTTCTTACCGTTGGTATTTTAGTTGCTGTATTTGGTATGCGTTTAATCTTCCCACTCTTAATTGTTGGTGTAACCGCTGACATGGGAATGATTGAGGTTGCGAAACTGGCACTGAATGATCCAAAAACTTATTCAGAAAAGTTACTTGCACATCATGCTGAAATTGCAGCCTTTGGTGGGATGTTCTTACTGTTGGTGTTCTTAAACTTCTTGTTTGATGATGGTAAAGATACGCACTGGTTCCATTGGTTGGAAACCCATTTATCGAATCTAGCAAACATCCCAGCGATGTCAGTATTCGTGTCACTGATTGCTTTGCTGACTATGGCTGCTTTTGTGCCTGAGCAACAAAAACTGATTGTGATTGTCGCGGGGATCTGGGGCATCGTGGTTTATATCGGTGTACAGGTACTGGGTCATTTGCTTGAAGGCAGCAGCGAAGATGATGAAGCCGATGAAAAACCAGTTACTGGTACTTCAAGCAATATCGTCAAAGCAGGTATTGGTGGTTTCCTTTACCTCGAAGTATTAGATGCTTCGTTTAGTTTCGATGGTGTGATTGGTGCATTTGCGATCACAAGTGATGTGGTTGTGATTATGCTTGGTCTGGCAATTGGTGCAATGTTTGTCCGTTCGATGACGATTTATTTAGTTGAGAAAGGCACATTAGAGGCATTTATCTATCTGGAGCATGGCGCACATTATGCGATTGGTGCTTTAGCTGCAATTATGCTTTATACCGGAACAGGTGGTCATGTGCCTGAAGTTGTAACAGGCTTGATTGGTATTGCATTCATTATTTGGGCTGTATTATCTTCAATTGCTTACAGTAAAAAACAAACACAAGCTTGATAAAAATGTATGGATACATCATTTATATGATGTCCATGATTCAAATGAAATAAACAATGAGTTGAAATTTAATAAGGAGAAACTCGAATGGCAATTAGTTTAACCAAAGGCGGCAACGTTAGCTTAACCAAAGAAGCGCCTGGTATTACAAAAACAACTGTTGGTTTAGGTTGGAATCCTCGCGTAACTGATGGTGCTGCATTTGACCTAGATGCAATTGCATTTTTAGTTAATGAAGGCGGTAAGGTTCGTGCTGATAATGACTTTATTTTCTTTAATAACTTAAAGTCATCTGATGGTTCTGTGGTTCACAATGGCGATAACCGTACAGGCGAAGGCGATGGTGATGACGAAACCCTAAGTATCGATTTAAGCAAAGTTCCAGCTGACGTTGCAAAAGTGATCTTTGCGGTTACGATTTATGATGGTCAAACCCGTAACCAAAACTTTGGTCAAGTTGCGAATGCCTACATTCGTGTAATTAACGATGCGGGTGGTACTGAAATTGCACGTTATGACTTGTCTGAAGACAGCAGCACTGAAACTGCAATGATCTTTGGTGAACTTTATAAACACGGTAGCGAGTGGAAATTCCGCGCAATCGGTCAAGGTTTTGCTGGTGGCTTAGGGCCGTTAGCCGCTTCTTATGGTGTTTCTGTTTAAGATGCTTGTGGAAGATAGTGTTTAGGCACTATCTTCTTTTTCGATATTTATAAATGATAAAAATAGGTTATTCCTTAATATGTTGAATTTAGTTCGCGGACAAAAAATAAAATTAACTGATGTTTTACAGGGGCAATCCTCTTTTTATATCCAGATTCAATATCAAGCCGCTTTTGATTTAGATATCGCCAGTTTTGGACTTGATCCGCAGTATCGTTTAAGTGATGAGCGATATATGACTTTTTACAATCAGCCTGAAACGCCATGCCAAGCGGTTCGTCTGATTGAAAATCACAATAAATGCAGCCGCTTTTTAGTTGATTCTGCAAAACTACCTGCAAATATTCAACATCTGGTTTTGACCGCTGCAATTGATGGACAGAATGTCATGTCGCAATTACAGCAAGCGAGGATTCAAATTCTTAACTTGCAGTTACAGCCGATTGCTGAACTGAAGTTAGATGGCAGCATCTTTGATCAAGAACGTGCCACCATGCTGATTGAGATTTATCGAAAAGAAGGTATTTGGCGTTTAGCAGCCATTGGACAAGGCTTTAATGCAGGGCTTGCCGCGTTAATTCAACATTTTGGTGGAGAAGTTGCCGAAGAGCCGACAGTACAACAGCCGACACCTGCAGCACCACAATCGAATATCGATTTAAAGAAAAAATTATCTTTGCAAAAGGCCGAAAAAACGGGCAATGCATCCATTATCGATCTGACCAAAAAATCACTGGTCCAACTGGAAAAGAAAAACTTACTGGGTGTAACCGCACGCGTGGCACTGGTCTTGGATGCATCTGGCTCAATGGATGGGCAATATCGCCGCGGTGATGTGCAAAAGGTGGTGAATCGCTTAATGCCACTGGCCATTCATTTTGATGATGATGGCAGTTTTGAGTGTTGGGCTTTTGCTGCTAAAACGACACAACTGGATGATGTGACGCTCGACAATGTCAATGATTTCATTAATACCACCCAATGTGGCTGGAAGAACTGGCAAGTGGGGGCACGTTATAATGAGGAAATTCCAGCAATTGAAGCTGTGATTAATTATTTCCAAAAATTCAAAGATCAAATTCCGACTTATGTTTTATTTATTTCGGATGGTGGCGTGGGCAGCCGTCGACAAATGCAGAAAATATTATCCCAAGCGGCCAAACTGCCTATTTTCTGGCAATTTGTCGGGATTGGTGGGCGAGATTATGGTGCACTAGAAAAGCTGGATGAAATGTCAGGTCGAATTGTCGATAACTGTAATTTCTTTAGTTTGGACCGCATCGATAGTGTTTCAGATGAACGCCTATATGAATTGTTATTACAAGAATTCCCTGATTGGTTGAACGCTGCGAAGCAACATCAGATTGTTAGAAATTAAAAGGAATAAATAATGGCACAGTTTAGCTTAGTTGGTTCACCAGAACCGTTCCTGCATGTATCCATGCGCCGTGGCGACAAAATCTATTGCGAAAGTAATGCCATGGTGATGATGGAAGCGCCTTTGGAGTTAAAAGGGCGTTTGCAAGGTGGTTTAATGCAATCCCTATTACGTCGTTTTGCCAATGATGAATCATTGTTTCAGCAGCATATTGAAGCTGTACGCGGTGATGGTGACTGTCTGTTATCCGCAGCGTTGGATGGGGATATGCAGATTTTAGATGTCGGTGCGACGCAGTATTTGCTGAGTGATGGGGCTTTCGTGGCGGCACATGACTCAGTTGAAGTCAAAGCTCGTTTAAACAGCAGTCTGGGTGGTGCATTTTTTGGTAATACGGGTGGTTTTTTGGTGATGGAAACCAGCGGGCAAGGCCAAGTGGTGGTGTCTGGTTGTGGCACCTTGTTTGAGCTTGAAGTTGAACCAAACAAAGAAGTCATTATTGATAATGGACACGTGGTCTGTTGGGATTCACGCTTAAATTATAATTTATCCGTTTCTACTTCACAGAGTAGTGGCTTTCTTGGCAATTTGGTCAATAGTGTGACCAGTGGTGAAGGGATGGTGTTACGTTTTTCCGGCCAAGGTAAGGTGGTGATTTGTTCTCGAAACCGTAACAATTTCCTGCAATGGTTAACCTCGAAGTTAAACTTAAACCGTAATCAATCTAATTAAAACAATCATTTTTATCCAGAGGAGAAAAACACATGGGAATTAATTTAGAAAAGGGTCAAAAAATTAGTTTGCAAAAAGCAGATGGTAGCAGCTTACAACAAATCTTTTTAGGTGTGGGCTGGGACGTTGCGAAAAGCAAAGGCTTTTTCGGCTTTGGTGGTGGCGGTGGGAATATTGACCTTGATGCCTCTGTCATTTTATTTGATGATAACAAACAAGTATTGGATGTCGTTTACTTTGGTCAATTGCAAAGTAAGGATGGCAGTATCCATCATTCGGGCGATAACTTAACTGGTGAGGGCGATGGTGATGATGAAGTCATTCGTGTTAATTTGAACCAGATTCCAGCACAAGTAAAATCGTTGGTATTTACTGTGAGCAGTTTCCGTGGACAGACCTTTGAGAAAGTTGAAAATGCATTCTGTCGTTTGGTGGATCAATCCTGCAATCAGGAAATTGCAAGCTATAAGCTGTCTTCACAAGGCGCACATACTGGTTTGATTATTGCAAAAATTTATCGCCACAATGATGCATGGAAAATGCATGCGATTGGTGAAAATGTGCATGGTCGTACCTTCCAAGATATCGTACCTTATGCTTTACCACATATCTAATGATTTAGATTGATCATGGCCTGCCGCAATCGCTCAATACATTGCGGCATGTTTATTTCTGCAATCTGAAATTATAATAAATAGTGGTTTAGGACATCCCGCATTGCTTCTGGAATGGTGGTGCTTTTTCGGCTTATCCGATCCACAAAGACATGGACAAAATGCCCTTGAGCAGCAGCCTCGTGCTGACCTTGTTTAAAGATCGCCAACTCGTATCTAAGTGATGAGTTTCCTACTTTGCCAATCGCTACACCTACTTCAATGATTTCTGGAAACGACAGTTCCTGTTGAAAGCTACAAGCCGAATCAACCACTAGACCAATAATTTCACTATGATGAATATCGAAACCTGTTTTCTGAATCAGTAATGAATTGGCTGCAGTATCAAAATAACTATAATAAGTCACGTTGTTGACGTGGCCGTATATATCATTATCGGCCCAACGGGTCTGGATTGGAAAAAAGAACTTAAATTGTTCGCGTCGTTTTAAAGTCGGTTTGCTCATGCATAAATCGCCTGATAGATCTGTAATGCGTCTTGTTCGGTCATTTCTCTTGGATTGTTCTGCAACAGTCGAGTTTGCAGCATGGCATCTTTGGCAAGTTGTGGTAATTTCGCTTCAGCAATATCGAGTTCTTTTAACTTCAAGGTTAAGCCACTTTGGTTCAGATGATTCTGCATATGGTCTATAAACAGGTCGCAAAGGCCATCGGTACAACCCGTACTTCGAGGGTCTAGTAATTGCATCAATTCTGCATAGTGTTGTTTGGCTTTGGGTGCATTAAATTTTAAAACTTCAACCAGTACCAATGCATTGGTATGTCCATGCGAAAGGTGAAAATGCCCACCCAATGGGTATGCGAGGGCATGTACCGCACCAACGGGGGCATTGGCAAAGGCTTGACCAGCTAACATAGAGCCCACCAACATGTTTTGGCGTGCCTCTAAATCAGCCCCATTTTTCAAGACTTTGGCTAAATTATGATTAAGTAATTTCAATGCATTTTTAGCCAGCATATCGGCATAAAAATTCTTTTTAATATTTGAGGTATAAGCCTCAATGGCGTGCACCATGGCATCGATGCCTGTTGCCGCAGTGATATGTGCAGGTAAACCTTGAGTGAAAGTCGCATCTAAAATGGCAACATCGGCATATAAAATGGGTGATACCACGCCCATTTTAGTGGTTACCCCCGTAGTCACGATTGAAATGGGAGTAACTTCTGAACCTGTGCCCGCTGTGGTTGGGATGAGAATCAGTGGTAAACGCGGGGCTTTGGCTTGGTTTACGCCGTAGATTTCACTGAGGTTTTGCTGTTGCGTAGGATGTGCCAGCAAGGCAATGATTTTAGCTACATCCATGGAGCTACCACCACCAAAACCGATAATCACATCAATCTGTTCTTGTTTTGCAAAATCAACAGCTTCCAATACAATATGTTCTGGTGGATCTGCTTGGATATCGGAATAAATAATGTATTCAAGGTTAATCTGATTCAGAATTTTTAAAATGGGTTGATGCAATTGATGTTGTATCATTCCTGCATCGGTTACGATGAGTGCCTTATGATAATTTTGTTGTGTTAAAACACTTTTAAGTTCTTGTATTGAACCTAGTCCCGCAATGATGTTGGGAACAGTTTGAAATTGAAACGAGTTCATACATACATCCTTATTTTCATAATAAATACAACATTCTTATATCATGTGACTATAAGTTTCACTGTCTAAATAAATTAACATAAGACACACTTAAAAAGTGTAACTTTGAGACGATTATACTGTTCAAGACGACCTATAAGGTCTTATGTTTTTTCACCTATTTATCATATTGAAATTATTAGATTTTATGGTGTTATTTTGTCGGATTTTTCGCAAGAATCAGTATTTTTAGAATGTAACGAAAACAATAACTTAAGCTATGGTTTTGCAGTCGCTTCTTCTGTCATTTTTGCAAATGGTAGTTTAATAACAGCATTTACATCGTTTTAGTTAATTTCATACACAAACTCATAATGCTCAGTCATTTTTTCTAAGTGGCTAGCCAAGCCTTGTGCACTTTTAACTACTTTCTTATGTAGAAAAATAGCGAATGAATGTATCACATGAAAGGTAGAAATTTGCACCTTTTAAATAAAGGATACGTTTTTAGGAGTCACTAAATTAGAAAACTAAGGCTGATGTTCTACTTATTGATTTAACTCCAATGTTATTTCTCTGTTTTAGTATTAGATCAAAATTTCGGCTTGATATTTTGTTAATTATAAATGGATTTGTAATTCCATTATTTCGTCGATCCAAAATTTTGTGAAGTTCATTATTAAAATTCTGTATTTCACAAAAAACCAATGCTAAAAATAAAAGAGTAGTTCATCCACTACAGAATAGCCTTTAAAGGCAAGTGCTTAAATAATCTAAATTTTAGAAGCAACGATTACATCATTATAAAGGAGTTTGCTCATGGTAAATAACGCAGTAGAAATGCTATTTAAACTTTTAACAGATACTCATATTCCTGAAGGCCATATTGCATTGGTACGGATTCAAGATGATCTAACTTATGATCAGGTTATGACAAATCTTGAGCAGGTTAATATACTGCCTGGATTTACAGTACTTGGGGTTACCAGTATTCCTAATCCTGATACATCAGACTGGAAATTGACCAACTGTACGTATGAGAATGGAGTTCTTACTTGGACTGAAGGACTAATTGATTTGGGAACTGAAACCTCCCCAGATCTGGCATATGGTTATCATGCTGGCATTACGGCAAATATTGGTGACAAGCTTGAAATGATAGTTCCCAACGTGATGTCTTTCGCATCTAGAGTATTGAGTGGCACACGACTAGCAGATGTAAATGGTGTCGCAGCAGGTCAAGCTAATATTGGAATTAACTGTATTAATAATAGTTTAGGAAGTCCGAATATTGGGTTAACGCTGCTTGGCACTTCATATCAAACAACCGACTTGCCTGTAAAATACACAATGATTTATGTATCAGCAACTGCTGTAGAGCATGTTATAACTTCAACGGATGGAACAATTGAAATTTTCCGAGAAACTCAAAACATCCCAGCATTTGAAGGAACAGCGTATTTTAATGTGATTGCAACTGTTAACGAAAAAAATGAAATGTTTACGACCACTGTTTCAGTTAGCTCGATCTGAATAAATACAAGAAATAATCTTTAAGGTTAATGTGTAAATAAGGGTGAGTAGGTATTAAAAACTTTCGGGTAATTTAATTTCTACTCATCTGGATTAATATTATTTTATAAATTTTTACTTGTACTCAATGTTTATTTATAAGAATGTACCTTATTATTCTTATTTATTAAGTGATTTAAGAATTTATTGTTATTTTTAGATCAGCATGCCGTCTTGTTCAATTTTTTCTGCTGCCTTCCAACTTGGTAGTGAGCTTAAACGTTCTACATAACTTTTAATATATGGATAATTTTCACCTTGTTCCATATGATGAATTAAGCCGTGAAGCCCAAATCCCATCATAAAGTCTGCCCCTGTTAAACGATCATCCACTAAAAAATTTTTATCTTTTAAATAATCATTTAAAAAACCAAAAACTTTATCAAACTCAACTTGAGTATAGTTTTCTAGAAACACCAATTTCGTACCATGCTTAGCTTCTATCTGATTAAACGTTTTTAATAAAAATGGCACCATAGCAGAGCTTTCAGCGAAGTGAATCCATTGTAGATAATCTGCATAAATAGCTTCATTTATATCTGGTGCAAGGTGTGGAGCAAATCTTTGAATTAACAACTCTACTATAGCACCTGATTCCGCAATCACTTTACCTTCCCATTCAATTACAGGAGATTTTCCTAAAGGATGAATGGTTTTTAGTGACTCAGGTGCCAAATGAGTCGTTAAGTCACGATAATAGCGTTGCAATTGATATGGTTGTTTGATTTCTTCGAGTAACCACAAAATTCGGAAAGAACGTGATTGGTCTAAGTGATGTAATGTAATCATGATAATGCCTGCTTTAAAAATCTTATGGGTCATTTCCCCAAATTTTACGGTTTCCAATATACGCTTAAGTTTACAGATAGTGCTGTTTATCTACTTAAATAATAGTCGAACTGCTATAGCAAATATGAAAAAGCAAATGTTTTCAATGTTTGAAGTTGCAGAGCAGGATTAAGTGATTCCTTAATCAAAATGTATCTTAACTTTTTCAACAATTATTTTTAGTCTTTGATGGAGGTGGCGTGAGTCGAATGCGCGTCCGCAAAAACCGTATTCTTTGAGCGTTTTTTGCATTTTAGCTTTATATAATTGACCTTTAAACATTCAGTTTCTTTATGAGCTTGGTTGTTCAGTGTGGTTTCATGCAACGGTTGTGAGTGGTACACATTGTTAATTCCAAAAAAGTACATATTCATACAGAAAATTCAATAGAGATAAACACTATTTCCTTTCAAATCAATGCAATTTTTGACAAAATAGCTGATGTCAGAAGCGTCACTTCAGGCATAATGACATTGAATAGTTTTGCGTTAATTTTGCAGGAATTTTGCATGCAATATTTTAATCTCCTTATAAAACAAAATGTTGGAAATTTTATCTAATGACAACACAATATAAGGTGTTATGTGTCTGCTTAGGTAATATCTGCCGTTCACCAACCGCAGAGGCAATTCTCAGACATTATTGTGATGCGCATGGCTTAAATGTGATGGTCGATTCTGCGGGAACCAGTAATTATCATCCAAATAAAGCACCAGATGCACGCAGTCAAAAACATGCAGTAAAACGTGGTTATGATTTATCTGAGTTACGTGCCAGACAGATTGTTTTAGCAGACTTTGTTGAATTTGATTTGATTTTAGCAATGGATCATGAAAACTTCGATGATATTCAAACACTCATGTCACAGGCTGTGCAACAGTTCGGCACACATCAGATTCGCGCCAAGTTAGCTTTGATGAGCGAGCATGATCCTCAGTTTAATCAACAAGCTGTACCAGATCCTTATTATGGTGGCGCAGATGGATTTGATCGAGTACTCGATCAGTGTGAATCCAGCAGCCAAGCATGGGTCGATATTTTTAAAAAGCAAATGAAAGCAGGGCAATAGGATTTAATTTAATATGCAGCTACAAGCGCAGGTTCAGCTTAAAAACTTAAATACATTAAATTTGAATGCGATTGCTTCACACTATGTGCAAATCAATCATCCTGATGAGGTCATTACTGCATTAGCATTTGCGGAACAGCAGCATTTAAACGTTTTGGTACTCTCGGGTGGCAGTAATGTTTTATTGCCACAGCAAATACAAGCATTGGTAATGCATTTAAATATTCAGGGTATAGAAGTACTTTCTGAAGATGAAAATACCATTACCGTTAAAGTAGGTGCTGGGCAAGTCTGGCATGACTTTGTTTTGTATAGCACCCAACAGCAATGGTTTGGATTGCAAAATCTTGCTTTGATACCAGGGTTAGTCGGTGCTTCTCCTGTACAGAATATTGGTGCTTATGGCGTTGAAGCAGGTGAGTTTATTGAATCGGTACAAGTTTATGATCGTGAACTAAAACAGTTTGATTCGATTTCTGCTCAAGATTGCCATTTTGCTTATCGCCATAGTATTTTCAAAGATCATCCCAATCGTTACATCATTGTCAGTGTGACTTTCAAACTATTGAAGCAAGCTGAGCTTAAACTGAATTATGGTGATCTTAAGCAAGCAGTAGGCGATGAACTGACCGCAGAAAATTTACAGAATCAGGTGATACAAATTCGCCAAAGTAAATTGCCAGACCCGAAAGAATTTCCAAATGTTGGAAGCTTTTTTAAGAATCCAATTTTGGTACAAGTTGAATTTGATAAAATTACTCAACAATTTCCAAACATTCCGCATTATCCACAGGCAAATAGCAGTGTTAAAGTGGCTGCAGGCTGGTTAATTGATCAAGCAGGTTGGAAGGGTAAGCAATTAGGTTCGGTTGGCATGTTTCATAAACAAGCTTTGGTTTTGGTTAATTATGCCGAGGCGACCCTAGCGGATGTACAAAGCACGTATCAGGCTGTACAAAGTGATGTAAAACAAAAGTTTAGTATTCTATTGGAACCTGAACCTGTGTTATACAGTGAACAAGGTTTGATTCAAGCGCATAGTGGGTGAAGAAATCTATGGCGAAAGTACATTGGATGGTCAGTTTAGTACGGGTAATTACCATATTATTCGTGCTATTAGGCTGTTTTGTACTTTTTTTATATTCACCTTTTTACTCACAGTTTGTTGTAAAAGGTTTGAATCGTTTTGTTCCTGTAGATGTCAATGAAGTGGCGGCACAAAGTCAACGGCCAGCAGCCTTAAGTGAACATGAAACGCTTGAGCCAGGTTCTAATTTATGGATTGCTCGTCAGGCTTATTTGAAGCTTATGGAAAAAACCTTTCAATCTGAAAAATCAGAGGATTTAAGGTTAATTCAAGCGCGTTATAAATTGCTGCAAGAGTTGATTGCTGAAGAGCAAGAAAAAGAAAATCAGGATGAAAAAAAACAACCGAATATTCCATTAATGAGTGAACAGCAGCCTGATCAGGATCAAGAAAGTTCTGCAGTTGTGATCAATACGCCATTGGACTTTTTACAATGGAATACACCTGATAATCAGGCACTCATGGGGAAGTATATTGCCTTTTTAGAAACTTATCCGATCGCATTGCCTGTGAGCGAGGATGACAAAGATCAGACCAATAAAGACTTGATTGAACTCAAAAAAAACAAAGATAGTGCGGCCGAGCAACAAAGTATTTCGCAACCCAATGCAATCGTCGTATTGGGTGGCGGGTTGACGTTAGGTGCCAATGGTAAAGATATTGTAGTGAATAATTACACTCGCTTACGCTTAGAAAAAACATTACAAGTCGAGAAAAAATATGCATTACCAATCGTGCTGAGTGGTGTTGAAGCACCCTACATGCAAGCATGGTTAAAAGAGCGTGGTGTTGAAGCGAAGCTACTTGAAAATCGCAGTATGAATACTTGTGAAAACTCGCGATTTAGTTCTTTATTACTGCAAAAGAAAGGCGGCGCACCAACAGTGATCCTCATTACTGATGAATACCACATGCCACGTACTCGTCGCTTGTTTGCTTTAAATGGAATTGAAACGATTCCTGTCGTTGCTCCGATGCCAACAAAGCTAACCGAATGGCGTCCAAGTGAACAAAACTATGATCATAGCCGTCGTGCCAACTACGAAATGTTGGCAACAATACGTGATATGTTATTTGGCTCAAGTGATTGTCGAGAGATACCATAATGTCTGATCTTCCATTTTTAAATCCGACAATTTTAAAACAATTAGATTTACCTGTACCCAATCGAGAGACAACACCACAGGTGCTTGAACCTTTGGATTTATCTGGTGTCACTGAAATTTCGAAACCATTACAAGCCTATCGTAAATTATATGGCTTACATTTATTGGACTGTGAACATTGGCAGGGTTATGTAGAAATGCCATTGTTCCGCGTACATGTCCAAGTATTTCAGCCCAAACAACAGAAAATCCAAGGTACCGTGTGTTTGCTACATGGTTATTTAGAACATAGCGGTATTTACCAGCCGATTATTAAAGAGATTCTAGATCAGGGCTTTAGCATCGTCACTTACGATCTACCTGGACATGGTTTAAGCAATGGCTCACCAGCCAGTATTCAGAATTTTGATCATTATCAGCAAGTGTTACATGCAGTTTATGATGCCGTGCGTGGTGCGAAACAATTACCGAATCCGTGGCTAGGGATTGGACAGAGTACGGGAGGTGCTATTTGGATGCATCACTTACTTGAATATGCAGAACGCAGAGAAGATCCTATTGTCGATCGCGTATTATTGTTGTCGCCCTTGATCCGGCCTGCGAAAACGGCATGGTGGCACAACTCGGTTGGGCTAGGTATTATCCGTCGGATTAAAAGTCAAGTGCCACGACATTTCCGCCGTAATAATCATAATCCAGAGTTTCTACGTTTTGTTCGTTTAAAAGATCCTTTACAACCTCGTATGATGGGCATGGACTGGATTTTGGCAATGTCAAAATGGATGCTGGAAATGGAACAACGACCTGCATGTCGTATTCCTGTGTGGCTCGCACAGGGTGCTTTGGATCAAACCGTAGATTGGCGTTATAACATTGAATATATTCGCCGTAAGTTTAGATTGCAGACTTTATTGATGTTGGAAGAAGGTTCGCATCAATTAATTAATGAGCGTGCAGATATTCGTGCTGCACTGACAGGTTTAATTCCTGCTTTCCTGCATGCAAAACCAAATCACCACTATTACTAGTGGTGATTTTTATTTGCTTAAGCGTTTATATTAAAACTGATTGGCATCTGCCATTTTCCACATACGATAGTAGAAATTCTCGTCATCATTTAAATCGCTATGCAGTAATTCATTTTCCTTTAAGAAGAAGTGGATCTGTGCATAGTTTTTGATTTCGCGATCATTCATACGCTGTGCCAAATGATGCGCTTTAATGTCTGAGGGGTGATGTAAACCTGCAGCAGCAATCATTTCAGATAAAGCGTGTAGGGTGTTTTTATGGAAATTAAATACGCGTTCAGCCTTACTTGGAACATCAATGGCTTTTTGTCGATCTTTATCTTGTGTCGCAATACCCACGGGGCATTGGTTGGTATGGCAGCTTTGTGCTTGGATACAACCTACCGCAAACATAAAGCCACGTGCGGAATTGACCCAATCTGCACCTAAGGCAAAGGTACTGGCAATATCAAAGGCGCTGATCATTTTACCGCTGGCACCAATTTTGATTTGATCACGAAGTCCTGCACCCACCAGTGTATTGTGCACAAAGCGCAAACCTTCTCTGAGTGGCGTACCAATATAGTCACTAAACTCGATTGGTGCTGCGCCAGTCCCACCTTCAGAACCATCAACCACCACAAAGTCAGGTACAATTTTGGTTTCGAGCATGGCTTTGACAATGCTCATAAATTGCCACGGTTGGCCAATACATAATTTAAAGCCTACAGGTTTACCGCCTGAAAGCTCTCTGAGTTTTTGGATGAAATGCATCATTTCAATTGGGGTGTTAAAACTTGGATGCTTAGAAGGAGAAACGCAGTCATGATCTCTGGAAATACCTCGAATACGAGCAATTTCTTCGGTGATCTTATGCTTGGGTAAAATACCGCCGTGACCTGGTTTCGCGCCTTGTGATAGCTTGACCTCAATCATTTTAATATTCGGATTTTTGGCTTGCTGTGCAAATTTATCTGGATCAAATAAGCCTTCTGCTGTGCGGCAACCAAAATAACCACTGGCAATTTGCCAGACAATATCGCCACCATGCTCTAAATGGTAGGGACTCAGACTACCTTCACCTGTATCGTGGTAGAAGTTACCTAAATGTGCACCTTTGTTCAATGCTCGGATTGCGTTGGCACTCAGGCTACCAAAACTCATCGCAGAGATATTCATGATCGATGCGCTATAAGGCAGGCTACATTGCGCATTGCCAATCAGGACACGGAAAGATTCTGGATTAGCAGGAGGACACGGGGCAATGGAATGTACAATGAAACGGTAGTTTGGATCATAGACATCTATGATTGAACCAAATGGCTTATCTGCGTTTTCATTTTTTGCACGTTGGTATACCAAGCTACGTTGCATACGAGAAAAAGGCAGTGCATCTTGATCTGATTCAATGAAGTATTGACGAATTTCAGGGCGAACATCTTCAAAAAGAAAACGAAAATGTCCAAGAATTGGATAGTTTCTTAAGATGGCATGTTT
Organism: Acinetobacter sp. Ac_3412; assembly: GCF_013072675.1. Classification (NCBI taxonomy): domain Bacteria; kingdom Pseudomonadati; phylum Pseudomonadota; class Gammaproteobacteria; order Moraxellales; family Moraxellaceae; genus Acinetobacter; species Acinetobacter sp. Ac_3412. Next base: position 826,960 of record NZ_LXUJ01000007.1, on the reverse strand, counting down.
CTTTTGCAGCAAATCGCGTAAACCAACAATGCTGAGCAACCCTGTGACTAACCAAAGACCGTTTAAAAGTGTATCGGATATAAAATAATAAATGGTATGTGGGGTATAGGTAAATTTAAACCAAGTAATGGTTAAAGCAGTAAAAATACAAAGAAACCAAACAGAATGTCTTGAAAAGAAAGTATTAAGTAATTTATGTCTTATAGCTTGCGCTGGACTAGCCATCGGCAGGAGATTCCCATAATGAAGCAACTGACAAACGATGCCAAGAAGCACACATAAGCTCAAGTAATGAATTGTTAGATATGAGAATTATTCTCTTATAAGCCAGCTTATTTGATTCTTTATTGGAAAGTAACTTTCCTGTTTATAGCGGAAGAATGACTTGAATCCATGTTCCTAACACGATTACTATCTTGAATATTGGTAACTTTCATAAATATAGATGTGCTGTATTCGAAAAGAAATTGGCGATATGCAGGTTTTGGGACTTAAAAATGAATAAAAAAGGTTCATCAATTACTCGAGTTTTAGACATTATTGAGGCAATTTCAACTGCAAAACATCCACCATCACCTTTAGATCTTTCAGTAGAGTTAGATATCCCAAAGCCAAGTATTCACCGTTTATTGCAAACCTTAGAACAAGAAAAGTTTGTGAAGACGGATATGTATGGTGGTTATATTTTAGGTGATCGCACCTATAAGCTGCTGATGAATGCTTGGGAGCAGGAACCTCGAAAGATGGAACGCTTGGCAATCCTGCAAAAACTATCTGATCAGATTAATGAAACCTGTGGTATTGCGATACTCAGTGATAATCAAATGCTCTACACCGACAGGGTTCAGGCGAATTGGCCGCTACAGGTGTATTTACCCGTTGGTGCGACAGTACCTTTGTGGTGTACTTCGAGTGGAAAACTGTTTTTAAGTTTTCAGCCTGTGAATCGCAGGAAAAATATATTAGAACATCTCCCGATTGTACAACTCACCAAAAATACCATTACCAATCCAGTATTACTTGAAGAAAATCTGGAGCAAATTTTTGTGGATAAACTTGGCACTGATAATGAAGAGTTTATTTCGGGGATGGTGGCGTGTTCAGTCCCGATTCAAAGAGCAGGTACCATTGTCGCATGCCTATATGTGCATGCACCCACAATAAGAAAGTCTCTTGAAGATCTAGTGGCTTATGAGCCCTTGTTACGTCAGGCGGCAAGTGATTTAAATAAACTGATCGATGTATAAAAAGAGTGAGCTGAATGCTCACTCTTTTCTAGTGAGTAAATAAATTAGTTGAGTGTCGGCATTGAAAATTGAGCGCCTTCACGAACATTGGTACTCGGCCAGCGTTGAGTAATGGTTTTACGACGCGTATAGAAACGAGCACCATCTGGTCCGTAGGCATGTAAATCACCAAACAGCGAACGCTTCCAACCGCCAAAACTATGATAAGCCACAGGCACTGGAAGTGGGATATTAATGCCGACCATTCCCACTTTAATATTATCGCTAAAATAGCGTGCGGCTTCTCCATCACGGGTATAAATACAGGTGCCGTTTCCATATTCATGATTGTCGATCAGGTCCATTGCCTCCTGCATGGTTTTTACACGGATGACTTGCAGTACGGGACCAAAGATCTCTTCTTTATAGCTGGTCATATTTGGTGTTACTTGATCAATTAGCGTTGCACCAACATAAAAACCATTTTCATAGCCTTCAGGTGCAGCATTTCGACCATCGACAATCACGCTGGCGCCTTGTTGTTCTGCACTATCAATATAGTTGACTACTTTGGCTTTATGTTGCGCCGTAATCACTGGACCAAAATCATTGTCTTTATTGGAATATGGACCATATTTGAGCAAATCAATTTCTTTGGATAATTTTGCAATCATTTGATCGGCAATGTCATCACCTACCGCGACTGCGACTGAAAGTGCCATGCAGCGTTCGCCAGATGAACCAAATGCTGCACCTAATAAAGAGCTGACTACATTATCTAAATCTGCATCAGGCATGACAATGGCATGGTTTTTTGCGCCCCCCAGTGCCTGACAGCGTTTACCTGCCGCAGTCGCGGTTTTATAGATATATTCTGCAATGGGTGTAGAACCGACAAAGCTAACAGCTTGAACACGTGGATCATGCAGCAAGGTATCAACTGCTTCTTTGTCTCCATTCACGACATTCAGTACGCCATCTGGGAGTCCTGCTTCTTTGAGCAGTTGGGCAATAAATAACGTTGATGAAGGATCACGCTCGGAAGGTTTAAGCACGAAAGTGTTTCCACACACAATGGCCATTGGGAACATCCACAATGGAACCATAACTGGAAAGTTAAATGGGGTAATCCCTGCAACAACCCCTAAAGGTTGAAACTCACTCCATGAGTCGATTGCAGGTCCGACATTCTTACTAAATTCACCTTTTAAAAATTCAGGGGCACTACAAGCATACTCAACATTTTCGATGCCACGTTGTAATTCGCCTGCGGCATCATGTCCGATTTTGCCATGCTCTTCACCAATCAGCTGGCAGATTTTTTCAGCATTGTTTTCCAGCAATTCCTTAAATTTAAACATGACGCGAGCCCGTTTGATCACTGGGGTATTGCGCCATTCTGGGAAAGCCGCTTCTGCCGCTGCAATTGCTTCCTCCACGGTTGCTTTGCTGGCAAGTGCGACTTCTTTTGTTTGTATGCCTAATGACGGGTTATAGATGGCTTGCGTGCGTGTATGTGCTGTATTGATTGCACCCTGAATAAAATGTCCAATGAGTTCCATGTGAATTTTTCCTCTGTTATAAAAAATGAAAGCGTTTATGCTGACCAAAGTTGTTGATACAAGCTGACCATTTGCTCAATCGTCGGCACAATAGGGTTATTGGATGGTGAACCTGAGGCAAGTGCTTGCTCGGCCATGGTCTGAACAACTTCATCAAAATATTGTTTGTCTACACCGAACTCAGCCAATGTGGGGACTTTCAAATCTTGATTAATCGCGATTAAGGTTTTTATGAGTTTTTGATTGGCGACCTCAATCGGATCATCTGCATGTGCACAACCTATTGCCTTGGCACAATCGGCGTAGCGTTCTGGTGCTGCCTGAATAGAAAACTCTGTGATAAGAGGAAGCAGCATTGCATTAGATAAGCCGTGCGGAACATGAAAGAAAGCACCAATGGGTCGGCTCATACCATGCACCAGTGCAACAGAGGCGTTTGAAAAAGCGATACCTGCCAAAGTAGAGCCAAGCATCATTTTTTCACGTGCTCGTTCATTGTTGGGTTGGTGATAAACGATCTGTAAATTTGGACCAATCAGTTTCATCGCTGCAAGCGCTTGTGCATCGCTATATGGGCTGGCTTTTTTGCTGACATAAGCTTCGATGGCATGGGTAAGTGCATCAATACCTGTATCTGCGGTTGTACGTGGAGGCAGAGATAGGGTGAGTTCGTAGTCGATAATCGCCGCGATTGGTAGAAAACCGAGCCCAGCACACAGCATTTTCTCACTAGTTTTATCATTGGTAATAATGGTAAAACGCGTGCATTCGGAACCTGTTCCTGCTGTGGTTGGAATAGCAATAATGGGCAGACCTAGCTCATTGACTTGTCTAGGGAATTTATAATCAGAGATGTCGCCACCGTGTTTGCTTAAGATACTAATCGCTTTGGCACTATCAATCGGGCTGCCACCACCAAACGCAATAATCGCATCATACTGCTGCGCCTGAATATATTTTACACCTGCTTCGATGGAGCTAGAGGTCGGCTCTGGAATGGTTTCAGCAAAATAGTCACTGTCTATATGTGCTGCTTTGAGTAGGTCTTGAATTTGCTTGATATAGCCAAGTGAAACCATCATTTTATCGGTAATAATCAGTGGTTTGCTTGCACCTAAGCTTTCTAGAATTATTGGAAGCTTCGCTCTCGCATTTTTTCCAATTTCCATAATCCTTGGAAGGTGAGTTGAAAATGACATTTTTAATTCTCCGTATTAACGTCAAAATTGATTGTTTTTAAAATGAACCGAATATTGTTCCCAATGTGATCACGCCACTCAGCGCAATCAATGGAATGATGACGGCGACAATGAACATGTCGTAATAAGATTGTTTATGGGTTAAACCACACAAGGTAATAATGGTGATCACAGCACCATTGTGAGGAAGTGAATCCAGGGCACCAGAAGCCATAGAGGCAACTCGATGCATCAGTTCGAGTGAAATGCCATGTTGGAAGGCCAAATCCTTATAGGTTTCTCCCATTGTATTCAGCGCAATACTCAAACCACCCGAAGCAGAACCCGTGATACCTGCTAATACATTGATCACGATTGCTTCTGAAATGAGTGGGTTGTTGGGAGCAATGCCGACAAGAAAGTCTCGTAAAATAATAAAGCCTGCCAAAGACGCAATCACTGAACCATAGCCGACTTCTGAGGCAGTATTAAAAATAGGTAGAAAGGATGAGGAAACACCTTGTTGGATTGAGTTTTTGATATCAACAATAGACTTCCAGTTTAGAACAATGATACTTACACAAGCCAAAACCAAAGCGCATATGATTGCCCAAAGTCCAATCACTGAATTAAGTGAGGTATTCCCAAATTGATCCGTTGCTAAATAGGCCGTATCAAGTGACGGCAAGATCAGTTTAGTGAGGACTAAGTTGCTCACAATCACGATGAAAATTGGAATAAACGCGACCATAAGACTTGGTTTGGCACTCGTTGGATTTTGTTCAAGATGACTTTCGAGATGGTTGCCATATCCTTCGAGACTTAAATCCGCTTTTTTAACTCGCCGATTGAGCCACCACATGCCTGTGATCAAGATAAAGATAGATGCTAAAACACCTAAACCAGGTGCAGCATAGAGATCAGTATCAAAAAAAGGCATTGGAATTGCATTTTGAATAGCTGGTGTGCCTGGTAATGCGGTCATGGTAAAGGTGAGTGCACCTAGCATAATCGCTGCGGGGATCAGGCGTTTAGGAATGCCGAGTTCTTTAAATAATGCCGAAGCAATCGGAAAAACTGCAAAACCGACAACAAAAAGTGAAACGCCTCCATAGGTTAAAATTGCACAAGACAGCACGATCGAAAGCATCGCTCTATGATGACCAAGCTTTTCAACAAAGAAATTGGCAATGGTTTGTGCAGATCCAGAATCTTCCATTAATTTTCCAAATACCGCACCTAGTAAAAATAGAGGGAAGTATTTGATGATATAACCGCCTAAATCTGTCATAAACACTTGGGAATAAAACCCAAGTAGTTGATCGCTGAGACCGCTCCATGCGACAGCAAATAATGCCAGGAAGGGCGCAAGTACGATTACGCTAAATCCTTTATATGCTAAATACATTAACAATATTAAGGACAAGACTATTCCAATTAGTCCTACCATTTTATACACCTATTCTTGTAGTTTTATATAATGATACGAAACGTATCATTATTAATGTATATAATTTAATCTAACTGAAGTCAAGTATCGAAATTAGCCTGAAGTAATTGGAAGGTTGGCTGATTTTATAAAAATAATTTTCGGGAGATGATGAATAGAAAACTTAGAAAAAGATAAAAATAAACGGATCATGTTTCTTTGGTAAATTTTAGATTGCATGCGGTTTTTTTCTTAAAAAATAAATCAAAAACAAAGTCCTATAAGAAAATTTTTGAGGAATCGTGTTTTAAAAATAAGAGTAAAAGAGAGTGATCAAGACCTTAGTGCTGATATGATCTAATTCAATATTTATTATTCACCCCACAATTTTTAATTGTTGTTTTGGTGGGGTGTTATGCTTTACGAAAGAATGTAGGAAAAGGTATTTCTCAGGCAAAAAATTACTCTAGCTCAAGCTGATAGTCATCTTTGGTGACTTTTATTTTAATCTTTTTATACTTTCTTTTATTCGGGTTTAAAGCCGAGTCAGTGACCTCAGTGGCGAAACTCGAATTTCCCATCAAGTCATAATAGGCCTTATAACCAATCAAGATCTTTTGCGGTCTACCACCATGTTCATGGCTATAGCTTTCAATGAGTTGAGTTAACTGTTCGAAAATCGAAGTTTGCGTCATGTCTAAAATATCTCATTCGCCTTTGTAAATCACAGGTTTAAGCTAATCGAACTTTGTTAAGGAAATAAGACAGGCAGTCTACTCACAATACATTTATTCTATCAGCTTGAGACCATGGTCTGATTTAGAGATATCGCCAATTATTCTTTAATAGCGACCTTTATTGGTAGAGCCAAATAGTAATAAAATTACACATAACATAATTAAATTATGTATTGCATAAATTTGGACTTTCTTGTAGCATGAATTTATAGCTGAGAGCCAAGATCAAGAATCATGATTTCTTCATTTGGCTGACTTATGGACGGAAAGGGCTTTAACACGGATGCTTTTACATACTTATAAAAACACCGGTCGCCTTTTCTGATAACGCATGTATAGGTTGATGCTTTTAGATAGCGATTAAGCAATTGAAGAATAAGACCTATACAGAGCATTAAACGGATGAATTTATCTAAATAAGGGAAACTAGATGGACATTTTAGATAACCCATTAGAATTATGTGGTTTTGCTTTTATTGAATTTGTTTCGACGGAAAACGGATTAGATCAGATCTTTGAGACCATCGGTTTTTCTAAAGTCGCAAAGCATAAGTCTAAAAAAGTTTATTTATGGCGTCAGGGTAATATCAACATTATCTTGAACTACCAGCCTGAATCTTATGCTTCATTCTTCTTTAAAGAACATGGCCCTTCAGCCTGTGCAATGGGTTTTAGAACTCGTGATGCAGCCAAAGCATTTAGCAAAGCCGTGGAGCTTGGTGCAGAACCAATGTATTCACAAGCTGGGCCAATGGAATTAAATATCCCTGCGATTAAAGGGATTGGTGGCATGCCAATTTTCCTTGTGGATCGTGATATCTATGAAAATGACTTCGTTTTCTTTGATGATGCGGACAGAAATCCAAAAGGTGCAGGCCTGAACGAAATCGACCATTTAACCCATAACGTTTATAAAGGACGTATGGAGTATTGGGCGAACTTCTACGAAAAAATCTTTAACTTCCAAGAAATCCGCTACTTTGATATCAAAGGCGAATATACAGGTCTAACCTCTAAAGCCTTAACTGCACCAGATGGCATGATTCGTATTCCATTGAATGAAGATTCAGACAAGGGCAACGGTCAAATTGCAGAGTTCTTGGCAGATTTCAATGGTGAAGGCATTCAGCATATCGCGTTTATTACCGATGACTTGCTTTCAACATGGGACAAGTTAAAAGGGATCGGCATGCAGTTTATGACCGCACCACCTGAAACCTACTATGAAATGTTGAAAGAGCGTTTACCGAATCATGGCGAGCCAACGGAAGAACTGCAAAAACGCGGTATCTTGTTGGATGGCAATACCAAAGATGGTCAGAAAAAACTGTTGTTGCAGATTTTCTCGCAAAACATGCTAGGGCCTGTGTTCTTTGAATTTATTCAACGTAAAGATGATGATGGCTTTGGTGAAGGAAACTTCAAGGCATTGTTTGAATCCATCGAACGTGACCAGATCCGCCGTGGTGTACTAGAAGCAAAATAATTCAGCTCAAAGCTTGAAACAAAAAAGCCAAGAAGTTCGCTTCTTGGCTTTTTTATATGGATGAAAAATTAACGGGTTTGAATATATTGATTGATTGCTGCAACTTCACGTTTAAACAATTCTAAGTTCTCACTGCCTTCATGAACCGAGAAAAACATTTCACTGTCCAATGCCACAATACAAAACTCCATTGAATGATGCGCATTAAAGATCGGTAGACCCACTGCATTAATCCCGACCAGAAGATCACCCTGAGCAATCGACATGCCATGTTGCAGAACATTTTCTTTTAATACTAAGAACTCATCCCAATCGGTCGGTTTAATCGGGTAATGGTTATGAGCCGCTTTTTCCCATTCCGCTTGTATCAACGGCTTAATCACGGCTTCAGGCATATAAGAGGCAAACACACGACCCGCTGCGGAATTGACCAATGGCATGATTGAACCAACCTTGGTCACAATCGAAATCGGGTGATTTGATTCAATTGATTGAACCACTAAAGGTCCTTTAGGTGACCATTTACTGATTTGAATACCACAGCCAATCTTGTTTTGTAATTCATAAATCAGGTGCTGAACCAGCTGTAATACATCGGTATGCTGGATACAGTTCAAGCCTAAACGCCATGCTTGATCGCCTAAGGCATACTGACCATCGGTGAGCTGCTTGGCGTAATTCATGCGAATCAGACTGACCAGATAACGGTGTACCTTGGCAGGGTGCATATCCAGTTTGCTGGATAGATCTTTTAATATAATGGGCTTGTTATGCTCTAAAAGGGCATTCAGTACCGCTAAACCGACCTCAAGTGATTGAACCCCACCAGATAACTTTTCTTCAATCATTCAATAACCCTTAAGCTGCGTGCTTTCACGCCGTGTTTGTTGCTGTCAATCATGGACAATTTACATCCAGCACATAATGCCTGAGCAGTTGGCAAAATAGAAATCATCTTTTTAAATGAATCAAATCGGTGAATTGCATAAGCATACAATTGTTTTTAGAGAGATTGCACGCAATTTTGCTGAGCCTACTATGCCTTAAAAACATACAAAATGCTTTAAATTTAGACCATAAAAAAAGGCATTAACATTTTACAACGCTAATGCCAAATTCATGGAACTGGATTTATGCACCGAGTTCATCTTCGTGTAAGAAATGAGTATGGTGTGGTGCACGTTTGGTACGGCTCCACTCATCCAGCATTTCTAATTTCATTTCTTCGGTAATTCGTGCAATCTTGGCATCGGCATGGACATCATTATAGGTCAGTTCCAGACGATGACCATTTGGATCGAAGAAGTAAATCGAATGGAAGATACCATGGTTGGTCACCCCTAATACCTTCACGTCATTGGCTTCGAGATGTGCTTTTGCTGCCATCAGTGCATCTAAATCCTCTACTTCAAAAGCAATATGTTGTACCCATTGCGGTGTATTTTCATCACGGCCCATATCTGGTTGCGTCGGCAGTTCAAAAAATGCCAATACATTGCCTTGGCCCGCGTCTAGAAACAAATGCATATACGGGTCAAAGGCTTTGGTGGATGGCACATGGTCTTCTGCAAATGCCAAAATGAAATCCATATGCAGCATTTTTTTGTACCATTCGACGGTTTCTTTCGCATCTTTACAGCGATAAGCCACATGATGAATTTTTTTAATTGCAAAGCTCATGATAAAACTCCTTTTATCTCTATTCCCAATCTGGTTGTTGTTCTGGGGTCGCATTCAAGAATGCGGGAAGGGTTAAGCAATGTTGGTAGATCGACTCAATCTTGAGAAAAGCACTTAAATCGATTTTAAAGCGCTTGGCGTTATAGACTTGAGGAATCAAACAGCAGTCGGCAAAAGTCGGCTGTGAGCCAAAACAGAATTGCCCATTGGAATGCTGTAATTGCATTTCTAAGCTGTGAAAGCCTTCTAAAATCCAATGTCGGTACCACAGTGTTTTTTGCTCGTTACTGATCGCAAGATCGTTTTGCAGGTACTTCAACACTCTCAAGTTATTGATTGGATGAATGTCACAGGCAATGCTTTGTGCAAAGGCGCGGACTTTGGCGCGTTCCACTAGATCTTTAGGTAACAGTGCTTTGGCTGGATAGCATTCTTCCAGATATTCCAAAATGCTGAGCGACTGGGTAAAGGGCTGATCTTGGTCAAGCAGCGTTGGCACCAACTGACTCGGATTGAGGGCACGATAACTTGCCAGTTGCTGCTCATTTTTAACGAGATGCACTGCTTCAGTTTCATAGGGCAACGCTTTCAGGTTGAGTGCAATACGTACCCGATAAGCCGCGGAGCTACGAAAGTAACTATACAGTTTCATAGCGTTCGTCCTTTTGTTCATTAAAACGAAAGTGACGTGCTGGTAAAATGGTATTGGCAACTTCACCAAAGCCCACGCGAATTCCATCTTTTTCACAGTAGCCTTTCATCACGACACGGTCACCATCTTCCAAGAAACCTCGCTTTTCGCCGTTGGAAAGGGTGAGCGGTTTGCTGGTATTCCAAGTCAGTTCCAGTAAGCTGCCATAAGAGTCTTCAGTTGGGCCTGAAATCGTGCCTGAACCCATTAAATCACCGACTTGGACATTACAGCCTGCAATAGTGTGATGGGTCAGTTGCTGTGCCATTGACCAATACATATATTTGAAGTTGGTTTGGCAAATCACATTAGACTGTGAAGATTGAGGGGTTTGAACTTCAACACTAAGCTGAATATCATAGCTGTTTGCGGTGTTTTCTTGTAGATAGCCTAATGGTTTTGGTTGTTGCTCCGGACCTTTGACTTTAAATGGTTCAAGCGCTTCCATGGTCACCACCCACGGTGAGATGGCACTGGCAAAGGTTTTGGCATTGAAAGGGCCTAAAGGGACATATTCCCATTGTTGAATATCACGTGCTGACCAATCATTCAGCAACACCATACCGAAGATATGTTCCCATGCGTTTTCAATGGCAATCGGCTCGCCCAATTCAGTTGCTTTACCCACGACAAAAGCAGTTTCTAATTCAAAGTCGAGTTTACGTGTCGCCGAGAACATAGGACGTTCTTCATTCGGTAATTTGATTTGTCCTGAAGGGCGCACAATGTCTTTACCGCTGACAATCACAGAACTGGCACGACCGTTATAGCCGACAGGCAATTCGCTCCAGTTCGGCAATAGCGCATTTTTAGGGTCTCTAAACATGGTACCGACATTGGTGGCATGTTCTTTCGATGAATAGAAGTCGGTATAGCCAGGTACATGAATCGGTAAATGTAAAACCACATCTTCTTGTTTAAACAAGACTTGCTGACGTAAATCTGCATCATCACGTAAGGTCGGATTTTCCGCAGACAATAAGCTTTGCACAGTGCTGCGAACCGTATGCCAATTGTGTTTGCCTGTTTCAATAAATTTATTCAATGTTGGCTGATTAAAGCAGTTTACTGTTGTGAGCTGTAATAAGCCTTTTTGCTCTAATGCGGCAAGGTCAAGCACCCATTCACCAATTGCAACGCCAACGCGTTTTTCACCTTGTGCTGTCTCGCTGAAAATGCCGTATGGCAAATTATGTATTGTGAAATCTGATTGGGCATCAATCTCAAGAAAAGAAGTTAAATGATGTGCCATGATTCGCTTTCCTTGTCTTTAATTCTGTCGGTCTAATCTGGTTATTTAGGGAGTGTTTTGATTAAGCGATTGAAAGATAAAATGATGTATAGGTTTTTATCGGTCAATTCTAGTTTGCTTAGAGCAAAAATCCCTGTGTCTTAATTTCTATCATACTTAAAATAATTAATTACGCAATACATAATTTAATTACATTATTCATAATATTTGTTATTTATTGAATTTTCTGTTTATATGCGCGGTTATTCGAAAAGTGAATTAATTATTTTTCGGGTTAGATATAGGCATTTGTGATTAACTTATGATATACGTAATTTTAGACAGAAAAATTACGCGACACGGATGAGAATAATCATATGTCAAAACAGGAGCAAGGAAACCTGAACCCAGGTTTAAGCAATCGGCATATCCAGCTTATTGCGCTAGGTGGTGCGATTGGCACAGGTTTGTTTCTAGGTATCTCACAATCGATTAAGCTGGCTGGCCCATCGGTCATTCTGGGTTATGCGATTGCAGGGCTCATTGCATTTTTAATGATGCGACAGTTAGGTGAAATGGTGGTACAAGAGCCAGTCAGTGGTTCATTTAGCCATTTTGCTTATAAATACTGGGGCTCATTTGCAGGTTTCATGTCAGGTTGGAACTATTGGGTACTCAATGTTCTGGTCTGTATGGCTGAGCTCACGGCGATTGGGTTATATATTCAATATTGGTGGCCTGAAATCCCGACATGGGTTTCGGCATTGGCCTTTTTTATCTTAATTAACGGTATCAACCTTTTGCATGTCAAGTTTTTTGGTGAAATGGAGTTTTGGTTCTCTATCATCAAAATTTTAGCAATCTTGGCCATGATTGGTTTTGGTTCGTATTTACTTGCAACAGGAACAGCAGGGCCACAAGCTGGTATCAGTAATCTTTGGGCATTGGGTGGATTCTTTCCATTTGGTGTAGAAGGTCTGGTCATGGCCATGGCAGTGATCATTTTCGCCTTTGGTGGAATTGAGTTATTTGGTATCACTGCGGCAGAAGCACGTGATCCTGATAAAACCTTGCCGAAAGCAGTAAATCAAATTATCTACCGTATTTTGATTTTCTATATTGCAACGCTTTTCATCTTATTCGCACTGTTCCCTTGGAACCAAATGGCACAAGGTGGTAGCCCATTTGTGATGGTCTTTGCATCATTAGATAGCCAAGGCGTGGCAACAATGCTGAACTTTGTGATCTTGACTGCGGCTGTATCTGTTTATAACGGAACCAGTTATTGCAGTAGCCGTATGTTATTGGGCTTGGCTCAACAAGGTAATGCACCTAAATTCCTTAAGAAAATCAACAAACGTGGTATTCCGACCAATGCGGTGTATGTATCTGCATTTGTGACAGTGCTGTGTGTATTGTTGAACTATGCATTTCCTGAGAAAGCATTTGGTTTATTGATGATGTTGGTGGTTGCAGCGATTGTGATTAACTGGGTGGTGATTTCATGGACGCATTTAAAGTTCCGTAAAGCCATGCAAGCGCAAGGGCTAACGACTAAGTTCCCAAGTATTGCTTATCCATTCAGTAATTATCTATGCATTATTTTTATGCTTAGTATTCTTGTGGTGATGTCAATGACTGCAGATATGCGTATCGCGGTCATGATGATTCCCGCATGGATTCTGTGTTTGATGTTGGCCTATTATTTGAAGCAGCGTAAGTTAAGAAATGCTCAGCCGAGTGTGGCGTTGAATACAGATGCTTAAGTTGTAAATTGATCGTTAAAAAGGGCTGAAAATTCAGCCCTTTTTGTTTTTATGTTGGGCAAATTATTTTGAATGAGAAAAACTCATGCATCTATTTGTTTTTCTCACTTTTTATCGATTGTGATTTATGAGACTTTATCGAAATTAAAAAAATGAAATAATTTATTACTTGGATAATAAGTTAATTGAGTGACATCACAAGGAAGTCCGTTTGAACCTTTAGCCACCTTTACTTGAACAAGGTGGTTAACACAGGTGTTCGACATCGACATAGAGGACAAATAAGGAGCGTCCATGAGAATTAAACCATTGCCACCCATGAACAGTTTGATTGTATTTGAGGCAGCAGCACGCCATCTGAGTTTTACGCAGGCTGCGAATGAACTGAATGTGACTCAAGGTGCAATAAGTCGTCAGATTAGGCAACTCGAAGAATATCTAGGGAAGGAGTTATTTGTCCGTGCCAATCGCAATCTTGTTTTAACGCCCACAGGCTTACAATATTATCAAACCATATACAGTGCTTTACAGGATGTGTCTCAGGCAACAGCCGAAATTAAAAAATGGCAGGGTGAGCATCAGGTGACTGTTGTTACAACCAATGCTATGGCAGCCTTGTGGTTATTACCCAAAGTGGCGAGTTTTCAACAAAATGAAGGCATTGATTTAAGAATATTAACCACTGAGAATATTCTTGACCTGCATAAAATGGATTGTGACCTAGCTTTATTTTATTGCAAAGTACCACCAATCGAGATGAAAGTTACGCCTTTATTCCCTGAAGAAGTTTTTCCTGTCTGTAGTCCTGCTTATCTTGCTCAATTTCAGGATAAAAGCCCTGAAAATATCTTTGGAAAGAGTTTATTGTCTTTGGATGAATCGCAAAAGGATTGGGTAAATTGGGCTGAATGGTTTGCTTTGGTGGGATATCCGATGTTCAAGCCCAAAAGCAGAGTCAATATTAATAATTACCCATTACTCATTCAGGCTGCTATTAATGGGCAGGGTGTAGCTTTGGCATGGGGTTCTCTAGTCGATGATTATTTAGAAAGTGGGGCATTGGTTCGTCCTGTTGAAACCGTATTACGCACCCAAGCGAATTTCTGTATGTTAGAACCTACTGATCGAGGGGTTATTCCTTCTACAGTCAAACAGTTCCGTCATTGGCTTTTAGAGCAGTTGCCAGGGCAAGTTGGGCAGAAAGGTTTGAATGAGCTGTTAATGGACTAGCAATATATTTAAGCGAAAACAGCTTTTCCAGCTTATGCTATAAAAAAGAGAACCGCTTAAAAAGGGTTCTCTTTTTTATATGTAGATTCCATAAAGTTAAATTTTGGTTTCACTTTCAGGATGCTTTGGCACAACACCAATATTAGAAATGTCTTCCTGTTTAAATGCCTTCATTAAGGCAAACATTGAAATAGTGAGGAAAACGATAATTGGAAAGCCAAACAGAATAACAGCGGCTTGAATTGTTTTTAGTCCACCTGCATAGAGTAAACCTAAACTAATTGCGGTAACGAATAGACACCAAATGATTCGAATACGAATAGGTGTATCCTTTTCGGAACGCGTATCTAGAAAACACAGCACATGGGTACCCGCATCTTGTGAAGTTACAAGATAGGTAATCAGTAACAGACAGGTCGCCATACTGAGGATTGATCCAAATAATCCACTATCTATGGCATTAAATAATTCAAATACAGCCAGCGTATTATCTTGTTGAGTTGCTTTTACAATGGGTCCACCCTTAAATTCAACAGCAGCAGGTGTGACTGTTGATGTTTGAGATGCAATCGTATCCGTAGATGGTGCGATATGATTTTCAATCAATGCGGTTTGTTGTTCAAAACTTTTACGAGCATCTTGTTCAATTTTGAGGGCAGAACCACCAAATACTGCAAACCAAAAGAAAGTCACTAAAGTTGGAACAATCAGCACACCTGAAATGAGTTGGCGAATGGTACGTCCTTTAGAAATTTTGGCAATAAACATTCCTACAAACGGCGCCCATGTCGGCCACCATAACCAGTAGAACGCGGTCCACCAATTTTGCCATTCTGAATCTTTTTGGGCATCACTCCATAAACTCATCCCAATAAAGTGCGATGTATAGTTGCCAATGCCTTCGATATATGAATTGGTGATATAGCGTGCAGGGCCGATAAACATCAGAATCAAAATGAGCAAGATGGACAAGATAATATTAACTTCTGAAAGACGGCGCATACCTGTGCCGATACCACGCACAACCGAGAAGGTCGCAATACTCGACAATGAAATCATGAGAATAAATTGAACAGTAACGCTGACTTCTATATCAAAAACTTTATGCAAGCCTGCATTAATCTGTAATACACCGATGGCGAGTGTTTGTGAAATGCCGAAGGTTGTAATAATAATCACAAGTATGTCAACGATATGCCCGATTGGGCCATAAATACGATCGCCAATGATAGGATGCAAGATTGAACGTAATGAAAAGGGCAAGCCTTTGCGAAATGAAAAATAGGCAATGGCTAAAGCGGCTAAACAATAAATGGACCAGGCGTGTAAACCCCAATGAAAATAGGAAATTTGCATTGCCATACTGGCTGCTTCATCCGTTAAGCCTTTGGTAAAAGGGTTGCTTGCATAATGGTTCATCGGTTCGGCGACACCCCAAAACACCAAACCAACTCCCATAGCACAAGAAAATAGCATGGAAATCCATGCAAAATAGCTATATTCAGGTTTATCTGTATCTTTCCCGATTTTAAGTAAGCCGTATCTGCTACACATTACATACAGCAGGAAAAAGCACATTGCCGATACAGAAGACAAAATAAACCACTTCATATTGTGTAATAAAATACTGGATAGATCGGCGAATATTTTTCCCGCGGAATCTGCGCAAACAGCACAAAATATAACGAATGCAACTACAAATACTTTTGAAATTATTGAAACAACTGAATGAGAATCAGTGGCCTCTGTTGTTGTACGCATAACTCCTCCTTGGATGCGTTGCAAATAGCTAAAAACTATTAGCTATCAGATGCGAATAATACAGAGTAGTAATGAGGAGGAAGAACACTCAACTGATTTATTCTCATTCATCAGTGAGTTTTAATCATGGGAGATGATTAGCGCTCTTGCATAAGTCTTTTTTAAGCTGTAGTGAATTCGCAACGAAAGTCCCTTTTCCTTTTAAAAGGATGAGCATCGTTACGCGCAAGCGGGAGAGAATTTATATGAAGAATCCCCCTCATCCTAATAAGGAACTCTCAGCAACAATTTTTATTAATGATGGATCATTCTTCGATTGTTCAAAGAACTCTATTTTTTAATATTTAATTTGGTCATAAAAAATAAATCTGAAGAGCATGATTAAAACTCATAGATACCAAGCTAAAAAGTCGTTTGTGGGACAACCCGATATTTAACACAATCTCCAAAGAAATAGCAGAGTGTGCAAATCATCTCAGCGCAGGGAGTTCTGCATTCGTTTAAATATAAGGGAGATCATCAGATGAATAGTCGAGTTAGCCAACAATTAATTACGGTTCAGCAAGTTGATAATGTTTTAAATCCAATTACTGAATCTAATGGCATGCCAAATTTGGCTTATACCAGCAATGAATATTTTAATTTCGAACGTGACAATATTTTAAGTAAAACATGGGTATGTGTGGGTTTTGCTTCAGATTTACCTAAAAATAGTTATGTAAAGCCAGTGAATTTTATGGGTATGCCATTGGTCATGATGCGTAACCGTGATGGCTTAGTTCAGGTATTTCATAATGTATGCAGCCATCGTGGCATGCAACTGGTACATGATGAAGGTACGATTGAAGGGGTTATTCGCTGTCCATACCATTCATGGAGTTATGACCTAAATGGTAATTTGAAAGGTACTCCGCATGTCGGTGGAATTGGTCAGCACAAAGATGCTCGTTTTAAGTGTGAAAAACATGGTTTAAAAGCACTTCGTTCAGCAATTTGGATGGATATGGTATTCGTCAATATTTCTGGCGATGCAGCAACATTTGAATCGCATATTGCACCTTTGGTGGAGCGTTGGAAACCTTTCTTGGGCGAAAATGGTTTAAAGCTCATCCGTAGTAGCAATGTGGGTTCACATTTTGAACTTCCAGTAAAAAGCAATTGGAAGCTTACCGTTGAAAATTATTGTGAAGCCTATCATTTACCTTGGGTACATCCAGCACTAAATACTTACTCCAAACTTGAAGATCATTACAACATTATGTTCGAAGATCGCTTTGCAGGTCAGGGTAGTTATAAATATAACCTATCAGCGACAGCAGGCACCCATTTACCAAAATTCCCAACTTGGCCTGAAGATCAATTACGCCATGCAGAATATGTTGCTGTATTTCCAAACGTATTGTTAGGTATTCAAGCTGATCATGCATTTGCCATGATGATTGATCCAATTGCGCCAGAACAGACCATAGAAAGGCTTCGCCTATATTACGTCAGCGATGAGTCTCTAAATGCCAAATATGATGCATGCCGTGAAGCAACATTAGAATCATGGAAGGTAGTTTTTGCTGAAGATGTTTTTGCTGTCGAAA
Organism: Acinetobacter sp. Ac_3412; assembly: GCF_013072675.1. Taxonomy (NCBI): domain Bacteria; kingdom Pseudomonadati; phylum Pseudomonadota; class Gammaproteobacteria; order Moraxellales; family Moraxellaceae; genus Acinetobacter; species Acinetobacter sp. Ac_3412. The sequence continues at coordinate 809,394 of NZ_LXUJ01000007.1, read as the reverse complement.
ATATGCAGAAAGGTCGTCATTCACCAGGTTTTGGTGGAGGTGTTTTTTCTCCTGAAATGGATTTGCCAACACACTTTTTCCAGAAGTGGTTAGCGACTCAGGCTAAAGCTGCGTTGGAGGCCTAACATGCAACATTACTTGAACTATGTGAATGGTCAGTGGCGAGATGCTGCACACCAATTTGAGGTGATCAACCCTGCTACAGCTCATGTTTTTGCAACCGTAGCACGTGCAAGTATCGAAGACGCAGATGCAGCAATGGCTGCGGCTAGAGGTTGTGTAAACAGTGGTGCACTAATTGATGTACGTCCTGCACAACGTACAACTTGGATGTTAAAAGCAGCAGCAGCCATTCGTGAAATTGCAGAAGAGGGCGCTCTCATTCTTTGTCGTGAAAACGGTAAAAATATTGATACGGCACGTGAAGAATTCGATGAAGCTGCTCGCTATTTCGAATACTACGCAGGTATGGCAGATAAAATTGAAGGAATCTCAGTCCCTTTAGGTAAAGATTATATTGATTTCACTTCGTATATTCCAATGGGTGTATCGGTTCAGATCGTACCTTGGAACTTTCCTGTTTCGATCTGTGCACGTTCACTTGCACCAGCTTTAGCAGCTGGCAATGCGGTGGTGATTAAGTCACCTGAAGTTTCGCCGTTAGGAATGGTTTTACTCATCAAAGCCATTGAGCAAGCTGGTTTTCCACAAGGTGCAGTGAACTTACTGTGTGGTAAAGGGTCAGAAGTTGGCACCCATCTGGTTAAACATCAAGAGACTAATCAGATTGTATTCACGGGTTCCGTTGTAACAGGCCAACGCATTTTGAAAGATGCGGCTGAACGTGCTACACCTTCTGTAATGGAGTTAGGTGGTAAGTCAGCGGCTATCGCTTTTTCAGATGTTGATCTAGAGCAGTTACTACGTAGCGTTAAAGTCGGAATTTTTTATAACTCTGGGCAAGTCTGCTCAGCGATGTCTCGGTTATTAGTACATCGTAGTCGCTATGAAGAAGTTAAGGCAGCCGTTATTCATCTGGCAGAAAACCTAACAATAGGCATTGGTGAAAGTAATGCAGAACTTACACCAGTTGTTTCTAAAGATCAGCAGCAACAGATTCTTAGCATGATTGATAAGGCTCGTGAAGAAGGTGCAAAAATCTTAACGGGTGGTCAAGCTGCAGATCTAGACGGCTATTTTGTCTTACCTACGATTATTGAAGCAAAAGCAGATATGTCGATTGCTCAGGAAGAAGTGTTTGGTCCTGTAATGGTAATCATGCCTTTTGATGATGAAGACCAAGCCGTTGCGATTGCTAATGGTACGGACTTCGGTCTTGTCGCTGGTGTGTTTGGTGAAAGTCTAAATCAAACACTCCGAGTTGCAAATCGTCTTATTGCAGGTCAGGTCTTTATTAATGAATGGTTTGCAGGTGGTATTGAAACACCGTTTGGTGGCGTGGGCTTATCAGGTTTTGGTCGTGAAAAAGGGCAGGAAGCCATCTACAGTTATGTTCAGACTCGTAACATCGGTATTCGTTTGAAACATAGCGTGTAATGTGTAAGAAATAAGGAAATAGACAAGATGAGAAAGTGGTTATGTATTGTCTGTGGCTGGATCTATGATGAAGCGAAAGGCTGGCCTGATGACGGGATAGCGCCAGGAACAAAATGGGAAGATATTCCAGATGACTGGATGTGTCCAGAGTGTCAGGTGGGTAAAGCTGACTTCGAAATGCTTGATATTACTGATGTTGAGAGTGAGGAAATTCCTCAAGTAGCAGTAACTGCAGTGATTGAACCCGTGGTGATTATTGGTAGTGGCCATGCGGGTTATCAAGTGGCTTCGACTTTACGTGCACAATCTCCAGACTTGTCTATTACCGTATTTACTGCTGATGATGGGGCTTTATATAGCAAACCTGCTTTATCGAATGCTTTGGCATTAGGTAAAGATGGAGATAGTTTAGTCCGTGAGACTGCTCTTAGTTGGGAACAACGCTTAAATATCCGTGTTTATCCTCATACTAAAGTGACTCATATTGATCGTGCTAATAAAAAGCTTCAAACCACAATTGGTGATTATCCTTACGGCAGACTCGTACTTGCGACTGGCGCAACTCCAGTTGTCATTTCGATTGATGGGGATTCTACAGCAACAATAAGCGTAAATAATCTCGCAGATTATCGCTGTTTTCGTCAGCAATTATCAAATAAACAACATGTCACAATTCTGGGGGATGGTCTGATTGGTTGTGAGTTCGCTAATGATTTAGCTGCACATGGTGTCAAAGTTACCGTTGTTGGACTAGGTAAATGGGCGATGGAACGTCTTATTCCAGAACCTTTAGGTCATGCACTACAAAATGCGCTAAGTGAGTTAGGCGTAGAGTGGAAATTACAAAATAGTATCCGTTCTATTCAATCAGCAGATGGTCGTTACCAATTAACACTCCAAGATAGTCAATCAGTTGAAACTGACTTGGTGTTAAGTGCAGTGGGCCTGAGACCTAATATTGCACTTGCTCAAGCAGCTGGTTTAGCGACAGCACGGGGTATCTGTACTGGACTTGATCACCGTAGTAGTGATCCCGCAATTTTTGCTTTGGGAGATTGTGCGGAAGTGAATGGCCACTGGGTGCCTTATATCAATCCAATCACGCAAGCATTACCTGCTTTAGTGAATAATCTTTTAGGTCAGTCAACTGCTGCGGATTTGAAATCAACACCTGTTTTAGTAAAAACACCAATTTTGCCGCTCTCTGTTTTACCTGCAATGGGGACAGGTGAGTGGAGAGTGGAACAACATGACGGAGAGTTTGCTGCTGGTTTTTACAATGAACAAGGCAGGTTAACAGGCTTTGCCTTACTCGGTCGTCAATTACAACATCATCGTAGTGAATGGCTAGAGAAACTAGATTCGTGTTCATCCACAGTTTAAGTTAAAGGAATAACAAAATGATTGCTTTACCAAATGATGATCGTACCTGTGGTTGGTATGCGGCATTACCTCCAGCAGGTCCTGCTAAAAAGTTAATAGGTTCACAAAAAGCAGACTACGCCATTATTGGAGCGGGTTTCGCCGGATTAGCCGCAGCTCGTAGATTGGCAGAACTCAAGCCAAATGCCCGGATTATTTTAGTAGATGCACAACGTGTGGCTGAAGGTGCATCTGGACGTAACTCTGGCTTTGTGATTGATTTACCGCATAAATTTGCATTATCACATCCAGATCCTTCGCATAAGCAAAAGTTGTTAAGTCTAAATCGATCTGCAATTGCACAATTACAAGGTTTAGTCGAGCGCCATCATATTGATTGTCAGTGGTCGGCAGTTGGTAAATACCAAGGCGCTGTAGGTGAAAGAGGTGAAGCTCATCTCATTCATTTTGAACATTTGATGAAAGATTTAGGTGAACCCTATCGTTGGGTTGAAAAGGCCGAGCTGAAAAAAGTACTCGGGACAGATTTTTATAGTCTTGCAATTTTTACTCCTGGTTCTTACTTAATGCAACCAGCAGCTTTGGTAAGGGGGATGGGTGATCATTTACCAGAAACTGTCGAGTTATTAGAGCAATCACCAATCCGTGATTTAAAAAGAAATAATAATCAATGGGTCTTAGAAGGTGATCATGGCCTAATCACCACGCCTAAAGTACTTCTAGCAACCAGTATTTTCACACGTGAATTTGGATATTTGAAAAATCGCTTATTACCCGTCATGACCTTTGCGAGTTGGACACGTCCACTGACAGACCAAGAAATGAATATTTATCTGGGTGAGTTGGATTGGGGATTAACACCAGCAGATCATGCTGGAACAACATTACGGATGACAGCAGATCGTCGTATCTTGATCCGTAATACTTATAAACATGTACCGAAATATGGTGCCAATGTGAGTGATGAGAATCGTCACTGGATACAAGCTGATCATCGCAAAGCCTTTTTAGCACGTTATCCAGAGTTAGCTGATGTGCCATTTACACATACATGGGGTGGTGTTTACGCGATTTCTCGTAATTTCACCAATTTTTTTGGTGAATTAGAAGAGGGTGTTTATGCAAGTGCTTGTGACAATGGGGTTGGAGCAGCTTGGGGCACAATTTCGGGAACATTATTAGCCGATCTAGTTGTGGGAACTGATTCTCAGGCTTTACGTGATATCCAGTACGTGACGGGTATGCCAAGTTTAAATCCGCCAGAACCGTTTTTAGGTCTAGGCGTGAAGACTCGTATTCGATTTGAAAAATGGCGTAGCCGTAGTGAATTATAAGGTAAAAAATTATGAATGAAGTTCGTTTAGTTGATAGTAAACAATTAGTTTTCAATCTCCGTGGTGAAACACCTCAAGGTACTGCTTATGTTGCCAGAGCATTAGGAGCTGATGTTTCTCCAAATATGGGTATTGGCTTTGCACGTTGGGAAGGTGCGGAAGTGAGTTGGAAATTACTTTATGACGAAGTCATTTTTGTTATTGAGGGCTGTTTCGAACTTACTGCAAATGGGCAGAAGTACGAAGTTCGACCAGGGCAGATGCTGTGGATACCTGAGGGAACCGAACTAATTTACGCTGGACATGCTGTATTTGGTTACGTGGTTCACCCAGGTAATTGGAAAGAAATACACGGTTTAATTTAAAGTTTGATGAGTCAACCCTTTTAGATCAGGTCATTACAAGTTTTAAATCAATCCTGAGTGCTTAATTTAAAAGGACTATTTTCCGATCAGAATAAGATGCTTTTATTAAAAATCAAGGAAGAAATTGGAATGGATTTCTCTCTAATACCGATACAAGGAGATATCAGTGTATAAGATAAATATCAAGCTAATTATGGGATTGTTGGCAGCTGGGATCGCTTTTCCTATATGTGCCGGCATTACTTTCGGTGATCCAAAAATGGATACAGGAGCCGTTACTGTTTCTGGTGCACTACGTGCAAAATACAACTATAAAGATTACGGTCAAAATACTGATTCAGATAATAGTATTCAGTTTGATGCCGCTATTGTGAATATTGGATATGAGTCACCAAATGTATTTGGAAATGTACAGTGGCGTTGTTATCAATGGTCTGATTTATGTGATTTTTCAACTTTAGTTTCTGCATATGCAGGCTATCGTTTAAATCGTACAGATCACATTACGCTTGGCTTACAGCCTGTACCTTTTGGTCCTAGCCGTTTTTGGGATAGCAGCTTTTATGCAGGTCTCAATTATACAATGGGGCTCCAAGATGTACTCAATCTAGGGATTAATTATCATACTGAATTACCTTCGGCCACCAAGATTGATTTGGCCTACTTTGCCAGAGATGGCGGTCATTACACAGGTACAGCAGATAATGATACGGCTCGTTATTCTGCCAATACAGTGAAAACAAATGATCCAACCATGACGAGCTTAAAAGAAAAAAATATGTTCGTGATGAGAGCCAAACAAGAGCTTAGCTTTTTCAATAATGATGACTTAGATATGGCTGTTGGCGGAAGTTACTGGTATTCAACGATTGAGAATCAACAGAATCATAAAGAGGGCAATCGCAAAGCTTGGTCATTATTTAATACTCTTAATTATCAAAACTTAGCCATAACCCTGACGGCAGGACAGATCAAAATAGACAATAAAGATCCGATTTCTAATTACTCCACATTTGGTTCATTTGATACTGCTTACAACATTGCAAATAGCGGAACTTTTTATTCTGTCGATATGAACTATAGCTTTAAAGATGTCATAAATGGCCTGAATGTCACGCCTTATGTGGTCTTAAGTGGATTGAATAAAGATGAGCAGAATTATAAAAATTCTCAACGTAATATCATCGGCGCAGCTTGGAACTATAAGCAGATCTCGCTTTATTCAGAATATATCACCAGTAAAAATGACCCATTTATTGGAGGAACCGTAAATTCTTTGGCCAGCGGTGATGATGGTCAATGGAACAAGTTGTTGAATGTCATGTTTGTTTATAATTTTTAATCATTTGCAAAAAACGTATGAACTCAATCTTTTGTAGAAAGTTGATTAACGTATTGAAGACGCATTGGAGTGTGGGGCGATGACTTCTTCTTATTTGAGCACATTTCTCTTATTTTTCTCATTGTTGAATCCATTTCTGATGAGTGTCTATATGATTGGGTTAATTCGACATACAGAGACCAGAATATTTAATCGTGCTCTGATACAAGGTGGGCTGATTGCTTATGTTGTGTTTTTACTTTTTGCTTGGGGAGGCGAAGCAATTTTTAGTAAGTACTTAAATGTACGGTTTGAATCGTTCCAGATATTTGGTGGCCTTATTTTTTTGGTCATTGGCTATCGCTATGTTTTCCAAGGGGCAGATACGATTGGTGAAATGCGAGGTGCTCCAGAACATCTAGCGGGTACAGTGGCTATGCCTTTTATGATTGGGCCTGGAACAATCAGTGCTGCTGTTGTAACAGGCATGAGTATGTCAATTGCTGAGGCAGCAATCGTGATTGCATGTACGCTATTTTTAACATGTAGTGTATTAATCGTAATGAAACTTTCGCATGACCATTTACGTTATAAGCATGCCAAATATATTGATCGCTATTTCGATATTGTTGGCCGGTTGGCGGCATTGCTTATTGGCACAATTGCAATTGATATGATTGTGAATGGGGTTACTAGATTGGTGATGAAAACGGGTTAGCAGATCTGGCCTGAATGCCATTTTTTATGATGAGAAATTATATTGAGGTGTTCTCTTCAGTTGGTATTATTATTGCAATCGTAAGTCGCCATAATAGTGCTGATATTCTATATAGGATCTCAAATAACTTAGTCCAGATAAAAAGTATTGCAAAGGTATTATATGATGATTGAGACTTTAAATTTACCGCCAGTTCTTGGAGTTGGTGTGATGATATTAGATGATGCAGATCAGGTCTTGTTGGGTCTGCGCATTAAAGTTGGTGAAGAACCTTCTTGGTGTTTTCCAGGTGGAAAAATTGAAGCTGGTGAAAGGTATGAACAATCAGCACTAAGAGAAGTATTAGAAGAAACAGGCTTAAAATTAGAAGAACAGAATATTAAACCATTTACGCTACTTATTAATCAGTCTTCGCCCGTTGTAAATACTACGGTAGGGCTGTCGTGCCAGTTACACAATAATAAGATGAAAGCGCAAATTGTGGTCACCGAACCAGATATTTTTGATAAATGGGCTTGGTTTAGCTTATCAGACTTACCCTCTAATTTATTTCCTGCATCGCAAGCAATGCTAAATGTTTGGAAAGAAGAAAAGCTACATGAGTCATGGATTTCTTACCCGATAATGGCTTGGGATCACTGTAGACCATGATTTACTCTGGTGAATATATGATTTAAAAAGTTTTTTAGAATTTAAACTTTGGAGCTAGGGCCATCGCAAAGGGCGGTTTTATGAGTCACGAAAATAAATAATGATGATTGGATTTTATTCATATAGAAATGAACTTAGATTCTATATTCGGATTTATATTCATCAAATGAATTATTCGAGGTGGTTTAGAGGTATGATGCTTGAATACAAGCCCGTATGAATGATGAAAGCGTATATGTTTGAATGCTAGTTGAAGGTTCAGATAGAACGATATAAGCCGTTATTTTTAGGCTTAGCCAACGAATAAAATGAATCAATGCCATCACTGACCATCAATACCAGACTCGCAGGTTTCTACTTCTTCTACTATGCCATAGTCGGTACATTCATGCCGTATTGGAACCTGTATCTGCAAGATCAAGGTTTCAATTATCAGGAAATTGGAATTCTCGCTTCAATCGCGATTATTACCCGTTTTTTTGCACCATTGATTTGGGGGGGGATTGCCGATAAATCAGGTAAACGAATGCTTTTGGTGCGTATTGCAACATGGATGGAAGCCTGTATCTGGTTCGCCATCTTCGTAATCCCGAATAGCTTCCAATCAGTGGCGTTACTGATGTTGATTTTTAGCTTCTTCCAAAATGCGATCTTGGCGCAATTTGAGGGGGTGACTTTATTTTGGTTAGGTGAAAAGCGTGCGGAACTCTATGGCAAAGTGCGTAAATGGGGATCTGTTGGTTTTATTGTTGGCGTATTTGTAATAGGGGCTTTGCTGGAAGTCATTCCAATATCAATGCTGCCTATTTTATTGCTCTCTGTTTCATTCCTGGCTTTTCTCTGGTCATTTAGTATTAAAGAACCAGAGCATGCGCCAAGCTCTCAGAAAACGCTTGAACCGCTGCTGCCGATTTTAAAACGGCCCATCGTCGCGGCTTTTTTCAGCATTGAATTTATTTTGCTGTTTTCACTGGCGCCGTTTTATAGCTTTTATAGTAATTTTCTAAAAGAGATTGGTTTTAGCACGACACAAATTGGCAGCTTATGGGCGATGGGGGTGATTGCTGAAATCGTCATGTTTGCTGTTGCACAAAAGCTCTTCTTTACCCGATTTTCATGGCGGGCATTGGTCGCGATTTGCCTGATATTGACCAGTTTACGTTGGTTCTTAGTTGGTATCTTAGAAACCAATTATATTGGACAGTTGCTTGCTCAGTGTTTACATGCTTTTAGTTTTGGCCTGTTCCACCTGATTGCCATGAAAGTGATTTTCCAAAATTTCACACCAGAGCAGCAAGGCCGAGGACAGGCATTGTATAGCACCATGTGGGGCTTAGGGGTGGCATCTGGAAGTTTGTTGGCAGGGCACTATTGGCAAATCTTTTCAGGTGCGACAATTTTCTACTGTGCCAGTGTGGTGGTCTTGTTTGGTTTATTGCTGGTGCTATGGCTGCCGAATCAAGTGGAAACAGCAGCCAAAACTTAGACTAGATTTGGATATTCTTATATTGCGGCAACCATGGTTGTGCTTGTTCCAGTTGAGCAGCCAGTTGCAACAAGCGGTCTTCTCGTCCAAAAGGCGCGATAAACTGGCTACCGAGTGGCATACCGTGTTTATTCCAATACAAAGGGACTGACATGGCAGGTAGACCCGTTACATTGGCGAGTTGGGTAAATGGTACCCAGCTTAAATTGTCCTGTACCATTTTTTCAACCAGTTTACCCTGTGCTAAATAATGCGCTTTACCAACTTTTAGCAAGCCTTTTAGGATTGGCTTCTGCCAAGCTGGTGTGGCAACCTCACCATTTTTAGGCGCGACTGAGGCCGTGGTTGGGGTGAGGTATAAGTCATATTTTTCAAAGAAAATATTCATCTGGGTGCTGTACAGTCCCCAATTATTGAGGGTATGAATATATTCTGTTGCCGTAGTCTTCGCACCAAAGGCAGCCAAAGCAATCGAATCGAGTTCAAAATCACGATCGGTAGCACCTGCCATTTGCTTGATCTGGGCCTGCATATAGGAGAATTGGCTAAACCAAGTGGTAACGAAGTCTTTGGCCAGTTCGAGGCCATCAATTTTAGGTCGGTCTTCAACCACAATATGACCCAATGATTCCAATAGCTTCGCGGTTTGTTGCACCGCTTGGATTGCGTCTTTCGAAATTTTGGTGCCAATTGGTGATTGGGTATTAAAGGCAATGCGGAGTTTTTTTGGACTTTGTTGAATGATATCTAAGTAGTTTTGTTTCGGTGCTTCAATACGAAATAGTGAAGTTTGTTCAGGACCTTGCACTGCATCAAGCATAGCCGCACTATCTCGAACGGTTTTGCTGAGTACATGCTGCATGGCAGCACCGTGCATGGCTTCACTAAATTGTGGTCCCCATGGCGTACGTCCACGACTGGGTTTAAGTCCAAATAGACCGCAATACGAAGCAGGGATACGAATTGATCCCCCGCCATCACCCGCACCCGCAATAGGGACTAAGCCGCCTGCAACAGCCGAAGCAGAACCGCCTGAAGAGCCACCCGTATTATGTTTTAAATTCCAAGGATTATGACATGAACCCCAAGCATCTGGTTCTGTAATCCCTTTAATACCAAATTCAGGCGTGTTGGTACGACCAAAGGTAATGATGCCTGTTTGTTCCCAGCGATTGACAATTTCTGCATTAAAGTCTGGCGTGTAATTGATTTTTTTTAATGCTTGACTGCCATAAGAGGTTGGCACACCTTGGTACTCTTGGAATAGATCTTTGACGAGAAAAGGAACGCCTGCAAAAGCGCCACTCAGGTTTTGTTGTGCGCGTTGTTTGGCTTGCTCATACATTGGGATAATGATGGCATTCAGTTTCGGATTGACTTGATTGCTTCGTTGCACTGCAATTTCAAGCAATTCTGATGGGTGAATTTCTTTGTTTTTGACTAACAGCGCTAATCCTAGACCATCGTATTGTATGTACTCGGAAAATTTCATGGCTTTTATCCCTAAAGCTAAATCTTTATAAAGTAAATAATTAAGCACAAATTGCAAAATAGCATACCTGAAAAAACGACAAAACCATGAACTAAATTACATGGTAAAAATATTGTGTTTATATGGTTATGAATGCATGCTTTTATCAAAAAATATGCTAATTTAAGCCTATGCACCGTTAAGATGACGACTTAATTAAATCTATGAAAAATATTTATATTATTGGATTATTATGGGCTTGCTCAACATGGACTATGGCAGAGACGGTCGTAAATGACAAAGCAACAGTAACACCCCAACAAATAGCTAAAGCAAATGCGATTCGGGTCACAACTCGCCCTGAGATTATGGGGTTGTGGGGAATGGAAATTCCAAACAATAAGAAGTGTGTGGAATACTATAACTTCCGTGGTGCAAGTGATGTGGTGATTAAAAGTGGTCAAGAATGGTCGTATGGCTTATATGATTATCAGCCATCCGAAGATCATAAAGAGCGCTTGCCTGCATTAGTTCTGCAAATCAAATATGACAATAATGAAATGGACTGTTCAGGTCAAAAGCAAGATCAAACGGGTGAAGTTTCGCAATACTTTGTAAAATGGGCCAATGATTCAACCATTGATTTTTGTGCCAGTGAAAAAGGCGATAAGTGTTTTGCGACCTTGCGTCGTGTTTTACCCTAATAAATAAGATTGAGTTAGACATAAAAAAGCCTCTTGAGTAAGAGGCTTTTTTATTTAGGCTTTCTCAGCTTTTGGTTCAAGCTGTTTTAGCAAATGTTTTTCAAGATAATGGATGTCCATTGCCTGTTCGCAGAAATTTTTGTCTTGTAAGATCAAATCTTTATGCAAAGGAATATTGGTTTTAATTCCTGTCAAAATCATTTCATCTAATGCTTGGCGCATACGAGCTAACGATGTTTCACGGTCTTTACCATGAGAAATCAATTTTGCAATCATTGAGTCATAGTAAGGCGGGATGTTATAGCCCTGATAGATGTGTGAATCCAAACGGATACCAGCACCACCTGGTGCATAGAAACTTTCAATTTTACCTGGAGAAGGAAGGAACGTAGTTGGATCTTCAGCATTGATACGACATTCAATCGCATGACCTTTAACTTCGATTTGCTCTTGTTCAAGTTCAAGACCTAAACCTGCAGCAATACGAAGTTGCTGTTCAATGATATCAACCCCAGTCACCATTTCAGTCACAGGATGTTCAACTTGAACACGGGTATTCATTTCAATGAAGAAGAATTCGCCATCTTCAAATAAAAATTCAAATGTACCTGCACCACGATACTGCATCAACTTACATGCATTCACACACGCTTCTAAAATATCGGCACGTGCTTGTTCCGGTAAGTTTGGGGCAGGTGCTTCTTCTAATACTTTTTGATGACGACGTTGTAAAGAACAGTCACGATCATAGAGGTGAATCGCATGACCATTACCATCACCGAGAACCTGTACTTCGACATGACGCGGTTTCTGTAAGAAACGTTCCATATAGACGGTATCGTCACCGAACCACATTTCAGCATCACGTTGCGCCGCTTGAACCGATTCAAGCAGTGTGTCGACACGTTCTACGATACGCATACCACGACCGCCGCCACCAGAAGCCGCTTTCACGATCAATGGGAAGCCGATTTCTTTTGCTTCCGCAAGTGCATTGTTAATGGTTACGGCATGGTCACAGCCAGGTACAGTTGGTACGCCTGATTTTTTCATGGCAATAATCGCTGATACTTTATTCCCCATAAGACGAATATGTTCAGGGCGAGGGCCAATGAAAATAAAGCCAGAACTTTCAACGATTTCAGCAAATTCCGCATTCTCGGATAAAAAACCATAACCAGGATGGATTGCATCCGCACCTGTGATTTCTGCAGCAGTAATAATTGCAGGAATATTTAAATAGCTTTCACTACTTGCACCCGGTCCGATACACACTGCTTCATCAACGAAGCGTAAGTGCATTAAATCTTTATCGGCATCTGAATAGATACCAACTGTTTTAATGCCAAGAGTTTTACAAGCCCGAGTAATTCGTAAAGCGATTTCGCCACGGTTTGCAATTAATACTTTTTGCAACATAGGAATCCCCAAACTGATTAAGCACGGTAGCGGAAAAGTGGTTGACCGAATTGGATCACTTCACCATTTTTCACTAGAATTTCTTCAATTACGCCGCTTTTTGTTGCTTCAATTGGGTTCATGATTTTCATTGCTTCAATGATCCCTAATGTTTCACCCGCAGATACTGTTTGACCTACATTTACAAATGGCGCCTCACCTGGACTTGGTGCTGCATAGAACACACCAACCATTGGTGATGATTCAACTGCACCACGTGGTGTTTTTGCTGCTGGTGCTGGAGCAGCAACTGTTGGAGCTGCAGCTACTGCAGCCGCGGCATAAACAGGAGTAGGGCGAGTTAATGAGATGGATTGGTCGCCTTCCTTAACTTCAATCGCTTGTAAGTCAGATTCAATCATCAAGTCGATGAGCTTCTTGATTTTACGGATATCCATGAGTGAGCATTCCTAAAAAGTCTAAATTAGTTAGAAGATTGAATTTTTTCGATAGCGTAATCGAGAGCAAAGGAATAACCCTTTGCACCTAAGCCACAAATTACGCCAATGGCTTTATCTGATAAATATGAGTGATGACGGAATGATTCACGGGCGTGAACATTTGACAAATGAACCTCAATAAATGGTATCGCAACGCCAAGTAAGGCATCGCGTAAAGCAACTGAGGTATGGGTCAAGGCAGCAGGGTTGATAATGATAAATTTCACACCCTCGTTTTGTGCTTGATGGATACGATCGACAATCGCACCTTCCCAATTGCTTTGAAAAGTATCTAGTGTAAGTGATGCATGTTGGGCTTGAGCGGTGAGTTGCTGGTTAACATCATCTAACGTGAGATAACCATATACCTCTGGTTCGCGTTTTCCTAGCAAGTTCAAATTCGGTCCATGAATTACCAAAATGGTTGAGCTCATTCAGCCTGCTCCAATTCTAAATCTGCAAAAGTTTTTTGCAAGATGTCTGCAAAGTTTGCTTATTATGGCACAAAATTCTGCAATTTTTTTATAATTTGTTTTAATCGATGAAGAAATTTGCATGCCAAGCATGGTGCATATAATGAAAACTTTGCAAGGAATTGGCAATGTTAAAATATGACAAAATTTAGCGTAATTTTATTTTTAAACATTCTAAACTGAATTACCTCATTTCGTTCATGGGATTTGTGTAACTCAGCAGTCAAGCTATTTATATTTGGGTATTTTAGCGCGACTTAAATCCTTAGAAAAGAATTGGGTAAAGTGTATTTTTATGTGATCCAATAGGATGAAAGTTTTATACTAACATATTGTTTTTATGTGCTTAAATTATTATTTATGAAGATGGTGAATCTGTAGTTGCTAAAATATAAATATTGAACATTTTCTGATGCTACTTGGTGATTGCGTGACATTGTGAAGCGCTTGATAACTGCAATGTAAGATGATTAGAGATTGAACACTATTGTAGCTTAATCAGTTGGCAGAAATGATAAAAATTCGCATTCTAGATGGCAGTTAATGACATAAAAATGTCCGAAAAAGATATCTCTGCTTTCAATATGATAGTGACTACTTAAGGGATTACTTGTGATTGGTGTAATCTCTTTTGGGTCTTTCAAAAGCTGTCTTGATATTTAAAGACAGCTTTTTTTTGTCCTTTATTTTATGAGTGATTCGCAGCAGCTTTATAGGTTTCAAGTAGTAGGCAATTCTGTGCTTGAATCATATAGGTGTCTTGTTCAAGTTCTACAGCATTCCATTTATGCATTTGTTGAAATAGCCATTCGAAGTCTTGGGCTTTTGGCTCAGCACTGTTTTGTACAAAGTTACGAATGATATTCTGGATGGTAAAGTACTTTTCAACATGAACGTCTGGTGAGCAATGGAATTGAATCACATCAAACTCAATCAGAAGCTGCCATACCGGTGCAAAATCTTCGAGTTGACGTAATTCTTGTTGCGCTTTGAGAATGGCACTGGTTAAGGCAATCAAGCTGTGTGGATGTTGTTGCGCCCATTCTTGCGTGACTGCTAAGACTTTGTCGGCAACATTCGGGATAATGTGCTGACTTGAACAGACAATTTGGCTTAGACCTTGTAACTCAGCTTGAGTATTCCAAGGTTCACCGACACAAAACCCATCTATTAAATGATTACTGATCGCTTCAACCATATAAGGTGGCGGTAAGGTTTTCATTTGAATGGTTTGCGCTAGTTGAGGGTCAGCCAAAGCAAGCCATTCTCTTAAGCAATAGTGATGAATCGAATGTTGGAATACATGTGCCAAAGAGACATTTTGATGTTGCTGGATATAATCCGTCAGTTTCTGTGCGGAGCTCTCTGCGCTATCTTGTTTCTGAATATTTAGTGCATAACAGAGCTTTTGGCTTAAGCTAATAAAGGCTCGATTTTCACTCAGCACGAGAGGGGTTTGTAGTGGAATGCCAATTTGATCTGTGCCGACCGCTGCTGCTGGCAGCATGGCAGACAGGCAATGTGCCGCATCGAGTAGGCCAAAAGCAAGACGATCACGTAAACTGGCCCAAGAAGCTTCCTTGACTAAACTGACATTTAAACCGACTTCTTCAAAAAAACCACGCTGTTTTGCCCAGAGTAATGCGACACAATCAAGTAAGGGAATATAGCCCAGTTGTAATTCAGTTTTTTCTACTTTTGCTAATTCGACTAAATGGCTCATCTATTCATCCTTTAGTTGATTATTTAAAAGTTGTTGGGCATCGAGTAAACGCCGTGCCATTTCGCCAATAGTCATGCGGTGGCTCATGGCATTTTTTCTGAGTAACTGAAACGCGGTGTCTTCGGTTAAGCCATGTAGTTGCATCAGCAACACTTTGGCTTTTTCGACGTCTTTACGATCTGCAAGTTTTGTCTTGGCATCTTTCAGGTCACATTCGAGTTTTTTATGCTTTTTATACTGCTCAATCGAAATATCTAAAATAGTATGCAGGCGGCTTGGATCGATACCATCGACGATATAGGCGGTAATCCCTGCATCAATCGCTTGTTTAATCATATCCTTATCGGTGTTCTTGGTAAAAAGTACCGTAGGTAGATCAAAGTTGCTGACACAACTTTCGATCACATCGCGATGTGGGTGATCCATATCAAGCAGAATGACATCGGCTTGAAGATGTTCGAGTTTAAAAATATTGAGATGATCGAGGGTAAAACAAGCCACTACATCAAAGTCATGTTCAATCAAACAGGTTTTTATGTATTCAGCCCGAGCCTGGTCGTCATCAATAAGTGCGATCTTGAGTTTCGGCATAAGTATATAGGTCAAACGGTGGGGTTATGCACAGATATTAAAGTGCTGTGCGTATTGTTTTTGAAGCAAAATTAGTGCCAGTGATGCTATTTTGATTTCTTATTCGGTGCAATCGCTCCATAGGGCGTATTGTTTATGCGCTTTATTGTATCGCTGTGACCAAGTAGAAGAAATGAAAAATTTGAATTATATCCTCCAGAATAAAAACTGCACTTTTTAGGTGCATAAAAAGAGTTGTTTTGAAGCAGTGCGAATTATGCTTTAAAACAGGTCGTTGTACTGAACTTGCACTCTTTAACCGAATTGGTATTCATTAAAAACAAAGAATAAATGGATAAAGTCTATATAAAACAATGATTAATGTTTTATTGGTCTGGTTGTGGTCAGAACTTGGCACAGCATTTGCTAACTATTCCTTGAGTCAAAGATGACTTGCAAAATTGTAAGACGGCCAACGATGTCCGATCTGATCGGTTTGTTGATACAGCGTGATGTGTCAACAACACAAGATACGTTCAGTATGGGAGATGGCAATGTCTTTAGATTTATCGGCGAAAAAAGCCACATCAATTAAGTTATTCAACTTTTCTGCACCAGCGATGCGGGCATTCCACATGAGTTGGCTTGCTTTCTTCGTTTGTTTCTTTGCTTGGTTTGCTTGTGCACCGTTAATGCCAGTGATCGCAGGCGAGTTCCATCTCACCAAAGATCAGATCGCTAATATCAATATTGCTGCTGTTGCAATCACGATTGTGGTTCGATTAATCGTTGGTCCACTGTGTGACAAATACGGCCCACGTAAAACGTATACTGCATTGTTATTGCTGGGCAGCATTCCTGTATTTGGTGTCGCTGCAGCCAATAGCTATGAATCCTTCCTATTTTTCCGCTTATTGATTGGTGCCATCGGTGCCAGCTTTGTGATCACGCAATACCATACCAGCATTATGTTTGCGCCAAATGTTGTAGGTACCGCAAATGCCGCTTCAGCGGGTTGGGGGAATGCAGGTGGTGGTGCAACACAAGCTTTGATGCCTTTACTGTTGTCTGCCTTGGTGATGTTCGGTGTAGAACAAGCCATGGGGTGGAGAATTGCATTGCTTGTACCTGGTGTGATGATGCTGATCGTAGGTGTGCTTTATTGGAAGCTGACCCAAGACTGCCCGCAAGGCGATTTCAAAGAACTTCGTGCGCAAGGTGTGGTGGTGGGAAGCGACAAAAAAGGTGGTTTAGCCATCCTAATGCACGCAGCGCGTAACTATCGGGTCTGGATTCTATTCTGCTCTTATGCGGCATGTTTCGGCATTGAAATCTTCATGCACAACATCATTGCGATGTATTACGTCGAGCACTTTAACTTCGGTTTAAAAGAAGCAGGACTGGCAGCAGGGGTTTTTGGTTTGCTGGCACTGTTTGCCCGTGCACTTGGCGGTATTGTTTCAGACAAAGTCGCGCTGAAAAAAGGTTTGGATGGTCGTACCAAAATCTTGTTCCTGTTGATCTTGGGTGAAGGTATATTCCTGATGCTATTCGCGCATATGAATAGTGCAGTTCTTGCAATCCTCAGTATGACCATCTTCGCACTGTTTACCCATATGGCATGTGGTGCGACTTATGCCTTGGTTCCATTTATTGATCGTGAAGCACTCGGTGGTGTGGCAGGCATTATTGGTGCAGGTGGCAATGTCGGTGCAGTCGCAGCAGGATTCTTGCTAAAAGGAATGGTCGATTTTCAAACCTGTTTAATGGTTTTGGGTGGCTTGGTGGTAATTGCTGCAAGCTCGGTGATGCTGATCCGATTCTCGGTAGAGCATAAACAAAAAGAACAACAGCTGTTTGAACAAGCCATGTTGGAACGTCGTTCAGAACAAAGCAGCGCAGCTTAATCAAAGATTCGATTTGAGGAGAAATACAATGAAATTAGTGATGATTGGTCACGGTATGGTGGGACATAAATTCATCGAAGCCATCTTAGAGAAAGCTGATGATGAATTAGAAATTACCATCCTTGCAGAAGAACCACGTATTGCCTATGACCGCGTACATTTGACTGAATACTTCTCTGGTAAAACAGCCAAAGACTTATCACTGGCTCGTTTTGATTTTGCAGACGCACACGGTATTGATTTAAGACTCAACACCAAAGCGGTGGAAATTAATGCAGCTGAGCAAACGGTAACTACCAATTTAGGCGATGTCATTCATTATGACAAATTGGTCTTAGCAACAGGGTCATATGCCTTTGTTCCACCAATTTCAGGCAATGATCGTGAAAACTGTTTTGTCTATCGTACCATTGAAGACTTAGATGCCATTCGTGCTGCAAGCTTAAATGCCAAAACAGGTGTGGTGATTGGTGGTGGTTTATTAGGTCTGGAAGCTGCCAAAGCATTGCGAGATTTAAATCTAGAAACGCATGTGGTGGAGTTTGCACCACGTTTGATGGCGGTACAAATTGATGATCTTGGTGGCAAGGTATTACGCCGTAAAATTGAAAATCTTGGGGTAAAAGTCCATACCCAAAAAGCCACGCAATGTATTGAAGCGGGGGATAGCACGACACACATCATGAAGTTTGCGGATGGTAGCGAGCTGGAAACAGATATCATTTTATTCTCAGCGGGAATTCGCCCACGTGATGAATTAGCGCGCTTGAGTGGTTTAGCGTTGGGTGAACGTGGCGGGATTAAAATCAATGATTATTGCCAAACCTCAGATCAACATATCTATGCGATTGGTGAATGTGCGCTGTGGGATAACAAAATCTACGGTTTGGTCGCACCGGGCTATGACATGGCACGTATTGCTGCAAAACATATCCTAGCCGAAGAAACCCATTGTTTTGCTGGTGCAGATATGAGCACTAAGTTGAAATTGATGGGGGTAGATGTAGCCTCCGTTGGTGATGCGCATGGTATGACGCCAAACTCGCTCAGCTATTTTTATGCCGATGAAGATAGCTTGGTGTATAAAAAGATTGTGGTCGATGCAGACAAAACCAAATTGCTTGGTGCGGTCTTGGTCGGTGATGCCAAAGAATATAATGACCTGCTACAAATGATGCTAAATGGTCTGGCACTACCAGAAACGCCTGAAAGCTTGATCATGCCAGGTTTTGCCGATTCAGGTGCCAAAGCAGGCGGTAGTGGTGTCGATTTATTGCCAGATAGCGCAACCATTTGTTCTTGTAATAACGTGTCCAAAGCCGATATTTGCCAAGCAATTTGTGATGGTTCAACTTCGCTCGGTGCTTTGAAAAAATGTACCAAAGCGGCGACAGCCTGTGGTGGTTGTGCACCTTTAGTCACGCAAGTGTTGAAGTCTGAGCTACAACGGCAAGGCGTAACGGTCAATAACCATGTGTGTGAGCACTTCCCGTACTCACGCCAAGAAATTTATCACTTGGTTCGTGTCAATGAAATCAAGACCTTTGATGATTTGATTCAGCAACATGGTCATGGTCTAGGTTGTGATATTTGTAAGCCGATGGCGGCCAACATTCTGGCCTCATGCTGGAATGATTTTGTACTTGAACCAAGCCATGCGGGCCTACAAGACAGTAACGATTACTACCTAGGCAACATTCAAAAAGATGGTTCTTACTCAGTTGTGCCACGTATGGCAGGTGGTGAAGTTACACCAGATGGCTTAATCGCCGTAGGTCAAATTGCCAAAAAATATAAGCTGTATACCAAAATCACCGGTGGACAACGTGTCGATTTATTTGGTGCACAAATCCATCAACTTCCGTTTATTTGGGAAGAACTCAATGCAGCAGGTTTTGAATCAGGTCATGCTTACGGTAAATCATTACGTACCGTGAAATCATGTGTCGGCAGTACATGGTGCCGTTATGGCGTCGATGATTCTGTGGGCTTGGCGATTGAACTTGAGAATCGTTACAAAGGCCTACGTTCGCCGCATAAATTGAAAATGGCAGTATCAGGCTGTACCCGTGAGTGCGCTGAAGCCCAAGGTAAAGATGTTGGGGTGATCGCGACTGAGAAAGGCTGGAATCTGTATGTCTGTGGAAATGGTGGTATGAAACCACGTCATGCCGAGCTATTGGCATCAGATCTTGATACCGAAACCTTGATTCGTTATATCGACCGTTTCTTTATGTTCTATATCCAAACTGCAGATCGTTTACAACGTACTAGCGTATGGCGTGACAATATGGAAGGCGGTTTGGATTATCTCAAATCAGTGATTGTTGATGATTCCTTAGGATTGGCTGAAGAGCTTGAAAGCCGTATGAGTCATGTGATTGGGACTTATCAAGATGAATGGCGTACTGCGGTTGAAGACCCAGAGATTCGTAAACGTTTCCAAACCTATATCAATGCCAGTGCAGAACAGCAAGCTGACCCACATATTCAGTTTACCCAAGTACGTGATCAGATTCGTCCTTTGAATGACGCTGAACGTTCAGTCGATCGTATCCCAATGGTTGAAGCATAAGGAGAACTCAAATGACCAGTTTAAAGAACAACGATATGCTGCCAGAAAATCAATGGGTCGAGGTGTGTGCTTTGGATGACATCACACCAAATACGGGTGTGGGCGCACTGATCGAAGGTCAATCGGTTGCACTGTTTCGTGTAGGTCACGAAAAGCGGATTTATGCGCTTAGCAATAAAGATCCATTTAGCCAAGCCAATGTGATGTGTCGCGGCATCATTGGCGATTTACAAGGCGAGCGCGTGATTGCATCGCCGATTTATAAACAACATTTTAGTTTAGCGACGGGGCGTTGTTTGGAAGATAAAGATCAAAAGCTCTTGGTGTTCCCAACCAAAATTGAAAATGGTCGTGTTTGGGTCAGGTCTGTTCCGCAAAAAACTTATATTACCAACAATGGCGCTGCACAAGAAAAGCTGAAACTGGTGTTGATTGGCAATGGTTTGGCGGGCATGCGTTGCTTAGAAGATTTACTGGATATGGCACCAGATCGTTATGACATCACCGTGATTGGTGAGGAACCTTGGGGCAATTACAACCGTATTATGTTGTCACCAGTGCTTTCAGGCGAAAAAACCATTGATGACATCATGCTGCATCCACATGCGTGGTACAGCGACAAAGGGATTCAATTTATTGCGGATGATCCTGCGATCAAGATTGATCGTACCCGTAAAGTGGTGCATACCGAGAAAGGCGAAAGTGTTGATTATGATCGTTTGATTATTGCCACTGGTTCATCACCATTTGTTCCACCTGTGCAAGGTGTAGATCTAAAAGGCGTGATTAGCTTCCGTGATATTTATGATGTCAACACCATGATCAAATATTGCGAAACCAAAAAGAATGCGGTGGTGATTGGTGGTGGTTTGCTGGGTCTGGAAGCAGCGTATGGCTTGAAACAACGTGGTATGAATGTAACAGTTCTGCACCTGATGGATCGAATTATGGAACGTCAGTTGGATGGCCGTGCCAGCCGTATGTTGCGCCATAGTATTGAGCAAAAGGGTATCAATATCATTACCGAGGCCAATACCGAAGCATTGATTGGTGAAGATGGTCATGTCAGTCAAATCCGTCTTAAAGATGGAACGGTACTGGACGCAGATTTAGTCATTTTTGCGGTTGGGATTCGCCCGAATATTGCCTTGGCTCAAAGTGCAGGACTGCGTTGTAATCGAGGCATTTTGGTCAATGACACCATGCAAACTTTTGATCCAAGTATCTATGCTGTGGGTGAATGCATCGAGCATCGTAACCAAACCTTTGGTTTAGTTGAGCCGTTATGGGGACAAGCCTTTATCTGTGCAACGCATTTAGCTGAACATGGCAGCTTAACCTTTAAATCACCGACAGTACCAACGCAGTTAAAAGTCAGTGGTGTTGACGTATTCTCGGCTGGAAACTTTGAACCGAAAGAAGATTATGAAGACATCATTCTCAATGATGATAAACGTCAGATTTACAAACGTATCATTATCCAAAAGGACAAAGTGATTGGTGCGGTTCTGTTTGGTGATACTGAAGATGGGATGTGGTATGCCGAGTTGATTGCTGATCAAACACCTGTTTCTACTTTTAGAAACAAGCTGTTATTTGGTAAGGATTTTGCAATGAAAAAGGCAGGGTGATGAATCTCCCCCTAACCCCCTCTTTATGAAAGCGGGGGAATGCCACGAATTTAAGCAATGACGATGGTTCGTGGCTTCCTTCTCTACATGAAAGAGGGACTGTTTTTCAATTATATTTAAGATATGAATTCGCGGTACTCCTCCCTTGATAAAGGGAGGCTGGGTGGGATTCAAAGGGGCAGTCATGAACAGTATTCAAAATTTAGAACACAGTCGCTCCGATCAAGCAGAAACAATCATTACAAAAACAACATGTCCCTATTGTGGCGTGGGTTGTGGTGTTGATGTCAGTGTTCAACATAAATCGCATGGCACGACAGTACAAGTTGCGGGTGATCTAGAGCATCCTTCAAACTTTGGACGGCTCTGCATTAAAGGCAGTAATTTAGCCGATACACTAGGTTTGGAAACTCGTGTCTTGCATCCCATGTTTGGCCGTAAAAACCATCGACAAGTCACGACATGGGATCAGGCGATTGAGAAAATTGCAGACCAGTTCCAAGCGTGTATTGATCAATATGGAGCAGACAGCGTTGCATTTTATGTTTCAGGACAGTTGCTGACTGAAGACTATTATGTGGTGAATAAGTTTGTAAAAGGCTATTTAGGCACTGCCAACATTGATACCAATTCACGCCTATGTATGTCGTCTGCGGTTGCAGCGCATAAACGTGCCTTTGGCGAGGACATTGTACCTGCCAGTTATGAAGACTTTGAACATACTGACATGGTGGTTTTAGTTGGCTCTAATACAGCGTGGTGTCATCCCGTACTGTATCAACGTATTATGCAGGCCAAGAGCAAGAATCCAGACTTATTTGTGGTGGTGGTTGACCCTCGTTTTACCAGTACCTGCGAGCAAGCGGATTTACACTTGCCGATCTTACCCGGTCAGGATGTGGCTTTATTTAATGGCCTGTTTCAGCATCTTTACCATCATGATTATATCGACCATCATTTTGTAGAGACCTATACCGAAGGGTTAGCAGCACTGTTAGCTGCGAGTGAAAGTGAACAAGATTTTAATGCTTTGGTAAAACGTACAGGAATTTCTGTAGAAAAATTACAGCTGTTTTTTGATAAATTTGCTCAAACAGAAAAAGTGATTACTTTATTTTCGATGGGGGTTAATCAGTCTTCTCAAGGTGTAAATAAAGCCAATAGTATTATCAACTGTCATTTACTCACTGGAAAAATTGGCAAATTAGGTGCAGCCCCATTTTCAATGACGGGCCAACCCAATGCCATGGGCGGTCGTGAGGTGGGTGGATTGGCAAATATGTTGGCAGCGCATCTGGATTTGGACAATCCCTCACATCAAAATCTGGTGCAAAGCTTTTGGAACAGTCCTGTGATTGCCAAGCAAGCAGGCTTAAAAGCAGTGGATTTATTCCAAGCGGTAGAGAGTGGCAAAATCAAAGCGATCTGGATTATGGCAACCAATCCTGTGGTGAGCTTACCCGATGCAGATCAAGTCAAACGCGCCTTGGAAAAATGTGAATTTGTGGTGGTTTCTGATATTTGTGCGGATACCGATACCACAGCCTATGCAGATGTGTTGTTACCTGCATTAGGTTGGGGAGAGAAAGATGGTACAGTCACCAATTCTGAACGCCGTATCTCAAGGCAACGTGCCTTTTTAAATCCACCAAAGCAAGCCAAAGCGGATTGGTGGGCGGTGGCAGAGGTTGCAAAAAAACTCGGTTTTACTGGTTTTGAGTTTAGCAACGCCTGTGACATTTTTAATGAACATGCGGCTTTATCAGCTTATCAAAATGCCAGTGTTGATCAATGTGATCATGTTGAAAATTTTCGTTATTTCAATTTAAAAGGGCTAATGAATTTAAGTCTGGATGAATATAACCATTTACGCCCAACCCAATGGCCTGTGTGGGAGAAAGGGCAAAGTATTGCTGTTGAACAGTTATTTGATCGTGGCAATTTTAGCCATAAAAACAAAAAAGCCAAACTGATTCCTACTGTTGCAATTGATCCAGTGCATGCTATCTCCGAAGATTATCCATTGGTGTTGAATACAGGACGTATCCGTGACCAATGGCATACCATGACCCGTACCGGTTTATCGGCAAACCTCACCACGCATCGTGCTGAACCATTTTGCGAGATTCACCCGAATGATGCGTTAAAATTTGGTATCCGAGATAAAGCTTTGGTGGAAGTCCGCTCACAATGGGGGCGTTGTGTATTGCGAGTGACGCTAGCACAAGGTGTACGCCGTGGCCAAATCTTCGCCCCGATTCACTGGACTGAGCAAGTCGCTTCTGATGCGAGAATAGGTAAAGTGGTCAATCCAGTGGTGGATGCGATCTCAGGCGAACCTGAATTTAAACATACACCCGTTGCGATTCAGCCGTTCCATACCACTTGGCAAGGGGTACTCTATGTCCGTGAAGGCTTTGAGCATCAGATTAAAGCATCTTTACAAAGTTGTGCATGGTGGACCAAGATCAAAACAGCGAAAGCGATGCGTTATGAAATTGCCGATCGTCATAGTATTGATGAGACTCAAAAGAATTTAAAAAGCTTCCTGCCTTTTGTAGATGAAACCTATGAATGGTTAAGTCTGGAGGATATTTCATCGCAGCTCAGCCATAGTGTGATTTTAAAAGACGGTATCCTGATTGCCAGTTTATATATTGCACCTGTCGATTTATTGCCAAATCGGGATTGGGTAGCGAGTCTGTTTAAACGTGAACGATTAAGTGCTTTGCATCGTAAAGCTTTGCTGGCGGGAATGCCGATGTCTGCGGCAAATAACGATGGACCATTGGTTTGTAGTTGTTTTAAAGTGGGTAAAAATAAGATTATCGAAGCCATCAAAACGCAAAACATCACCCATGAAAAACAAGTCACGGCTTGTTTAAAAGCAGGTGGCAATTGTGGTTCTTGTTTACCTGAGATTCGTGGTCTGATTAAAACCTGTCAATTGGAGGCAGAAGCATGAATACAGAATATCCCGCTACAGATCTAGTGATCTTGGCGGGAGGGCAAGCGCGTCGTATGAACGGGACCAACAAACTGCTACAACAGTTTGATGACCAGATTCAGCTGTCAAAAATATGTGAAAGTTTTAAGACTCAGGTTCAACACATTTGGGTGAATAGCCACCGTGATAACTCGATATATAAACAGATTGAACCTGATATTCGATGCTATGCAGATGATCAAAATGGTTTCCTTGGCCCGTTGATGGGGATGAAGAGTGCTTGGTCACATCTGCAAGCTGACTATGCTTTATTTATTCCCTGTGATGTGACTTATATTCCTAGTCAGGTTGTGCTTAAACTGCATCGTGCTTTACAAAAGCAACCGCTGGCGCAAGTGACTTATGTCAATATCAATGGAGATGCCTTATATCCATTTTGTTTACTTAAGCGAGAAAGTCTATTGGTGTTGGAGCAAGCGATTGCTGAGAATAAACTGAGTTTGCGAGATTGTTTTAAACAATTGGATGCACAGGTGGTGGTATTTCAAAAGCAAGGCCTGTTTTGTCATAGCATTAACTCATTAGATGAACTGCAACAATACAAGCAGATGAAGGTTTTTAAGCAATCTATTTCTGGTTAATGGATCGCCTCAGCTGATTTCAGACTAATTACTGCTGCAATTAATAGTGCCGCAGCCGCGGTAATCAGTGAGCTATTGAGCGTATGATAGATCGTGAATAGGGCATTCACTACGATTGGGCCTATGATCTGACCCAAGCCATAGACGACGGTCATTAAGGCAATTAAATTATTTTGTGCTTGGCGAGTGATATCCTGTGCCACAGGCATGGCAATGGTCACCGTTCCCATAAAGGTTGCTCCCACCAGTAATGCACTTAACAGATAACCCAAAGCGGTGGGTAATATGATCGGCAATACAACACCAAAAGCCTGTAATCCTAAATTAGAGGATAAGGCGACTTGTGTGCCGAAGTTATGGTGGATACGATGCCAGAAAAAACACGAAGGAATCGCACCTAAACCAAAGATTGCCCAGATCTGTGCCGCATCAATATTCGGTAAGGCCTGTTTCACCAATAAAGGTAAATAGGTTGCGGTAATGATGTAGCCAAAACCCGCCAAGGCATAAATCAAAATCAGAGCGTAGGTATGGGGTGCTTTGCGATTTGTGCTCGATATCTGCTGAGTTGAAACAGTATTCGGTTGAGCCCGCGATAAACCAAACATTGCAATGCAACCAAGTATCAGACTGGATAGGCCGAGCAATAACCACAGTATTTTACTGTGCCAACTGAGATGTGTGCCGAAAAATAAAAGCTCGGCAGAGAGTGCAATACCGAGACCAACTCCTGCATACAAGATAGGGGCTTGTTGAGTTTGTTTCTGCTGTTCAAGCAGCCATAATGAAGCAGATACCATGGCAAAAGCGCTAAAAACGCCAGCCAAACCACGAATCAAGATTATCAGGCCAATCGTGTTAATACAGCTGAGTAGGATCAGACAAAGGACGGTACCCACTGTCGCAACAATACTACCGAGATAACTCTGCTGGGATTTCATCTTGATCGCAAATAAAGCACCCAACAGATAGCCCGCATAGTTTGCAGAAGCAGCCAAACTGGCATGCTGTAGATTAATGATGCCTTCATCAATCATATGCGGGTAGACTGCAGTAAACGCAAAGCGCCCGAAACCCATGCCAATTGCCATAATCAAGGCGGCACTGATTGCTGATTGCATGGCGTTGTTGCTGTTTTTTGCTGGCTCAGTCATGGCCGGTTCACTCCAACAATTAGTCGCTATGACTGATGTGCGAGAGAGGTTGTGCTTTGGCAAGAAATTTGTAGTCAAATACATAGAGTGCATAGCTGAAGAAGCTTAAAATACAGATTAAAAATAACAGCTTAGTACCAGACATTGTTTAAACCATCTTTGGGTGTTGAAATATGAATAAGTATTTAAGCAAGCACTATCAATCATGTAAAATGATTTGAATTGATACAAACTATCTCTAATAGTGATGGCGATGCAGATTAAGTCTTTAGAAATTTTTATGATGGTGGTGAAGTTAGGCAGTTTTTCCGAGGCGGCAAAAACGCTCTATACCGTACAATCCAATGTCACCAGTCATATCAAAAAACTGGAAACAGAGTTGAATGTCGAGTTGCTACATCGGCAGAACCCCATTCAACCGACCAGAGCTGGGGTACAATTGTATGGTTATGCTGAAAAAATGTTGCATCTGCAAAAAGAGCTGTTGGACACGTTCTCCCATAGTCAGCTGACAGCCAATTTTCCTTTAGCGATTGGGAGTATGGAAACCACGGCTGCGGTTCGACTGCCAGCGTTGATCTGCGATTTACAACAGCACAGCCCAGATTTTCCTTTTGCGTTATCGACCGCACCCACACGAGATTTGATTGATTTAGTCCATGCATCCAAGCTGGATTGTGCATTTGTAGCACATCATGCACCGATTGATGGGATGTTTAATTTACATGTCTGGACTGAGCAGTTGGTGCTTATTTCTTCAAAGCATGGACCTGAACGATTTACAAATGACGATCTGATTCAAAAGAAATTTATTGCCTTTAAGCAAGGTTGTAGTTACCGCAAAGCCATTGATCAGTTCTTATCTTCCCATCATTTACCCGCAGCCAATGTGATTGAAATGGGCAGCCTAGATGGCATTATCAGCTGTGTCAGTCTCGATGTTGGCCTTGCAATTTTACCGATCAGCTATGTGCAGCAATCTCATTTTGCCCAAAGTGTGAAGATTCATCCCATTGACTCGGCTACAGCGCAGATCAATACCTACCTGATTGCACATCGTGATATGAGCACATGGGCAACCAATATGCATCATTTTGTTGAGCATGTGAAAGGTATGAATCAGCAGCTTGAGAAATAACCCCCTAAGCTTTGCGCCGTCCTATAAAAGAATCCTATCGATTGAGTATTTGTCGTCAAAGGTGATGTGCGTGTCGTGTTAAGTAAAGTCGACGCTCTCCTGAGTATTGTATTTTTTAGTCATATTGCTTCGGCACTAAATAAAAATACAAGATGGACAGGAAAATGACGTTGAATAAAGCGATACGGTTCTACGGAACAGGGACTCCAGAGGTGATGCGCTATGAGGACATCGAAGTCGGTGCACCTGCGGTTGGACAAGTACGTCTACGCCACGTAGCAGTGGGTCTCAATTATGCAGATACCTATTTCCGCGATGGGACTTATCCGATTCCCTTACCGAATGGTATGGGCGTCGAAGCCTCTGGCATTATCGAAGCGGTGGGTGACGGTGTAACCGATTTTGTGGTGGGTGATCGCGTCACCTATACAGGGTTTCTGAATACGCTTGGCGCTTATAGCACCGAACGCCTTATTGCCGCAGATGCATTAATCAAACTCCCTGACGATATTTCCTGTGAAACTGCGGCAGCAATGACCATGCGTGGTTTAACTGCAGCGTATCTGATGCGTCGTATCTATGACTTTAAAGCAGGCGATTGTATTTTATTACATGCTGCTGCAGGTGGTGTGGGGCTGATTGTATCGCAATGGGCCAAACTGTTGGGGCTAACCGTGATTGGGACCACCTCGACGGATGAAAAAGCAGCAGTAGCACGTGCCTATGGCTGTGATCATGTGATTAATTATAGCCATGAGAATGTGGCTGAACGGGTGCGTGAGTTGACCGATGGCATGGGGGTCAATGTGGTCTTTGATAGTGTGGGCAAAAATACCTTTATGGCCTCATTAGACTCGCTCAAACGCCGTGGTTTATTGGTTTGCGTAGGTACCGCATCAGGGCCAATTCCTGACTTTAACCCTGTGTTACTGGCAATGAAAGGTTCGTTGTTTATCACCCGTCCAGCTTTAGCCGATTATATTGCCGATCCAGAAGAAAAAAGAGCCTTAGCCAAGGAACTGTTTGATCATGTCAGCAGTGGACGCATCAAGATCGAGATCAATCATCGCTATGCACTTGAAGATGCCGTACAAGCACATCGTGATCTGGAAGCACGTAAAACCATAGGTTCATCCATTTTTGTGATTTGAAGGGATTTCTGATGCAAATTGAACAGTTAACTTGCAATATTGGTGCAGAACTACGTGGTGTCCACTTAGCCGATGCGATTCATGATGACGGGTTATTCGCGGAAATTCGGACGCAATTGCTTAAGCACCGCGTGGTGTTCTTGCGTAATCAGCAGATGACGCGGGCTGAACATGTGGCTTTTGCCGAACGCTTTGGGCCGTTGGAGGATCATCCTGCGGTGGGGAGTCATCCAGATTATCCAGGCTTGGTGCAAATTTATAAACATCCTGACAGCCCGATTGACCGGTATGAAAATGCGTGGCATAGCGATGCCAGCTGGCGCAAAATTCCACCGATGGGATGTGTACTGCGTTGTGTGGAATGTCCACCTGTTGGCGGCGATACCATGTGGACCAATATGGTCATGGCCTATGAAAATCTGCCTGAAGATATCAAGGAAAAGATTGCGCCTTTACGTGCCTATCACAGTATCGAAGCCAGTTTTGGCGCCGCCATGCCTATCGAAAAACGTTTGGCATTGAAGGCACAGTTTCCAGATGCTGAACATCCTGTCGTACGAACACATCCAGAGACAGG
Source organism: Acinetobacter sp. Ac_3412 (assembly GCF_013072675.1). Lineage (NCBI taxonomy): Bacteria > Pseudomonadati > Pseudomonadota > Gammaproteobacteria > Moraxellales > Moraxellaceae > Acinetobacter > Acinetobacter sp. Ac_3412. Next base: position 780,019 of record NZ_LXUJ01000007.1, on the reverse strand, counting down.
TGAGCAGATTCTCTACGTCAATGCATTCACTACCCATTTTAGTAATTACCACACCAAAGACCGCGTACGGTTTGGGCAAGATGCCAATCCAGGTGCAGGAGATCTACTGCGTTACTTAATCACCCAAGCGGCAATTCCTGAATATCAGGTGCGTTGGAGTTGGGAGCCGAATAGCATCGCTATTTGGGATAATCGAAGTACCCAACATTATGCAGTGATGGATTACCCGCCATGCCATCGCAAAATGGAGCGGGCAGGTATCGTCGGTGATGTAACTTATTAAATTCCAAATCCAAACTTTTTAATTCAATACCGTTTTATAAACTATAAACAGGAGATGCACATGCAATTCTTTGACGATTCTTTGCACCCAGAAAATATGGAAAAAGTGGTTATTACCGTTGCGCCCTATGGCCCAGAGTGGATGCCAGAGGACTTTCCCGAAGACATTCCAGTGACCATGGATGAGCAGATTCAGAAAGCGGTGGAATGCTATGAGGCAGGCGCGACAGTGCTGCATTTGCATGTGCGTGAACTGGATGGTAAGGGCTCTAAACGTTTGTCCAAGTTTAATGAACTGATTGCAGGGGTGCGTGAAGCCGTACCCGAGATGATCATTCAAGTCGGTGGCTCGATCTCCTTTGCACCTGAAAGCGAAGGTGAGGCAGCTTTGTGGCTGAGTGATGATACCCGTCATATGCTGGCTGAATTAACACCAAAACCTGATCAGGTCACGGTCGCAATTAACACCACACAAATGAATATTATGGAGTTGCTCTATCCAGAATATTTGGAAGGCACATCTTTGGCACATCCTGCAATTCAGGAAGCTTATGCTGAAATGACCGTTCCGGCAGGACCTGCGTGGGTTACAGAGCATTTAAAACGTCTTTGCCAAAATAATATTCAACCGCATTTTCAACTGACTGGAATGCATGGCCTAGAGACCCTAGAACGGATGGTACGTAAAGGCCTATACATGGGGCCATTGAATTTGACTTGGATTGGAATTGGCGGCGGATTCGATGGGCCAAATCCATTTAACTTTTTTAATTTTATTCATCGTGTACCAGATGGTTGCACCCTGACTTCGGAATCATTGCTTAAAAATGTATTGCCATTCAATACCATGTCGATGGCGATGGGTTTTCATGCACGGGTTGGTAATGAAGATACCATTATCGATCATCGTGGTCAGCGCTTCTCATCTGTACAACAAATTCAGCAAACTGTACGTATTGCACATGAATTAGGTCGTGAAGTGGCAACAGGCCCAGAGGCACGAGAAATCTATCGGATTGGTGTGCAATATCAAAGTATTGAAGAAACGTTGCAGGCCAATGGTATGTCACCAAACCGCCAACCAAAACAAAAAGGTGTACCTCAGCGCCATTAAGCCTGAGCAGCAATGGATTGAATGTCACAATAAATGCAGTACGCAGCAAGCGTATTCAAATAGCAAGCCACGTACTGCAATCAAAAATATAAATCATAACAATGACAAGGAGGTTCCTATGGGTGCTCATCCATATACCGTACATACGGATCATGTTGATACCTCAATGAATGTCCCGCGCCGTTATGCGTGGCTGGTATTCGCACTGACATTTGGCTTGTTGATTTCAGACTATATGTCTCGGCAAGTGCTAAATGCCGTATTTCCATTGATTAAAACTGAATGGGCCTTGACCGATAGCCAGCTTGGCTTATTAAGCGGTATTGTCGCGCTGATGGTCGGGATCTTAACTTTGCCCTTATCCTTACTGGCGGACCGTTTTGGACGCGTGAAAAGCTTGGTCATTATGGCGGTGCTTTGGAGTTTGGCAACCTTGGGTTGTGCTGTTGCTGAAAACTATCAGCAAATGTTTGTGGCCCGTTTTATGGTCGGTGTGGGTGAGGCTGCTTATGGCAGTGTTGGCATTGCAGTGGTAGTGGCGATTTTTCCACGCGAAATGCGAGCTACGCTGGCCAGTGCATTTATGGCAGGTGGGGTATTCGGCTCATTTCTCGGGATGGCACTGGGCGGTGTGATGGCGGAGCATTTTGGCTGGCGCTGGGCATTTGGTGGTATGGCATTGTTTGGTTTGATCTTGGCCTTGCTCTATCCAATGGTGGTTAAAGAAAAAAGAGTCAATCTAAGCAGAAAAACATCCCACAACACTCAGAAACAGCAACAGAGTAAACAATGCTTAAGCACGATTTATTCAAGTCGATCAGTGGTCGCAACCTATATCGGTAGTGGCTTTCAACTGTTTGTTGGCGGCACCGTCATTGTGTGGATGCCGAGTTATTTAAATCGTTATTACGGCATGAATACCGATTCTGCAGGTGTACTGGCCGCCGTGATTGTACTGTGTAGTGCGGTCGGGAGCATTCTATGTGGCATGCTCAGTGATCGCTTTGGCCAAAACTTTCCAGACCGTAAGGTGAGTTTAGCAATTGGCTATTGTATCGGGAGCTGTTTACTGCTTTCGATTGCGTTTGCAATGCCAGCAGGAAAATTGCAATTGCTGATGTTATGTATGGGGATGTTTATTGCGTTAGGAACCAATGGCCCATCCAGTGCAATGGTGGCTAATCTCACCCATAACAGTGTACACAGTACAGCTTTCGCGACCTTAACCTTAGCCAATAATTTGTTGGGATTGGCACTTGGCCCTCTAGTTATAGGCAAGCTCTCCGATGTGATTGGTTTAGATCATGCCTTTCAATTAATGCCTTTGGTCAGCATGGTCGCAGCAGCCGTGTTTCTCTATGCCAAAAATTACTACCACCAAGATATTGCACGACTGACTGAGCAAGCAGTTTTACCCAATCTAGACAGCACTCGTTCATGTGGTGCGGAAGAAAAATGATGATGCGTGAATTAAATATTGATGTCTTTTTTGATTTTATTTGTCCTTGGTGCCTAATCGGTAAACGTCAGTTACTGGCTGCAATTGCGCAATTAAAGCAAAGTGATCCTGAGGTTGAAGTCATTGTACATTGGCATGGTATGCAGTTACTTCCTGAGATTCCGATAGCGGGTGTCGATTTCAAACAGTTCTATCAAAAACGATTGGGCAGTTTAGATGCTGTAAAACAGCGCCAAACCCAAGTGCGTCAGGCAGCCAAGACAGTTGGCGTCGAGCTACATTTTGAAAAAATCAAATGGATGCCAAATACGGCTCAAGCGCATCATCTGTTTCAAAGCGTTTTAAAACTGGGAACAGCGCAGCAAGCAGAGCATTTATTGGAACAGCTCTTTGCTGCCTATTTTGAAGCAGGTGAAAACCTAGGAGATAGTGCTGTGCTGAAAAGAATTCTCAAGCAATGTGGTTACTCGGTGAATGAACAGGGCCGTGGTTGGTCGGAAGTCAATCCGTCTTTTCAGTCGACTTATACAGGGGCAAACGGCGTACCCTATTTTATTTTTGATGGTTACCTGACCTTGGCTGGTGTGCATTCAGTCGATGTGCTCTATCAAGCTATGTTAGAAGCCTTGGTGGTACAAGGATAAGGACAATGACTATTCGTTTTCAGGTTCCACAAGAAAAAATCCCAGTATCAGGTGCGAGAGCTTTTCTCCAAATTGAGGGGAAAAATATTGCACTGTTTCATATTGGTACACAGTTTTATGCGATTGAAGATCGCTGTCCGCATCAAGGTGCATCTTTATTTAGCGGCAAATTAGAAGGACAAGCGATTCGTTGTTGTGCCCATGGTTTGGTTTTTGATCTGGCGACGGGATATATGTTGAATTCAAAGCATTTAAAAGTGGCGACCTATCCGGTTGAAGTCGATGCAGCGCAGCTATTCATCCTGATAGATACAGGAGAAAACAATGACTAAATTCATGGATTTTCGTCTGCGTACCCGTGAGTTGATGCCAGGCCTTATTGTCAGTACCGTTGTTGCAGCAGCAGCCTGTTTTCTTTCAGAGCATTATGGTGCACCTGTGATGTTATTTGCTTTGCTGTTGGGAATGGGTTTGAACTTTCTTTCTAGTGAAAGTCAATGTAAAGCAGGCATCGAATTTACGGCACGAACAGTGTTACGCATCGGGATTGCCTTGTTGGGGATGCGGATTACGCTAGGACAAATTACCGCGTTGGGTTGGCAACCGATTGTACTGGTGATCACATTGGTGATCGTGACGATTTCAGTTTCAGTGATCACGGCTAAAATTCTGGGTTTTAAAAAACTTTTCGGGATGTTGACCGGCGGTGCAACTGCAATTTGTGGTGCATCAGCAGCCTTAGCGCTTTCCGCTGCATTTCCTCAACATCCTCAAAAAGAAAAAGCCACGCTATTCACTGTCATTGGTGTTTCTGCACTGTCCACGTTGGCTATGATTGTTTATCCGATGATTGCACGATGGTTAGAACTATCGCCACAGCAGGCAGGTGTATTTTTAGGGGCAACTATCCATGACGTCGCACAAGTGGTCGGCGCGGGTTATAGCATGTCGCCAGAAACAGGTGATACTGCAACCGTAGTTAAATTGATGCGGGTTGCCATGTTATTGCCTGTCATTATTTGTGCGGCAATGATCACGCGTATGCAAGGCGGAGACGCTACAGGCAAACATCCACCTTTATTGCCTTGGTTTGCAGTTGGTTTTTTAGCTCTTGCCTGTATTAATAGCACGGGTTGGGTTCCAAGCATGCTACAGCAAGGGGTGAATGAATTATCGAAATGGTGTTTAGTGATTGCAATTAGTGCCTTAGGCATGAAAACACAACTGAAGGAACTGGCTTCTGTTGGAATCAAGCCGATTTTACTGATGCTGGGTGAAACCATTTTCTTGGTGGTATTGGTCTTGCTATTGATGCATTGGATGTTCTAGAGAGCAATACCTCATCATCATATGCTGTCGAGATCAAAGATAAGTAGTCGGCTTTGATCTCTAAACCTTGTGTTTAGGACTTCATAAGAGATTTGTTGTTATTCCGCCAAGTGGTGGGTGACATACCAAATTCACTGCTAAACCAACGGGTAAATGAACTTGGCATTGAATAACCTAAAATATCCGAGACCTGTCCTAGAGAGTAATTTAGGTTTTTTAGATAGCGAAAAACTAAATTGCGGCGCACATCGTTGATCAACATACTGAAGTTGGTATGCACAGCTTCCAGTCGGCGTTGTAGGGTACGGACGTTGATGCCATGAGTATGGGCGACTTGATCAATCGTGGCCCGTCCCATCGGCAATAGCAGATGAATACTTTTACGAATATCAAAAATAATCGAAGATTCACTTTCTCGATGTAATAGATCCGTTTCAAGAAAACGTTTGGCATGTGCCAGCATCGTGGTATTGGCATGTGGATTGGTTTTATCTAATTCTGTTGCATTGCAAACAATACCGTTAAATTCGCTGCCAAACTCTAACGAACAACCAAACATACGTTGATGCATCGCCGTATCATACGGGGCATCATGGGTAAAATGAATACTCAAAGGATGCCATTTCTGCAAAAAAGCAGCACAGAAGCGGTGGGTGATGCCTAAAGCAAGCTCGATGGCTTGACGACTGTATTCTGTTGCTGTCGTAATCACCTCGACTCGAATAATGACGGTATGACCGACTTCTTCAATATACATTTCCAATGCGTTATTGATTAGATTTCGATACTGCACAAGGGTGTATAAGCCATCACGCAAGGTATGTTGATAACTCAATAATAAACTCAGCTCACCAAAATCTGCGAGTTGGCGTTGTTCTGCCATATGCAAACCAAAGTATTCACAACCACTCAATTGGGCTGATTGTTCCAGCAGCGTCACCGCTTTGTCTACGGGAATACGCTGTGCACTATCTTGTAGCTGTGCAGGATAGATGCCTGCATCGGACAACAATTGGTATGGATTCAGGTCTAATTGCTGGCTGACAGCTAAATAATTTTTAAGCACAGCAGTATGGGCGAGTGGCACCATGCTGATCTCCCGATTTTTAAAATAACCTTCCTAGTTATGCTTTATTTATAACTAAAATATGCTGTTTGGAAAAGTACTAAGGCTTATATAAATTAATGTTGGCATGATGATTATTGTTTTTGAAGCGACTTTTTCTGCTAAGCATATTGATATATATGAGATCGTTTGAAGTGTGCTGTCATCAAATGAAAAGTGCCTGTCGTGCCATGTATATCCGTCGTTCTATTGACCCTCTATGTTGAATATGACGCGATGCGTCCCCGTTATTTTTATCAAAACAAGGGTTGATTGGTGTAAAGATGGAAAAAATACAAACAGAGGCGACAGTTTTAATTATCCCAGGTTTGCGGGACCATGTGGCTTCGCATTGGCAAACCATTTTAGAAACACGCTTAGCCAAGGTCCGTTCAGTACCACCTTTGCAAGAAGATAAGCTCAACTGTGCAAAACGTGTTGCTGCGATACAGGCTGAACTGGAAAAAATACAAGGTCCAGTGATTCTGGTGGCGCATAGCGCAGGGGTACTGATGGCGATACATTGGGCCGCGCGATATCAACACGCTATTCAAGGGGCATTGCTGGTGACACCACCTGACTTGAATGACGTTTGGCCAGAACATTATCCTTCACCCAAAATGCTCAGACAAGCAGGATGGTCACCATTGCCTAATCAAGTGCTGCCATTTCCAAGTATTGTGGCTGCTAGTGTCAATGATCCACTAGCGCATTTTAATGCCGTGGCGGCAATGGCGAAAACATGGGGCAGTGTATTGATTAATCTAGGTGCTGTCGGGCATCTCAATCCTGTATCTGGGTTTGGTCCGTGGCCTCAGGCAGAACAATTGATTCAGCAATTGGATTGCAAGGTCGATCAACCGAGCCTGATTGCATAATTAATCTTGCTACAAACCAACCTAAAACATTGTCTTATGCCGAGCCATGTTTGGCTAGATTTCTTTGATTTCGCATTTAAGTACGACACGCCTTGAAGCATAAAGACCCATCGGAAGGCAGGGTTTGAGCCCAGTTGCTTAAAACAAAAATAGAACGACCTGAAATGATTGCATTTTGCTGAATGGGTCAGGTGTTAATTATTCTTACATCATATCGATATGGAGATGGTATGGTTTGTCATGTTAAACATTCAAATGAACAAATAATTGCTCGTGTCCTCGCTCAAACAACAGTGCTGTTGGGACTGCTGTGTTCACTTTCAGATGCTTCAGCGGTCAGTTATAAAATCAATAAAGACTGGGGTTTAGAGAGCAATAGCACGATTGCGCTGGGGGCAAGTTGGAGTACCCAAGCGCCATCAGCCGCATTGTTATATAAACCCGATGCCAATCATATTGGCAAGAATGGCATGAGTGTAGATATTAACGGTGATGATGGACGTGCCAACTTTGATCGCGGGGATGCCATTTCACAAATCGTTAAAGGTTTAACCGAATTTAGTTTAAACGGAGCACAACAAGGTGCAGTGTTGAGTGCCAAGTATTGGTATGACCATGCCTATGAAACTGGGCAAGGTGATTTAAAACCTTTCGATGATTCTGAATGGCCAAACTTAGTGAAGTTTAAAGGAATTGAGTTATGGGATGCCTATCTCTGGAAAAATATCGAATTTGATTCCAAGCAGTCTCTCAACCTGAAATTGGGTAAACATCGCTTGAATTGGGGGAAATCCCAATTTTTCCAAAATGGTCTCAACTCGGTCAGCGCCTTTGATTTTGCAGCCATCAATCGACCTGCCAATGAAGCCAAAGAACGGACAATTCCGGTCGAGATGTTGTCTTTTGAAGCCGCGATTCAACCAAACTTAAAATTAGAAGGATTCTATCAATTCAAGTTTAGACCTTCTGTGGTGGATGGTTGCGGGACCTTTTTTGCGATTTCGGATTTTGTTCCGGAAAATTGTGGCCCGATTATGTTAACGGTGACACCGGGTGATAAATTAACAGAAACTGCCGCCAAGGCACAAACCTATATCCCTCGCTCAGCCAGTCATTATGCAAAAGACAGTGGGCAATATGGTATTGCGCTAAAGCGAAATTTATCGAGCCTGAATCAAGCTGAATTAGGTGTTTATTTCGCCAATTATCATCATCGTAATGCAAACTTCGATGGGACCGCCGTGACTGCAACTGGCATTGAGAACTTTAAAACGGCACGGTTTTTCTCTATTTATCCTGAAAATATCAAAATGTACGGTCTAAGCCTGAGTGGAAAGGTAGGCACAACCCAGCTGTTCAGTGAGTTGAGTTATAAACCTAATCAACCCTTACAGTTGAATGGAACAGATATTGTCTATGCTCAGGTGCTCTCAAAAGAAACACCACTTAAACCTGCGGGTGTTGCTGCTGATTTTGGCGAGTATCTGCAAGGATATGTCCGTTTGCCAGTCACACAATTCTCCATTGGCGCCACTGATAGCATTGCAGGCATTTTAAAAGCAGATGGTTTGTCTTGGGGTGCTGAATTCGCTGTGAATCATATCGCTAATATTGGCAATCATCGCTTTGGCCGAGTTGGGGTTTTTGGGCGCAGTGAATTATCAACAGGCGCTTATGATTCAGAAACAGGTGAGTTTAAGTGTACGCCGTATGGCACAGCAAACCTTCCGAATGATGCTGTTGATCGTTTGAATGAGCGTTATTGCAATAAAGCCGGTTTTTTTAGTGAATGGTCATATGGTTATCGGCTACGTGCTGCTCTAAGTTATCAAGGTCTTTTACCAGCAACGGTGATTACACCCAGTTTAACTTTCCGCCATGATATATCTGGATATAGCCAAAATTTTCAGCAAGGGCAAATGAGTCTGGCTGCCGCAGTATTTGCTAACTTTCAACAAAAATATTCAGCAGAATTTATCTATCAGAACTTTTTTGGTTCAAATGACTTTAGTACCATTGATGACAGAGACTTTATATCACTTGCCTTTAAATATAGTTTTTAACTCGTTTAAGTAAATCATATAAGTATTCAAACAGCGTGGCTTTTGTCGCGCCGTTTGAGCCTAAGTAAAGGGCTTTAAGCTTGTGCTAGATAATTTTGCATTTCTTCTGCGGGAACCATCCCGCCACCTGTTCCCCACACAATATGATTCGCTTGCTGTAACTGCTGTTCAGTAAATTGATGTAGATCCTTGTAATCTTGATGTTTGCTAACTAAAACTGGCCCCAGCATACCTGCGAGTGCAGAAGGCTCAAGTTTCAGATTTTCAGACTGGTTGAGCATTCCGAGCAAGCGATACATGGTTGGGTCATCCAATGTATAAAAACCATCTAATAATCGTTGCATGGCACGACCAACAAAGCCCGAAGCACGTCCTACAGCGAGACCATCTGCCGCCGTAATATTGTCAATGCCAATATCCTGAACTGAAATTTCATCATGTAAACCAGTTGATACGCCAAGTAACATACATGGGGAATGAGTGGGTTCGGCAAAGATACAATGTACATGATCGCCAAATGCCATTTTTAGACCAAATGCAACGCCACCAGGCCCGCCACCGACACCACAAGGCAAATAAACAAATAAAGGATGTGCTTGATCCACAACAATACGCTGTTGATCTAACTGTTTCTTTAAACGTTCACCTGCAACGGCATAACCTAAGAATAATGTTTTGGAATTTTCATCATCAATAAAAAAACAATTTGGATTTTCTAATGCTGCTTTTCGGCCTGCTTCTACTGCAACACCATAGTCTTGTTCGTACTCAATCACGGTTACACCATGAGCACGCAACTTGTCTTTCTTCCATTGTCGTGCATCGGCTGACATATGCACGGTCACATCAAAGCCTAACTTTGCACTCATGATGCCAATCGAGAGGCCAAGATTGCCTGTAGAGCCGACTGCGATACTGTATTGGCTAAAAAACGCTCTAAATTCTGGGCTATTCAGTTTGGTATAATCATCGTCAAGAGCGAGCAAATTGGCTTGTAGCGCAAGCTGCTCGGCTCGATAAAGTACCTCATAGATACCACCTCGCGCCTTAATTGATCCCGAAATAGGGAGATGACTGTCTTTTTTCAACCATAGTTTGCCTGCAATTTTTTGCTCGAAGTGCATTTCAAGCGATTGCTGCATATTGGGGATATCAATTAGCTCAGACTCAATGATGCCTTGAGCTGCAAGGGTTTCTGGAAAAACAGCCATAAGGTAGGGTGCAAAACGCTGTAAACGGTCACGAGCATCATCAATATCAGCTTGCGTCAACCCAACATAGGGCAAGCCTTGCTCAAGCATGGTGAATGACGGGTTAAACCAGATTGTCTCTTTAAGTTCAATCAGGTCTTTAACAATAGGATAGTGTGTAACAAGGTTTTGGATTTGATCTGATTGCATACAGGTGCTCAAAAAGTTTAAATTGAGGTTGGTTTGTACAGCCTAGAAAACTTTACTTTTGGTGTTGTATTGTTCATGTATTTCGTCAAAGTCATACATCTTATTATAGATAGGATAGTAAGAGGGTGAATAGTGATTATACCTGCTAAAGCTGAACATTCACTTGAAGTTCTTAATGTTATAAAAGAAAGTATTTTATCGTGCACGCTTGATCATGAGGGTGATACCACGATTATTCATGATTGGTTAGAAAATAAAACAGAAGAGAATGTAAGCGAATGGATTAAAAATAATATTTGTTTTTTATACTGTTTTTCAGGAAAAGTGGTTGGATTTATATGTATGTCTAGGCATGGGAACTTATTTCTAAATTATATATTGCCAGTGTTCCAAAATCAGGGCGTTGGTGAAAAGCTTCTGAAGCATCTGATTGAATATTGCAAAAAGAATAATATTCATATGATATGTTTGGAATCTACTTTAACGGCAGTAAATTTTTATAAAAAACATGAATTTAAAGTAAATAAAAATATAATTGAAAATGAAAAAACAGTGGCTTATGAGATGCTACTCCATATCAATGTTTAGGAAAATAAATTGTAGTATCGAACGATTATTTATTATTAATTTCTGACCAATGTGCTTGACCTTTATTAAAATGAGTTCTATTTTGGAACTTAATTGATTTTTGACCATATCAGGCTTGTCTAATCAGGACTAGAATTAACCCAACTATGGTTTGAGAACTGAGAAAAATAAAAGGAACAGGAGTTTCATATGTTTGCGATTCGTTACCAACAGATTCCATTGCAATTTTTATTTGAACATCAGGCAACTTTAACAGGGCTTGGAAAAATAGGCTTACGTAGTCTTAAAAAAACAAAGATTGCTCCAGTTGACTGGCAGTCATTAGCATCGATGAATGAAGTGATTGACCCACCAAGCCTTGAATTGATAGACCACTATGTACGTTGGAGTGGTGCTGAGCCGAGTAAATATCAAACTTCAATTCCACCGCATATGGTGTCGCAATGGGGATTGTCATTTGCAACACGTTTGCTGTTACAAACCAACTATCCATTGAGTCAAGTCATCAATCAAGGCGTAAGTCTCAAGGTTCATGGCAAGCTTCCACGAGATCAAAAGCTGCTCATCCAAGCCAAGATTGCCAATGTAGATGAACGTAATGGATTGGCGCGCGTTTCTGTGCAAATTACTACAGGTACGATTACACAACCCGAATTAGTCGAAACAGTGCTGCATATGGCATTTATTCTGCCGCATTTTGAGAAAACTAAACGTACAGAAATAGCTGACCATAAAACTTGGCAGCATTTAGGTGAATGGTCTGCGACAGCAGATGATGGTTTGAAATTTGCCTTATTAACAGGCGACTTTAATCCGATTCATTGGATTACACCATTAGCCAAACTATCAAACTTTGGTCAAAAAGTGCTGCATGGCTTTGGTGTGTTTGCGCGTAGCTTTGAATTGTTGCCTGAAACAATACAGCAAATCGATATTCGATTTCTAAAACCAGTCAAACTTCCTTCAGAACATAACCGAGTGGAAATTAGTTCTGAGCAGATGCAAAAGTATGTCCGTGTTGTTGGTTCGGCAGGGCAAATCTGTTTAATGGGTCAATATTCATAAAATAATAAGGTGAGAAAAATGACGACTGCCACAGCAATCAAACAGGATGTAACCGCTTGTATTTTATGTTCACGTAATTGCGGCTTAAGCGTAGAAATTGAAGATAATCAGTTCAAGAAAATCAAAGGCGATGATGACCATCCTTTCTCGCAAGGTTATATCTGTCAAAAAGCCGCACGTTTACAGCATTATCAACAACATGCTGATCGTTTAACCACTCCGTTAAAACGTCAGTCAGACGGTTCCTATCAAGAGATTAGTTGGGATCAAGCTATTCAGGAAATTGCTGAGCAGCTTGTACAAATTCGAAATACCCATGGTGGAACTGCATTTGCATCGGTTGGTGGTGGTGGACAGGGCAATCACTTGGGTGCAGCCTATGGCCGTCAGTTGCTTTACGCCATGAAAAGCTTCTATGCCTACAACTCTTTGGCGCAGGAAAAAACAGGTGATTTCTGGGTGAATGGACGTCTATTTGGGAGTCAAGTTTGTCATACCACCGAAGATGTGGAATATGCAGATTATGTGCTGTTTATCGGAACCAATCCTTTTCAGGCGCATGGCATTCCAAATGCAAGAGATACCTTAAAACATATCAAAAAAGATCCAAACCGAACCATGGTGGTGTTTGATCCACGCGTGACGGAAACGGCTAAACAAGCTGATATTCATGTGCAATTAAAGCCAGGTACCGATGCTTATCTGATGTCGGCTATGATCGCGATCATGCTGCAAGAAGAGTTATACGATCAGCAATTTATTCAGCAGCATACCCATGGTTTCGATCAGGTTAAACAAGCTTTCTTGGCTGTTCCGATTGAAGAATATATCCAAAAAGCCGATGTTCCAGTTGAACTGATTTACCAGATTGTCCGTGATTTTGCTAAAGCGCAACGTGCTTGTGTCCGGATTGACCTTGGTATTCAACACACCTTAAATACTACTTTAAATGGTTATTTGGAAAAGCTTTTATATTTACTCACAGGAAATTTTGGTAAACAAGGTGCTAATAATCTACATACCATGTTTATTCCGATCCTAAGTAATACAGATGAGCGTAATCCTAAATATCGCCGTACCGTACATCATAAAATGTTCCCGATTTCAGGTTTCTTTCCACCGAATATATTGCCCGATGAAATCTTAAAAGCAGGCGAGAAACGGGTTCGTGCGGTGTTTGTGGACAGCTGTAATCCTTTGTTGACCTATCCTGATACCGCAGCATATGAGCAAGCATTCCAGTCACTTGAGCTATTGGTGGTGGTCGATGTGGCCATGACTGAAACAGCACGCATGGCGCATTATGTGTTGCCTGCGCATAGCCAATTTGAAAAGTGGGAATTCACAGGCTTTAATCTGGAATTTCCGAAGAATGGCTTTCATTTACGCCATCCACTTTTTAAAGCACAAGGTAATAGCCTGCCTGAAGCCGAGATCTACACACGTTTGCTGGAAGCTATGCAAGTGATGCCGAAACAGTTTCCTATTCTAAGTAAAATTGCGAAAAAGGATTCTGCACATACGGCTTATCTCGCTTATTTTGCTGCACTTGGTGCAAACTTTGCGAAAAATAAGAAGCAGATTCCATTTGCGGCATCGATTGTATATCGCACCTTGGGTAAGACTTTGCCAAATGATGCCGCCTCTACAGCCTTATTACTTCCATTATGTATGCAATATGCGGCTCAGCACTATAAAGCGGTTAAGCAAGCAGGATACGAAGGTAATCGATTTAATCTGGGGGTAAAATTATTCCAGACCATTTTGCAGCAACGGTCGGGTGTGGTGTTATCACAACATGACTATGCTGATGTGTGGAGCTTGATTGCCTATAAAGACAAGAAAATTCGATTGGCAATTCCTGAGATGTTTATCGAGTTAGCCCAGTTAAAACAGCAATCTTTGACTTTAAACGATGCATATCCCTTCATTTTGCTTGCGGGTGAACGCCGTAGTTATAACGCCAATCAAATTTATCGTGATCCTGCATGGCGTAAAGTTGATGCCGAAGGTCGCTTGAGAATGAATCCTGAAGATGCATTGAGTTTTGGCGTTGAAACAGGTCATGCGCTGCAATGTATTTCTGAGCATGGCAAGATTCAGGTCATAGTTGAACTTGATGAAGGAATGCGCAAGGGCGTGGTGTCTTTACCACATGGTTATGGCTTACGTTATCGCGGTGGCGAGCCAATAGGGCCGCAATTGAATCGTCTGACCTCTACCCAGCATTGTGATCCTTTGTCAAAGACGCCATATCATAAATATGTACCCGTTCGATTGGAACGCTTAAGTACTTAGACGATCGGTGAGTTGATTTAATCAGATATTTGCACCATCTTATTGCATATTAAATAAAACATGCCGTGGGATGGTGCAAAGTAATTTGAACAAAAATACTCAGGACAAAACCTATTTTTGTTTATAGATTGAAAGAGTTGCTCGTTTGAATGAATAAGCAGCATCGGCAACACGAATAGGGTAAAACTGGAATAATTATTGCTGTAATAAAAACAATTCACTGTGATGAGTAAAACAAGGACGCACAGAACTTGTGCTAAACCCAGTTCAAAGATTCACAATATGAGTGCATATGATGAAGCATGAAATAGACGACACGAGTATACCGATCCTTCAAGATCAGTATGGTCGTATTAAGCGCAAGTTACGGATTTCCGTGACAGACCGTTGCAATTTCAAATGCATTTACTGTATGCCTGAACATCCCGAATGGATGAAAAAACAAGATCTACTCAGTTTCGAGGCATTGTTTATTTTCTGTCAATACATGGTTGGACAGGGCATTGAGAATATTCGTATTACTGGTGGTGAACCGTTGATGCGTCAAGGTGTGGTGCATTTTATCCGTGATTTGCAAAGTTTAAGAGCTTTGGGGCTAAAACGTATTTCAATCACAACCAATGGTCATTATTTGGCGAAGTATGCTGAGCCATTGAAGCAGGTAGGTTTGGACGATCTCAATATTAGTTTGGATAGCCTTGATCCGCTTCAATTTAAACAACTGACTAAAAAAGAACTTACCCCTGTATTTGCAGGTATTGAAGCCGCAACAAAAGTTGGTCTGCCATTCAAAATTAATTGTGTATTGATGCAAGGCCAGAATGATGACCAAATTGTGCCGATGGTGAAATGGGCCAAACAGCATAATATTCCGTTGCGTTTTATCGAGTTTATGCCGCTGGATGGTGATCAGCACTGGACAGATCAAGCCGTGGTCAGTGAAGCGGAAATCTTAAAGCAGCTCTCAGCGCATTATGACATTCAGGTCTTAGAACAACAGCATGAACCTGCACGCCTCTATCAGCTTGATGGCCAATATAAACTCGGTATTATTTCAACCATTACCCATTCATTTTGTGGGGACTGTGATCGAATTCGACTGACGGCTCAAGGTGAATTATATAATTGTTTATTTGCAAGACAAGGCTTAAATATAAAACCCGATCTACTACAAGTAATCAAACAAAAAGCTGAACTCAAGCCGTTAGCATTTCATCAACTTGATCAAAAAATTAAGCCTTATATTTGGAAGAAAGCGCAGGGTTATCATGCAATACAACATCAACAAGCGCGTAAAATTAGTATGCACATGCTTGGTGGATAGTGAGGAAAGTTGTTTGGAGAAGATATGCAAACCATTGAGATAAAAATAGAAGCCTTTGGCGCAATTGAACGGTTATTACCCAAAGTGCTGGCATTTGAGTTTGCAAAAGATCAAATGGTCAAAGATGTACTGTCACATATTACCAATCTTTATCCAGATGCCAGCCCAGCGATGGAAAAATGTGCCTGTGCGATTGGTGAAGATATCGTGACACGTCAAACCGCATTAGATAGATCCTGTACTTTAGTTTTGTTGTCGCCAGTGGCGGGAGGATAAATATGCGTGAATTTGCCCGCGTCCAAGATCAGGCTTTAAGCCTCGATTACTTTGATCCGATTCAATCATTTCCTGAATGCGGCGGGGTTGATATTTTTATTGGAACTGTGCGTAATCACCATGAAGGAAAAGCGGTTAAAGCACTGAAATATACCTCTTATACACCTGTCGCAGAAAAGATGATTCGCGCAATTGAACAGGAAATCAAAGATAAATATCAGGTTTCTTATGTACGTGTCATGCATCGGATCGGTTATTTGGATGTGAGTGAAACCGCGATTATTGCGATTGCCTATGCAGCACACCGCCGTGAAGCCTTTCAAGCCTGTGAAGAGGCAGTCGAGCGGGTCAAACATGAAGTGCCGATCTGGAAAGAAGAATTTTTTATGGATGGCACCAGTCAATATGTAGAAGGCTGTTGTATTCGTAAAGATCAAACCGATAATGTTCAAGCGAAAATCCCCCTAAGTCCCCCTTTATTAAAGAGGGATTTACCCGAGCATCACCATGAAAATTGTAGCCATGAGCATACACGCGAATAAAGCGTCAGGAAGTTAAAATGAAAAATGTTGGGATGAAACCCGAGAGTTATCGTGTTGCAGAAGCGCAAGCGATTTTACATGCACCAGCACATTGTATTCAGTTATTGCGAGACGGTAATACCGAAAAAGGTGATGCTTTAAAAACTGCACGTATCGCAGGTATTTTGGCAGCTAAACGTACGGACGAGCTGATTCCACTCTGTCATCCATTACCAATTTATCGTGCCGATGTCGATTATGATCTACATGACGACCATGTGGTGATTCTGACCACAGTTGAAACCATTGGCCCAACAGGCGTGGAAATGGAAGCTCTAACGGCTGCGAGCTTAGCGGGCTTAACCTTATATGACATGCTTAAACCGCATTGTGAGCCTGAAGAGCTGTGTTTAGATCAGTGTAAATTGCTGAAGAAAAAGGGTGGGAAATCACACTTTAAACGTACTTTACGCCAATCTGTTTCAGCGGCTGTAATTGTACTGTCAGATACGGTTGCAGCGGGCCGTAAACCCGATACTGCAGGTAAGTCGGTGGTTGAGACTTTGACTGAAGCAGGATTTGATCCGATTCATTATCAAATTTTGCCTGATGAAGCAGATCAGCTCAAAGATTTAGTGTTAGAACTGACCAAATCTTATGCATGCATTATGACGGTCGGAGGTACTGGTATTGGTAAGCGCGATATCACCGTGGATACTTTAGAACCACTATTAGAACGCAAACTCGACGGCTTAATGGAAGCGGCACGTTCATTTGGACAGAAGCGCACGCCATATGCAGCTATGTCGCGTGGTGTTGCAGGCTTTATTGATCGCTCATTGTTGGTGACTCTACCGGGAAGTCGTGGCGGGGCGAGTGAATCGATGGCTGCCATTTTACCAGCGCTCGTCCATATTTTTGATGTATGTCGGGACTTACCACATCCGGGAGGTTATGAATAATGTCAGGATGTGGTGCTGAAAAGGGTTTGATCAGTATTGATGAGGCATTAGCGTTGGTGCAAACCCAACCGAAAGCTTTAAAAGTTGAGACATTGGCTTTAGCCGATAGTATGAATCGCTATTTAGCCAAAGCTGTCTGTTCAAATGTCGATCTACCGAGTTTCTCACAAAGTGCAGTCGATGGTTATGCATTGAATAGTGCTGCGGATCATCTGCAAGATTTAGTCTTTGACGTGATTGGTGAAATTAAAGCAGGTAGTGAATCTGATTATCAGCTCAAAGATGGGCAAGCGATTCGTATTTTTACAGGTGGAAAAATACCTGAGGGCACAACGCATGTTGCTCGACAAGAAATTGTCGTCGTTGAAGCCAATCAAAGCATTCGCTTGACTGAGCACATTCAGCCTCAAGCGGATATTCGTTTTGTCGGTGAAGAAGTGCAACGGGGTCAGCAATTGGCGGATGTTGGACAACGAATCAATATTGGTGCACTGGCAGCACTAAGTATGGCGGGTGTACACAGCATTGATGTTTTTCAATCACCTAAAGTGGTTGTGGTCATTACAGGGGATGAAGTTGCTGAAACCCCTGAGGACTTGCAGGCAGGGAAAGTTTTTGATGCCAATGGCCCATTACTGAAAGCTTGGTTGCAAGACTATGGGATAGATGCAGAAATCTTACATATTGTAGATGAAGCGGCAGAAGTGACACAGTGTTTTGAGCGCTTAAAACAACAATATAATCTGATCATAACCACGGGTGGTGTTTCCGTTGGCGATTATGATTTTGTTCGCCCATGCGCGTTTGAAACAGGTTTTGAACAAATCTTTTGGAAGGTAAAACAAAAACCAGGCAAGCCATTATTCTTTGCCGAATACACACAGCAAGATCATCGTTGCTATTTGTTAGGTTTACCCGGCAATCCTGCCGCCGTGTATGTGTGTATGCAAGTCTATGGCAAAGCTTTGCTAGATGCTCTGCAAAACCAACGTCAACCTTTGCAATGGTTAAGTGGTGTACTGACCCATGATTTGAAGTCAGACGCACGAGAACGTTTTTTAAGAATGCATGCTTATTTTGATCAAGGGCAGCTTAAGCTACAAAGCTTGGCGAAGCAGCAATCGCATATGCTGAGCAACTTAATGCAAGCAAATAGTCTGGTACGTATCCCAGCCAATACGAAATTGGAAGCAGGACAAATCCTTTCTGGGCTATTCATTTACAACTAAATTGTTTTGATGAATTTATGTAAAATGACTGAATATTGGTATTTTTAGCCAAGTACCAATATTGCATCTGATGGATAAGGTGGTTTAGTGTATATTTTATATTGTTTAGTTTCTAAACATGACGGTTCAAGACATAGATGTCTTTTAAATAAAACTTTAAAAAAATGACTAGGTGATAATAATGAAATGGGACGAAATTGGCGACCAGCCATGTTCAGTGGCGAGGACGCTTTCAGTATTGGGTGATCGTTGGACAATGCTCATCTTACGTAACGCATTTATGGGTATACGCCGTTTTGATGATTTTCAGCGTAGTTTAGGACTGACACGTCATGTGCTTTCAGAGCGTTTAAAGCGTTTGGTCGAACATGGGATTTTGACTAAAGTACCGTATGTTGATCGTCAAGAGCGTTTTGAATATCAATTGACAGACAAGGGCTTAGACCTTTATCCAATTATTCTCTCGATGGTGCAGTGGGCCGATAAATGGATGGATATGGGACTGGGCAAACCTGTTGAATTTACCCATAAAACCTGTGGCAGAAAAATCAACCCCAAAGTGGTGTGTTCTGAATGTGATGAACCGATTCAAGCCAAAGATGTTCGTGTCGCGGCTGGGCCTGGTTATTTCGCTTTTATCGAGCAAAAAAAGCAAAGTGCTTGATTTATAAATTTTGTCGTTCTGTCTCTTGTTGAATGGCATGAGATAGAACCTCAAAAACTTTGGGTTGCAGTGATTGCGCCACATTAAAACGAATAAAGTTTTTGAAATTTTGGCTCTGGCTAAATGCATTTCCTGGAGCCAAAATCACGCCATTGTCTAAGCAGCGTTGTGCAATACGTGCTGTATCGAAGTGGTGTGGTAATTCACACCATACAAATATCCCAGCAGTGGGTTTAACCCAGATTTTGATTTCTAGTTTCTCAAGTTGTTTGATTGTTGCATCCATTGCTTTAGACAAACGAACCTTCAATTCTTCAAGATATTTACGATAATTTCCATCAGTTAATGCTGTATACAAAATTTCTGAAGATAAATTACTCCCTCCAAAGCAAGTCGCGATTTTGATATCAGTTAAATCCTCAATCCATTCCGTTTTAGTTGCAATATATCCTGTACGAACTGAGCCAGATAAAGTTTTTGAAAAACTGCCGATATGAATGACACGAGACAAGCCATCCAAAGCTGCGAGACGAGGGGCGGTATGCAGCTCTAAATCTGCAAAAATATCATCTTCAATGACAATCAAATTAGATTGCTCAACCAGTTTTAACACCTGATAAGCCGTTGATGCCGTTAACACAGCACCTGTTGGATTATGAATGCCTGAGTTGGTAATGTAGAGGCGTGGATTGTAGTTTTGGATCGCCTGCGAAAATGCTTCAAGATCAGGTCCAGTCGGCGTATAAGGCACACCGATGATTTGAATCTGATGAACTTTGAGTAGGGCATGAAAGTTGAAATAACAGGGATCATCAACCAGAACCACATCATTCGGCTTGAGAAAATAACGACAAATTAAATCGATTGCCTGCGTACCTGAATCTGTCAATAAGATCTGATTTGGACGCGCTTCAATGCCTTTGCTCAAGATTCTTCTTGAAAGTAATTCACGTAAAGGTGCTAGGCCTAAAGGCGTTGCATAATCAGTCAAAATGCTAGCATGAGCTTTGGATACTTTACGGATGGCTTTGCGGATATTTTCGTGTGGCATCCAGTCATCAGGTAACCAACCACATCCTGGTTTTAAAACATCTGGCTTTGCTTCCAAGGCTTGTCTAGAAATCCAGAGTGGATCAATACTTCGATCAATCTTTGGGTGGATTTCAGAGATAGACAAAGGTGCAAGTGGTCCTGCAACAAAAAAGCCCGAACCTGTTTTGGCTTCAATAATCCCTTGAGAGGCAAGACGTTCATAGGCCTCAACAATGGTTGAAACTGATAAATGGAGAACACCTGCTAAAGCTCGTACCGAGGGGAGACGTGAACCTGGCAGCAATGAACGGGTCTTGATTTGTTCCTGAATGTGCTGGATCACGAAATCAATTTTTGTACTTTTCATCTCGATCTATCTTTAAACTGTATGGGTTAGTAAGCCAATACAGTTATTTAGAATTGTACTGTACTGTGTATGGTGCTTAAACCATATCACAGTTTAAATTCTTCATATAGATTTGGAGAATTTAAATGAAAACTTTCAGTAGTGGTTGGATGAATGGTCTGATCGGTGTGATTATTTTTGCCGGTTCACTACCAGCCACACGCGTTGCGGTTATGGATTTTAGCCCTACCTTTTTAACTGCTGCTCGTGCCGCAATCGCGGGTCTTCTTGGTTTGGCCTTGATTTTATTATCACGTCAGCAATTACCAACACGAAAAGATTGGTTGCCATTATTTTATGTTGCGATTGGGGTTGTAGTTGGCTTTCCGTTATTTACAGCATTAGCACTTCAATATGTCAGTGCTGCACATACGATTGTCTTTGTAGGCTTATTGCCTTTGGCGACTGCTATTTTTGGTGTGCTACGAGGTGGAGAAAGACCGAATTTCGTATTTTGGTTATTCGCAGTTTTAGGTGCTTCACTGGTTTTTGGGTATATGTTAGTCCAAACAGGGAGTTGGGCCTTTAACTATGGTGATATTTTCATGTTATTGGCAATTATATTCTGTGGTTTTGGTTATGCCGAAGGCGGAAAACTCTCTAAACATTTGGGAGGTTGGCAGGTGATTTGCTGGGCATTGATTATTACATTGCCGATCATGCTACTCATTTCATATCTGTATATGCCTGTGAGCTTTGCACAAATTTCAACATCGGCAAAACTTGGTCTGGCCTATGTGTCTTTATTTAGTATGCTGATTGGTTTTTTCTTTTGGTATAAGGGCTTGGCACAAGGTGGGATTGCAACTGTTGGGCAACTCCAGCTATTGCAACCGATCTTTGGTTTGGCGATTGCTGCAGTCTTATTACATGAACAAGTAAGTCCAACCATGTTTGGCGTCACGATTGCAGTAATTGCCTGTGTTGCTTGTGCCAAGAAATTTGCCTAAATAAAAAATTATAAACAATTTGCAGGTTTAGGTACGCCAGCTAAACGACTTAAATGTCGAGCGACTAAACCTGTATTAAATTTCTGCTGCAATGCTGCATTATCAATTTCAGGACTGACGGTTTTCATTAAAAACTTAATCAGCGGACGTGTTGCGGGTGAATGTCCAAATTGCTGATAAAACTGGCGTACTGCATAAAGAATCTCAAAATGCCAGTCGGTTAACTGCAAATCTAAAGACTTCGCTAATTCTTGTGCAACGTCTTGATTCCAAATGGTGTAATCAACTAAATGGCCGTCTTGGTCTAACTCTAACTGCATAAAATAGCCTAACAAATTTAAAATGAATTGAAGATGTCTTATTTCAAAGAAACGCAACGTTTGAATTTTAGAGTTAAATCCGCAAATTGTGCATAATCGATCGCTTGAATCCGAGATTTAATTTCATCATCAAGTAAGTTGTGCTCATTTGTTAAACAATAAATGTTGTAATAAGTTGCTGTAATCGCGCTCGGTATTTGAATTGCCGCATTACCCATAATCACAATATAGTCATCAGATTGTGCCATTTTAATTAAATCCGACCAAATTTGATCAGCATTAGATTGCACGAGGAACAGTGTTGTTGCTTGCATGGAGTGGCCTTACCAGTACATTATATGATCAAATGATTGAGTAAATTCAGGACAGAGATCAACAAATTCAATTTCCTGTTCTGTATTTTTAACAGCGTTAAGTTCTTGATTTTTTGATTCAATTAAAATTGGGGTTAAATCATAGAACTCAAAACTTTCAACCAAGTTGGATGCAATTTTAAACTCGTGTAAAAGTTGATCAAATTCTAATTTATTATCCAATAAGTTAATTGCTGCACATTTTAATAATACTTTGACAGAAATACCAAAGGTTGCTAAAACCATAGTAGCGGACAAGCTTTCATTGATTTGCAAACTTGTTAAGTTAGGTTGAGTTAGAATGACGAGTACAGATTTCACACAATTTACCTTTTCAAAGCAACACTCTAGTAAAGAACTTTAATTAAAATTGAATTAAACGAGAACAGCTTTGTACTGCGTCAGCAAGTTCTCCGAGACCCACAAGTTCAAAGCCATTGGCTAAGTTGTGATGTTGAAGTGAATGACGTTTTGCATTGTCCGCATCAGTGATACCCCGAGCAAGGGCAGCACTGACACAGACAGGGAGTCGGATGCCAAGCTTTTGCCATTCTTGTTTTAAGTTGCGTTGATCATCGGGAAACCACTGTAAGTCATTCGCAACCAGAACACCATCTTGGTAAAAGAAGACACGAACTTCTTCATCCTTATTTTGAAGCGCTTGAGCTAGACCAAAAGCATGCCAAGCCATAATCGACGTAGGAGAGGAAGTAATTAGCAATAGTGTGCTCATGGAATATTCACTATGGTCATAATTGGCAAAAAAATGATGGACAGATATAAAGGAAGGTAAGTATACAATGATTTTGCTGACAGGTGGTTTAGGCTTTATTGGTTCACATATTGCTTTGAGCCTTTTGGCTCACGGGCAAGAAATCGTCATTGTGGATAATTTAGCCAATTCGACCTTACAAACTTTAGAACGTTTAGAATATATCTCAGGAATGTATATTCCATTTGCGAAACTTGATGTTCGAAATACACCAGCACTTAATAAAGTTTTTGAACAATATTCCATCGACACTGTGATTCATACTGCCAGTTTTAAATCATTAGAAGAATCTACTTTAAAACCTCTTGAATATTATAATGACAATGTTAGCAGCATCATGAGCCTGTTAAGAGCCATGCAACGCATGGGGGTGAGACAGTTAATCAATTTGTCCAGTCTGGCGGTTTATGGCCAATCAAGTACTGAGCTTAAGGAAGAGACTGAATTTAATTATAAATATTCGAATCCTTATGTTCGATCTCAGCAAATGGTTGAAGATATTATTGCAGATACTTATCGTGTCGATCCTGAGTGGAGGATTGTAAATCTGCGGTTGTCTAATATTGTTGGTGCATTTGAGCATGGTGTGTTAGGTGAGTTTGTCACTCAGCTGCCTAAGAATATCGTGCCATTAGCTTTACAAGTTGCTGCTATGCAGCGTGAATGTATTGAATTGCAGAATCAGGCCGCAACTGCTGATGGAACTGTTGAGAGAAGCTTTCTGCATGTTTTAGATGCATGTGATGCCATTTTAATGACTCTAAATTGGTTAAGTACGCAGAACAACTGTATGGAGTCATTCAACATCGCACATTCACAATTGACCTCAATTCAAAACTTATTAAATGAAATTGAGAAAGTGACTCAGGCGAAAGTGCATGTGCAGCCCGCAGTATTTCAGCATGATGAGATTGCACAATTAGGTGCAATAATTGACAAGGCAGGGAAGATTCTTAACTGGTCACCAAAACGACCTTTAGCTCAGATGATTGAAGATGAATGGCGCTTTTATCTGAATACCTTAAAAGGTAATTGAGATAATGATTCTTATTTACAATTATATCTGCTTTGATTAGGATAACGGCAACTAGCCAAAGCATCACTTTGCTTCAGCCCGTGAGAACTTTAACCAAATAGAGTAGAGGTTGTTTATGCAAATGCGAATTGAACACGACACAATGGGTGACATTGAGGTCCCGAATGAAGCCTTATGGGGTGCGCAAACGCAACGAAGTTTACAAAACTTTAAGATTGGTCAAGAACGCTTGCCACGAGCCATGATTCGAGCAATGGGTTTGGTGAAAAAAGCTGCTGCCATTACCAATGCTGAATTAAAACAACTTCCTGAAGATTTAAGCCAATATATCGTTGGTGCTGCTGAAGAGGTAATTGCTGGACAATGGGATGCACAATTTCCATTGGTGGTTTGGCAAACTGGTTCAGGTACGCAAAGTAATATGAACTGTAATGAAGTGATTGCCAATATCGCCAATCAGAAATTAGGCCAAGTATTGGGTGCACAAAAACCAGTTCATCCGAATGATCATGTCAATCGTGCACAATCAACTAATGACTCGTTTCCAACCGCAATCCATGTGGCTGCAAGTATTCAAATTAATGAATTACTTATTCCAGCCGTTGCGAAGCTGAAAGAGACTTTACAGCGTAAGTCAGAAGAATTTGATGATATCGTCAAAATTGGCCGTACCCATTTACAAGATGCGACACCTTTGACCTTGGGCCAAGAATTTAGTGGTTATGTTTCACAATTAGAGCATGGCTTGAAGCGTTTACAACAAGCACTGTCTGGTTTATATGAATTGCCTTTAGGTGGGACAGCGGTTGGTACTGGATTAAATGCACATCCAGATTATGCGGTTAAAGCAGCGGAGCAATTAGCTGAATTAACAGGCCTACCATTTGTGACCGCACCGAATAAATTTGAAGCATTAGCTGGGCGTGATGCCGCTGTGTTTGCATCTGGTGCATTAAAAACACTTGCTGCAAGCTTAAATAAAATCGCCAATGATATTCGTTGGTTGGCAAGTGGCCCTCGCTGCGGATTTGGTGAAATTCGTATTCCAGAAAATGAACCTGGTTCAAGTATCATGCCAGGTAAAGTTAATCCGACCCAAAGCGAAGCGATGACCATGGTTGTTGCTCAAGTTTTAGGGAATGACACCACAATTAATGTAGCGGGTGCTTCAGGTAACTTTGAGCTCAATGTATTTATGCCCGTGATTGCTTATAACTTACTGCAATCGATTCAGTTGTTGGGCGATGCTTGTAATAGCTTTAACGATCATTGTGCAGTGGGTATTGAACCAAATCGTGACAAGATCGATCATTTCTTGCATAACTCATTGATGTTGGTCACTGCATTGAATCCTGTGATTGGCTATGAAAACTCTGCCAAAGTTGCGAAAACGGCTTATAAGGAAAATAAAACCTTAAAGCAAGTCGCGGTTGAACTTGGTTTAGTGACTGCTGAACAATTTGATGAAGTGGTTAAGCCTGAAAATATGGTTTCTCCAAATAGTAAGTAAGCTTGATTCGTGAATAAAAAATCCCTCTTTAATAGAGGGATTTCTTTATAAAATAGAGATATCAAGTACTATAGTTGGTCAGGATCTATGATGCGTACAAATAAGGAAATCCAAGTACTGATACCAGCGATTAAATGCTTTAAAGACTTGTTTTATGGATTGAGTTGCAATCTCACTTTCATATGTTGAGAAGGTTAGCTGATCAATGATTTTTTCTTCAGCTCCAATGGTATGACCTGTTTCTTTATGATAATGGATGTCTCCACAATAACTTAACTGGTAATTAGAATGTTGGGTGATATCTCTCAATTTTGAAAAGATGATATGACCTGTAATCTCGATTGCTTCGATAATTGCAAGTCGAATATTGGCTGGTTGGTTGTGAACTAAATGGACTAACTCGAAAAAAAGGATTTGGTTTTCTTCATTTTCTTTTGACCATAATTTTTTTAAAGTTGTCGTAAATTTTTCAGGAAGATCATAGCTTAGTTTTTCTAAATCATGCACATACCAAATCCAATGTTCGGCATCTTCTGCTGCATGTATGTTTACGAGATTTTCCAATTCATTTGTTGGTGCTTTAAATGGCAATACATATTTATTAAAGTCACCAAAGTTCATAACGAAATGGGCGATAAAAGGTAGAAATACAAGTTTATTTTTTAATGAAATGGATGTGCTGTCTAATGTATCTAATAGTTTTGATTTATCTAAGACTATACGTTCAGACATTATCAATTCTTTGATCTTAATCACTTTGATTAACTCCTACAAAGCCTATTCAGAACGGACATAAGATAATCAGTAAATGATGTCCGTTGTTTTAAAGCCTATTGAATTAATAGATATTTCACATGTTTTTTAATCTTCAAAAAGCTGTGAAATGAGTAATTTTGAACTGACCTGCATGGTCAGTTCTATTATTCCAAAGGTAGAGAACGGATAGCAAACTTTTATGTATCTGCTACACGATGATGATGTAAATAATTATTCTCCATGATGTGTTAGGCAGTTGGTTAAGGTCAGAGATCTCTCTTTGACTATGTTTTACGCTTGAGATTCTGATTTTGTGGGAGCTACTTAATATGTAGAGGAAAGTCTTTGCGAAACTAACATTGAATAAATTGTCATAATTGTTAGAATGATCAACTTCTTCTGTTTTTATCTTTTTTGTTTTGCCAACACTGCGCAGAGCTGAAATTAAGTTTATATAAAACAGTATTTTACCTTAGGATTTTTTTGATGCTCTCTATCTATTTAACAGATACCCAAACCAACATCCAATTTTCTGATCTTCCGAATGAAAATCCTGTTAAGTTTCTGTTGAATTTAAAGAAAATCTTTCCTAGCACTGCAGATTTATTATTGCCCATATTACCTGAAGACAGTAATTTAGAAAATGTGACATGGGAAGCAACATCAAAAGACTTTGAGACATTTAAAAAATTATTGGAAGGTTGGGGCATTATCGAGCTGCGTTTAAGTGCGATCACCACCTATAAAGACAAAAATTTTGCCAATGAACTGGTAAAAAAAGCACAAGTTAGACGTAAGCAAATTACCCAAAGTCAGCCGCAATTATCACTCATTGCTTTAGATTATGTGTTGATGCATGAAATTCATGCACAGATTGATGCAGAGTTGGTGATGATTGGTGAAAAATTCTATTTACCAACATTACGCGAACTCTGGAAAGGTCAGTTCTCAGATCAGATTTTGCAATGTAAATTTTAATATTTGAAAGCAGACTTTGAGTCTGCTTTTTTATGGCTTAAGTAACTTGAAATAGAACACTTCTTCGCCTACAAACAATTACAAGAATTTAGTGTCGGTATTTTTAGGCGGCATATATATTGCATATAAGGATATAAATATTATTGCGGGAGAGAAGTTCTTCAATGAACTCGCCGAAGGAGCAACGACCCCGGAAACTCTCAGGCAGAAGGACTGTAATAATAGAAATACAATCTGGAGAGCAGTGCTCAACTTGTAGAAATTAACAACTTTTTTCTTCTATGATAAACACTCACCGAAGGGGAAGGCTCAATGATTAATTGGTAATCATCTGCCGAAACTCTCAGGTACCATGACAGATGGGGCTATGCATTAAGAAATGTTATGCATTTCTAGGAGTTTGCTATGCCACATGTTGTTGTCATTGGTGCGGGGATTACGGGTGTAACGTCTGCTTATGAATTAAATAAATTAGGCTATGAAGTGACGGTGATCGATCGCCATCTCTTTCCAGCCATGGAAACCTCTTTTGCCAATGGCGGACAGTTGTCTGCCTGTAACGCCGAGGTTTGGAATCAAAAGGCAACCGTACTTAAAGGTATTAAATGGATGAGTAAAAAGGATGCACCTTTATTGCTCAATCCATCCTTTAGCGCACACAAATATCGCTGGTTGATCGAATTCTTAACACATATTAAAAATTATAAAGCCAATACCATTGAGACCGTACGTTTGGCACTTTTGGCAAGACAACGCTTGTTTGATATTGCAGAAAAAGAAAGTATCTCGTTTGACTTGGAAAAGCGTGGCATTTTACATATGTATCACACCAAGGAAGACTATGAGATTGCCAAAAAGGTCAATGATGTGTTGGTTGAAGGAAAACTTGAACGAAATGCGATCACACCTGA
The DNA here is from genome assembly GCF_013072675.1 of Acinetobacter sp. Ac_3412. NCBI lineage: Bacteria > Pseudomonadati > Pseudomonadota > Gammaproteobacteria > Moraxellales > Moraxellaceae > Acinetobacter > Acinetobacter sp. Ac_3412. Next base: position 751,794 of record NZ_LXUJ01000007.1, on the reverse strand, counting down.
CGAAATGAGAGCCATTGAACCTACGCTAACAGGTGATTATTTTGGGGGATATTACACGGCTGGGGATGCAACAGGAGATATTCATAAATTCTCTGTTGGCTTGGCTGAAAAAACTCAGCAAAATGGTGTGAAATATCGTTTTGGCTTAGATGTTGTTGATGTCAAATTTACGCAAGACAAAGCGATTGTCCACTGTAAAAACAGTTCCGAAAATGTCAATCCAAGTGCGGATGGAATCACGGAAATTATTGCCGATTTAATTTTGGTTTGTGGTGGTGTAGGAAGCTACCAATTAGCCGACATGCTCGGTGATAGTGTGAATGTCTATCCCGTCAAAGGCTATTCAATTACGGTGCAGCTTAAAGATGAGCGTAGTGTAAAAAATGCGCCGTGGGTGAGTTTGCTGGATGAAAGTGCCAAAATTGTGACGTCTCGCCTCGGCGCTGATCGTCTACGTATCGCGGGTACGGCTGAATTTAATGGATATAATCGTGATATTCGTGCAGATCGTATTCAGCCTTTAATTAATTGGGTCAACCAAAACTTTGAGATTTCAACTGAGCATGTTGTGCCATGGGCAGGTTTGCGTCCAATGATGCCGAATATGCTACCTGTGGTAAAACAGGGTAAGCAACCACGAGTGTTTTATAACACTGGTCATGGGCATTTAGGCTGGACTTTGTCTGCGGCAACAGCGGTATTGATTAGCCAAGAGATTGCAGAAAAATTCCCAAGCTGAATCAAAAAAGCCGATGTAAAAACATCGGCTTTTAAATCTTAAGAGCATTAATCGTACAAACGATAGATCCCAGTAAATCTGCCGCAATCTTTCTGCGTAGATTTAATAATCAATAAGGCCTTTTGAAAATCAAGCTGATACTGGCATTTTTTTTCATTATCAATGATTTGGCCTTTTTGTTCAGGCGTACTATATGCCAATAAAGATAGGGTTTGAGTTTCTAGACGATTATTGGGATTGCGGTATGCAGTGCCTTCTATTTTGAGTTTATCCTTATCCAGCTGATGGATCTGTAAATGCACCGGTTGAGTTGCTAGTTTACCGTGTTCATATTTCAAATAATGCTGTGTCAAGGTTTGGTTCATTGAGGTATAAAAATTCAAATCATCCAAACGTGCATCAAATTGCTGCTGATAACAGCTTTTGCTTTTGCATTGCTGTACTTGATTCAGCCACAAGGTTTGGGTGTCATGTAATAACTGTAATGGAGCATCGGTCACCAAATAAGCGGTTAAAAACTTGGCATTGAGCTTCAGACGCTGCTCTTTATATTGCTTAGCGCAGATTTTTTGCGCTTCCAAATCCTTGCTCGTACAGTCAATTGATTCCGCATAGGCAAATGTTGAGCAAAAACAACTCAATGTGATGATGTAGCCAGATTTCTTTAATTGATTTCTTACAGTGTTAAACAGCATAATCACTTATACTTTCAGTCTAATTTGCTCAACGTACTATAGCGAAATAGAAAGCCTGAATACAAGATTTGTTCGGTATATTGTAAAAGGAAAATCATATGGTTGCTCAAATTCGGATTGGACAAGGGATGGATGTACATGCGTTCGAAGAAGGTGATTTTGTTACTTTGGCGGGTGTTCAAATTCCACATACGCATGGTTTAAAGGCACATTCGGATGGGGATGTGGTATTACATGCGCTGAGTGATGCCTTGTTGGGCGCGTTGGCACTCGGTGATATTGGTCAGCATTTTCCAGATACAGACCCTGAATATAAAGGTGCAGATAGTCGTTTGTTACTCAAACATGTTTATCAATTGATTTTGGATCGTGGTTATCAGCTTAATAATGCAGACATCACGGTTGCTTGCGAACGTCCTAAATTAGCGAAGCATAATCTAGAGATGCGCCAAAGCATTGCAGATGTTTTAGATGTTGATGTGACTCAAATCAGTATTAAAGCCACAACAACTGAGAAATTGGGATTTACTGGTCGCCAAGAAGGTATCTTGGCAACGGCAACGGTGTTAATTTCGCATCAAGCAAAGTGATTGCTGTTAATTAATGATTGTTCTAGTTCTTGTGTTGCTTTACGGCCTTGCAGTTGTAAAGTAATGCTATGAATTAAGCCTGTCCAAGTTTCGTTCGGTTCCCAAATTTGGTGTAAAAGTTCTTGGGCAATTGGTAGGTCAATATTCATATAGAATTGGCGATAGAGGTACATCAAGCTACTGACACGCATATTGTCGTCACAATGTAACCAAAGGATCTCGTTTTGCACTAGATGATCAATGAGATCCAAAACAAAAAGACATTGTTCAGAGCAAGGTACATCCCAACCGATTGGAATGTGAATGTAGTTTAAACCCAAGTCTAAACAAATTTGATCTTGCTCAGATAGATGGTTATCTGATTTGCTGGTCGCAAGATTAATGACAGTACTGCAACCATATTCTTTGATCTGTTGCAGTTGCTCAGCAGTCGGTTGAGCAGAGCTAAACAGATGTTCATGCACCAAAGAAAAGCTTGGTATTTGAGATAGGGCTTGTTCAAGTGAAGTCATAACGTCCGCTGTGTATTGAGTGAAGTTCTCATATCATGAGAAACTTAATCTAATGGGCTTGTCTTACTATAAGTGTTTTTATTTCAGTGTTCAATTTAGAACGCACAAATAAAAACAGCATCGAATGATGCTGTTTTTTTAAACTTAGTCTTTTTTCAGATTCTCATTCAGTAAGAATTCCATCAACGCTTTTTGTGCATGCAAACGGTTTTCTGCCTCATCCCAAACCACAGCATTTTTGTGGTCTAACATGTGTTCAGAAATTTCTTCACCACGGTGTGCAGGCAAGCAGTGCATGAATAAGCAATCAGGGTGTGCCAAGTCCATAAGTTTTTCATTGACTTGGAAATCTGAGAATGCTTTTTCACGTAACTTCTGTTCTTCTTCCTGACCCATGCTAGCCCAGACATCAGTAACGATGAGATCTGCATTGACAGCTGCATCTTCAGCTTTATTAAAGACTTCTACGCAATCAGCAAACTCGGTGAGGAATCTTGCTTGTGGTTCATAACCTTCAGGTGATGCGATTTTAAGTTTAAAGCCCATCATATGTGCCGCTTCAATATATGAGTTACACATATTGTTGCCATCACCAATCCATGCAACAGTTTTACCTTCAATGCTGCCACGGTGTTCTTGGAATGTTTGCAAATCAGCAAGTAACTGGCAAGGGTGGTGATCATCAGTCAGACCATTGATGACAGGTACCGTCGAGTAAGATGCAAAACGCTCTACAATATCGTGACCGAAAGTACGGATCATCACGATATCCAGCATGCTCGAAATGACACGTGCAGAATCTTCAATTGGTTCACCACGGCCTAATTGCGTGTCGCGTGGTGAAAGAAAAATTGCGTTACCACCAAATTGGCAAATACCTGCTTCAAAAGAAATACGCGTACGTGTGCTCGATTTCTCGAAAATCATTCCCAAAACTTTACCAGCAAAAGGTTGATAGACCGTATTGCTATGTTGCATGCGTTTAAGTTCTTGTGCGCGATCTAAAATACGCTGCAATTCTAAAGAGGATAGGTCTCGTAAAGTAAGAAAATGCCGAAGCGCCATATTTGCTCCCCCAATAATTATTGAATAAAAACAATAATTAAGTGATGATTAATGGGTGTAGAAAAAAAGGAATTGAATACTATACTATACGCGCAAAAAAAAGCAAAAGAATTAGACCTTTTGGTGGGCTTTTAAAAACAAATCTACAGCATAGTTAATATAATCAATGGTTTCTGCATCATCGGCTGGTACGTCTAAACCCATTAAGTTGCGCCACTCGACATCGCGTAAAATGCCAAAATACATGGTCGAAGAGAATTTTGGTTTCGTACAATAAATCTCGCCGCTGTTATGGGCATACTCTAGTGCAAAAGCAATAGTATTTTGAATATTGAGTGCACATTGATCATAGAAATAATGAGCGAGCTGTGCATCTTTTTGAGTTTGCTCTGTAAACATCCGCATGAAAGCGATATTTTCAGGTTGAATAATGTGGTGATAAAAACGTTGAAGGGTTTGTGTGAGGTAGCTTCTTAAATCAGGTTTTTCGGGTGTATAAGGAAAACAAACACCTTTAAAGAAAACTTCTCTTCGATAATCACAAATTGCAGTAAATAGGCCTTCTTTATTGCCAAAGTATTTATAGATAGATGTTTTTGAGCCACCAGCATGATTGACGATATCATCCAAAGAGACTGCCTCATAACCTTTTTCTAGGAATAAATCGGTTGCGCACAATAATAGTGCGAGACGACGTTCTTCTCCGCGGCGAGTTTGAGGTTTAGCACAGCTTGGATAGCAAATATCAGACATTATCTACTTTGGGGTGGTTGGGTTGATTCTAGTATAACAAAAACCATATCCATTGTATGGTTATGGAATTGATGAGTGTTTCAAAATTTCTCAATCCAAATGAAAAAGCGAGTAACCTGTACTCGCTTTTTCATCGTCTTTTAATTATGCAGAACGAATTTCTTCGTCGTCATCGTCATCGCTGGAATCCATGCCTAACTCTTTGAGTTTACGGGTAAGGGTATTACGTCCCCAACCTAAAAGCTCAGCGGCATGGCGTTTACGGCCACGTGTTTGTTGTAGTGCGGCATTAATCAACGTCCGTTCAAACATCGGTGTGGCGATGTCTAAGAGTTTCATTTCACCATTTTTAAGCTTTTGGATTGCCCATTGTGCCAATAATTCATCCCAATGATGAACGGCAATGCGTTCAACCAAAGCAGGGCTGGTATTGGACGCAGCTTGAGCATCATTGTTTTTATGCATAGACGCTTGTTTAAGCTCAGCAGGTAGATCTTCCGGATAGACCTCACGTCCAGTGATCATCACCGTTAACCAGCGACAAGTATTTTCCAACTGGCGCACATTACCTGGCCAAGGCAGTTGTTGCATATAATCTGTAGTTTCTGTGCGTAAAATTTTAGGGCTGACTCCAAGCTCTTTGCCCGCACGTGCCAAGAAGTGTTGTGCCAACATTGGAATGTCTTCGCTACGATGAGACAGCTTTGGAATATGAATACGAATGACGTTTAGACGATGATATAAGTCTTCACGGAAACGTCCTTCATTCACCAGTTTTTCTAAATCTTGGTGGGTTGCAGCCACGATACGTACATCCACCTTAACGGGGATATGACCACCGACGCGGTAGAACTCACCATCTGCTAAAACTCGAAGCAAACGTGTTTGCGTTTCAAACGGCATGTCGCCGATTTCATCAAGAAATAAAGTACCACCATTGGCTTGCTCAAAGCGGCCTTGATGTTGTGTGTTTGCACCTGTAAATGCGCCTTTTTCATGACCAAATAACTCGGTTTCAATCAAGTCTTTTGGAATGGCAGCCATGTTTAGTGCGATAAAAGGTTTGGCGCGACGAGGTGAGTGTTTATGCAGTGCATGGGCAACCAACTCTTTGCCAGTACCAGACTCACCATTAATCAGTACGGTAATGTGTGATTGTGATAAGCGACCAATTGCACGGAATACTTCCTGCATTGCAGGTGATTCACCAATAATTTCGGTCGATTGCAAAGGTGAAGCGGTTTTGGTTGCTTCTTGTTGTTGCAGTTTATTGATATGCAAAATCGCACGATTAACTAGAGCCAATGCTTCATCGATATCGAATGGTTTTGGTAAATACTCAAAAGCACCTGTTTGATAACTCGAAACAGCTGACTCTAAATCAGAGTGTGCGGTCATGATGATGACAGGCAGATCTGGATGTGTATTTTTCACTTTAGATAAGAAAGTTAAACCATCAATCCCTGGCATACGGATATCGGTTAAAATCACATCCGGCGCATCATCATGTAGACGCTCAAGTGCAGTTTGTGCCTCTTCAAAGTTGGTGACATCAAAACCCTCTTCTTTAAAGGTTTTTTCCAGTACCCAGCGCATGGCACGATCGTCATCTATTACCCAAATTTTATTTCGTGACATGGTTTAACTCCCAAGGTAGATATAGGCTAAATACGGTTTTTCCAGGAACTGATTGACACTCAATCATTCCGTTATGTTGATGCATAATATTTTGAGCGATACTGAGACCCAGTCCTGTGCCTTTGGCACGACCAGTGACTAGCGGATAGAAAACGGACTCCAAGATGCTCTCAGGAACACCAGGGCCATTGTCTTCAATGTCAATGCGAACCGTTGAGCGATTCAGCACACCATTAATGGTGACAAGGCGTTGTATTCGGGTTCTTAAAACCAGCTCTGGTTCTGAGTCGGTAAAAAAGTCTTTATTCTCAGTCATGGCCTGTACGGCATTGACACTGATATTGAGCATGACCTGAATCAGTTGGTCTCGATCGGCCATAACGTCGGGTAAAGAAAGGTCATAGTCGCGTGTGATCTTAATTTTTTTCTTGGTTTGATTTGCAATGAGTGAGCGAACGCGTTCTAAAGGTTCATGCACATTGACATGCTCGTAGCTTGGTAATTGACGTGAGCCGAGCATGGTGTCCGCAAGATTGGTCAAACGATCGACTTCACTAATAATAATGTCAGTAAATTCACGATAGTTATCATCACCCAAACTACGTGCCAGTAGTTGTGTTGCGCCACGAATACCTGCTAGTGGATTTTTAATTTCATGTGCTACCCCGCGAACTAACTGTCGAGCCACTTGATGTTGTTGAACGAGGTTTTCTTCTTTCGAAATTTTCAACATACGGTCAATCGGATTGAGTTCAATTAACAGGAGTGGATGATAGCTTTTGCCTGCATTGAGTTGTGATGCAGTGTAATCGACATGAATCGGTTTAAAATTCACATTGATCACGGCTTCACGACGGGTATAGTGTTGCCCACTTTCTAAAGTGTTTAATAATGCTTCATGTGTATTAAATGAATCATCATGCGCATGCAGTAAATTTAATACAGGTTGACCCGAGGCGCGGAGCAAGCTGATATCAAATAATGCTTCGCAAGCAGAATTTAAATAAAAAATATTAAGCTTACTATCGACCAATAAAATGGCAGTGCTCAGATTATCTACTAAGAGTCGATAGTCGATAGTGTTCTGTTGATCCATTTGTGAATCATCCTGTTTTAAAATGGCGCAATAAATATAAATTTTAATGAATAGCCATTAACTTCTAAAATGTACTTTATGCAAAATACAAGCCAACTTTGTATTAACTAAATTTCAATCACTTAAATCTGAAAGAATCGATTTATACGGTATTTTTCACATACATCTGCTTATTTCAATATTTTATTATGTTCCAAATTGGTGCGTTGTTGAATTTTGTTTAAAAATTTGGTCGTATTTTGGTGCATTACACAAAGAGATGGCTTTGCAGCTATGCGGAAGCAAAGAAAAGTCATACAATACGCCGATTCAAGTGGAGCGCAGATTCATGAAGACCCCCAAAGTCGGTTTTGTATCTTTAGGTTGTCCTAAGGCATTGGTAGATTCTGAACGAATTTTAACTCAGTTAAAGACTGAAGGTTATCAGGTTGCATCAGATTATGACGGTGCAGATTTGGTTGTTGTTAACACCTGTGGTTTTATTGAATCTGCAGTGCAAGAGTCTTTAGATGCCATTGGCGAAGCCATGAGCGAAAACGGTCGAGTGATTGTCACCGGTTGTTTAGGTAAAGACGAAGACAAAATTCGCCAAATGCACCCAAATGTGCTTAAAGTAACAGGTGCGGCAGCTTATCAAGATGTAATGGAAGCAGTGCATGAGTATGTGCCAGCTCCTCCAAAGCACAATCCATTTATTGATTTGGTTCCTGAGCAAGGTGTTCGTTTAACACCGAAGCATTATGCTTATTTAAAAATCTCGGAAGGTTGTAATCACCGTTGTACATTCTGCATTATCCCAAGCATGCGTGGCGACCTCGTGTCTCGTCCTGTAGGGAAAGTGTTGGATGAAGCAGCTGCACTTAAACGCGCTGGTGTAAAAGAAGTCCTTGTGATTTCTCAAGATACGTCTGCATATGGTGTCGATACCAAGTACAAGCTAGATTTTTGGAATGGTCAGCCAGTAAAAACCAAATTCTATGACATGTGTGAAGCGCTTGGTCAGCTTGGGATTTGGGTTCGTTTGCATTACGTTTACCCATATCCGCATGTAGATGCTGCCATTGATTTGATGGCACAAGGTAAAATTCTGCCTTATTTAGATATTCCTTTTCAGCATGCCAGTCCGCGCATCTTAAAATTGATGAAGCGACCAGCCCATAGTGAAAATACTTTAGAACGTCTTAAATTGTGGCGTGAAAAATGCCCTGAATTGGTGATTCGTTCAACTTTCGTTGTTGGTTTCCCTGGTGAAACTGAAGACGATTTCCAAATGTTGTTGGAGTGGCTCAAAGAAGCTCAGCTCGATCGCGTTGGTTGTTTTACCTATTCACCAGTTGAAGGTGCGACAGCAAATGATCTACCTGATCATGTGCCAGAAGAAATTAAACAAAATCGCTATGAGCGTTTTATGGAAGTCCAGCAAGAGATTTCTGCTGCAAAACTGCAAAAACGTATTGGTCAAACTATGACTGTATTGGTGGATGGTCTAGAAGACGAATTCCCAGTTGCTGTGGCACGCTCATATGCGGATGCACCAGAAATTGATGGCAATGTTTTTGTTGAAGATATTGATAAGAGTGTGATTAAAGCTGGCGATTTTCTAGAAGTCGAGATTACCGATGCAGATGAATATGATTTGTATGCAAAGTTAATTCAGATTAAATCTGCTTGATGTTGAATTAAATTTAAGAAAGTTTTGAGATTGGTCGGTTTGGAGTATAGGTATGTCAGCTTCTAAAAATCCACGTTATGCACGAATTTTGCTAAAGCTTTCGGGTGAAGCTTTAGCTGGTAATAAAGATATGGGTATTGATGCCCAAGTATTAGATCAAATGTCACTTTCAATCGCTCACTTGGTTGGTTTAGGTGTTCAGGTTGGTATTGTTGTTGGTGGTGGTAATTTATACCGTGGTAGCCAATTACAGAAAGACGGCTTGGTTGGTCGTGTAACTGGTGACCAGATGGGCATGTTGGCAACTGTGATGAACGGTTTGGCACTGCGCGATGCATTGGTACGCCGCAATATCAAAACACGTCTTATGTCTGCATTGTCGATTGGTACGGTGGTGGAACCATATTCAAGCCGTGATGCGATTCGTCATTTAAGCCAAAATGAAGTATGCGTATTTGTTGCTGGTACAGGTAATCCATTCTTTACTACGGATACAGCTGCTTGCTTGCGTGGTATTGAGATTGAAGCAAACTTGATCTTGAAAGCAACGAAGGTTGATGGTGTTTATAACAAAGATCCAAGTAAATACGATGATGCGGTTAAATATGATCATTTAACTTTTGATCAGGTTCTTGATGAGAAGCTCGGTGTAATGGATCTTACGGCAATTTGTTTATGCCGTGACCATAATGTGCCATTGCAAGTTTTTGATATGAATAAATCTGGTGCATTGCTTTCTGTTGTAATGGGCGAAAAAGAGGGTACTCACGTAACGAACTAATGTACGTGAGCCATAAAGCTCTTTATACTAATGTCTAAATATTTTGTAATACCTATGAATAAGTAAGGAAGATCATATGATTAACGATCTCAAACAAGATGGCGAACAGCGTATGCAGAAGTCGCTTGACTCGTTAGAGTTAGGCTTTGCTAAAGTTCGTACAGGTCGTGCGCACCCATCTATTTTAAATGGTGTGATGGTTTCTTACTATGGCTCTGATGTTCCATTGAATCAAGTGGCAAACGTTGGGCTTGAGGATTCGCGTACACTATTGGTACAACCATTTGAACGTTCGATGGTTGCTGCGATTGATAAAGCGATTCGTGAAGCAGGTTTAGGATTGAACCCAATTACTGCTGACGCAATCCGTGTACCAATGGCTGCGTTAACTGAAGAAACTCGTCGTGACATGCAAAAAGTTGCGCGTAGTGAAGCTGAAAATGCCAAAGTTGCGATTCGTAATATTCGTCGTGACGTGTTAGGTGATATCAAAGCATTGTTGAAAGAAAAAGAAATTTCTGAAGATGATGATCGCCGTGCGTCAGATGAGATTCAGAAAATGACTGATAAATATGTTGCAGAGGTTGATAAGCGTCTTGCAGCGAAAGAAGCAGAATTGATGAAGGTCTAATATTATTATGACCTTGCAAGAAGAACCGCTTCTTCCTCAACATGTTGCCATCATTATGGATGGCAACAATCGTTTTGCCAAAAAAAAGCAAATGCAAAAAGGTGATGGGCATCGTGAAGGCAAAAATGTCTTGGATCCTATTGTTGAACATTGCAAAAAAGAAGGTGTTCGTGCATTAACAGTTTTTGCATTTTCAAGCGAAAACTGGAATCGACCACAGTACGAAGTTGATTTGTTAATGAAGTTGTTAGAAGAAACAATTCATGAGCAATTACCGCGTATGGAGAGGTTCAATATCGCGCTACGCTTCATTGGAGACCGTTCTCGGTTGTCAAATGAGTTGCGTGATTTAATGCAATATGCAGAGCAGAAAACCGCAGCTTTTGATTCAATGACGCTTACCATTGCCATTAGTTATGGTGGTATGTGGGATATGGCACATGCAGCAAAAGTGATTGCGCAAGAAGTACTTGCTGGAAAACTTCAAGCAGATCAGATAAATGTTGATTTATTTGATAAATATGTCAGTCTAAATGATCTGCCTGCTGTGGATTTGTTAATTCGTACAGGTGGAGATTACCGTTTATCTAACTTCTTATTGTGGCAAGCTGCGTATGCGGAGTTGTATTTTACTGATACCTTGTGGCCAGAATTTACCATAGAAGAGTTGGATCGCGCATTTCGTGTTTTTTCAGGACGTGAAAGACGCTTTGGTAAAACCTCAGAACAGATTCAACAAGCGAAAATAGAGAATTAATAATGTTAGAGCGGATTATTACCGCATTGGTGTTAGTTGCTGTTGTTTTAAGTTGCATGTTTGCAACGCAATCACATTATCCAATGTTTGTGCTTATGATTTTAGCCGCGGGGGTTGCAGGTTATGAGTGGTTTAAGCTTATGCCTAGAACTACAACGCCTGTGTCAAAACCTAAGGCTTGGGTATATGGGGGATGTGTTGCACTAATATCAACACTGGCATTATTTTTTGATGATGTAGCACTTTTACTTTGGGCTGCATCCATTCTCACTTGGTTGGGTAGTATCTATTGGGTTAAGAATTTCCCACAATCTGATAGTTGGTACAATGTATCATTACATATTGTTGGATTTATTCTTATTTCTGCTGCAGTGACGGCCCTTTATGGTGTGTGGCATAGTTCACCGTGGTGGCTGATGTATTTGTTCCTTTTGGTATGGGGAGCGGATAGTGGTGCCTACTTTGTTGGGCGTAAATTCGGTAAGAAAAAACTTGCACCCTTTGTGAGCCCAAACAAATCTGTGGAAGGTTTGTATGGTGGTATCGCAACAACTATTATCATTATGTTGGTTGTACAGTATTTCTATCTAAATTTAAGTGTTATACAACTGATCTTATTCTTGGTCCTTTCAATTATTACCGTGTTTGCTTCGGTGTTGGGTGACTTATTTGAATCTATGATTAAGCGTCGTGCGGGAATCAAGGATTCAGGTCGTGTTCTTCCAGGGCATGGTGGTGTATTGGATCGTATCGATTCTTTGCTTGCTGCCGCACCGATTTTTGCGACAGGTATGTATATATTAAAACTTATTGGTGTAGATCTTTAAATGACTCAAGCTGTTTGTATATTGGGTGTTACGGGTTCAATTGGCCAAAGTACTTTAAAAGTATTGGAACAACACCCAGATCAATACACTGTATTTGCAGTCTCTGCATATAGTCGTTTAGATGAACTTTTAGAAATTTGTAAAAAATATCATCCGAAAATTGTTGTTGTGCCAAATGAGAAAGCATTGGAGTTGCAACAACGTTTCAATCAAGAAAATCTAAAACAGATTGAAATTTTAACTGATGAAACAGGCTTGATCACAATCGCTGAACATGCTGATGTTGATATAGTGATGGCAGCGATTGTCGGTGCTGCTGGTCTGCTGCCAACACTTGCTGCAGTAAAAGCAGGTAAGCGTGTTCTACTCGCGAATAAAGAATCATTGGTAATGTCTGGCGACATTATGATGCAGGCGGCAAAAGAGAATAATGCGCTATTATTGCCTGTAGACTCTGAGCACAATGCAATCTTCCAGTCTTTACCACATAATTATCTAAATGCAGAAAGAACGGGTCAGCCACAATTAGGTGTCTCGCAAATTTTATTGACTGCATCTGGTGGTCCTTTCCTGAATCACACCTTAGAGCAATTAAAAGACGTAACCCCGCAACAAGCATGTAAGCATCCGAACTGGTCTATGGGGCAAAAAATCTCCGTAGATTCTGCAACTTTGATGAATAAAGGCTTAGAATTGATCGAAGCTTGCCATTTGTTTTCAATATCAGAACATTTTGTTACAGTTGTTGTTCATCCACAAAGTATTATTCACTCCATGGTGCAATATGTGGATGGATCAACTTTGGCACAAATGGGTAATCCTGATATGTGCACACCGATTGCACATGCATTGGCGTGGCCAAAACGTCTGGCAACACACGTTCCTGCATTAAATTTATTTGAGACAGCTCAATTAAATTTCCAATCACCTGATCTTGTTAAATTTCCAGCATTGGATTTAGCACGTCAGGCGATGCGCGCAGGCGGTTTAGCACCAACGATTTTAAATGCCGCAAATGAAATTGCAGTTGCAGCATTTTTGCAACAAAGAATTAGATTTACTCAGATTGCTGAAGTAGTCGAAAATACTTTGCAAACTGTACAAAATGCTAAAGCAGAAAACATAGACATCATTTTACAGACTGATATGATCGCAAGACGAATTGCAGAAAAGTATATTGTGGGTATAGGAGGCTAAATCGTATGAATGCACTATTTATGATTGTTGCAGCGATTTTATTGCTTGGTCCTCTGATCGCAATTCACGAATTTGGTCATTATTGGGTCGCGCGCAAACTGGGTGTTAAGGTTCTGGTCTATTCCATTGGTTTTGGCCCAACTTTGTTGAAATGGCAATCTAAAAAATCAGGCATCCAATATCAACTTTCAGCATTACCACTCGGTGGTTATGTCAAAATGCTGGATGAGCGCGAAGGGAATGTTGCTGAACAAGATTTACCTTATGCGTTTAACCGTCAATCTCCATGGAAACGGATTGCGATTGTTGCTGCTGGCCCGTTAATTAATCTGATTTTTGCAGTATTTCTGTTTTGGATTTTATTCTTGCCAGCGCAAGAACAACTGAATACCCGTATTGGTAAAGTCATGCCGAATACGCCAGCAGCACAAGTTGATCTACATGTAGGTGATAAAGTGTTGATGGTTGATGGCCAAATAACATCGACATGGGAAAAGTTGAATTATGCTTTGGTCAACCGTGTAGGTGAAACTGGGCAGGTTTCAATCATTGTTGATCGTGCTGGAACCGAGAAGCAATTTAGTTTACCGATTAAAGAATTCTTGAAAGATCAGAGCCAATCGCCATTAGATGTGCTTGGCTTCTTACCTTATCGCCCTGTCATTCCTGCAACAGTCAAAGAACTGAGTGCGGATGGCGCGGCAGTCCGTCAAGGAATGAAGGTTGGAGATCAAATTGTTGCAATTGATAATGTTGCAATGAAAGATTGGTTTGATGTGGTTGATGTGGTTCAAAAATCACCAGAAAAGCTTTTGAATATTGATGTGCTACGTCAAGGTCAATTGGTACATCTACAAGTGATGCCTCAAGGGCAACGCGATAATATGGGTAATACGACTGGGATGCTCGGCGTGAAAAGTGATGCTGGCAAAATCACGATTCCAAATGATTACAAGCAGACCATTCAATATTCGCCTGTTGAGGCGCTTGTGGTAGCTTTTGAAAAGACAACACAGCTTTCAGGCATGATTTTCAACTCCATCATTAAAATGGTGCGAGGCTTAATTGGTTTAGATAATTTATCTGGTCCAATCACAATTGCCAAAGTTGCTGGTCAAAGTGCGGAAATGGGGTGGCAAACCTTTATTTCATTCATGGCTTTGATGAGTGTAAGTTTGGGGATTCTAAACTTATTGCCGATTCCTATGTTGGATGGTGGTCATTTAGTTTATTACTTTATCGAAGCAATTCGTGGTAAACCTGTTTCTGAACAAATACAGATGTTTGGTCTAAAAGTTGGTATGGTACTGCTCGGTAGCATGATGCTTTTGGCTTTATTTAACGACTTCATGCGTTTATAACAACGCAAATGGAATTTAACTTACTGGAAAATATATGGGCATGCGTCACACACATTTATTAATGCCTTTGGCACTGGTTAGTGCGATGGCAGTGGTACAACAAGCATACGCAGCAGATGAGTTTCTTGCACGAGATATACGAATTGATGGCTTAGTGCGTTTAACACCTGCAAGTATCTATTCTATGTTACCAATAAATAGTGGCGATAGAGTAAGTGATCCAATGATTGCTGAGTCAATCCGCACTTTATATGCCTCAGGTTTATTTGACGATATTAAAACTTATAAAGAAAATGATGTTTTAGTTTTCAAAGTTGTTGAACGTCCAGTTATTTCTAAATTGGAATTTAAAGGCAATAAACTTATTCCGAAAGAAGCCTTAGAACAAGGCTTAAAGAAGATGGGTATTGCTGAAGGTGAAGTGTTTAAGAAGTCTGCATTGCAGACCATTGAAACTGAACTGGAACAACAATATACCCAGCAAGGTCGTTATGATGCGGATGTAACCGTTGAAACAGTCGCACGTCCAAATAACCGTGTTGAATTAAAGCTTAACTTTAATGAAGGTACGGCAGCTAAAGTATTTGATATCAATATTATTGGTAATACAGTCTTTAGTGATAGTGATATCAAGCAGGCTTTTGCAGTCAAAGAAAGTGGTTGGGCATCAATTGTTACGCGTAACGACCGTTATGCACGTGAGAAAATGGCGGCTAGTTTAGAAGCTTTACGTGCACTCTATTTAAACAAAGGTTATATCAACTTTAATATCATCAATTCGCAATTGAATATTAGTGAAGATAAAAAGCACATCTTCATTGAAGTTTCAGTAGATGAAGGTAGTCAGTTTAAATTTGGTGAAACGAAATTCTTAGGTGATGCACTTTATAAACCGGAAGAGTTACAAGCACTAAAATTATATAAAGATGGCGAAACATATTCACAAGAAAGAGTAAATGCGGTTAAACAGCTGTTATTGCGTAAATATGGTAATGCTGGCTATTACTATGCTGAAGTGAATGTTGTACCTGATATTAATAACCAAACTGGTATTGTTGGTTTAAATTACTACATCAATCCTGGTCAACAAGTAACAGTACGTCGTATTAACTTCACAGGTAACAGTAAAACTGCGGATGAAGTATTGCGTCGTGAAATGCGCCAAATGGAAGGTGCATTGGCAAGTAATGAGAAAATTGACTTATCTAAAGTGCGTTTAGAGCGTACAGGTTTCTTTAAAACTGTTGATGTTAAACCTGTCCGTGTTCCAAACTCTACAGACGAAGTTGACTTAAATGTCAATGTTGAAGAACAACATTCTGGTACGACTACGCTTGCAGTAGGTTACTCTCAGAATGGTGGTGTAACTTTCCAAGCGGGTTTAAGTCAAACCAACTTTATGGGTACAGGTAATCGTGTTGCGGTCGATTTGTCACGTTCTGAAACACAAGATTACTATAACTTAAGCGTAACTGACCCGTATTTCACCATTGATGGTGTCAGCCGTGGTTATAACGTTTATTACCGTAAAACCAAGCTGAATAAAGACTATAACGTTAACAACTACGTCACCGATAGTATTGGTGGTAGTGTAAGTTTCGGTTATCCAATCGATGAAAACCAAAGCTTAAGTGCCTCTTTAGGTGTTGATCAAACCAAAGTACGTACTGGTCCGAGCGTTTCGACTTATATCCGTGATTACTTATTAGCGAATGGTGGTAAAGCGACTGGTAGTTCAAGCTACTGTCCTTTAGATGAGAATGGTAATTCACAAATTGACGAGACGACTTTGCAGTGTAAGGTTCCTTTAACAACTTACGATAATGCATTTGAAGGTACTTTCTTAACCTATAACTTGAACTTGGGTTGGTCATATAACACATTAAACCGACCAATTTTCCCAACTTCAGGTATGTCACATCGTGTCGGTTTAGAAATTGGCTTGCCAGGTAGCGATGTTGATTATCAAAAAGTAACATATGATGCGCAAGCGTTTAAATCACTTTGGGGTGGTTTTGTCCTTCGTGGTTACGGTAAGTTAGGCTATGGTAATGATCTACCATTCTATAAGAACTTCTATGCGGGTGGTTACGGTTCTGTTCGTGGTTATGACAATAGCTCTCTAGGCCCAAGATATCCAAGTGTAATTTTCCAGAAAACTGATCAAACTGACCTTGACCCAGAAGAGGTTGGTGGTAATGCACTCGTCCAATTCGGTACAGAACTTGCGATTCCTTTACCATTTAAAGGGGATTGGACACGTCAAGTACGTCCAGTATTGTTTGCCGAGGGTGCTCAAGTTTTCGATACGAAATGTGATGTTCCAACTGGCACGATGAAAATGAATAATAGCAATATTGATATTAAGCAGTATTGTAAAGACAACTACAATTTTGATTTTGGTAATATGCGTTATAGCGTCGGTGTTGGTTTCACATGGATTACCATGATTGGTCCATTATCATTGAGCTATGCATTCCCGCTGAATGATAAAAAAGGCGATGATACTAAATCAATCCAATTCGAAATCGGTCGTACCTTCTAAGGTCGACCTTATTTAGCGCTGTAATATATATAAAGGATGTCATAATGAAAACATTAACAATGCTCATGTTAGGTTTGGGATTCACGGTTTCTGCGTCTGTAAATGCTGCAGGACTTGGTGTGGTTGATTTAGCGAAAGTTGTTGAAAGCAGTACTTATCTAAAACAACAAAATGCGAGCCTCACCCAGTCAGTTAAACCAACTTCGACTCGATTGGAGCAATTGGGTAAAGAATTAGAATCTTTGCAGCAAAAAGCACAGACTGATGGTCAAAAAATGAATCAGGCTGATATTCAGAAACTTACTGCTCAATATCAGGCAAAGTTAAGTGAATTTAATTCGACTCAACAGGGCTTACAGACTAAAGTTCAGTCAAGCTTACAGGCGATGAACACAACTTTTGAGTCACGTGTGAAGCAAGCTGCTGAACAATTGCGTAAAGAAAGTAATTTAGACTTTATTTTAAATAAAAATTCTACGATTGCCTCTGACGCACAGTATGATTTAACTGATAAAATGATCCAAAAGGTCAATGCTATTAAATAATCAATGAATAGACGTACTTATCGTTTAGAAGAAGTTGCTCACCTTGTCAAAGGTGAGCATTTTGGTGAGAAGAATTTCCAAATTTCTAATTTGGCAAGTTTAGAACACGCAGAAAAACAGCATATTTGCTTTGTAAATGGTGAAAAATATTTGGCGGCAGCTGAAGCAAGTCACGCTGGTGTATATATTGTTACCGCAGCACTTAAACAGCAGCTTGTAAACAAACAAAATTTTATTGTTGTTGATAATCCTTATTTGGCATTTGCCACACTTACACATTTATTTGAAAAAAAGATAACACAATGCGGTATCGAGAGTACTGCTCGAATTCATCCATCTGCAATTATCGCTGATGATGCCTATATAGGGCACTATGTTGTGATCGGTGAAAACTGTGTCGTGGGTAATAATACCATTATTCAAGCTCACGCTTTTCTTGATGATGAAGTCGAAGTTGGTAAAGATTGCTTTATTGATGCGCATGTTACCATAACAGGTGCTGCAAAATTAAAAGACCGTGTTCGTATTCATGCCAATACGGTCATCGGCACTGAAGGTTTTGGTTTTGCTCCTTATCAAGGGAAGTGGCATCGTATCGCTCAACTTGGTTCAGTGCGTATTGGAAATGATGTTCGTATTGGTTCAAATTGTAGTATTGATCGTGGTGCACTCGATGACACAATTTTAGAAGATGGTGTCATTATTGATAACCTTGTGCAAATTGCTCACAATGTTCAAATTGGAGAGAATACTGCCATTGCGGCCAATTGCGGAATTGCAGGAAGCGCGAAAATTGGCAAAAACTGTATCATGGGCGGTGCTTCAGGTGTGGTTGGACACCTTGAAATTACAGATAACGTGACACTTACAGCAATGTCAATGGTCACAAAAAATATTTCTGAAGCTGGAACATATTCTTCTGGCATGGGACTTTTTGAAAATAGTCACTGGAAAAAGACGATTGTGCGCTTAAGACAATTAGCAGATGTGCCATTGACCCAAATCGCCAAAAGGCTTGATCATATGCAAGCTCAATTAGAGTCCCTTGAATCAACCCTTAAGTTACGTAAATAATTTATTATGACTGAGTCTACATTACCAGCATTCACAATGCCTGAATTACCTATGGATATTCTTACCATTCGTGAATATTTACCGCATCGTTATCCTTTTTTACTTGTTGATCGTGTTACTGAAGTAACTGAGAATAGCATTGTCGGTTATAAAAACGTCTCGATTAACGAAGAGTTTTTGCAAGGGCATTTCCCAACTTACCCAATTATGCCAGGTGTGCTGATTATTGAAGCCTTGGCACAAGTCTCTGGTATATTAGGTTTTGTACTTACAAATCAAAAGCCGAAAGCAGGTTCATTGTTCCTGTTTGCGGGTGCTGAAAAAATCAGGTTTAAAAAACAAGTTGTTGCAGGTGACCAGCTTATCTTAAAATCTGAACTTGTGATGCAAAAACGCGGTATTTACAAGTACAATTGTACCGCTAGTGTCGATGGTAAGGTTGCCGCGACAGCAGAGATTATTATTTCCCACCAGAAAATAGAGCAGACATGAGTAGTCAAAATTTAATACATCCTACAGCAATTATTGACCCGTCTGCAGAAATCGCTTCTGATGTACAAATTGGTCCATATTGTATTGTAGGTCCAAATGTAAGTATTGACTCTGGTACAAAATTACATTCACATGTTGTTATTGGTGGTTTTACCAGAATTGGTAAAAATAACGATATTTTCCAATTCTCAAGCATTGGGGAAATTTGCCAAGATCTGAAATATCAAGGCGAAGAAACATGGTTAGAGATAGGTGATCATAATTCGATTCGTGAACATTGTACTTTGCATAGAGGTACAGTTCAGGATCATAGTTTGACCAAGATTGGTAGCCATAACCTATTAATGGTGAATACACATATTGCGCATGACTGTGTCATTGGTAATCATAATATTTTTGCCAATAATGTGGGTATTGCTGGGCATGTTCATGTTGGTGATCATGTGATTGTCGGCGGTAATGCGGGCATTCATCAATTCTGTAAGATTGACTCTTATAGCATGATCGGCGGAGCTGCTTTAATTCTTAAAGATGTACCTGCTTATATCATGGCTTCTGGTAATCCTGCACGTGCCTTTGGTATGAATATCGAAGGGATGCGTCGTAAGGGCTGGTCTAGAGATACCATTCAAGGTTTAAGAGAGGCCTATAAGCTGATCTATAAATCAGGTTTAACGACAGAGCAGGCAATTGAAAAGATTCGTAATGAAATTCTAGTTAAAACGCCTGAAGCACAGTTGTTTATTGATTCGTTAGAGCAATCAACACGCGGTATTGTGCGTTAATCACTGAGCAGAAAAGAAAAAAGACACCTCGGTGTCTTTTTTTATAACTTTAACTTTCTTGCTCAACAAACTGCTGACGATATTGCTTTGGAGAGTGTTCAAAGGTTCGCTTGAATGCCTGACTAAACGCTGTTTCTGAAGAATAGCCAACTTTATTAGCAATTTGTTGGACTGAAAAATTACTTTTACGCAGATATTGGCTTGCTAAGCGCATGCGATGTTGTTGTAAATAAGCGAGGGGCGATTCGCCAATCACTTCGTGAAATAGACTGGCAAATTTCGAGCGTGACATGCAGCATTGTTCTGCCAATGATTCAACGGTCCAAGCATCTTCAGGATGATTGTGAATTGCAGCTAAGCTATTGCTCAGTTCAGGATGATTTAAAGCACTGAGCCAACCATGTTGACTTGAGATTTGTTGAATATGATCTCGAATACATTTGATTAATAAAATATTGACCAAATGATCGATGATGATATCGCGGCCAGCTTGGATGTTCTGCGTCTCTAAGGCCAGAAAGTGTAAGCCGATTTGCAGCCATTCAGGTGCATTGGTATCTCCATGTTGGAGGTGGATGATTGAAGGTAGAGCCTGAATAAACGGACGAGCCATAATGGTATCAATCTGGCAACGCACGGTTAGAATGAGGTTTTTCTCAGATGACTGAGTACCGAATTCGATGGCTTCTTCTTTATGACCATCGAACAACTTTGATATATCAACGGCATCAACTAGTTTAGTAATCGTATTATCTGCACCTGTATGTGCTTTTCCTGATGGAATAACCACAATTTCACCTGCATTCGCAGTTAAACTATTTTGTGGGTCAATTTGAATAAAGACAGAACCAACTAAAACAATATGAACAATTAAGGCGGTTTGATCTTGGCAGATAAAACTCCATTCTCCTTGAGTTTTCAAGTAGATATATTCAGAGTGATTTAAATGAATATCAGCAAATATTTTACTTAAAGCATCCATATGATTTTTTAACGATGTATTCATTTAAATTATAGAGAGCTGTGCCAATAACTCAATATGTGTTTATAGGACAAAAACAGGGTGGATGATGCCAAAGACTTTGACATAGGTTTTTTGGACGCTTGCAACTGTCATGAATTTCATAATTCCTCAAAATATACTTATATATACAAAGACATGGATTCGATGATGAATGCGCCAGTAAATGTTAAGCAAGAACTTACGCCAGTAAGCATTCCAAAGTCAAAAACTCAGTTGGATCGTAAACGTTATTTATGGGCAATTAGCCCGGCTTTACCTGCAATCGGAATTGGTATTTTAGCAGGTTATCAATTTGCACCACGCCCATTGAAGAAAATTTTTGCTTTAGGTGGACCAATCGTTTTACATATCATCATTCCAACGATTGATACGATTATTGGTAAAGATGCCAATAATCCAACAGATGAAGATATTAAACTGCTTGAAAAAGACCCTTATTATTCTCGATTGGTTAAAAGCTTTATTCCCCTACAATATGCAGCCAATGTGTATGCGTGTTATTTAACCAGTCGTAAAGAAACATCATTCATTGATAAGATTTTTCTTGGTATTTCAATGGGTGCCATCAACGGGATTGCGATCAATACCGCACATGAATTGAGTCATAAACATGATCGTATTGACCACATTCTGTCGCATTTAGCACTTGTACCAACAGGTTATAACCATTTCCGAATTGAACATCCTTATGGCCACCATAAACGTGCTGCTACACCTGAAGATCCAGCATCTTCACAAATGGGTGAAACATTCTATGAGTTCTGGCCACGTACCGTGATTGGTTCGTTTAAATCTGCAGTAGAGATTGAAACCAATCGTCTAAAACGTAAAGGTAAAGAATTCTGGTCAACTGAAAATGAATTGTTGCAAGGTTGGGGCATGAGTGCGGCTTTCCATGGTTCAATGGTCGGTTTGTTTGGGAAAGGCGTTATTCCATATTTAGCGACTCAAGCATTCTATGGCATTAGCTTGTTTGAGATTATTAACTATATCGAGCACTATGGTTTAAAACGTCAAAAAGACAAGAATGGTAAGTATGAGCGTACCATGCCAGAACATAGCTGGAACAATAATAATATTGTGACTAATTTATTCTTGTATCAATTGCAACGTCACTCAGATCATCATGCTTATCCGACGCGTCCATTCCAAGCTTTACGTCATTTTGATGAAGCACCTGAATTGCCAAGTGGTTATGCAAGTATGTTATTGCCAGCTTTGATTCCACCACTATGGTCAAAAATGATGGATAAACGTGTGTTTGATCACTACAAAGGTGATTTAAATAAAGCCAATATTTTCCCAAAACGTCGTGCAAAACTGTTTAAGAAATTTGGTGTTGTTGATCAGTCGCTGACTGAAGTTTCTAGCGAGACAGCAACTACAGCATAATCCAAACTGCTTTCCCAAAGCAGGGCACTGATGAGTCATCATCAGTGCCTTTTTATTTTCTTGTATAAAAAATTTAAAAAACAACGGCTTTTATACTTTGTTGCTGTATATCTATACGTTAGAACAAACAAGAATCTTGCAATTGATTTTATGAGGCGATGATGACAAAACATTATGATTATATTGCGATTGGTGGCGGTAGTGGCGGGATTGCATCAGTCAATCGTGCTGCGATGTATGGAAAAAAATGTGCTTTGATTGAAAAATCTGAAATAGGCGGGACTTGCGTTAATGTTGGTTGTGTTCCTAAAAAAGTGATGTGGTATGCCGCACATGTTGCTGAATCGATTCAAAAATATGGTCCTGATTATGGTTTCAATACTAAAGTCGAAGCATTTGATTGGCAGATCTTAATCAAGAATCGGCAGGCTTATATTGATCGCATTCATCAATCCTATCAAAATAGCCTAAGTAAAAATAATGTTGATCTTATTCAGGGTGCGGCTTATTTTATTGATAAACATACCATTGAGGTTAATGGCGATCGCTTCACAGCGGATCATATCCTGATTGCAACAGGGACACAGCCCTCGCTACCTAAGATAGATGGGGTGGAATATGGCATAGATTCGAATGGCTTCTTTGAATTAAGTGCTTTACCAAAAACTACCGCTGTGATTGGTTCGGGCTATATTGCAGTTGAATTGGCTGGTGTGTTGAATGCTTTAGGTTCTCAGGTTGGATTGTTCATTCGTAAGGATTTGCCTGTAAGACGTTTTGATTCTTTCTTAAGTGAAGCCTTGGTTGAGGTCATGCAAACCGATGGTATTACTGTACATACCCAAGCCGTACCGCAAAAAGTCACAAAAAATGCGGATGGTTCAGTGGTACTCCATTTGGAGAATGGTGAACGCCACACGGTTGATTGTCTGATTTGGGCAACGGGCCGTGAACCAAATACTGGGAGTTTGAATCTGGAGAAAGCTAATGTCCAACTAGATGAACGGGGCTATATTCAGGTCGATAAATTCCAGAATACCTCACAACGGGGGATTTATGCCGTTGGCGATATTATTGGGAAAATGGAGCTTACACCAGTTGCTGTAGCTGCTGGACGCAGACTCTCTGAAAGGCTTTTTAATCATAAATCTGATGAGCATTTAGATTACGACAATATTCCAACTGTGGTGTTTAGCCATCCTCCAATCGGAACGGTGGGGATTACAGAGCAAGAAGCCATTGAAAAATATGGTCAAAAAGAGGTTAAGGTCTATAACTCATCCTTTACTGCCATGTACAGTGCCATTACTCAACATCGCCAACCGACCAAAATGAAATTGGTTTGTGTTGGCGAGAATGAAAAAATTGTTGGGATTCATGGGATTGGTTTTGGGATGGATGAAATTTTGCAAGGTTTTGCTGTTGCCTTGAAAATGGGAGCAACCAAGCAAGACTTTGATAATACGGTTGCAATTCATCCAACTTCTGCGGAAGAGTTTGTGACCATGCGATAGGGTCTGATCACGATCTTATCGGTTCTATCCTTGAACAGATGAAATAAGCACTTTAAGACCACTTGGGAGATGATGGCTAAAGCGAATGCGATAGCCATATTTCTCAAGTAATTGACTAACCAAGGTTAAACCGAGTCCGTGTCCATCATTCTGTGCGGATTTACGCCAGAATCTTTGGGTCAGCAGATTTAACTCCGCATCGCTTAATCCCTTGCCATGATCGCTCACAATTAAATCGTGCTGTTCCATGTAAATGTGTATGGAGGGCTGCGCATGTAGGTATGCATTCTCAATCAAGTTTTTCAGAACAATACTGAGCGTAGCTTCGGGTAGTGCCATAGCCGATAGACTAGTCCAATCAACGTCTAATTGTTGTGATAGATCCGTATATTTTTTTTCAAGCTCAGTGATGACGTGTTTTAAACAAAGACCAACATCTGTTTGGTCTGATAATGATGACAATTGAATCTCAGTTTTACTGAGTAACAGAAGCTGTTCAAGTAGTTGCTGGTAACGCTGAATGCTTATTTCTGCTTTTTCTAGATTATTGAGTAACTTTTCGGATTCTATTTGCGGCTGTGCCAACATCAGTTTACTTAATTGCACATGGGTTTTAATTGCAGTTAGTGGGCTACGCAGTTCATGTGCTGCAAACGCACTAAAGCTCTTTTCATTTTCTAAACTTTGGTGCAGGTTTTGCACAAGTTCGACTAGGCTATCAACAAATGGCTGGATTTCTTGAGGAATATTTTGAGCTTTTAGCTCAAGCAGCTCTGTTGTCGCAGTGGAAAAATGCTGCTTCCTTTGTTTGACTCGCTGTGCAATTTGATCAAGGGGTTGAAATTCAACACGAACTATCCATAGAATTAATAAGATACATAAAATTAAGGTCAGAATTAAAGGAATCAGTACCGACTGTAAAATCTGTTTAAGTAAGGAATAGCGAAGCTGTAATTTCTCGGCAGTAACAACTTGTATATGTCCTTTTTGCAATACATAACTGCGCCACTCCATATTATTTTCTTGCCATGTACTAAAACCAACATGTCGTGTTGAAAGTTTGGGTGAGCCTTGGGTTCTGACAATCACTTGTGGCTCAGTTCCAGAACCAGAATTCAAAAAGGAAACTTCACAAACCAGTAGATTTTGACTGTCATGCTTTTGTTGTGCCGAGTTTAATGTGTCGATAATTTCATTCACAGGAAGTTGCTGAATCAAATGAGCAACCATTTGAGCGGATGCGGAAAGGCGTTGATCTAAGGTAGATTGTAAGCGTTTTTCTAAATCGACATAGAGCCAGTAAAAGACCAATGACCAAAGTAAGATAAACACAATGGAAATTGAGGTCACCAAGCGCCATTTTAAACTATAACTTTTCATCTCTTTTACTCGGCTACTTTTAGCATATAGCCCACACCACGAATTGTTTGAATAATATCTGGGTGGATTTTTTGTCGAAGATGATAGATATGCACATTAATCGCATTACTCTCGATACTTTCCTGAAAACCATACACTTTATCAATTAAGTCTTCGTTTTTAAGGATTTGATTCGGATAAAGCATAAACGATTCAAGCAAGCTATATTCACGACGTGAAAGCGTTAAGAGCTGTCCCTGATAATAGGCTTGCTGCGTATCTGGGTGGATTTGTAGCTCACCAATTTGAATCGTATTGGAGGAATAACCTCTATTTCGTCTTGTTAAGGCGTGAATTCGGGCAATCAATATACTTAAATCAAAGGGTTTGGTCAGGTAATCGTCGGCCCCCACATTTAACGCTTCGACACATTGCTGGGTTTGGTTACGTGCTGTCAGTACCAGTACGGGCACATGCAGTTCATCGTTGCGCCATGTCTGTAACAACTCTAATCCATCTTGATCAGGTAAGCCGAGATCTAGCAAACATAAATCCACAGCGCTGTTACGGATAAAATAATCGGCAGCTTTGGCTGTATTTACATGCTCAACTGAAATACTGAGATAATCCAAGGCAGCGATAATACTTTCAGCAATATAGGGATCATCTTCAACGAGTACGACAAACATGGCTTTTCCTCAATAGAGTCCCTATTCTACAAATAAAAAAGCGCCTTAATGTTCTCTTAATTTTGCTTGTTTGATAATGCCATCATGTTAATGCTTTAGATCAGATGGTATGCGATTTCAACTCTTAATCGGTATGGTCCTTGGATTAAATACCGCAGCGTGGGCTGGGAATGATTTTTTACATCCCGATCAAGCTTTTAAGTTCCAAGCCAGTTCAATTTCCAAAGAAAAAGCTGAACTCAATTGGGACATCGTCCCCAATTATTATTTATATCACGACCAGTTTAAGCTGAGCGTGAACGGTAAAAATATTGATTTAAAATTACCGAAAGGGCAGGAAAAGGATGATCCAACCTTTGGTAAGACCGATGTGCATTATAATCAAGTCACAGCTCAATTCGAGGTTCAGCCGAATCAGTTATACAGTGTGCAATGGCAGGGTTGTGCAGATGATGGACTCTGTTATCCCGTACAAAGAACAACGATTCAAACCGATGCAACAGGTTTATTGCCCCAACAAAAGTTAGTATCAGCACAAACGAAATTGACACTTTTAGTTCAAGAGCCACAAAAAACGGCTGATACTTCGGAACCGTTGAATCGCCAAGACTTAAATACGGCTCCGAGTGGATCGACACAGGCTGAAGCTATTAAACCCAATGAACCTACTCAACAGATCAATGATTCTACGGACACAGCGAATATTCAACAAGATTCGGTAACGCAGAGTACAACTGCAGCTGCTGAATCAGGTGGCCAGCAGCAGGTGGCCAGTAAAACATTCAAGCAAGCTTGGAACAATGATCAATTTTTTCTTAGCCTTCTCTCCAGTCAAACGGTTTGGCTTAATCTTATTGCATTCTTGGGGTTTGGGGTTTTATTGGCATTTTTACCCTGTTCTTTACCCTTGATTCCAATCCTGTCCAGTATCTTGGTACAACAGAACAAGAGGCGTAAGGCAGCACTGATTGCGCTGACTTTTGTCACCAGTATGGCTTTGGTCTATGCCGTGATGGGATTTGTGGTATCACATATTGGCTTTAATGTTCAGCGTTGGTTTCAAAACCCAATGGTGATTGGCTTATTTGTACTGATGTTTATTGCATTTGCACTCAATTTATTCGGCTTGTATCAGCTGTCTCTGCCACAGTCGGTATTGCAACGTTTAGATCGACTCCAACAAGGGCAAAAGGGCGGTACGCTATTCAGTGCGGCGATCATGGGGGCATTATCCGCCTTAATCGTAGGTCCTTGTATGAGTGCACCACTTGCGGGTGCTTTACTCTATGTTTCACAGCTTGAACATGGCATGTTAGGTGGGCTTTACTTATTCCTGATGGGCTTGGGCATTGGCATTCCAATTTTTATTGCCAGTGTTTTTGGGGCGAAATACCTACCGAAACCAGGATTATGGATGGAGCGTCTCAAGTTCAGCTTTGGTTTTGTTATGTTGGTCTTAGCGGTATATTTTGCTCGACCATTATTCGCAAGTGCCTTGTATTATTCCATTCTTGCACTGGTTTTGATTGCAATGGCAGGTTATCTGATCGTAGTGTTGCGTTATGTACAAAAGCTTTCTTATCGCTTGATATTGCTTGGTCTTGTTGGGGGGCTCACAGCGAGTAGTATATGGCAAATACAGTTGGCAGCCTCTTCTTTTCATCAGCAACGGGTATCCTCCTTACACGCATGGACTGTAGTTCGAAATCAACATGAATTTGAACAGGCTCTGGCACAACATCCAAATCAAGCAGTATTGATTGATGTCTATGCCGATTGGTGTGTGGCTTGCCAACCGATTGAGCGAGATGTCTTACCTGCACCAGAAGTACAAGCGGCGATTGAACATATGGTCCGTATTAAGCTTGATTTAACTCATTATGAGGCTTCTCAAGACATTCTTCTGAAGAACTGGCAAATTTTAGGACCTCCCACCGTTTTATTTCTCGACTCAAATCATCAGGAAATTCGGGATTTACGTTTAACGGGAACCTATAAAGCAAAGCAACTAGTTCAAAATATTCAGTCGATGTCTGGGGAGAAATAATGTTTATTTCCTCAGAAGCCTTACACCTCTGGATCTTTATCTTGCCGTGGTCATTCGTGATTATTCTGGCCGGACTATGCAGCGTACAGTTATTTGGCCTGTATTTAAGCCGTCGCTTTCTCTGGTCAACCGCGCTTTGGCAGGATTATAAGGATTCGCTCTGGACGGCGATTCTGATCGGATTGCTTGCTGCACGATTCGGTTTTGTCGTGATACATGCAGATGTCTATTTCGCTCATCCGATTGATATTTTGAAGGTTCAGGATAAAGGCTTTCATCTCTATAGCGGCTTGGTAGCTGCGAGTGTATGGTTTATTTGGAAAAATCGTTTTTTAAACTATGCCGTCATTGCGGGGAGCTTGATCATCTTCTTTGCGGTGCAATTGGGTGGTCTAGGTATACACAAGAGATTTCAGACTGAACAACAATATCCAGAACTCACTTTTTCTGATCTTAATCAGCAAACCCGATCTTTAACTCAATTTGTAGGGCAACCGACGGTTATTAATCTATGGGCCAGTTGGTGTCCACCTTGTCACCGTGAAATGCCTGTGTTGTATCAGGCTCAACATGATCATCCCAATGTTCAATTTGTCATGCTGAATCAGGGTGAAACGCCCGATGTGATTCACAATTATTTGCGGCAGCATCAATTCCAGTTTCAGCATGTGTTATCCGATCCGCATGGAGAAATGGCGGAGCAGATGAATATGTTTGGACTGCCAAGCACTTTGTTTTTCAATGCACAAGGCCAGCTGGTGGAACGTCATTTAGGCGAACTTACGCCTGCAATGCTGAAACAATATCTACAAAAAATCACTCAACTTAATGAGGGAGTCTCTCAATGAATCCATATCTTAAACTGTTCGCTGTGACGGCATTTGCAATGTCATCAACTCCGCTTATTGCTGCAGTTCCAAGCATTAAGCAAAAACTGGAAAAAGACGGTTTTAGCTTTGTAAAGCAAATTGAGGCACCTGCGCAAATGACAGGTTGGGCTGGGCATATGCAGCAAAATCCAATGACGGTTTTTATTTCAAATGACAATAAATATTATATTGTTGGGGATCTGCATAATGCCAAAGGTGATAACTTAACTGTTGATGCGCTGAATAAGCATGTGAAGCAATCTGTTTTGGATGATGTTTGGAAAAGTCTGGAAAAATCGGCTTGGATTCCGGATGGCAATGTCAAAGCACCCCGAATTATTTATGTCTTCTCCGATCCAAATTGTCCGTATTGTCATGCTTTTTGGGAAAAGGCCCGTCCTTATGTGAAAGCAGGTAAAGTGCAATTACGTCACATCCAAGTCGGTGTGATTCGTTCTGAAAGTCGAGGACAGGCCGCAACATTGCTGGCTGCTTCAAATCCGCAACAGGTTTTTGAAGCATTTAATGCGGCCAAAGGGAAACAAAAATTGAAAGAATTAAAACCGATTCCGGCGCATCTAGCAGAAAAACTGGAAGCTAATGAAGAGATGATGAATAAATATGGCTTTTATGCAACACCGGCTTTGGTCTGGAAGAATGCTCAGGGCGGATTAGAAACGGCACAGGGTTTACCCAAGGATCTGAAAAGTGTTTTTGAATAGAAACTTGTGAATGGAAATGCGGATTCATATCGGGTTGAATCAAACAAAAAGGACGTTATGAAAACGTCCTTTTTAGGTTGTCACCGATTCAGAATTATTTTAGTTCACTTGATGATTTACCCAATTCACGGCGGGCAATGATCAATTGCTGAATTTGTTGCGTACCTTCAAAAATATCCAGAATTTTTGAATCACGCGCCCATTTTTCCAATAACTCATCTTCACCATAGCCCACACTTGCCGCTAGCTCGACACATTTGAGTGTGATCTCATTCCCTACACGGCCTGCTTTGGCTTTGGCAATTGACGCTTCTTTCGAGTTCGGCTTTTTATTGTCTGCCATCCAAGTTGCTTTAATCATCAATAATCGTGCAGCTTCCCACTCAGCTTCCATACGATAGATTTGTGCAGCTAGGTTTGAGGTCTGTAAGTAGGGTGTTAAGTAGTCTGGATCAAGCTGATCTTTAAATATTTCCTTGATGCGTTCTAGTGATGCTTTGGCGCAA
Organism: Acinetobacter sp. Ac_3412; assembly: GCF_013072675.1. Taxonomy (NCBI): domain Bacteria; kingdom Pseudomonadati; phylum Pseudomonadota; class Gammaproteobacteria; order Moraxellales; family Moraxellaceae; genus Acinetobacter; species Acinetobacter sp. Ac_3412. Next base: position 721,917 of record NZ_LXUJ01000007.1, on the reverse strand, counting down.
CCAATCGCCATTGCAGCGACCAGTGGACGGGTATTGTCAAAGGTTTCCATTACACCTGCGAAACCTTTAGCCACATCAATTTCTGGGTTGCCCAATAAATTGGCAGCAGGTACACGACAGTCGATAAAGCTGATGACCGCTGTATCTGAGGCTTTAATCCCCAGTTTGTGTTCAAGACGTTCAACTTTCATGCCGGCTGTGCCTTTTGGTACTACAAAAGACTTGATTGCAGCGCGACCTAATTTTTTATCCAAGGTTGCCCAGACCACAACCGAATCAGCACGTTCACCCGAAGTGACAAAGATTTTCTCGCCATTCAGAATATAATCATCGCCATCTTTGGTCGCCGTGGTACGAATCGCGGCCGAATCCGAGCCACAACCTGGCTCGGTAATCGCCATCGCAGCCCAAGTGCCTTTGAAACGTTCTAGCTGTTCGTCATTGGCAACTGCAGCAATCGCAGAGTTACCTAGTCCTTGGCGTGGCATGCTAAGGAGCAAGCCTGTATCGCCATAACACATTTCAATGATACCTAGCGCAGCAGACATATTACCGCCATTGACAATGGCATCAAGATTGGCAGTCCCACGTTTACTGGCATTGGCTGCACCCACACCTTCACCACTTTCATTCATACCGTCCAGTAAAGCCGCTAGCATATCCAGTTCTTTGGGATAGGCATGTTCAGCTTTATCGTATTTACGTGAAATTGGACGTAGCACATTGAGCGCTGTTTCATGTGCTTGATCAACCAGCATTTTGAATTTTTTCGGATTTTGTAAATTCATTATTGTTCTCCAAAATTAAGCATGTAAGCCAGAATGCAAGATTGCCGTCGCACGAAGATCACGATACCAACGCTCAACTGGATGCTCTTTGGTAAAGCCATGACCGCCGAGAATCTGAACGCCATCGGTACCCATTTTCATTGATTTTTCAGCGCAGAGCAGGCGAGCAAGATAGGCTTCACGATGGAACGGTTTGCCAGCTTCTGCCAAACTGGCAGCATTTAACACCAGCATACGCATCGCATCGATTTCAATCGCCATATCCGCAATCATAAAAGCAACGCTTTGACGATGCGAGATTGGCTCACCGAAGGCAGTACGTTCATTGGCATATTTAATACAGTAGGCTTTGATTGCTTCACAAGTCCCAATCGCCATGGCACACCACATCAAATTGCCTAGATCGACAAAGGCCGTGTAATCAAAATCAGCATCCCCTAAGCGTAAGGCTGGCGTTTGATTAAATTGAAGGGTCGCTGTTTCAGCTGCTTTTAGACCCATTGCTGGATTGGCTTTGATGGCAATCGTTTCATTGGATTGCACCACGAAAATATCAGGTTGACCGTTGAACTCCGCACTGACTAAGAACACATCAGCAATATCACCTAAAAGCACTAAGCTCTTTTCGCCCGTAATATAGAATTGTCCATTGGCTTCAGTTGCCGTGGTCTTTAACTGGTATGGGTTAAAAGCCGCTGTTGCTTCCTGAAAGGCAAAAGTCGCTGTAACATCCGTATCTTCTGCAAATACTGGTAAGTACATTGATTGAACTTGGGTTGAGCCCCAACGGGTTATTGCATTGATGACACTAAAGGTACTCAGTAAACCTGCGGTCAGACTGAAATCACCTTTAGCCAAGCTTTCTGCAATCAGAATATTACTCACAATATTCTGTTCTGCGGCCACACCACCCAATGCCTCTGGCAAAGCATAATAGTTGAGCCCCAAATCAACCAAATGTTGCCACAGTTGTTCGGGGAATTGTGCATGATGATCTGCATCATGTGCCAATGTGTACAGGACTTCTTCAGCAAATTGAGACATGGCATCAACGGTCATTTGCTGTTCTTCAGTCAGACTGAGATCAAACAGATTTTTGTTGGTCTGATTTGGGAGGCGCTGTTTATCGAGTGGCTGTGGCTTAAATGCTTTTTGTGTTTTATTGAGTACTTTAAAGCCTGTTTTTGAGCCTTGATATAATGATTTCTCTACAAATTTTCTTAATTTGAGTTGATCAAGCATTTCGCTTCCTGCGAGTTTGGTGATCAAAGATAGCCCAAATCCCTGAGCTTTATTCATCATATTCGACATGGTTTTATCCTAGAGGATGGTTGTAAAATTATGCTGACATGCTCCAATGAAAAAGACTATGTCTTGTTTGACATGCTGACTAGAGAAAGATAAAGAGTAAATAAGCAGGTTTTCATTTTGTATTCTATTGTTTTTTATGATTTAAAAAAAATATCAAAAAAATAATTTTAAAAAAAATTGACCCAAATGACAGAGGCTCGGTTTCGTTAAAATCGCTTTGTCATTCAGTCTGCTGAATCTGTGATTTATTTAGTTATAGGATTAGTCTAAACCTTCTGTCAAAATCACCATATATTCACCTGCCAAATCTCGGTGTTTTTTGGCCTGTTGATAGGCATCACTGTGATACCAATTCTGTGCTTCCTGCATACTGCTGAATTTAATGATGGCAACGCCGTCGCTTTCGATATTTTCTAATGCAATCGACTGACCATAAAACACAATCGGTTCAGCTGCAAAACCTTGGCTCGCTTGGCGTGCTAAAGTGGTGTAGGTTTTCATTTCGTCTTGGTTTTTTAATTGCTTACGAATAAGAATAATATAGGCACTCATGACTTTTCCTGAATTGAGCTTATTTTTAACTGGCCAAATTTCCAAGGCATTGATGGATACCTGATCGTACCCATCAATGTACTTACTTTAAGCTGCGCGAGCGACCAAAGTTAAAATATCATAGGTTGCGACCAGTTCATCACGCTGATTTTTGACTTTGATATCCCAAACTACGACACCATGTTCAGGTTGAGATGGATCTTTTTGCGGTTTAGGGGTTTTCTGTTTGCAGGTGAGTTCAACACGAATCGAATCACCAATTTTCACAGGCTCAACAAAACGTAAATTATCCATGCCATAGTTGGCAATCACAGGGCCTTGAGCAGCATCGACAAATAAACCTGCTGCTGCTGAAACGATGAAATAACCATGTGCCACACGCTCACCGAAGAAAGAATCTGCTGCAGCAATTTTATCGGTATGCGCATAAAAATAGTCGCCACTGAGACAGGCAAAATTGACAATATCAGCTTCAGTCACGGTACGACGTGCAGTCAATAAACGCTCACCAATGACCAGTTCATCAAAATCCTTTTTAAAAGGATGGATGCGGTCTTGCTCGATGTTTGCACCCGCGGTCCATGAATGCGTCACTTGAGTGAGGCTGTTCGGCGAACCTTGAATCGCAGTCCGTTGCATATAGTGTTTGACTGCGCGAATGCCCCCCAGTTCTTCACCGCCACCAGCACGGCCTGGGCCGCCGTGAACGAGATGAGGCAGTGGTGAACCATGACCTGTACTTTCTTTGGCTGATTCTTCATCCAGAATATGAACACGACCATGCCATGGCGCAATTTTTTGAATGATCAGTTCGATATTCTCATCCCTATTCTTTACCACAGAGGCAACCAGACTACCTTCACCACGAGCCACAAGATCAGTAAGTTCGTCGATTGATTGATACGGCATCAAAGTACACACAGGGCCAAAAGCTTCAGTGGTATGTACCAAGCTTGCCTGTAGTGGTTGCTCACACAGTAACAAGGTCGGTGGGAAGAATGCACCTTTATCAGGATGCTCAGCATTGATTTTGAAAGTTGTCTCATCACCAAATACAATTTTGGCTTCTTTCGCTAGTTCAGCAACTTTAGCCGCTACATCCAGTTTTTGTTTTGGACTGGCGAGTGCACCCATGCTGGTGTCTTGTTTTTGTGGATCACCAACCACGACTTTTGCCAGCTTAGCACTCAGTTTTTGCTGAACTTGCTCAAGAAGTGCTTGCGGTACAAAGGCTCGACGAATCGCAGTACATTTTTGTCCTGCTTTGGTGGTCATTTCACGAAACACTTCACGTACAAACAGATCAACCGTGGCTTCATCTGCTTCAGGGCTGAGGATCGCACTATTCACTGAATCAGCTTCCATACTAAATGGAATTGAATATTTGTTCAGATGGGGATGGTTGCGAAGCTTTTGCCCAGTATAGGCAGAGCCAGTAAAGGTCACGCAGTCTTGAGGGCCCAAGTAATCAAACAAATCGTCAATTTGTCCGCAAATCAGTTGTAGAGAACCTTTGGGTAGGATTCCAGTCGAGATAATGGCTTCAACCACGGCTTGAGTCAGTTGAGCGCCATCAGTGGCTGGCTTGACGATACAAGGCACACCCGCCAATAACGTCGGTGCAATTTTTTCCAGCATGCCCCAAATCGGGAAGTTAAAGGCATTGATATGAACTGCCACACCCGCTTTAGGGCTTAAAATATGCTTGGCGCCAAAAGTGCCATGTTTAGAGAGCTGAATCCAGTTATCCTCAGTGATGATTTTTTCATCATTGAGTTCACGGCGTACCAGACTTGAATAAGCAAATAAGGTTTGAATACCGCCTTCGATATCAATCCATGCATCTTTTCGTGTTGCACCAGTGGCATAGGCAAGCGCATAGAACTGTTCTTTTTGTTCCAGTAAGTGTTGGGCGATTTGTTTTAAGGCATTGGCTCGTTGATGAAAAGTCCAGTTTGCCAGCTCGGTACCATTCTGCTTGGCATATTTGACCACTTGCTGCATGTCGATGCCGTGACTGCTGACACTATAGATTGGCTCGCCAGTAATGGCATGTACAACCGTACGTCGATCTTGATGGCTTGAGTGCCATGTTGCATAGACATAGGACGCTAGCTGTAGCAGTTGCTGACTCGAACCTTGGTCTTCATTGTCCTTGGCGATTTCTTCTTGCTGTGCTTGTTCAAGCATGATCAAACTCCATTTTTATGTGATACATCAATTATAAAAATATTTAAAATATGATTCATAATTTCATCCTGATTGAGCGTAAAGTCAATCTAAATTTGTTTTAAATATCTAAATTAATTTTGATTAATTTTATTAAATGTAATTAAAACAATTATTTAAGCTGGATTTTCTGGTTTATTTTAATTTGATACAAAAATATTGATTGACTTTATTTTTTGTGTATCGAAAAATAGATTCATGGATGGAATTCTCAAGGGAATCTACAAATGGAAAATAAGTATCAGAAATTTGAGCACAATATCGCCAATGACATCACCATTGAAGCCAAAGATGAAATGCCAGAAGCGTATCGCAAGACCTTGATTCGTCAGATTGGCCAACACGGTCATTCAGAAATTGTCGGTATGCTACCAGAAGGTAACTGGATTACCCGTGCACCGACCTTGAAACGTAAAGCCGTGTTATTGGCGAAAGTTCAGGATGAAGCAGGGCATGGTCTTTATCTTTACAGTGCCGCAGAAACCTTGGGTGCGGATCGTGATGAGATGATGGAAAAATTGATTGATGGAAAAATGAAATATTCATCCATCTTCAATTATCCAACCATGAGTTGGGCCGATGTCGCGGCGATTGGCTGGCTGGTTGATGGTGCTGCGATTGTGAATCAAGTGGCTTTATGCCGTACCTCTTATGGTCCTTATGCGCGTGCCATGGTGCGGATTTGTAAAGAAGAAAGTTTCCATCAACGTCAAGGTTTTGAAGCCATGATGGCATTGGCTGCTGGTTCACCCGAACAAAAACAAATGGCACAGGATGCGGTGAATCGTTTCTGGTGGCCTGCATTGATGATGTTTGGTCCAAGTGATGATCATTCTCCTAATAGCGCACAAAGCATGGCATGGGGAATCAAGCGCTTTAGTAATGATGAATTGCGCCAGAAGTTTGTCGATAACACTGTTCCTCAAGTGTTGCAGCTTGGTTTAACCGTACCGGATGCTGACTTGCAGTGGAATGAAGCAACAGGCCATTACAGCTATGGCGAGATTGACTGGCAGGAATTCAATGAGGTGATTGCAGGTCGCGGGCCTTGTAATCATGAGCGGATCGAAGCGCGTCGTAAGGCCTGGGAAAATGGCAAGTGGGTACGTGATGCCGCTGTGGTGTATGCCAAAAAGCAGCAAGCCCAGGTCGGCAAAGTTGCTTAAGCAAAATTTAGGGAAAAATTTGAGGATAACGTAATGGAAAATAATAACAACTGGTCGCTTTATGAAGTATTTGTGCGCAGTAAACAAGGTTTAAGTCACCGCCATGTCGGCAGTTTAAGAGCTCCAGATGACGAAATTGCATTGCAACATGCACGTGATGTCTATACCCGCCGTAATGAAGGCATCAGCATTTGGGTGGTGCGTTCAGAACTGATCAAATCATCACAGCCTGATGAAAAATCGGAGTTTTTTGAACCCGCATTGGACAAAGTCTATCGTCATCCGACCTTCTATCATATTCCTGATGGCATTGAGCACATGTAAGGGAGTATGCAAATGAATAATATCGCTTTGTCTAAATTCTTATTACATATCGGTGATAGCCAACTGGTATTGGCGCAACGTTTGGCTGAATGGTGCGGTCATGCGCCAGAGCTGGAAATTGATATTGCCTTGGCCAATATTGGTTTGGATTTACTGGGGCAATCCCGAAATTTTCTGACTTTGGCAGGACAATACGAAGCTGAAAAACGTGATGAAGATCAACTGGCTTATTTCCGCAACGAACGTGAGTTTTTCAATTTATTGCTATGTGAACAACCGAATGGTGATTTTGCACAGACCATCGTGCGTCAGTGGTTGATGGATCATTACCATGTGTTGTTATTAACCACTTTAACCCAATCCGCAACGCCAGAAGTCGCGGCATTGGCGGTGAAATCTTTAAAAGAGGCCAAGTATCACATTCGTTTCTCAACTAGCTGGATGGAGCGTTTAAGCCTCAGTACAGCAGAAGCACATCAACGTGTACAACAGGCATTAGACAATTTGTGGCGTTTTAGTGCTGAACTGTTCGAACTCACTGCCGAAGAACAGACATTGGTTGAGCTAGGCATCATTGCTGATTTTTCCACTGAAAAAGCGCAATGGGAGCAAATCGTTGTAGCGGAATTGAAGCGTTTTGAATTAACGATTCCTGTGAATGGTGCTTACCGCCGTGGTGCAAAACAAGGCTTGCATACCGAACACTTAGGATATTTGTTGGCTGAAATGCAATCCATTCAACGCAGTTATCCTGAGATGACTTGGTAACACAAGGAGTATCGCCATGCAAATGATTCGCCACTGTATTGACCAATGCTGGGATGTTTTACAAAACGTCAGTGATCCAGAAATTCCAGTATTGTCCGTTGTGGATCTGGGCATGATTCGCGGTGTTGAGTTGAATGAACAACAAGAAATTATTGTTCGATTGACCCCGACCTATAGCGGTTGTCCAGCCACTGACTTATTAAAAGCACAGATCGTCGAAGCATTGGCAGCGGAGGATTTGATCCCTGCAAGAGTCATGATTGATTTATCAGAAGCATGGACCACGGACTGGATGTCAGATGCAGGTAAGCAGAAGCTGCAAGCCTATGGGATTGCACCACCAGAAGGGACTGCACAGCTATGCGGAACGCATGTGCATCTGAGTGATGGTGTGGTCTGCCCACACTGTAAAAGCCGCGACACTCGATTATTGACCGAGTTTAGCTCGACTGCCTGCAAAGCACTGTACAAATGTCGGGACTGCCTTGAACCCTTTGATTATTTTAAATGTATTTAAAGCCTTGGATAAGGAAATCAGCCATGAGCCAATTTATTCCATTAAAAGTAAAAACAATTACACCTCAGACTGATCAGGCGATCTGTATTGCTTTTGATCTGGTTCCAGAACAACAGCAACAGTTCCAATTTCAGCCAGGCCAGCATCTGACGATTCGCCATTTAACCGAAGCTGGGGAAATTCGCCGTTGCTACTCAATCTGTAGCTATGCACCAAAAGAAGATATCAGTATTGCGGTGAAAAAGATTGATCAGGGCCAGTTTTCCCATTGGGCCAATGAACATTTAAAAGTGGGTGATGTATTGGAAGTGATGCCACCACAAGGCGTTTTTTTTCAGAAAGCAGCCAGAACAGGTGGGCAAGCTTATTTAGGGATTGCTGCTGGAAGTGGTATTACCCCGATTCTTTCCATCATCAAACAGGTGTTGTTTGAGCAAAACTCGGCAAACTTTACTTTGCTGTATGGCAATCGTTCTTGGAAACAAACCATGTTTGCTGAGCAGATTATGGATTTAAAAGACCAGTTTAAAGAACGCTTTCAGCTGATTAATATTTTCTCACGTGAATTCAATGACAGTGAGTTGCTGAATGGCCGGATTGATGAGGACAAGCTCAAGCAGTTATTTGAATATGAGGTATTAGAACCCAACTTTGATCATGTATTTGCCTGCGGCCCCGACGAAATGATGGACACGGTTGAACGCCTGTTTCCTGTGTATGGTGTGACTAAAGAGAAGATTCACACGGAACGTTTTAATACAGGGCATGTCCGCAAACGTTCAGCGGAAGTTGATGCCAACCGTAAAGAAGAAAAAGTCAACATTGTACTTGATGGGCGAGAGTTGATTGTTGCTGTAGGGCAAGAGGACGAAAGTATCCTGGATGCTGCTTTACGTGCAGGCGCGGATTTGCCTTACGCCTGTAAAGGTGGTGTTTGTGCCACCTGTCGCTGCAAGGTGCTTTCAGGTGAAGTGGATATGTTCCTGAACTATAGCCTTGAAGATGATGAGGTGGAAAAAGGTTATGTGCTGAGCTGCCAGACTTTACCGAAAGGCGCAAATGTACGTTTGAGCTTTGATGAGTAGAGGTGAGATCGTCATGCAAACCTTGATTCAGGTTGAAACGCCAATAGATGGGGTCATGCTGCTCAGCTTAAACCGTCCAGAAAAACGCAATGCTTTGAATAATGCCACTTTACAGGGTCTATGTGAGCTGCTGGAACAAGCAGAGCAGAATCATGAGGTGAAAGTGGTTGTGCTGACGGGCAATCGCAATTGCTTTGCTGCGGGTGCAGACCTAAACGAATTGGCAGAAATGGATGCCGTCGCTTTACAGCTCGATATCCGTCCAAAGCTATGGCAGAGGATTGACAGTTTTACTAAACCCATCATCGCTGCTGTGAATGGTTATGCCTTGGGTGCGGGCTTTGAGCTGGTGTTGCATTCGGATATGGTGATTTGTGGTGATAATGCCAAATTTGCCTTGCCTGAGATTGGTCTAGGTATGTTACCTGGTGCGGGTGGAACTCAACGTTTAGCACGTCTGGTGGGGCAGCAACTGACCATGCGCTGGGCGATGACCGGGGAAATGATTTCAGCCAAGCAAGCACAGCAACATGGGATTTGTAGTGAAGTGGTGCCAACAGCACTGACCGTGGAATATGCGATTCAATTGGCAAGCAAAATTGCCAAACAAGCGCCTTTGGCAATTCGGGTGATCAAGCAATCAATTAAAAGTATTCATGAAACCACATTGAGTCAGGGACTGAAATCAGAACGACAAAATTTTGTCTGGTTGGCAGCAACCAAAGATCGAAACGAAGGCATTCATGCATTCTTTGAAAAAAGAAAGCCAATCTTTAGAGGTGAGTAATGGACTATAAAAATATTATCGTGGAAGAAAAAAATGCGGTGGGTTATTTAACCTTTAATCGTCCCCAAGCATTGAATAGCTTTAACGTCGAGATGCACCGTGAGGTGGCTGAAGTTCTGAATCTATGGGCTAAAAAACAAGAGGTTCGTTGTATCGTGATCAGTGGCGAAGGCCGTGGTTTCTGTGCAGGTCAAGATCTTGGCGATCGAGTGGTTGATCCAAATGCTGCAGCACCTGATTTAGGTTACTCGATTGAAACCTACTATAACCCGTTGATTAGAACCATTGTGAATATGCCGAAGCCCGTGATTTGTGCGGTGAACGGAGTAGCTGCAGGCGCAGGTGCCAATATTGCCTTGGCCTGTGATCTGGTGATTGCAGCCAAATCTGCCAACTTTGTACAGGCCTTCTGTCGTTTAGGTTTAGTACCTGACTCAGGTGGAACTTGGTTCTTGCCACGTGCTGTAGGTCATGCACGTGCCATGGGGCTGGCGTTGCTGGGTGATAAATTGCCTGCGGAAACAGCGAAAGAATGGGGCATGATCTGGGATGTGGCTGAAGATAGTGAATTAAAAACCAAGGTCACAGAACTGGCTGAACGACTCGCCAAGCAACCGACTTTTGGCCTGTCGCTGATCAAAAAAGCCATGCATCAATCCAGTAACCATAGTTTTGACGAACAGATGCACTTGGAACGAGATTTTCAGCGCATTGCTGGGCGTTCGGAAGATTATCGTGAAGGCGTCCAAGCCTTTATGAATAAGCGTGAGCCAAATTTTCAGGGGCGTTAAGCATGATTAATTTCGATTTATCCCATGCCCAAATTGCCGTGATTGGCTCGGGCACCATGGGAATTGGGATTGCCCAATTGGCAATGATCAATGGTCATTCGACTGTTCTCTACGATCTTGACCGTGAAAAGACCCAGCAGGCGGTTGATGGATTGCATCAGACCTTCGCGAAGTTGACAGAAAAAGGCAAGATGACCTATGAGCAGGCACAGCAAGCACTTTCACGTTTGAGCATTGCTGATCAAATCGAGGCATTGGCAAATGTTGATTTAGTCATAGAAGCGGTAGTTGAAAAGTTGGAAGTGAAACAGGCTTTGTTTAAGCAGTTGGCGACGATTTGTAACGACCAAACTATTTTAGCCACCAATACCTCATCTATTTCAGTGACAGCAATTGCATCTGCTATTCCGTATCCTGAGCGAGTGGTTGGATTGCATTTCTTTAATCCTGCACCAGTGATGAAACTGGTGGAGATTGTACAGGGCTTAAAAACGCCAATTGATTTGTGTCAGGCCTTAAAAGCCTTGATGCTGGCTTGGAATAAAATCCCTGTACTGACCAAATCTACCCCAGGCTTTATCGTCAATCGTATTGCTCGTCCATTTTATGCAGAAGCATTTCGCGCTTTGCAAGAACAGGTCACAACCTATGAGCAACTGGATTATGCCTTAAAGCAGTGTGGTGGTTTTGCGATGGGACCGTGTGAGTTGACCGATTTAATTGGGCAAGATATTAATTTCTCAGTCACCCAGAGTGTTTATGAAGCCTTCTTTTATGAGCCGCGTTATCGCCCAAGTTTGATTCAGAAAGAATTGGTTGATGCGGGTACATGGGGACGTAAATCAAAGCAAGGCTTTTATCGCTATGATGAAAAAAATCAGTATGTGACTTTTCAGCCTCAGCTTATTACAAAACCGTCTTTTCATGCTGATGTGCAAGTCAAAGGTACATGGGCGCAATGTCCGCATGTATTAGAACGTCTGGGCTTAAGTCGTGCTTTAGCAAGCAATCAAAATATCATCCAAATTGATGATGTTGATCTACGTTTAAGTCAGGGAGAATCTGTCAATATCAATTATCCAAATCGTAAAACGGTATTGATGGATTGGCATCATCATTTTGAACAGGCACAAGTGGTGGTTCTTAGTCATAACCATCTTTGCCAAGCTGAAGATCTGGCAAAAATCGAAGCATTTTTTGCTCAACAACAGATCAAGGTACTTTGGATCAGCGATCATCCCGCACTGTTAACTTTACGTACCATTGTCTTGTTGATCAATGAAGCCTGTGAGGCCAGTCTGCATGGTGTTGCGAGTATGGAAGATATTGATAATGCCATGAGATATGGTGTCAATTATCCTAAAGGGCCGTATCAATGGATGATGCAATTGGGCGCTGAATATGTCTTGGCAACGTTAAACAATTTATATGCCATCTATGGCGAAGAAAAATATCGTGCAAGTCTTTATCTTAAACAACACGTGGCAAAGCAGCAAAGTGTGATTGCTGACGATTCAAAAAATTTAACAGAATGTGCATAAGCAGGAGCGATCATGGAAGACGTTTTAATTTGTGATTTTATTCGTACCCCAATTGGACGTTATGCAGGGTCATTGAGTTCGGTGCGTACTGATGATCTTGCAGCATTGCCAATCAAACATTTAAAAGAAAAACATGCGCATCTACCTTGGCAAGATTTAGATGAAGTCTATTTAGGCTGTGCCAATCAAGCGGGTGAAGATAACCGTAATGTGGCACGTATGGCAACCTTATTGGCGGGTTTACCTGAGGCAGTTCCTGCAATGACGGTGAACCGTTTATGTGCATCTGGTTTAGATGCTGTCGGATTGGCGGCACGTTCAATTAAGGCTGGCGAGTCACAATTTGTATTGGCTGGCGGGGTCGAGTCAATGAGTCGGGCACCCTTTGTTCAGGCCAAGCCAACCGAGGCTTTTGGTCGTAGCCCTGAAATTTTTGATACCACCATTGGCTGGCGTTTCATCAATAAAAAAATGAAAGCCGACTATGGGACGGACAGCATGCCTGAAACAGCTGAAAATGTGGCTGAGAAATACCAGATTAGCCGACAGGATCAGGATGCATTCGCGATTCGTAGTCAACAGAAAGTGGCAGCGGCACAACAAGCAGGTTTTTTTAAGGGTGAAATTCTGCCTGTCGAACTAGTTGATCGTAAAAAGAATGTCACTGTCTTTTCACAGGATGAGCATCCACGTGCTGATACTAGTTTAGATAGCCTTGCAAAATTGAAAGCACCGTTCCGTAAAGAAGGTGGCTCGGTGACGGCGGGTAATGCCTCGGGAGTAAATGATGGTTCGGCTTGTGTGTTGCTGACCAATCGTCAGTTTGCCGATACCCATGGTTTAACCCCATTGGCCCGTGTAGTAGCGATTGCCAGTGCTGGGGTAGAACCGAAATATATGGGCATTGGCCCAGTGCCTGCGGTACAAAAACTATTAAAACAAACGGGTCTTAGTTTAGATCAAATGGATGTGATTGAGCTGAACGAAGCTTTTGCAGCACAGTCATTGGCCTGTATGCGTGAGTTAGGTCTTAAGGATGATGATGCACGCGTCAACCCAAATGGTGGTGCAATTGCGTTGGGTCATCCACTGGGGATGAGTGGGACGCGTTTGGTGATGACTGCAACCAGAGAACTAAAAAGACGCCAAGGGAAATATGCACTATGCACCATGTGTGTGGGTGTTGGGCAAGGTGTAGCCCTGATTTTAGAAAATTTAAATTGATTGAAACGGTTCGAATAATATAACGACATAGGAGAGACGGCAGTGGATAGCCTGATGACAGAAGATGTAGAAAAAATGACGCTTACGGAGTTACGAGCGCTACAAACCAAACGCTTAAAAGACACCTTGACATATGTTTATGCCAATAGCCCTGTCTATAAGAAAAAGTTTGACGATGCAGGTGTACATCCTGATGATTTCGTCAACTTGGATGATCTGGCCAAGTTTCCATTTACCACTAAACAGGATTTAAGAGATAACTATCCCTTTGGTATGTTTGCAGTGCCACAGGAGCAGATTGTTCGTTTACATGCCTCTTCAGGTACCACAGGGAAACCCACCGTCGTTGGCTATACCCAAAAAGATATCCATACTTGGTCGGATATCGTAGCGCGTTGCCTGCGTATGGCAGGTCTCAGTGCCAAAGATATGATTCAGGTCGCCTATGGTTATGGTCTGTTCACAGGTGGATTAGGCGCACATTATGGCGCTGAACGCTTAGGTGCAACCGTGATTCCAATGTCAGGTGGGCAGACGGAGAAACAGGTGCAATTGATTCAGGATTTTAAACCGACGGCAATTATGGTGACGCCATCATATTGTGTCAGCATTATTGAAAAACTGGAGCAGCAATTAGGCAGTGCCCGTAATACCTCGTTAAAAGTTGGGATTTTTGGTGCTGAGCCTTGGACCAACGAGTTACGCCGTGAAATCGAAGAACGTTTGAATATCAAAGCGCTGGATATTTATGGTTTATCGGAGATTATGGGGCCAGGGGTTGCGATGCAGTGCCTCAATGAAGGTGAAGGACTGACCATTTGGGAAGATCATTTTTATCCTGAGATCATTAATCCTGAAACAGGTGAAGTGTGTAAAGATGGTGAATTGGGCGAGCTGGTATTCACCACCATTACCAAAGAAGGTTTGCCGATTATCCGCTATCGTACCCGCGATTTAACCCGTTTATTGGCAGGTCAGAACATGGCGATGCGTCGTATGGATAAAATTGTAGGGCGTAGTGACGACATGTTGATTATTCGCGGTGTCAATGTATTCCCGACACAGATCGAAGAACAGATTTTACAAGTGCCGAGTCTGGTACCGAATTATGAAATTCTGGTGGCAAAGAAAGGGCATATGGATACTTTGCATATCCGTACCGAAATGTGCCATAACTGTGACAAGCAGGCGCAGCAATTGGCTCAGCAGTTGATACAGCGGATTAAAACCATGATTGGGATTTCTGTTACGGTGGAAGTAGTCAATGAATTGACCTTGCCACGTTCTGAAGGTAAAGCAAAACGCGTCATTGATATGCGTCAGATTGCTTAACATTATAATCATTCAGGGTATAGTATTCCCTATATCCTGAATCTAAATGCCAAGATAAAAGTATGAGTGTAAAGTTACAGCAAATTATTGATTCAATTATTCAGAATGAACCCTTAAGTGGTACCTCATTGATTTCGACTATTTTTGGCGATTCAGTGCTGCATCGAGGTGGAAATATCAGTCTTGCCAGCTTGATTCAGTTAATGGAGTTGTTTGATTTTAATGATCGTGCTGTACGAACTTCTGTTTTTCGTTTGGTTAAAAGTGATTGGCTTGGTTCAGATAAAATTGGCAGAACCAGTTTCTACCGTATTACCGATGCCAGTCGTTCCAAATATTTGCAGGCTGAGCAACGGATTTATAATGATCAGATGAAAGAGTGGGATCATTCTTGGGATCTGATTTTGATGTCGAGTCTGGATACAGACAATAAGGCATTTTTAAAGAAAGAACTGGAATGGTTGGGCTTTGCTAACATTTCCACCAATCTAATGGCTTATCCAGGTTCAAACCGCTTACAGCTACAAAAGCTGTTGGTTGACTTAAATATGAGTGAACAGGTCGTGGTGTTTAAGGCTGAGACCTTACAGCTGTTTAATAACTCAACCGAAACGATTGGCCGTATGTTAGAAACCAATTGGCCGATTGATGAGTTACGTCAACGTTATCTGCAATTTCTGGATATGTTTCGGGAGATTGGCGTGATTTTGATGCAGGATGACGAAAGTATTGAACCGATTCAAGCCTTCCAGATTCGGACCTTATTGATTCATTACTATCGTCGTATTTTACTGAAAGATCCTGCATTGCCCTTAGAACTATTATCGGCGGATTGGCCTGCAGTCAATGCCCGTACATTATCCATGAACATTTACAAAAAAGTCTTTGAAGCGGCTGATGACTATTTCTTATCGGTTGCGGCAACATCGGAAGGGCCAATGCCAAATGCAACTGCACATTTCTGGCGTCGTTTTGGTGGCTTAACCCAAAGTAATGAGAGATTGAGTCATGCCTTGCTATAGCATTGATGGGGTGATTCCTGTGGTTCACCCCAGTGCATTTGTTCATCCCACTGCGGTTTTAATTGGTGATGTGATTATTGAAGCTGGAGCTTATATTGGGCCATTTGCCTCATTGCGTGCGGACTTTGGCCGTATTCATATCAAAGCAAATGCCAATGTACAGGACAGTTGCATCATTCATGGCTTTCCGCAAAGCGTCACCCTTGTTGAAGAAATGGGACATATTGGTCATGCTGCGACTTTACATGGTTGCCGTATCGGTAAAAATGTGTTGATTGGTATGAATAGCGTCATTTTGGATTATGCCGAGATTGATGAAAATAGCATAATTGGCGCAAATAGTTTGGTCAAAACCAAAGATCAAATTCCTGCCAATGTACTGGCAATGGGGAGCCCAGCAAAAGTTGTGCGAGATTTAACAGAACAAGAACGCGCATGGAAAATAAAGGGCACTCAAGAATATATTGAGCTTGCACAGCGTTGTTTAAACAGTATGACAGAAGTCCTGCCTTTGATTGAAAATTCACATGATCGTAAGACCTATCAAGATTTTCAGTCTGATCATCAAATCAAGCCAACAACGGCCTAAATAGACCATTTGAGCTGATCAATTTCTTTTGAACATTTGCGATAACAAGACATCAAAAAGCAACAGTTTGTTTTTAAATATTAGTTGATGATGGAGTGTAAGTTTTTCTACTTCTTCGTCAGAAAAATACAGGCAAGTATTTGCCAGTACATTTTTGGATGTAAAGCCGCCTAAAAGTGAATACTTTATTTAAGGAAATACAACGAGGTTAATGATGTCTATTTTAACAAAAGAAATTTGGGATCAAAAATTATTTCGTGGTACATGGCAATCTGCCAAAAACGGTTATCAAGTGGTTGAAGTTGCGACTGGTGAGTCCTTAGGGCAGATTGGATATGCAGATACATCCGATGTGGTCGATGCAGCTCAGCAAGCCAAGATTGCACAAAAGCAATGGTGGGCGCTTAGTTATCAAGAGCGTCAGGTGGTTTTTGAGCGCGCAGTTCAGATCCTAACGGAGCATCAGGCTGAAATTATCGAGTGGCTGGTGAAAGAAAGTGGTTCGCTACAATTAAAAGCAGGTTTTGAGATTAATATCTCAATACAGGTATTAAAGCATTGTATTGGATTACCAGCCGTTGATCAGGGCATATTATTGCCAACTACGGCAGGTAAATTGAGTTTAGCCAAGCGAGTGCCTTTAGGTGTAGTTGGTGTCATTTCGCCGTTTAATTTTCCATTATATCTTGCGTTGCGTGCGGTTGCACCAGCCTTAGCGCTTGGAAATGCGGTGGTACTAAAACCTGATGAACGCACTGCAGTCTGTAGCGGTTATGCAATTGCCCGTATTTTTGAATTGGCTGGTTTACCACAAGGATTATTACATGTACTGCCTGGTGGTGCTGAAGTGGGTGAGGCCCTGACCTTGGATAAAAATATTGCCAGTATCCAGTTTACTGGTTCAACCCATGTAGGTCGTATTGTGGGTGCCAATGCAGCTAAAACACTGAAAAAAGTATCACTTGAGTTAGGTGGCAAAAACTCACTGATTATTCTGGACGATGCCGATATTGAGCTTGCAGCAGAGAATATCGCGTGGGGTGCTTTTTTGCATTCGGGTCAAATTTGTATGACTTCTGGAAAAATCCTGATTCAGGAGAAGATTTATCCTCAAGTCAAACAATGTGTGCTTGAGAAGGTCAAAAAATTTGTAGTGGGTAATCCTTTGCAAAATGATGTCACGATTGGCCCACTGATTAATACCAAGCAATCGCAACGGGTTGAGCAGCTGGTTAAGGATGCGATTGCGCATGGAGCAAAATTAGAAGTCGGTGGACAGGCGAAAGGGGTTTTCTTTGAGCCAACGGTCTTAGCTGATGTAACACAGGACAATCCGATTTTTACAGAAGAGATTTTCGGTCCTGTTGCCATTCTGATTCCTTTTAGCACCGATGAACAGGCAATTGAACTTGCAAATGATGGTGACTATGGGCTTTCAGCGGGGATTATTACTGCAAATGTTGGGCGCGGCATGCAGCTTGGCCAACAATTGAATGTAGGTTTATTGCATATCAATGATCAAACCGTAAATGATGAAACAGTGAATCCTTTTGGCGGCTTTGGTGCATCAGGCAATGCTACACGGATTGGTGGTCCTGCAAATGCGGATGAATTCACTCAATGGCAGTGGATGACTATTCAAGCGCAAGCGCCACATTATCCATTTTAAGTAGGGTTAACAAATTCCTTGTGATTTGTCCCTAAAACTCTAGGGACAAATACTTCTAAATCACATTACGCAGTTCATTAGCGGTGTTGCGTAGTAGCGGTAAAATCTGTTGCACTAAATAATCTTCTTGTACGCGATTGGTCTGTGACATGCAGTTTACAGCGGCAATCGCTTTTCCTTGAGCATTGATCACAGGTACTGCAATTGCGATGACACCGAGTTCATGTTCTTCTTTAGAAAGGCAATAATCTGCTTGTGAAATACCTTTCAGCACCTCAAAGAACTTATTTTCATCCGTTATTGTAAAAGGGGTTAAACGTTTTAAACCAAACCTTTTAATCCAGTCGTGTTGAGCTGTCTCTGATTGGGCAGCCAATAAGACTTTCCCTGTTGACGTTGCGTGTGCAGGTAGACGATTGCCTAAATGCATGCCATAAGGACTCACCCTTAGATTATCTTGTTGAGGCAGATAGCTACGGGCGATCGGTACCACTTCATTATCATCTAAGACCACCAATGAAAAGGTCAATGACGTTTGGGCAGATAAAAGATTAAGGAAGGATTGGGCAATTTTAGGTAGATGTGCTGAACTTAAATAAGAACTAGAAAAACGTAATACACGATGCGTGAGCCAGTAATAATGTTCATCTGTGTCTAAATAGCCTAAATATTTTAAAGTTTTAAGATAACGCCGTGCTGCTGTTCGGCTAATTCCAGTCCGTTCAGCCACTTGAGTGACATTTAAACGTTGTCGATCAACCCCAAAAGCTTCCAGTAAAGCTAAACCTTTTGCCAAACCTGCAATGTAGTCTTCCTGACGAATCTGTTCATGCGAATTGGGGTGCTCTATCACAGCATCAACCTTAACCATGCTTCCATTCCTGTTATTGTGATGTTTTGTCCGCTATCCGGACAAATAAAATGATAAACGGTTCTTTTCGACTTGGCTATATCGTGCACAAAACTTAAAAGCAGTAAGTTAAATGACAGGAGATCACAAGGAAGATGTCATGGAAATTTTAACAACGCAGGTTGCGATTATTGGTGCGGGTCCAGCTGGATTGCTACTTGGGCAGCTTTTATATCAAGCAGGTATTGAGCATATTATTATTGAACAACGTAGTGCAGATTATGTCGCTTCGCGAATACGTGCTGGCATCTTGGAACAAGTATCTGTTGATTTACTTAAGCAGGCCGGTGTAGATCAACATCTAAACGAGAAAGGATTGCCGCATTCAGGCATTGAGATACTCACTAATGGACAGAAGCACCGCGTTGATTTATCTGCATTGACAGGTGGAAAGCAAGTCACAGTTTATGGTCAAACAGAAGTGACCAAAGATTTGATGATGGCACGTGAGGCTGCACAACTTAAATCATTTTATGAAGCACATAATGTACAGGTCAAAGATTTTTATCAGACACCTAAAGTGCAATTTGAACATCAAGGGCAGGTATTTCAAATTCACTGTGACTTTATCGCAGGTTGTGATGGCTATCATGGAATATGCCGAGCCAGTGTGCCTCAGGATAAAATCAAGACTTATGAAAAAGTGTATCCATTTGGCTGGTTAGGCGTGTTAGCCGATGTACCACCTGTTGCTGATGAATTGATTTACGTCCAATCAGAACGTGGTTTTGCTTTATGCAGTATGCGTTCAGAAACACGTAGCCGTTATTACTTGCAAGTGCCGCTCAATGATCGAGTTGAAGATTGGTCAGATGAGAGATTTTGGGAAGAGCTGAAATTGCGTTTAGATGCTGAAAGCCGAGAAAAGCTGGTAATAGGCTCATCAATCGAAAAAAGTATTGCACCGCTACGCAGTTTTGTGACTGAACCCATGCGATTCGGCAAGCTATTTTTAGCAGGTGATGCTGCACATATTGTTCCACCAACGGGTGCAAAAGGGTTGAATCTGGCAGCCTCAGATATTGCTTATCTATCCAGTGCATTGATTGAATATTATGTCGAAGGTTCAGATCAGGGCATTCAGGAATATTCAGAAAAATGTTTACAACGAGTTTGGAAAGCGGAGCGTTTTTCTTGGTGGATGACCCACTTATTGCATCGCTTTGAAACAGAAAGTGAGTTTGAACATAAGATTAAACAAGCCGAACTCAGCTATATCCTTGGCTCTACCGCGGGTAAGACGACTTTGGCAGAAAATTATGTTGGCTTGCCGATATACGCCTAAATCATCATTCAAATATTTTTAGCACATTGCATTGATAACGATGTTTAAAATTTAAACCAGTTGATTGAGATGTGTTGATCCACTGACATAAGGAAATAGAGAGATTTATCATGGTTGATACTTATATTATTGTACATGGTGCATGGCACAACGGCCCCTTAATGGAACCAACAGCCGAATATATCCGTTCTCAAGGCCATATTGTTCACTGTCCAACCTTGGCAGGAAATCGCCCCAATGAAGATTGCGGTCAGATTGGTTTAGAAGATGCCATTAACTCATTGATTCAATATATAGAGCAGCACGATTTAAATAATATTCGCTTGGTGGGGCATAGTTATGCGGGTATGGTGATCTCTGCTGTTATTGATCGTATTCCACTGCGGATTCGTCGAGTGGTCTATGCAAATGCCTTCGTACCATTTCCAAATGAATGTCTGAATGATATGGCTCCAGCACAATATAAAGCTTTGTTCGATCCAATGGCTAAAGCAAATCACAATGCTGTGTCTTTACCATTTTCAGTTTGGCGAGAATGCTTTATGAATGATGCTGATGAGGCACTTGCTAAATCTGCGTATGAACTATTAACGCCACAACCTTATGGTTGCTTTTGTGATCCTATCGTATTGTCTAAACCAATTGCAGCGATGGAAGTAGCAAAATCATATTTGAATTGCAGACAAGATACTGCACTGCCACAGAGCTTATCTTGGCATCCACGCTTATCTGAGCGCTTAGGTTTATTTCGTTATGTAGAGGCAGATGGAGGGCATGAGACTTTATTTACCGATCCGATCGGTTTTGCTAAGGCGATTATGATTGCAGCACGGGATTGAGTTTTACAGAAGAGATTCTTCAAGATTCAGAATTTGCTGTCGTCGAGCAGTCAATATCTAAATTTATAAAAAAGCTGTTCAAAAAATTGAACAGCTTATCCAGATACTTAATTGAGTAATTTATTCAGCAAACTGCGGAATCATTTTCCTTACATTGGTTTTCGCATCAATCACGGTCATAAAAGTATAAGCACCAATAAATTTACGGCTAATGAACATAAACTCTTTAGGTGGAACCGAGAAATAGCGTGAAGCCATTGATTGACCAGCTTGTTGCATCACTCGATTATGCAATTGGCTCTTTTTCCAGTCATAACGGTCCTGATCATCCATAATACCAGCTGGCATATCAGGATTGTTACTCGGGCAGCTAAATGCTTCTGTTGCAATCAGGAAAACATCTGCCATACCTGGTTTAACATTTTCAGGCATGGCATCAAAGAATTCATAACCTGTCATGGCATTGACCATCGCATTCTTATCATGGTCATAACCCGCATGGATCAAATTGCGTGCAACGGTGAGCAAGTTATTGTCGAATTGTCGAATCGCACCAAAATCGAGGAGCACAATTTTATCTTTAACGTCATCACCATTGCCTAAACGAACCAAGTAATTACCAAAATTCGGGTCGGTCTGCATTTCACCCCATTCAAATAGCTCACGTACCGCAATTTCTAAAGACGCTTCACCGAGTTGGTTGCGACGCTCTTGGGGCAGGGAAAGCATCACTGGACTATTGACTGGTACGCCACGCTCAAAGGTCATACACAACACTTTTTCAGCGCAAAATTCCTCAATAATTTCAGGTACTACATAACGCGGATCATCTTTCAAGCGTTCAGCAAAACGACGTGTGGTTGCCGCCTCAATGCCATAATCGACTTCACGATGCATCATCTCACGAACTTCATCGAACCACTGATCAAACTCACGGGTTTGAGGCACCATACGTGTCAGTTTCAGCATGTTCTTAAACAGATTCATGTCAGAATCAATGGCTTCAGCAACACCAGGATACTGTATTTTTAGGACCAGCTCTAAACCATCTGACTTACGTGTAGCACGATGTACTTGAGCAAGTGATGCTGTTCCAATTGGCTCATGATCAATCGTAAGTTCATCGAGTTTAGAGCCCAATTGATCTTGTAAGTGCGTTTTAATTGCAGGCCAAGCTAGGGCAACGGTTTGGTTGTTGAGGGTATTTAATGCTTGTGTGATTTCTTCAGGTAAAAAATGTTCACCGTATAAAGCCATCATTTGTCCAATCTTAACAATTGAACCTTTTAATTTACCAATTTCAGAAACTAAATAGTGTGCCTGCTCAGCCATGGCCTTTTTTCGTTTCTTCTCTTTTTCTTCTTCGCTCGAGAATATAGAAGTGGCACTTGCTGTCGCCCAGCGTGTTCCAGCAAGTAGAGAAGCTTTTGCAATAGATAAGCGACGATCCACCGATGAGGTTTTTAGATTCTTAAGCTTATCGTTCTGATCTGACATGAAAGAAAAGTCCTATGCTGAAATCGGAGGGTTGAAAGCCGAGACTTGAATTGTAGCGGATATTACCGCTTTTGAACGTATTAAAATAGTTCAATCTCTTGAATTATCAGTCTAAATTTGTGCAATAGGGTATCTTCATAAAAATAGCCTAAGTAGAAATTTGCTATTTACAATACAAATGTTCTAAATTTTAAACTGAATCTTAAGTGAAGATTTCCTCATCAACGCAGCACGATTGCTGTGAATATGTTTCACTAGCATCTGTTTTACTTGACTGTGGTGAAACCCAACTGCATACGCTTTAACGATAATAATACTTGGCAGCGTAAAGAAAAAATACTTGGTGTCGTCTAAAGTCGCATCTTTGAAAACGCCTTCTTTAACAAGTATCTCTCTGAGAAATTGTTTTTCAGCTTGTACTGTGCTGGATGATTCATCATTCCAATAATTCTGACGCATCGCCATCAAATTATTATGCTTATAACTCATATAACCATTGAGCCTGTTTATTTCACCGTTAGCCAATATATGAGGTTGTTAGAGTATTTATCAAGAATAGATTTATATCAAAAATAGCCTAAGCAAATTTAAACGTTTATTTAAAAATGCTACACTTATCACACGACCAACATTAGACAAAAATACAGAATTGTTATGACACCTGCTTGTAAACTATTGGAAAAAAATAAAATACAATTTTCTATTCATGAATATGAACATGATGTGAATACAAAAAGTTTCGGGTTAGAAGCTGCAGAAAAACTCAACTTAAAGGTGGAAGAAGTTTTTAAAACCTTAATGGTGACCGATGAAAAGAATTATTTCATTGCAATCTTACCTGTGCACCATCAACTTAATCTAAAAAAAGTGGCGACAGCAGTAGGCTGTAAGAAACTACAAATGGCCAATCCTAAAGATGCGGAGCGCTTGACCGGTTATCTTGTCGGGGGGATTAGTCCATTAGGACAAAAAAAACGTCTAAAGACGGTCATTGATGCGACGGCGAAAACATTCAATAAAATTTATGTCAGTGGTGGGAAACGGGGATTGGATATTGGTCTTAATCCACAGGACCTCGCAAAATTACTGAGTGCTGATTTTTTTGATGTTTTAGACTAGAAAAATAATTTTTACAGACAATGTTTTTTATAAATTATTGTTATATTTAATTTTTTAAGAATCTACAAAAGCAATTAGCAATTAAAAAGTTATCATTTTATTTAATGAGAATTATTATTATCTTTTTGTATCTTTATTAAGCTAAATTAATATTTAAAACAAATTAATTCAATAAATTAGATCGCATTTTTCAGGTTCTTTTATGGAATTGAAATAGTAAATGATAATAATTATCATTAGTTCTATCTTAATCGCAAACTCCCTTGTGCTTAAGATGTGTTTCAGGCCTAAAACATTTCGAAAAACAAATTAACTCTCTTGAAAGAGGATACCGTCAGATGCAATCACTTGCCAATCGGTTGGCGATGCAACATTTCGTCAATGCATATACGCAAGAAACTGGCAAAGGTCACTTGCTAGATAACAGTCAGCAAAGTCCACAACAACAAGCGTTTAGCCAAGGTTTGACGCTGTTATCAATCCCTATCCATTCTATTCAAGCGCAATGTAATTTCCCTTTATCTTATGTCAGTCGAGTCGGGCGACATCGTTTAGCAGATCTTCCACAAATTATTATCCATGGACAAATCAAATCATTTAGTACAGTTGCAATCGTCGGGCTATTGCTTGAGGAATTGGTTTTTGAGTCCTCTATTCCATTAGATGCAGCTTCTTTGCTGGAGAAGTGGATTCAGAGCCGTGATGCATTACAACAGTTTTTAGCACAGCGTGAAGCTGATTTCGACGACTTGGTAAAAGCAGGCCAGAATTTTATTGAAACCGAACAGGCACTGATTCTAGGGCATAGCATGCATCCAGCGCCGAAAAGTAGAACAGGTTTTGTACATGAAGACTGGTTAAAGTTTTCACCTGAACATAAAGGCAAGACGCAACTACATTATTGGCTGGTTCATCAGGACTATATCTCAGAAGGCAGCGCTACGGATGAAAGTATTTCAGCTCAATTAAAAACAGCGTTACAGTGGTATTTGTCTGAAAATGATCTCAATCTGCTCAAGACCCACACAGCATATAAATTACTCCCATTACATCCTTGGCAAGCCCGCTATTTGCAAAGTAAGCCTTGGTTTGAACGTTTAAAACAAACGGGACAGTTAATTGATGTTGGCTTACGAGGCTGGCAATTTTCTCCAACCACTTCGATCCGAACACTTGCGAGTTTTAATGCGCCGTGGATGGTAAAACCATCGCTTTCGGTGATGATTACCAACTCTATTCGAGTCAATTTAGCGAAAGAATGCCACCGTGGTGAACTCACTCATCGTCTATGGCACAGTGAATTTGGTCAGAATATTTTAAAGCATTGCCCAAGCTTAAAAGCAGTGAATGATCCAGCATGGATTGCTTTGAAAATTGATGATGAGGTGGTGAACGAAAGTATCTGTATTTTCCGCGATCAGCCATTCCATCCTCAACAGCAAGTCACTTGTATTGCATCCTTATGTCAGGATCATCCAAATAAACCTCTAAATCGTTTTAATGCTTTATTCGCAAAAATTGCAAAAGCACATCATGAAACCGATTTCTCAGAAATTGCTTTGGATTGGTTTAATCGTTTTCTCGAAGTCAGTTTGCAACCGTTGATGTATGTCTATCATCGCCATGGTATGGCATTTGAATCGCATCAGCAAAATGTGCTGTTGGAACTAGAGAATCATTTCCCAAAAAGCTTATGGCTACGTGATAACCAAGGTTTTTATTATATCGAAGAGTTCGCCACTGAAATTCTGCAAGCGCTGCCTGAGCTGAAAGAAAAAGCGTTTGCCGTCGGGCCTAAAGATTTCGTGGATGAACGTTTTAGTTATTATTTCTTTGGCAATACCTTGTTCGGCATTATCAATGCGATTGGTGCAACAGGCTATATTACTGAAGATGAATTACTTGGGCATCTAACAAGTTTCTTGCAGGAACAATTGCAGCAATATCCAGATAGTACTTTATTACAGGGATTATTGTTCAATGCAACCTTGCCTTATAAAGGTAATTTGCTCACACGTTTACATGAATTAGATGAGTTGATTGCGCCTGTTGAGAACCAATCTGTCTATGTAGAACTGCCAAATCCGCTGCGTATTTCACAGAAGGATGTCAGTTATGCTTGATTTTATTGGAATTGGTCTAGGGCCATTCAATCTGAGTCTGGCCAGCCTGCTGCATAATAAAAGCACACTGAACTATGCAATTTTTGAGCAGAAAGCCCAGTTTGACTGGCATGCAGGAATGCAGTTACCCAATACGGTATTGCAAGTGCCGTTTATGGCGGATCTGGTCTCAATGGTTGATCCAACCAGCCCATTTAGCTTTTTGAATTATCTGCGTCATCAGCAACGTTTATATAAATTTTACTTTTTAGAACAGCCGCATATTCCACGTTGTGAGTATAACCATTACTGTCAATGGGTTGCAGAACAACTTGATTGTATCGAATATCAAACTCGTGTTTTGAAGATCGAGCCTCAAACCATTGGTTTTAAAGTTGTGGTGGAATCGGAGGGTGTTCAGCACAGTTATTTATGCCGTCATCTGGTAATCGGAAGCGGTAATGTACCTTACTTGCCTGACTGCTTGGCCAAAGTGCAGCAACAGCAACCACAAAAATGTCTGCATTCTGCACAATATATGACGCATGCTGATACAGATTTACACGGCGATGTTGTGGTACTTGGTTCAGGGCAATCCGCGGCTGAAGTCTTTATTGATCTGTTTGATGAGCAGCAAGATACAGCCAATCATCAGTTCGACCTACACTGGTTTACTCGTTCTCAGGGCTTCTTTCCAATGGAATATGCACCATTGGGGCTGGAACATTTTAGCCCAGACTATGCACAGCATTTTTATGCTTTGCCAGCTGAAAAGAAAGAGCAACAATTGCAGCAGCAGTCTTTGTTATACAAGGGCATTAGTGCAAAGACCATCCGTGAAATCTATCAAAAACTTTATCACCGTAGCATTGCGGGTCAAAGTTTGCAGACACATTTACATAGCCAATGTGATTTGAAAGATGCAGAAGTCTTAGATACGCAAAAAATTCGACTGCATTTCCAACATCGTGCCACGACACAGGCTTTCCATTTAGATTGTGATTTCCTGGTTGCTGCAACAGGTTACTTTACCCCTGATTTTGGTTTTATGCAGTTGCTGAAACCTTATATTGAATTTGATCATAAACAGCGTTGGCAAATCACTGAAGACTATCGTGTTGTACATCATCTAAATGGTCATATTTTTGTCCAGAATCAGGAAATGCATAGCCATGGGGTTGGTACACCAGACTTAGGGCTTGGCGCTTATCGTGCAGCGACGATTATTAACCAGTTGCTTGGTGAGTCGCTTTATGAACTCGATCAGCAGGCGCAGACCTTCCAGCATTTTGAGCTCAATCAGAATCCTAAAATCCAAATGGCAGATGACCAAGCACTTTCAGTCGAGGGTGTTTCTGAAAAAGCTGTGAGCCAAAACCAGTCTATTTTAAAGAAAACAGAACAGAGCACGATTACAACGCATGCAGGTAGTCGTTGTGCAAATACACGTACACAAACTGTGTCTGTACATTCAACTTATGAGAAATTGATATGAACTTTGCAACTTTAAAAATTAATCAGCAGCAATGGCGTGCCGCTGGACAGCGTCTCATTGAAATGGCGATTGCAGAGTTTCTATATGAAGAAATTATTGAAGTTAAAGCCTTATCAACAGGACGTTATCAGTTAGATTTAGGCAATCGTCATTATGAATTCCAAGGCCACCCATATTTGCTTGGACACTGGAATATTCAGGAAGGCTCAGTACGTGATGTAAGCAACGGTCAGCACAGTGATCAGCCTGCTTGGAATTTACATGAGTTTATTGTCGCAATGTCTGACAAGGCAAACGTAAAGCCATTCACCAAAGCGTATTTGATTAAGGAAATGAATAATACTTGGTTGGCAGAAGCGCATTTATTTAATGAAGCGCGTTTACCAAGCACAGCCGTGCTGACTGAACCGCACTATAAAGTTGAAGGCATGCTACGTGGCCACCCTTGGTTGATTATGAGCAAAGGCCGCATGGGCTTTGGTTATGACGATTATTTAAGTGCTGCACCAGAGCTATCACCAGAAGTCAAAGTATTATGGTTGGCCGTACATCGTGATTTGGCTGAGTTCCGTAGTACAAAGCAGTGGGATGCTTGTGGTTTATATCAACATGAATTTGATGCTAATGAGCTGCAACAGTTCATCCAAATTTTGAAAGAAAAGAATTTAGATCCGCAAAATTACTTTTTGATTCCTGTACATGCTTGGCAATGGCATCAATGGCTGGTTCCAACTTATGCCAATGAAATTGTTGACCAAAAAATTATTGAGCTGAACATTAGCCAAGACAGCTATGTGCCAATGCAGTCTATTCGGACATTATGCAACACATCAAACCTACAACGTCATTACATTAAACTGCCTGTTAGTATTTTCAATACCGCTGTTTATCGTGGACTCCCATCAAAACGTAATCTTGCAGCCCCAGCTGTAACCGCGTGGTTAAAGCAAATCCATCAGCAAGATCAAGACTTACAAAAAACTGGCGTGATTTTCTTGGGTGAAGTGGCGAGCTTAACCATTCACCAACCTTGTTTTGACCGAATTGAAGGTGCACCTTATCAATTTAAAGAATTGTTTGGTTGCTTGTGGCGTGAAAGTGTCGATCGCTATGTTGATCCATCACAACAAGTGCTTTCTCAAGCAGCACTATTACACCGAGATATTTCAGGTCAATCGATCCTAAGTGTACTGATTCAAGCGTCTGGTTTGAGTCCTCTGGCTTGGTTAGCACAATTTGCTCAAGTCTGCCTCAGTCCGTTACTGCTTTGCCTGTATCGCTACGGCTTGGCTTTTTCACCGCATGGCGAAAATACCATGTTGGTACATGAAAATGGTGTGCCAAAAGCCTTGGTATTAAAAGACTTCATTGATGACATCAATTTAGTGGATGAAGATTTCCCTGAATTGGCTCAATTGCCATCTGAAGGCGGTTTGTTATTACGTCATGAAGCAACAGATTTAAGTCATTTCATTTTCACTGGGCTGTTCATGGTGCATTACCGTTATATCTGTAATGTGTTCTTACAAGATTATCCAGAATATTCAGAACTCGATTTCTGGCAGACCATTTCCAACACCATTGTTGCGTTTAACCAACAACATCCAGAACTGGCTGAACGAGCTGAAAAATTTGCCATGCTGCGCCCAACGTACACCAAAATTTGTTTAAACCGTGTTCGTTTATTTACCACCAGTTATAACGATGAAGCAGAGCGTCCTGTGCCTGTTTTCCTTGATCCAATTGCAAATCCAGTTAGCCCTGAAACATTGGCTGAATGGTCAGTTCAACAAGCTGAATCTAAAGCGGGTTAAGTCTTTTTCTAAATTTATAAAGGTTCGATATGAAAACTATTTCTCAGCAATTACCAGATTATTTTGAATACCACGAAGATGGCACACAATACTACTTACGCCAAGTGCAATACCCACAAGATATTCCTTTGCTACATCAATGGATGCATGAGCCACATGTCATTCCACAGTGGCAATTGAATAAGTCAGAACTGGATTTACAGGTTTACTTCGACAAGATGCTGGCGGATGACCATCAACGTTTATTGATTGTGGGTGTGGATGGCAAAGATGTGGGCTATACCGAGATCTATGAAGGTAAGCGTGATCGTTTAGGTCGTTATTACGAAGGTGATGACAATGATCTCGGTTGGCATTTGCTATTTGGTGATAAATCTGTGTTTGGTAAGGGCTTTTTACGTCCAACCATTCGTTTGCTCAGCTTCTATATTTTTGAACATTCACAAGCCAAGAAAATTGTGGGTGAGCCTGATCATACGGTTAAACCTTATGCCGCTGTGGTTGCAGAACTCTGCTACGAAACTCAACGTTTAATTCCTATGCCAGAAAAAACGGCAATGTTGTATTACTGCTTTAGAGAAACTTTTTATAACAAGTTTGGTGAATATTACCAAACGTCACAACAACAGCTAGCCAATCAGCCAGCCAAAATCCTGAGTGTTACATGAGCCTATATATCAATGAGATGCACATCTTGGACATGCGCTTTGCCGCGCATGTCTCAGTGGCAGAATTTGAGCAATGGTTAATGCATATTCAACAATATTTCGAACAAAAAAGAAGTTTTGTGCTGATTATGCAAACCGAGCCAAACACTGAATTTCCAGAAGAATATCGGGTGATTCAGGGGCAATGGTACAAACAATATAAACAAGATTTTTACCAGTATTGTTTAGGCCTTGCCCGAATTGCCCAAGATGAGGCAGATCGTATTCGATTAGACACGCCAGCTTTGCAAAAAGCTTGGCATGTTCCTTATTTTGTCAGTTTACAAAAGACCGCTGCCGTGCAATGGGCGATGCAGAGGTACTTATGAATCAACAAATAAAACCTGACCAAGATTTTCCAATCAAAACAGTCTCTGCACTGAGCTTATCTGTGGTGGTGGTGTTGTACCTTGCACATGCATTACCGCTGTATTTTTACAATGTTGCCTTACCTGCGATTTTGCGTCATCAAGGGGTTGATCTACGCTGGATTGGCATGTTGTCGCTGCTGTATATCCCATGGGCATTTAAGTTTTTTTGGGCACCCTTAATTGATCGTTTTTATTTTAAGGCACTTGGAAAACGCAAAACTTGGCTTTTATTCACTCAAATAGCCTTGGTATTAGGTGTTGTTGCCTTGGCTTTGACTCAATTCGATTATGGTCTAAGTGTATTTGTTATTGTCGGTTTATGGATTTCAACCTTTGCCGCAACCCAAGATATTGCGATTGATGGTTATACCGTTGAAACCTTTTCTGAATCTGAATACCGATTAGGCAGTATGGCACAAAGTATTGGTGTGGCACTGGGCAGTATGATTGGTGGTGCTGCAACTTTGTGGCTTTATCAATTGTATGGTTGGCAAACAGCGCTGATTTGTTTAGCTGCAATGACAGCATTCACCATGCTGGCAGTGTTTCAAATTAAAGAAAAAACCAATACTGAAAAAATTGCCAAACAAGCGCCGAGCCTGATTCGAGCCTTTAAGCGCCCTGAGATGCTATGGGCCTTGGCTTTGATTGTCTGTTATCGCGTAGTCGAAGCGCCAGCAATGGCCATGCTGAATCCGATGTTGATTGATCAAAAATGGTCATTGGCAGAGATTGGTGTACTGATGTCTGTGATTGGCGCGGGCATTGGTTTATTGGCAGCAGTAACAGCCGCATTCCTGTTAAAAAAAATTGCAGCAACACAATTACTGATTTGGGCTGGTTGGGCACGCAGTTTGGTCTATGCCTTACTGGGCATCGCGGTCTTACTCAGCTGGTTTAATCAGTGGCACATGTTATTGGGGCTATTTGTTGTGGTTATTTTGGCGATTCGTTATATCGCGATGACTGCTTTATATGCGCACTTCATGCATACCAGCTCTAAGGAACAAGCTGGAACAGACTTCACTATTTTGGTCTGTTTTGAACTCTTGGTTTATTTCATTGGCGGTGCAATGTCTGGTTTCTTGGCCAAAGCATTTGGTTATGGAAATTTCTATCTCATTCTCGCAGCAGCATCTGTGTTGAGCGTCTTGCTCAGCCAAGTGTTAATCCTCAAAGCAAAACAAACGGAACAACTCACCTAGGGGTAATTTATGAAAGTACGTTCACTTTCGACATCATTAACGCTGTTAAGCTTAGCAATCAGTACTCAGCTATATGCTCAAACAGTTGAAACAGATGCATCTGTTCAAACGACTGCTGCTGTAACAAGTCAGAAACCAACCCAACTTGCACCTATTGTAGTAACAGCCTCGCGTTCAGCACAAAGTATTGCTGAAATTGCAGGTACGGTGTATCGCATTGAACAAGAAGATATTGCAAAACAAGCCGCTGCGGGTAAAAGTACAGCAGATATTTTAGGTTTACTTGTTCCATCGCTAACACCAAGTTCTGGTACAACCAGTAACTATGGAATGACCATGCGTGGCCGTACAGTCCAGTATATGATTGATGGTGTACCACAAACAGGTTCACGTGATAGTTCACGTCAATTAAATAGTATTAGCCCAGATATGATTGAGCGTGTTGAAGTGGTCTCTGGTGCAAGTAGTATTTATGGTTCTGGCGCAACGGGTGGGATCATCAATATCATTACTAAAAAAGGGTCGACCGAGGGTGTTCATTTTGAATCAAAACTCGGTGTAACTTCAGGCGATAACTTTAAAAATGATGCCTTGGCTTATGAAGCATATCAATCTGCTGCATTTAAACAAGGGGACTGGAATGGTTTCCTCGGGGCAAGCTATACCAAACGCGGTGAGATTCAAGACAGTCATGGTGATCGAATTGGACCTGAAGTTGCTCAGACTGACCGTCAAGATACGGAAACCATCGATGTCAATGGTCGCTTGGGATGGCAGTTTGCCGATAAGCAAAGCATTAGCGTTGGTGCACAATATTATAACGATGAACAAGACAGTGACTATGGTGCAGACTATGGACCAGGCTTAGCTGTTTTACTTAGAGGTGCAAAACCAAGCCAGAAAGCAGTTAAAGGTTTAGAACTAGACAGTCAGCCAAGAACAAAACGTGCAGCTGTAAATGCGCAATATGAAAACCAAGATTTCTTTGGCCAGACTTTAAATGCAGAAGCTTACTATCGTACTGAAAAAGGTCGGTTTTATCCAAGTGCAAACTATTTAGCACACTCAGAGCTTAAACCTGGAAACTATATTGTTACCCAGTCTGAGACTGATATTGATGTATTTGGTGCGCGTTTAGCTTTACAAAGCAAATTAAATCTTGCAGATCGTGCATTACATCTCACTTATGGTGTCGATTATGACAAAGAAAAAGGCAAGCAAACCGCACAGCTTTATGATTTGAATACTTTTATTGGTAGCAATGGCTTGAAGTTTAAACCATTAAATAATTATGGTTTTGGCCCAGATGTGGATACTGAGAAGCTCGGTTTCTTCTTACAGAGCCAATTTGAAGTCAGTGAACGCTTAAACCTACAAGCAGGCGTGCGCCATGAACGAATTGATAGCCAAGTGCAGGATTCTATTCCTTATTCTGAAGCGATGGTTGCAGATTTCGTCCCAGGATATAACCCTAAGACGTTAAAAGGCGGGTCGGTCAAGCATGATGCGACTTTATTTAACTTAGGTGCTGTTTATCATTTAACAGATGCTCAACAAGTCTTTGCCAATTTCTCTCAAAGTGCAAACTTGCCAGATGTACAACGTATGCTCAGAGACGTTCCAGCAAACTTTGTCGTAAGTAATCAAACCATTGATCCAATTAAAGTGAATAGTTTTGAGCTAGGTTGGCGTCTACAAGACAATGCTCTAACCACAGGGCTTACTGCGTTCTATAACAAGTCGGATAAATCTTTGAAATTTGGTCCACCAAACTTTGCAATCGAAGTGATTGATACCGATGAACGTGTTTATGGCCTAGAAGGTAATGTGAAGTATGCGGTGACTGATGCATGGAATGTCGGTGGTACTTTGGCTTATACACGTGGTCAATTTAAAAATACCAGCGGTAAATGGCAAGAGTTAGATGCCATCCGTGTTGCACCGTTAAAAGGAACTATCTATTCAGATTGGCAATTTAACGATGGTCTAGGTTTACGTGTTCAAACCTTGGCAATTGGCGGTACAGACAAAGCGCGTAAAGAAGCCATTGAAAATGGCAGTCGTCCACCTGCTGAAATTAAAGGTTTTGCAGTGATGGATGTAATTGCTAATGCGAAAGCAGGGCCAGGTACTTTAGGGTTTGGTGTATATAACGTTTGGAATACAGATTATAAGTCTGTATATAGCCAAGCAGTTTCGACCGTGTATGGCGATATTTCTAGCTTGCCTGCACAAGGCCGTACTTATGGTTTGAGCTATACCCTCAAATACTAATCTAATCAAAAAGGCATCTGTTTAGATGCCTTTTCTTTTGATGAATTTCATGATGAACAATAATTTAAAGTTTTTAGCGCTGGCTGCTTTGATCAATGGAACTTGTTTTTCCATGATTCTCCCTTTACTTGCCCCATTGACACGACAATTACATTTATCTGAATTCCAAGGTGGTGTGATTGTTTCAGCAGGGGCAATTTGTATGGCAATTGCATCGATCTGGATTGCAAAAAAGAAAAGTCAGCTATCTCCAAACCAACTCGTCAATTATGGCTTTTGGGGAATGACCTTTACTTGGGCTATTTTCACCTTGATTCTGTATTTTGGAACACAAGTGATTTTACCCACGTTATTGATTTTTATCTTACTGGTATTGAGTCGTGCTTCTACAGGTATTTTTATGGCTTTGCCACAAATTGGTCTGCAAAGCTATGTAATGACACATGCGAGTGAAGCCGCTGATCGTAGCAAGCAAATGGCTATGTTTGGTGCGATGAATAGTTTTGGGATGATTGTCGGCCCGTTTGCAACCTCAGTTTTATTGTTTGGTGGTTTGCTTTTCCCGATGTGGATTGCTGTGGCTTTACTTGGCTTAGTCAGTATTGCACTCGGCATTCTGTTTAGTAAAAGTCCGCAAGTTCAGGCTGAGTCATTCAATCCACAACAAGATAAAGATAATGCACGAGCGAATGAGCCAATTCTGAAGCAAAGTCTGATCTGGTTAATTCTAGGTTTTGTCACTTATGTTGCAATTGTGACTTTAAATATGACGGCAGGTTTTTATATTCAGGATAAGTTTTATCTCAGTAGCCAACAGAGTGCAGTTTATTTTTCTCAATGCATGTTGGTTGTCGGGGTCTGTTTGGTGCTGACCCAACTTTTAATTGTGAAAGTGTTTAAACTCAAATTAAATAGTTTGGTGATTATTGGTTTAGTCACAATGTGTTTTGGTCTATTACTTTCACTCTACGCACCTACAATTTTTGTATTTCAGGCCAGTTATATTTTTTATGGTATTTCTGTGGCGTGCTTATTACCTGCATTTACAACAGGCGCTGCTCAAGCCGTATCACAACAGTCACAGGTTAAGATGGCAAGTTTTTGTACGGCGACACAGGCATTAGGTTTAATTGTTGGTCCCTTATTCAGTACATTCCTGTACCGTTTTAATACCCATTTCCCATTCTATTTATTACTGTTCTTAACCCTATCGATTGGCCTTTATTTTAGTTGGATGTTGATTCGAAAAGACGGTGAAACCGCATTGCTACTTGATGAATAAAAGGGGTTTTGGCTAAAAATGACTCATCTTTTTCCTCATAATGCAAGTATTCCGACTGTTTCAGTCATATATTGCTATGATGAGGTGCCTTTATGTTTGTTTTTTGATCAAATTTATTTCATTTATTGACGTTTTGGATTTTAACGGGATTTTTTATGTACCCTATAAAACGTCATAACAAGATAGATAAAGGAGTAAAGATGCTTATTTTTCATGATTATCCTGTTCAAGGCGCACTTTTTGACATGGATGGAACAATGTTTGATACCGAGCGCCTGCGCTTCCAGACATTGAAACAGGCATCAAAAGAGCTGATTGGACAGGAGTTTTCAGATGAATATTTGATGCAGTGTCTCGGCTTAAGTGCCAAAGCATCGGAGCAACTGGCACAAAAGTTTTATGGTACAGATGTTCCTTATACTGCCATTCGCAAACGTGCAGATGAGGTGGAATTGGAGTCTGTACGTAAAAATGGTGTACCGATTAAAAAAGGTTTGGTTCAAGTTTTAGAACGTTTAAGAAAGTCTGGTCTAAAAATGGCAGTTGCGACCTCAAGTCGTCGAGCAATTGCAGAAGAATATTTAATTAATGCTAATGTTTATAAATTTTTTGATTTGTTGGTCTGTGGGGATGAAGTTGAAAAGGGTAAACCACATCCAGAAATTTTTTTAAAAGCGGCACAGAAGCTAAATCTACAGCCGCAACAATGTCTAATGTTTGAAGATTCGGAAAATGGGATTTGTTCAGCCTATGATGCTGGTGGTATCACGATTTTATTCAAAGATATTAAAGAACCCAATGATCATATGCTTTCTAAAGCAAATTTTTACTATCAGGACATGTATGAGTGCCTGAATGCTTTGGATCAATATATTCCTGAAATGGGTATGCCACAATTACAAGAATTATTTCCGCAAAGTTGTAATCAATTGACTGTTGGTATCCATGGCTTTGGTGCCATTGGTGGGGGATATGTAGCACAGATCTTGTCCTATTGGGATGGTTACACACGCCCAAAACGGATTCTGGCATCAACCCGAAATCGTCTTTATTTGGAATCCGTGAACAGTTTTGGCAGCTATAGTATTCGATATGGTCAGTCTTCCTATGATGAGCGTATTGATAATCTCACTGTGATTGATGCTGACAATGAACAGCAGATGTTAGAGATGTATATGCAATCTAGCCTGATCGCACTGTGTTTGCCAGAACAGGCAATTGAGTCCGAGGCGAAAACGATTGCGAAGGGACTATTGGCCCGTTTTATGTCAGCTGATGCAGACAACAATGAGCCGATTACCTTTTTGATTATTCTGAATAAAGTGTGCGCAAAGTATTTGGTCTTAAAACATATCCGTGAAGCCTTACTTTCTATGACGGATGAAGATATTGCAGAACATATTTTAAGTGAACATTATTTTTGCGATACCGTGGTCAATCGAATGGTGTCAAAACTGACGGATCAAGCCTTATATCGTCAGCTCAATATCAAGCACAATTTATTTAAACAATATCAAAATGATCTCAATCCAGAAACGATTGAACTTACAGAGGAAACAGCCCTCACTGAAAAGCAAGAACAGCAGATTACTCATTGTTTAGAAGACATGCGTGGGCAGTTTCAAACAGGGCAATTCTTACAAAATATGGACTTGATCCTATTCCATAGTGAAATGGATATGCCGATTTACGTGGAAAATCGCAGTCCATTGTTGAGCAAAATGCGCCAAATGATTTTGGTGGATCAGATTTCTGAGATTCAAATCATTAAAAATCGACTATGGAATGGATGTCATGCCATGTTAGCGTGGTATGCCAGTGCACTTGGACATGAAACCATTGGTATCGCCATGGCCGATTCCAAAATCATGAAATATGTAGAGCAGGTGGTCAACGAAGTTAAATTGGGTTTGGCTAATATGATTCCCAACCAAGCCAAAGAACTGGATCGGATGGCGGAAAGTTTTCTGCATTCTTGCCGAGCCGCCTATAAAGATCCATGTGAGCGTGTAGCTCGTGATCCGCTTAGAAAACTCAATCTGAATGAGCGTGTTTTAGGCAGTTTAGAATCTCATGTGCAGCAACAACTTCCTTACCAGAAGTTAATGCAAGGTGCAATTTATGGCTATGCCTATGCGCTGAAAATGCTTGAGCTGGACGAGATTAAGATTGTAAAACATGTCCAGACCAATATTGAGCATATGGACATCACTGAAAATCAGAAGAAAGCCTTATTAAACCAGCTCTATCACGGAATTCAGGCGCAACTCAATGATAATGCATTCATGTCACAGTTGGAGGAATTGAAACCGCTAACTGTATAAGCGGCAATGATCACGGTGAAAGTACCTTAACTTCTATCTGGGTTTATGTTTGAATAACGCAACTTTATCTATGATGCTGAAGTTGTGTTATTACAAGCAGAGACCCAACTGATTGCAACTGAAATGCGTGATTATCCCGAATGGCACAAGGGCCGTTCAGATTATGGGCTTTGGTATATAGAGATTGATCAACCTGAGTTGATTCAATATTTAGATGAAATCCAAGCACAATTTTCAAATCTATTGCTTCCTGCACAGCAGCGCCAATATCACATTACTTTATTTGTGTGTGGTTTCTTGCAGCCTGCCGTTAAGCAATACGACGATGATTTTCAGATTCAACAATTACAGCAGCAGATCAAGCTAGTTGAAGCATTACAGCTCAAACCTTTTGAGCTTGAAATCACACAGATCGATAGCTTTAGTAGTGCTTTGTTTCTACTGATTAAAGATCAGCAGGGTGTACTAACTCAAATTCGTCAGCAATTTGCTCGTGTATCTGAAGAGATCGCAGCACTTGAATATTGTCCGCATATTACTTTAGGTTTGTATGGTGAAGCTTGGTCAAGTGATAGGGTATTACAGCGGATACAACAACTGTCGTTAAAAACCATGAAGATTCAGGTCAAAAAACTGACTTTCGGCTATTATAAGGCACAGATTTTACAAGGATTACTGTATCCTTATCAGCAAATTGAACTAGGTTAGATATGTTGCAACTAATTTTAGGTGGGGCGCGCTCAGGTAAAAGTCGTTTGGCAGAACAAACCGCCAAAGATACAGGCTTATCCGTCATTTATATTGCAACGGCGCAGGCCTTAGATGCAGAAATGCAGCAACGTATTGCACATCATCAACAGCAACGTCCAGCTCATTGGCAAGTGCTTGAAGAACCGATTTATCTGGCAGATCGACTCTTGCAATGCGATCAAGCCAATCAGCTGATTTTGGTCGATTGCTTAACCTTGTGGCTGACTAATCTGTTATTGGCTGAAGACCTAGCCTTGCAGCAACAACAGATGCAAAAACTATTCGAAGTATTACCACAACTACAATCTCAAATTATTCTGGTCAGTAATGAAACTGGGCTTGGAGTGGTGCCGATGGGGGAAATCAGCCGTCGTTTTGTGGATGAAGCAGGGCGTTTGCATCAGACCTTGGGGCAACTCGCCAATAAAGTCATGTTTTGTGTAGCAGGCTTTCCAATGATTTTAAAAGATGAGAAATAACATGACTGAACAAGCGCAATGGTTTTTAGCAGTAGTACAGCAAACAGATTTAGATGCCAAACAACAAGCTGAACAGCGTCAACTGCAATTGACCAAACCTACAGGGGCTTTGGGTCAACTTGAGCAGCTTGCCATTCAATTGGCGAGCTTACAGGGCACGGTACATCCACAGATTCAACAGCCTTGGATTACCATTTTTGCGGGTGACCACGGTGTTGTGGCCGAAAATATTTCGGCTTATCCGCAAGCCGTGACCCGTCAAATGCTGCAAAATTTTGCTTCAGGCGGTGCAGCCATCAGTGTGATTGCCAAACATCATTATGCACATTTACAGGTTGTTGATTGCGGTACAGTGGGTGAGGCCTATGATTATGTAGGGGTTGAGCGTCATTGCATTCGTGCAGGTACAGCCAATTTTGCTCAACAAGCAGCAATGACGGAACAGGAATGCTTGGCGGCATTACAACTGGGTAAAGACAGTGTTGATCGCGCCAAAGCTCAAGCTGCCGATATTTTTATTGCAGGTGAAATGGGGATTGGTAATACCTGTTCAGCTTCAGCACTGGCTTGTTTATTGTTGAATGAAGATGCCGTACAAATGACGGGTGTGGGGACAGGAATTAATAATCAACAGCTGCAACATAAGGTCTCTGTTATTGATCAAGCAGTGAAACGACATCAAGCAGCTGTTGCTGACGATGCTTTAAAAATCTTGGCTGCTGTTGGTGGTTTGGAAATTGCTGCAATGACGGGTGCATACATACGTTGTGCACAACTTGGTTTGCCAGTCGTGGTGGATGGTTTTATTAGTTCGGTTGCCGCTTTATGTGCGGTACGTATTCAACCCCACAGTCGCGAATGGATGCTGTTTGGACATCAATCGGCTGAGTATGGCCATCAGCGTGTGCTAAAAGCCTTAGAGGCTCAGCCCATTTTAAACATGAATTTGCGTCTTGGTGAAGGAAGTGGTGCAGGGGCTGCATTGTCGATGCTGCAACTGGCTTGCGTGTTGCATAATCAAATGGCGACCTTTGCTGAAGCTGCTGTGACCGGTGATAAAGTTGCACCTTGATTTACTGCGGCATGGTGAAACGACACTCAGCCATACTTTGCGTGGGCATCTTGATGATGCCTTGACTGAACATGGTTGGTTGCAAATGCAATCCACCATTCAGCAGTATCTTGATACTCAGGTACAGTGGGATGTGATTATCAGCTCGCCCTTGCAACGCTGCCAAAAGTTTGCGGCAGCATTAGCCAAACAACTCGAATTGCCCTTACTACTCGATGCTGAAATCAAGGAAATGTATTTTGGTGATTGGGAAGGCATGTCTACTCAAACCATTTATGAAAATGAGCCCGAGTTATTGGCTAATTTCTGGCAATATCCGACTCGATACCATGCACCGAATGGGGAGTCGTTGCATCAATTTCAGCAACGTGTCATGCATGGTTTTAATGAAATTTATGTTCAAATGCAGCAACACAGCTGGAATAGGGTGTTGATTGTGACGCATGGCGGGGTGATTAAGTTACTGACTTGTTTGGCACGTCAGCAAAAGCTGGATGACCTATTAACCATGCCTGCGGAGTTAGGAAAATTATATGCTTTAAACCTAACGCAAGTTGCAAATCAAATTCATTTCTCTGAAATGGCAGCAACTTAGTACTAATAAAATCTTATTCTATTTCCAGTTTTTGCTTGGGTCATGTAATCGAATTGTCATTGCGACTGCCTATGATACATGGCATTTCTTGATCTATAAGCAAATCATCCATGAATATATTATTGAAAAGCAGTGTGTTATGCGCAAGCATTGTATTGGCGGCATGTAATAACGACAATCACTCAGAATCGAAAACACCACAAGAAAATAGCATTGCATCAAAATATTATCAGACCAAAACTCCATACCAACCACAACAAGATTTCAAAAAATATGAAGCCATTCCGCAAGGCTTTCAGCCTGTATTTACAGAACTGGTTGCACGTCATGGCTCACGCGGTTTATCCAGTATTAAATATGATTTAGCGCTGTATAACCTTTGGAAACAAGCCAAAGCTGAAAATGCACTCACACCTTTAGGCGAAAAGCTGGGGGCAGATTTAGAAAGCATGATGAAAGCCAATATTCTTTTGGGCTATGGTGTGGATGGCATCCGTCAGTTTGGCTATGGCAATGAAACCATGCAAGGTATTCAGGAACATCGTGGTATTGCTGATCGTTTATTACAACGCTTACCAAATCTGTTTAAAACCGTATCAACACAACCAGCATCAATTTTAGTGCAAAGTTCGGGTGTAGACCGTGCGGTAGATAGTGCCAAGTTTTTTACTGCTGAATTGATTCAACAGCAACCGCAATTAAAGGCACACATCACCCCAATTTCATACACCAGTTTAGCCAGTAGTAGTGTGCCAACGATTGAAGATGGTGGGGTGGATCGTTTTAAGCTTTATTTTCATAGTTTGAATAAAGAGCAAGATTTAGCACAGCCTTTATCAGCACAACAACAGGCGATTTACGATGCCAGCCAAGCCTATCAGCATTTTGAAGAAGAGGATGTAGATCTGGTCAATAAGTTAAATGAACTTGCGAAAAATAGTCGTGCTGAACAAGTGGCAAAGAGTGTATTGAATCCATTGTTCAAAGCAGAGTTTATTCAAAAGTTGGGAAGCACAGGCTATGTATTTAGCAATACAGGTTCATATAGCGTCACTTCACCTAAAGGTGAGATCATCACTGAAAAAGGTAAGGGTAAAAATAGCATTGCCAGTGCTGTGGATGCCGCGGCCTATGTCTATGAGTTATATTCAATATCAGGCGGTATGAAAACTGAATTGAAAGGTGTTGATTTTGATCAGTATATGCCTGTAGATGCAGCAAAATTTTATGCTGAATTTAACGATGCCAATGATTTTTATAGCAAAGGGCCAAGTTTTACCGAATCGAAGAACGTCACCAGTGCAATTGCTCAAGGCCTAAAGCAGGACTTATTTAAACAAGTCGATGCGATTGTAGATCATCAGCAAGCACATCGTGCTGTATTACGTTTTGCCCATGCCGAAATCATCATTCCATTGGCGACCAGTTTAGAGCTACATAACATGATGCAACCTTTGCCTTTACGTCAAACTTATAGCTACAACAGCAGCGCTTGGCGAGGTGAGGTGGTGTCACCCATGGCAGCGAATCTACAATGGGATATTTATCAAGACAAGCAAGGCACAACCTTGGTAAAAATGTTCTATAACGAGAAAGAAACCTTATTTAAGTCGAGTTGTAACTACGCACGTTATAATACGAACAGTTTTTATTATGATTATTTAAAGCTCAAACAATGTTATCAAATTCAATAAACTAAGATATTCAGCCTTTTCATTTGGGAATAGCTTGCTATTCCCAATTTTATTTCTTCATAATCCATGCATGATAAACCTGTTGTCATTGAGAGGTTGCATGACACCTTTTTGGATTGCCTTGCAGTTTTTGACTGTTTTACCAATTGAACTCAAAACGATGCCAAGCGCAAAACAGAATGGCCAGGCCATGCTGTTTTATCCTTTGGTAGGTTTATTGCTTGGGTTGATTTTGTTTGCTTCCGCAATGCTATTGGCAAAGCTTCCGATCATCTTGAGTGCGGCAGTGATTCTCGTACTCTGGATTTGGCTGACAGGTGGAATACATCTGGATGGTTTAGCAGATACAGCCGACGCATGGGTCGGTGGATTTGGTGATCCTGAACGAACCTTGAAAATCATGAAGGACCCTGCATGTGGTCCAATCGGGGTGCTGAGTTTAGTTGTCGTCTGCTTGCTGAAATTTGTAGCTTTATACGTTTTGCTTGAACAACAAATGGCTGTTTTTTTAATCGTCTTGCCTATGCTTGGGCGCAGTGTGCCACTGTTTTTATTCCTTACTACGCCTTATGTACGTGCTCAAGGCTTAGGCCGTTCTATGGCAGATTTTATGCCAAAAAAACAACTTTGGATAGTTCTTGTCATTACAATAGCATTGCTTTGTGTGTTTGAATGGCTTGGGTTAATTGCTTTACTGGTTTTTTTAGTGCTGCTTTTTTATATGCGATCATTATTCATTAAACGAATCGGCGGGATGACTGGAGATACTGTAGGCGCTGCAATTGAGCTGGCTGAAACGGGTGTGCTCCTCAGTGCTGTGATTGCCTCGTTCTATATTATTTAAAAAAATTGATCACTTGGATTGGCGTGATCCTCCTGTAAACAGAAGGATCACTTTGAGTGATGTTAGCGTTTATGCAGTTGAACCCAGAAACCCAACACAGCGAGTAAGGCAACCAGTGCTGCAATCGTAGCTAGAATGATATCTCGAAGCGTTTTATCTATCGGCAACCATGTCCATTTATGCAAATAAGCAAAACTAAATCCTTCTAAGGCATCTTGTTGTGTGACCTGAGCTGCAATCACACCGCTGCTCGGTTCAATATACAGTCTGAGTTGATTCTCTAACCGAGTTTCAACCTTGATCACGGGTAAGCGTTTGTTGATAAACCCATATTCTCCTCCAAAACTTGTCACCCATGTGGATTGTTTAATCTGCTCTGGCTTTAAATCTAAGTAGCTAGTAGCTAATTGTTTGCTTTGTTCGAGAATATCAAGCGCTTTACCATTACCTGCATCTACAAACTGAATCGCGGGGGTTGCTGTTTTGGTCGAGTGATGATCATGCGCTTTGCTTGCTGCCGTCATGCTGCCTTGTAAAGGAGCTTGTCCGACGGCTTGAATCATCCATGCAGCACGAGTATGTGTCTGGCTAATAAAGGTAGTTGGAACCAGATCCAGACGTTGAATGGGCTGCTGAGTGACCTGCTGCCATGCTTTGGTACTTAGATCTGCCGTATGGAAAACAGGTTGAATGTTTTTAATATCGGGCTTTTTTTGCCAGATATGATAGAAACCACTGAACACCCAAAGCAGAATAAAGACACTTAAACTGATACCTAAATAGCGATGTAGAAATCGGATCGGTTTTTGCCCTAGACGGTGATTGCGCCGATTATGAATCTTAAAGAATAAGCCAATCCCCATAAAAAGCATGCACAGTACGCCAATCAAAGCCATTTGCATGAGAATAGTTTGACCTGTCCAAGCTTGATCACCCCATGTCCAGGTATGACCTAAGCGGAATATTCTTGCCATCCACATCTTTTGATCATTAGACAGCGTGGCTAGCCGTGCTTGTGAAGGATCGACATAGGCACGCAAACCATTCTGAAAATCAACACGCCAAACAGGCAGTAAACGATTGACGCTTGGATAATCATCGCTGAATGCGGTGATGATTTGACTGGATATGATTTCTTGTTGGGAGAGACCCGTGTACCAGCGCGCTAAACGCTCGGCATCTTGTTGTTCGGCATTAATCAGCAATTGACTGGTCTGACTATCATAGTATTCAGCAATCTTTTGGTTGGGCTGTAATATGCGATAAGCAATCTGCTGATTTTCTAATTCAATCACCTGTAAGGCTGAAAATTGCGCGATTTGATGTTGCTTCAGAACATCCGTTGCTGCTAAGGCTTGTGTTAAATCCAATTGTTGAGCTGGTGGCATTCGTTTCACAGGCTGAGGTTGTGTTGCACTCATCATCGGATGCAACACACCTGTTAAAGACCAAAGTAAAACGAGAACGCCCAACACCATCCCAAAACTACGGTGCAATGACAATAGTCTTTTCAGTTGTTTGGCATTCATTGCTTATTTCCCAAAATGATAACGTAAACCTAATAAATAGGTGCGTGGTGCAGCTGGGGTATAACTGACTTGGTTATTACTAAACGAAGTACTTTCCGCATAATGTTGATCTGTGGCATTCAGGATTTGCCCATAGATTTCATAAGCATTTTTACGGTAATTGGCGCGCAGATTCAGCAAAGTATGGCCATCATACTTTTCCGTATTGGCATCATTAATCCAGTAAGAACCGACATAAACCGCTTCTGCAGAGAGTAATAGCTCAGGTATTGGTTTGATCTGGTATTCAAGCGTACCAAATGTTTTAGGCGCACTTGGCATGGTGTTGCCGCTATAATCTAAAACACTCGACGGTTGAAACTGCTGATATTCATGTTTGGCCACACTGCCTGAGAGTTTTAAGCGCTGATCATATAAATCACTGAGTTTCCATGTTCCCCCAATTTCAATTCCCTGATGTAAGGTTTTGCCTGCATTGCGTGGCTCGCGGGTGTTATCTGGCTTGGTATAGCTCATCACTTCATCTTCGCCTTCTAAGCGATATAGGGTGATTTCACCATCTAAGCGATCATCGAATAATTTAAAGCGCAGACCTGCATCGATATTATTAAATGTGGCTTCTTTCAAGTCTGGTGTCACCAGATTCGCCCCGTATAAACTGCTCACCTCTGGCGGTACAAAACCCTGTGACCAATTGCTATAAAGATCAATTGCTGGCGTGATGTTCCAGACAAAACCGATTTGCGGGCTGGCTTTATGAAAATCACGTTTCTCATTCGGTGCGCCTGTGGTTTTTGATGGAATTAATTTATTTTCATAGTCATAACTGATCCAGTCATAGCGTGCACCACCAACTAAATTTAAAGTTGGTAACACTTGCCAATTGGCTTGCG
The DNA here is from genome assembly GCF_013072675.1 of Acinetobacter sp. Ac_3412. NCBI lineage: Bacteria > Pseudomonadati > Pseudomonadota > Gammaproteobacteria > Moraxellales > Moraxellaceae > Acinetobacter > Acinetobacter sp. Ac_3412. The sequence continues at coordinate 677,142 of NZ_LXUJ01000007.1, read as the reverse complement.
CATAGAGGGCTTGGTTATTGACGTCTACATTAAAGTCGCGTAAGCGCTGGCGTTGTTGATAACCGGTATATACCAAGGTATTCGGGTCTCGGAACACCTGAATATCATTGGTTCTGGCTTGGTTGGGAGAATGGTCAGCCATCGCCCCAACAATCAGTTTGACCTGATCAAATGTCGCTGAATGCTGAGCATTTAAGCCATAGGACTGAAACGCATTATAGGTGGTTTGTCCGCTATAAGTGCCAGTTGGCTTGCCATTTTTAACATCAGTACGGATGTTATAACTTGGGTTTTGCTCGGTGGTATTGTCACGATAATATAAGGTGACTTGGCTTTGTTGCTGATCATTCCATTGATGGCTAATTTGAGAAGAAAGCCGTGTGGCATCAACTTCACGATAGGTAAAAGTTTGGTAGCTGTATCCAGGACGTTTGCGATAATCATCCAGATTTAAGCTACCGGTCATATCCGCTTTTAAATGGTTATAGCTGAGGACATTTTTGATTTGGGTGGCATCAGAGATATGCCAGTCATGTCTGAGTGTCACACTCTGTTTATTGCTTTCAGCATGGTCTTGCCAGCTATCACCACGATCACTGGCATAGGCTGAAAGCCTTAACCCATGCTCGCCCCATGCGCTATCAAAGCTATTCGATGCACCGACATCGACACGGCGATATCCTTCAGAACTGGCACTGATGCCAAGGTCGGCTGTGGGTGTAGTACTCGGTGCTTTGGTGAGGAAATTAATGGTTCCACCAATCGCATTGCTGCCATATAAGCTACTGGCAGGACCGCGTAAAATTTCGATGCTATCAATGCCCGCCAAATTCACTTCATATAAGGCATTGTGGTTAAACACACCCACGGGACGAATCGAAACACCATCTTCTAAATATTGATAAACGGCTGCTGTGGTAATCGGCTGGCGAATAGACATCATATGCTGTTCATTGCCCAAGTCATTCATCAACACACCTGGGGTTTGATTCAGCACCTGTCCAATAAAGGTTGCATGTTTATCTTCAATGTCCTTGCTATTCATTTTACTGATCGCAGCAGGGGTATTATTAATCGATTCACCTTCACGACTTGCGGTGACAACAATGGTGGCTAAGGTTTTGGTGGTATCAGACGGTGCAGTTTCAGCAAAAGTAGCAGAACTATAGCCAACAGACAGGCACGCAGCCGTTAATACAGACAAACGGAATTGAGTATTCATTTTGAACTCTATAAAAGCAATAACTAAGGACGCACCACCGTTATTTACGGGGCACGAAGTAAAATTTGCGATTTATAAAGCCAGTGGCGGGGCTTGTTTGATTGGAAAAATATAGAAGATGCGGGCGATGTGCAGATCTTCTGTCCACGTATGGCACAGGCAGCGAACGCGACTGAACCAAGCCAGTAGAAATATAATAATGAATGCAATCAGCGGGACGATCGCAGCGGCATCTAAACCATGTGAGCATAAAGGACAATGCTTCATGATTTGGCCCGCCAGTGCATATACTTGTTGTGCATATTCACTGAGCTGGGCATGTTTGGCATGCTGTAGCTGCGGTCCGTGATGCATGTCGTGCATGCTATGTTGATGATGACCTGAATGTGTCTGTGACATCAACGAGACATTTTGAATTTCTGTGACTTGGCAATGGCTTGGCATTGCATAAAGTGCAGGTACGACGCCTGTATGAACCATCGTTGGTAGGAAGATATGCCAGAGTAAACATAGCAAAGTAATCGCGCCAAAATAGGCACGCCACTTAAGCAAATGTTGACGAAAACTGGACTTCATATCAGCGATACGTCGTAGGAGAAATGTGGCAGCAGTATAATCAAAAAATGACTTATAGATCAAAGCAAAATTAAGGTATTCTGAGACTGCTGAATTCAATAATTTATAGGCAGATCGGCATGTCAAAAATGGCAAATCATTCCGATTGGATTGTTCGGGCTTCTGAGAGCGATCGCTTGGAAAGGATTGAAGCTTTCTTTTCTGATCATGCATATGAACCACACCAACATGATACCTTTGCGATTGGTCGAACCCTGTCTGGTGTACAAAGTTTTCATTATCGTGGTGAAGTCCGACATAGTCAGCATGGCATGACCATGGTATTGCATCCAGATGAAAAACATGATGGCAGTGCGGGGACTCAAGACGGCTTTCACTACAGAATGATGTACGTTGAACCTGCATTGATTCAAAAGATCATGAAAGGCAAGCCGCTGCCTTTTTTCAAACATGGACTGAGTGATGATCCACGGCTTTATCGTGTTACCCATACACTTTTGCAAAATATGCAGGACCCATTGGATCTTTTAGAAGAAGAAGATGCTTTGTATGATTTGGCGACAACCTTGTATGAAGTTGCAGGTCAGCCTGTACGCTCGCGGCAACGCTATGATTATATTGCGGCAGAGCGAGCCAGAGAGTTTATTCACGCTTCACTGGATCAGAACATCAGTCTGGATGATTTAGAACAGAATATCCAACGTGATCGTTGGAGTCTTTCTCGTGATTTTAGACTGCTATTTGGCACTAGCCCGCATCGTTATATGACCATGCGTCGGCTAGATATCGTGAAAAGGTGTTTGATGTATGGAGAGTCGCTGACGCAGGCCGCCATCATTGCTGGTTTTTTTGACCAAAGCCATATGACTCGGCATTTTAGCAAAGCTTTTGGAATTACCCCAGCAAGATGGAAAGAGATTTATACACATCAGCAATAAGCTGTGCTTGCGACTAAAAATGCTTTAAATAAGATGCATAGCTTTTACGAAATCACTCAACATAAATAGACCTGAAATAATTAAGAAGATACCCAGTATTTTATTTAGATGATTGAGCCAAATTGGATTACTCAATTTTTTGCCAATTACTGATCCAGCCAATGAATAAAGCAATGGAGCACCCGCTGCACCGAGAGAAATGAGTAATGAAACAATCAGAATCAAGCTGCCAGTGATATGTGCAGCAGGGTACATAATGGTGGTCACAGGTAAAATCACCAAAATCGCTTTCGGATTCAGGCTTTGAATCCAGAAACCATTCCAAAAGTTGAGGCTTTTATGTTGGGTTTGATCTGTTTTTAATTCGGTATGCGCTGTCATCATTTTATAGGCGATATAAAAGGTATAAAGCGCCCCGATCAAGGCAATAAAATGCAAATACGCATGGGGAATCAATGCTGCACCGGCATAACCAAATACAACAAATAGCATCAGCATGGAACAACCCACACCAGCAAAAAAGCCCAATGTTCGGGAGAACTGTCCTGTTAGCCCAGCATTTAATCCCATAAAGTTCACAGGACCAGGGCTGTACATCACACTTAAGGTATAAAGAAAAATTTCCATGACCAACCTAAATGAATCAATAACAAAGGATGATCAAAATAGGGCAAAGTGCTATGGGCTGTATTGTACGTTTGTGCAAGCTAGCTGAATTGATGAACAAAAAAACAGGCTCACAAGAGCCTGTATTCATTGCAGTTAAAAGATCGAATTAACGTGTTGGTAAGACGTCTTTCAATGCTTCATGCATTTCGAGCAATGCTTTTTCAGTAGTTTCCCAATCGATACAGCCATCAGTTACTGATTTACCGTATTCAAGATCACATAGGTTTTCAGGAATATCCTGACGACCACCTTTTAAGTGACTCTCAACCATAATTCCAACGATTGATTTGTTACCATCAAGGATTTGTTCCGTGATGTTTTTCAAAACCAAAGGTTGTAAGTACGGGTCTTTGTTTGAGTTGGCATGACTGGTATCAATCATGATCTTGTTGCTGACTTTAGCTTTTGCCAAAGCTGCTTCCGCTTCTGCAACTGAAGTTGCATCATAGTTAGGCTTGCCATTACCACCACGTAATACCACGTGTGCGTATGGGTTACCTTTGGTATTGATAATCGCAACTTGACCGCTTTCATTCAGGCCCAAGAAGCTGTGACCATGTTTAACAGATTGCATCGCATTGGTCGCAACGGTTAAACCACCATCGGTACCGTTTTTAAAGCCAACAGGAGAAGATAAGCCTGATGACATTTCACGGTGGGTTTGGCTTTCCGTAGTACGTGCACCAATTGCAGACCATGAAATCAAATCTTGATAGTATTGTGGTGAGTTTGGATCAAGTGCCTCAGTGGCACATGGCAAACCTTTTTCATTCAAATCAATTAGTAATCCACGACCGATATGCAAACCTTTTTCAATATTGAAAGAGTCATTCATATCAGGGTCGTTGATTAAACCTTTCCAACCAACTGTAGTACGTGGTTTTTCAAAATAAACACGCATGACTAGATATAAGGTGTCTTTTACTTTTTCGCTGAGAACCTTGAGGCGATCAGCATATTCATGTGCAGCTTTAGGATCGTGAATCGAACAAGGGCCAATCACGACAAACAAGCGTTTGTCGTTGCCATCTAAAATGTTACGTACAGTTGCACGTCCTTGTAACACAGTTTGAGAAGCAGCATCAGATAAAGGGAGGTCAGCTTTCAGTTCTGCTGGGGTAATCAAAGTTTGAATGCTTTTAATATTAACGTCGTCGATATCTGGCTGAGAAACTGGATTTGACTGTAGAGTATTCATTGCTGTCACAAATTCAATCGAAAGAAAAGGTTATTTTGTCTACGAATATAGCATGAAATGCCGATTGATTAACTAGCGAAAAGCATAATTTATGTAGAAATAATCGGCATTGTAACGCTTAAACAGTTGTTGTTACGTGCTTTGTTTGCTGAATCACAATCGCTTGATGTGTTTCAACTGGCTTTGGTTTCGCCTTAATTGGGTTCACCATGAAGTTCACACCCAAAGCAAATAGGGTAATGCCTAGAACTTTACGGATCAGACGTTCTGGCATACGTGAGCTGATGAGTGTACCGACAATAATGGCTGGAATTGAACCCACCAACAACCACATTAACAGGGTAAAGTCGACATTACCGGAAGACATATGGCTTAGGCCAGCAACTGCTGTCAGTAATACCGCATGTACTACGTCTGAACCAATGATACGAATCATAGGAAGATTCGGGAACATTAGGACTAAGGCCATGATACCGAAGGCACCTGCACCCACAGAAGACAAGGTTACAAAGATACCGAGCACAATACCCATAATCACAATGTAATGACGTTTGTGTTGCAATGCATGCTGTTCACTTTCCATATCCGCTTGTTCACGGTTACGGAATTTGTCAAAGAACTTTTCAATTTGCGCACGGAACACAATTGAGATACCGGTCAAGGTCAGCATAAAGCCCAAGACCATGGTCAATACCGCTTTATAATGGGTGGACTGACTGAGATAATGTTCAAGTACCCAAGAGGTTACAAAAGAGGCAGGAATACTTCCCAAAGACAGCCAAAGTACAATTGGCCAGACAATATTCAGTTTTTTGGCATGAACCACTGAGCCACAGAATTTTGAGATTGAGGCATAAAGTAGATCAGTACCAATGGCAATATGCGGTTCGATCTTAAATAGGCTAATCAGGATTGGGGTCATCAATGAACCACCACCGACACCTGTGATACCGACACAGAAGCCAACCAATACCCCAGCCATAATAAATTCTATAGGACCAAACATCGACAATATGCCTAATTATGCAAAAATCAGCATATCTTATGCTTTTTTTAGATAACTCGTTGTGATGAATAATGATTTGCTTATGCAAAAAAAAGCTAAAGAAAGCTAAATTTCTAGCTTTTTACATCATCTTTATTCAGATCAGCTTGCTTTATGAACTGTGATTGGTTTATTTTGAGATTCATACACGGATTGTATGTTTGATCATTTCGCTCTATGTCTATCTTTATTCGAAGCCTCATTTCATTGCTGATTGCTATGTGTTTTATCACCAATAGCTATGCAATGGCTGTGTCTGAAGTAAATCAACCTGTCGTAGAGCACGTCATGACAAATCATGCTGCAATGTCGGATTGTGGAATGTCTCCGATGACGAAGCATGACCGTATGGACAGTGGCAAAATGGATACATCACACTGTCAAAAGAGTCTGTGCTGTGTTGCTGCAACATTTGAACACAGCCATCATTCCATTGAACGAAGCATACAATCCATTAAAACAGCAAATTCAGCTTATCTAGATCAACTGACTTTAGGCATTTATCAGTTACCTTATCGTCCTCCAAATCATGTCCTGTTTTTATAAATTCAAATTTTTTATTTTTATTTCAAGGACATGATGATGTTTAATATTAAAACCGTATTGCTTTCAACACTCTTATTGGCCACGACTGTACCTGCTTTTGCTGCAAGTGATTGTTGTAAGGAAAAAGAGGCTGCTAATAAAAAAGAGTGCTGTGAAAAAAAGATGAAATGTTGTGATGACAAAGATAAAACGGCTGCTCAGGAAGACCATAGCCATCACGGGCATTAATTTTTAAGTAATAAAGCTATCCTTGAGGAGTCGAGGATAGCTGTTGCGAAAAATATAAAGAAAGTGATTAAGCTTTTTAGTCTGTGTTCATCATGCAGGTCTATCAAAATAAAACTAATAAATAAGAACTTAATTGTTAACGGATGATGCCAAAAAAATAAAATGGAAAATGTAGATTAATTTAGGATTGTTTAATCAAGTTTTTGTTTTGTATGAATATATTTAAAGATAAGTCGTTTTTTCAAAAGGTGCGAATCAATTAAATAAAATATAAAAATTGTTTTTATACATGACTAGACTAAAATTATTGAACAAAGGGAATGTCGCTTAGTTATTCATAATTCCTTAATAGAGCTTAGGTCACCGATGTTAAGCAATCATACAATAAGTATATAAAGAGCGTTAATTTATGTATTTCCATCATCTATTTGAGATCGAAACAGATATTTTTAAAGGTGTGGCACCCCGTCCTGATGCGATTAATGAACTCATAGGAGGGGATGAATTCGCAGTTTGGCTGCGTGAAAGGTTAATTCTACAACAAATTTCCTGCAAAGATATTTATGCTGAAGATCATGGATGGGACTTTGTGCTTAACGTCGTTGGTAGAAGTTATCTCATCGTATGTTCTTGTGAGTTTGAAGATGAGGAACTTTCAACGGAGTGGCATTCTGTACAGATTGCACAAATTAAAGGCGAAATAATAGAAGCTGATCCAATTCTAGATTTGCTACGTAAGTTACTTATAGACGCATCCGAATTAAAAGTATTGGCTGACGAGTCTATATCTCGACGTTAACTCGCATTAATGACATAGATAAAATTTAGCCTTTGAGACGTTGCATCTTTATTTCTTTGTAGGCTTCAGCTCATTCACAGATAATACCAACACAAAGGTCACGGGTGTGGCGAAGATCCACCAACTGATAAAGCCAATTGAACTGCCAAAAGTGAGGCAGAGTAAACTACCTGAAATTAAAAAACAGAGATAAGCTAAGACCCTCAGGTGTGTTTGATAGCGAATGAAAACCTGTTGCTTAGCTTTACTGATTTGCTTGACGCTACATTTATACAGCAACAACATCCCGATTAAGGTCAATACAAGGCTCAACAGAATCATGCGTTGACCTCCAGTTGTTTCGCTAACTTAGTTTTAATTTTTTGAACGGATTTCGCTTGAATCGGCTGGATATTTCTAAAAATAAACGCAGCAAATAGGGCACAGACCAGCAGGAACAAATCAATTCGCAAGAATATCCAATAGCTGTGTAAATCAGTTATTAACTGATGTTGAATCAAATATACCAAGTTATAGACAGGTAGAACCAAAGCAATCAAGCCGAAAATGCAGATCTGTGACTTCCATAAATATTGTTTTTTCGTCAATAAAGCGATGATAAAACTCAGTCCCCACACGCAGAAAAATGTATAAATTTCATAGTTGGGTGTAGTTTCAGTGATATGGACCAATCGATTGGCGAATAGATAGCCGAGCATTGCCGTAGGAAGGCCGACAAAGGCTGCAACATTTAAACGATCCACCAAATAATAGCCAAAGTGGAATTGATCAGATTTGTTTTGAATCTGACGTTTTAAGCTCCAGAGCAATAGGCCAGACGCAATCATTAAGCAACCTAGAATTCCCGAACAAAAGAAAGCGAAGCGCAGTATCGGTTGAGCAAAAGTCGCCATATGTAGGCCATAAACACCCGCATTTAAGGTCGCAACAGCACTTTCATTTCGGGTATTAGCTAATATATTGCCCTGTCCATCAAAGGTGATTTGTGCCTGATTTAAGGTAATCGAACGATCTTCTAATTGCTTAAAGGTAATGATGGCGTGGTCTGTATTTGGGTTTTTGACCTCAATCGATGCTAAGGCTTGATCTCCCCATTGTTGTTTTACTTTTTCTAATAAGCTGCCAATCGGCAACATTTCTGCTTTTTTAGGTTCAGCTTGATGCGTTGTGCTTTTTTCAGTAGTTCTGATTTCAGTAAAATATTGAAAAGGGTTCTCTGGATAAAGCTTTTGCATGCCCCAAGGCAAGTACAGATAGAAGAAAATCGCCAATCCTGTAAAAGTAATGGTCAGGAAAAAGGGCAAGGCCAGTACAGAGGAGACATTATGGAAGTCCAACCATGAGCGTTGCGATTTAAAGGTTCTGAGGGTAAAGAAATCGGTAAAGATCTTCTTATGCGTGATAATCCCAGAGACCAAAGCAATCAGCATAATAAAGGCAGCGAGACAGGCAATCAGCCGTCCGACCATGATGGGAACACCATAAAGCTGAAAATGAAAGTTATAAAAGAAATCTCCGCCTTGAGTCGCTGAGAGTTTTAGCTCTTGCCCCGTATTGGCATCTAAGCTACGACTTTCATAGCCACCGCTGGCTTGTTGCCAATACATTTTATTGACCGGTTCTTCATGATTGGCAATATTGAGATACCAAGATTTGGCATCAGTCGCATTTTTAGCTAAATAATCCGTTGCTGTATGAATAGCAGTATCTTGATTAACTTGATATTGCGCCAGCTGTGGTTGCATCCATAGATTAATCTGATGGCGATAATAGGAACTGGTACCCATTAGGAAAATGGCAAATAAAAGCCAGCCAAAAATTAAGCCTGTCCACGCATGCAACCATGCCATTGATTGGCGAACGCCTTTATTTTGCATTTTTAATTTAAACCCACAGATAAGCCAAACAAAGCGCCTGTCAAAACCAGACTAGTCAAGCTGAGTTTCCACAGTGAATGTGCGCAAAAACTCAAAATGATAAAGGCTAGATAAAATAGAATTGAAATAAATGCCGCAAGATAGATTGCCTCTGCCTTGTCTAATAGATGGCTAAACAATGAACCGAGTCCAAGGCTCAAATACATCATGCACACATAGCCAAGAACAAAGCTCAGCACAAAGCGATAAAAAATGCTCAGTCGGTAGACAAGCGAAATAGATGCAGATTTAGCCATAAAGGGTCTTGAAGCAAAAGAAGGGAGAAATAAATCACATATGGAAATGATTCTTGTTTATATTAAATCTTAGCGGAATCTCAATCAATTCTTCATTCATCGTAAATCTAGATTGTATTTTAAATAATAAATGTCATCTTAGATCAGAACTAATGTTCACCAATCATGAACAATTTGCACGGTTCAGGGTGATTCGATGTAAAATCATTCTGTTAGAATCATTTAAACATTTCTGTGGGGCGTGGGTCTTGTTAAAGCAAAAACTAAAAATTGGTATCGTGGTGGGGGAAGTTTCTGGAGATACTCTAGGAGTGAAACTCATGCGCAGTTTTCGCGAACAAGGCATCGATGCTGAATTTGAGGGTATTGGTGGTCCACAAATGATTGCTGAAGGATTTCACAGTTATTATCCGATGGAAATTCTTTCAGTGATGGGAATTGTTGAAGTCCTTAAAGATTTAAAAAAACTGTTTGCTGTGCGTGACGGTTTAGTTGAACGCTGGACAGAGCATCCCGTTGATATCTTCATTGGTATTGATGCACCCGATTTTAATTTACGTCTCTCTAAAACCATTAAAGAAAAACAGTTACCGATAAAAACCGTGCAATATGTCAGCCCATCGGTGTGGGCATGGCGTCAAGGTCGCGTTCATGGTATTAAACGCAGTATCGATTTGGTTCTGTGTTTATTTCCATTTGAAAAAACCTTTTATGAAAATTATGAGGTTGCCGCGGCCTTTGTTGGGCATCCATTGGCAAAACAATTACCTTTAAAAAATCCGATTACTGAAGCCAAGCATCAATTGGGCTTGTCAGCACATAAAACCCATATTGCTTTATTACCAGGAAGTCGCCGTGGTGAAATTGAACGATTGCTGCCACTGCTCACGGGTGCTGCTGAAATTCTTCATCGGAAGCATCCTGATCTGGAGTTTTTAATCCCCGCAATTAATGATGCGCGCAAGCATCAGATTGAACAGGGCATTCAAAATCTAGATACCAGCCTGGAATCTAAAATTCATGTTCTGGAAAATAGCGATGCCGAGTCAAAAATTGGCCGTATGGTGATGAATGCCAGTGATATTGTGGCTTTGGCTTCTGGTACGGCGACTCTTGAAGCAATGTTATTGCATCGTCCAATGGTGACTTTTTATAAGTTGAATTGGTTGACCTATCTGATTGCGAAGTTCATGGTCAAAATTCCGTACTATTCATTACCAAATATTATTGCTGGTAAAAAAGTGATTGAGGAATTGATTCAGGCCGATGCAACGCCTCAACATTTAGCCACTGAAATTGAAAAATTAATGGATCATGAAACGGCGCATATCCAAATGATGCAACATTTGAGCATGCATAAACAGTTGATCTCGGGTAATACCGAAGATCCAGTACAGGCGATTCTCAATTGTCTGAATGCAGGCTAAATAAAAAGGTGGCAATTAAGCCACCTTTTTTCTGGAATTGTTTAAGCACGAAGAATCAATTCGTAACCAGTATATTTACGGATATTGATTACACCAATATCAAATAATAAGTATTGGCCTTTGATCCCTTGTAATACACCACGAATTTTAGGCGTTTTATCCAAATTCAGCGATTTAATCTTTTCAGGATAATGCTCAACGGGATAGATAAATTCACGTGGCGTTTCATCTTCCAAGAATTCCAAGCTTTCGTTAAATTCAAGGTTCTGATTGAATTCTTCACGTATGCTTTGAATTTTCGGAGCGAATTCTTCAAGAATTTGATCACGTTGCTCGAGCAGATTTAAAGGTTCAGCTTCACCTTTCAGCAATTTGCGCCAGTCGGTTTTATCTGCGATTTGTGTCCCAATTAACGTTTCCAAATGCCCAGACAAACGACGTGAACCGACTTTCATAATGGGTAAAGCTTGGGTTGCCCCTTGATCTAACCAACGGGTTGGCATATTGACGATACGGGTAATCCCGATCTTTAAGGCACTTGAATTGGCCAAATACACAATATGTGGCTGGAAACAAACATCATGTGCGAACTGGTCTTCACGACAGGTTCCCAAGTGATAATGGCAGGTTTCAGGTTTCATGATACACAGGTCACATTCGGCCTTGGTTTTAAAACATTTAAAACAATGACCCTGCGAATAAGACTTCGGTGTTTTTGCGCCACAAGAGGTACAAAAGATATTGCCAGTCCATTCGATCTCAATTTCTTGACCTAAAACAAAAGGAAGGTCAGTTTCTGAACGATCTAATATAAATTTATATTCAACATTTGCCTTGCTTGTTGATTGATCAGTTACACTATGCGTTTTGAGCGCTGCATGCATTTTATGACAAATGCCTTGTAGTTCCATTAATAAACTCTCATCTTTTCAATCAAGGGTTGCAGTTATGGCTGAACAAAATGTCATCACTTCTATGCTAGACGATTTATCTCAAGAACAGCCCATTCATACTGCACTTTGTATAGGTCAGCAGATTGACCAAAATGCTTCAATTCAATGGCATTATTTTAGCGTAACTGACTTTTTAAGTCTGCCATTTACGCAGCGTTATGATTTAGGTTTTGTATTATTTGATACAGAAGAAATGCAAAATATCACCGAAACGCAAAAATCACAGCTGTTGGTGAAGTTACGTGACCTGATGGCCAAACGAATTGTCGTGGTCAGTAAACTGGGCGATGAAAAGTTATTGCGTTCGCTTGGCTTTACTCAATTGATTGATAAAACCACACACGGCAGTGATTTTGCTTTATGGCAATTTAATATTTTGACTTATAAGCATGTACCTGACTGGTTTAACTCCAAGTTCTGGGCGAATCCTGAGAATTGGAATAAATTCCGCTGGTAAAATAATCAGGCTGGAAAGAGTTGCAAGTTCTTGCAAAATTTAACAATTTAACTTTGTTTTGTGCTTTCAAAGCAGCGTATGCTTTTTGGATAAATAATTCCAAAGGAAAGTTTAAGTCATGACTGATTTAACCAACATTGTTGAAATTTTAGCAAAGCAAGCTTTAGGCGGTCAGCAACAATCAGGCCAAGCAGGTGGTTTAGGTGGAATTTTAGGTTCTGTTTTAGGTCAACTTGGTGGGCAACAGCAAAATACCCAAAGCCAGCAAGGTGGTTTGGGCGGTATCTTGGGTTCAGTTTTAGGGCAATTGGGTGGTGGAAATACTTCAACCCAAAGTAATGCAGCTGGCGGTAATACCGCACAAACTTTATTGATTGCAGTTTTACCATTGGTGTTAGCTTGGATTCAAAAACAAGGCGGTTTACAAGGTGCATTGGATAAACTAAAAAATGCTGGTTTATCGAATCAAGTGCAAAGTTGGGTAGATCCACAGCAACAAAATGCACAAGATGTGCCAGAGCAAAATATTCAAAGTTTATTTGATGACCAAGATGTAGAACAAGTTGCACAACAAACTCAAGCACCGAAACAAGCCATCTATGGTGCAATTGCTTCAGTATTACCGCAAGTGATTGATTCTTTAACACCACAAGGTAGCAGTACCAATCCACAAGAAGCCAACCAAGATATTCAGCAAGTGTTGAATTTGGTGAGTGGTTTCCTTAAAAAGTAAAAAAATCGATGCGGAAAAAGCCTGTTCTCTTGAGCAGGCTTTTTTCTAAGTTATATATCTACATCATTGCTATTCTGACAGCAATGATCGATTACATTGCTGCTTGGCCTTTTTCGCGCTAGATGTTGCTTTGTATACATTACTTGGCTCAGGGAACAGTTTGAGCAGTGAAATATAAAGCAGTGCTGCAAGTGTAATACTGATCGGTAAACTCAAATCAAGACCGTTGAATAAATGTCCCCAAATACCAATGAACTGATCTGGTAAATGCACAAAGCATAAACCGATAACCGCACTGGGTATCCATGCGATGATGCCACGCCAATTCCAGCCATGGTGAAACCAGTAAATGCCACCCTTTAGGCCATTTGCAAACACCTGTAAATCATCATTTTTATAGTAACCTTTCCGTGTGATAAATCCGATAATCATAATGATGATCCATGGACTGGTACACACCACAATTAGAGTGGCAAAAGTCATGACGCTTTGGGTTAGATTCGCTGCAAAACGACCTAGAAAAATAAACAGGATGGACAATAGGCCAACCCAGATCGTGGCTTTAACACGTGTGAGTGATTTTGGAAAAAGACTCGACATGTCCAAACCCGTACCGTACAAGGCTGTAGTTCCAGTAGATAAACCACCAATCAGTGCAATTAAACACAATGGAATAAAGTACCAAGCTGGCGCAATTTGAATCAGTCCTGCGATGTAATTATTTTGTTCAATAAACATGGGAGCACTACGAGCAACAATGCTGGCGGTGACTAGACCAAACAGAAAGGGAATTAAGGTTGCAAGCTGTGAAGCAAATACGGCTGCCATGATTTTATGGGAGGCTGTTTCTTTCGGAATATAGCGCGACCAGCCCCCTAAGAAAGTACCAAAGGAAATTGGGTTACTGAATGCAATCAAGACTGCACCTGTGAAAGCTGCCCAAAATCCAGCTTGTCCGAGTTGAATTTGTCCTGCGTAAGTTGAATCAAATTGCTTGGAAAAAGCAAACAGACCTAAAAAGAATAATAGACTTGATGCAATCACGGCCACTCGGTTCACCAGTAGCATAAAGCGAAAGCCATAGATACAAATCGTAAGCACCAATAAGGCAAAGCCACTATAGACCAATCCATATAGCCAGTTACTTTGATAAGAACTGTCAAATAGGCGTTGGGTTGCACCAATCAGTGCATCGCCAGAACTCCACACGGAGAGCGAAAAAAATGCGATGGCAGTGAGTAAGGATAAAAATGAGCCGACAACTCTGCCACGCACACCAAAATGGGCAGCAGAAGCCACGGCGTTATTGGTTCCTGTACGTGCACCAAAAATTCCCATTGGCGCTAAGATGCAGGCCCCCAAGATAACCCCACACAAGATTGCCCAGAATCCAGCTTGAAAAGAAAGGCCAAATACAATCGGGAAGCTGCCTAAGACACAGGTCGAAAAGGTATTGGCGCCACCAAAACTTAAACGAAATAGATCAAAAGGGCTTGCTGTACGGGCATGTGCAGGTATTTCTTCGATACCATAACTTTCGATTGTTGTAATCTGTTTAGAACGATCTCTATGCATAATGCGCTACTCTTAATATCCATTTATCAGGTTCAGGTTTGCTTGTTTGCTCATCCATTAAGCGGCTTGTTGGGGGCTGATGTGCTTTTGTTCAGCCTGTTCCTGAGAAAGTTGCTTTTGTCTTAATCGGGTAATGCCACAAATGCCAATGAGGGACAGCAGCGAGAGAAAACTAAATAAGAACGCCAAAGGTAGCCATTGGCCTGCATAATGTTGAGCCAACAAAGTGCCAATGATGGGTGTGGTTCCACTGGTGATTGCCGCAATCATTTGATAGGAAATGGAAATCCCTGAATAACGGACATGTGCAGGAAAAGCTTCCGCCATAAAGCCAGCGACAACGGCATATAAAGAAGACAGCGCAATGACCGCAAGCGTAATCCCCAACACGATGTAATAGATATTTTGGGTACTCACCAGCATAAACATTGGATATGGAATGGCGATGCAGAGGATTGCAGCCCAGAACAGAAAACGATGTGTCCCCACTTTACTGGCATACCAAGCTGCAATTGGCATGGCTAAAAATTCAAATAGGGTGACCCAAAACAAAGCATCTAAAATCGTGGGGCGGCTGATCCCCATATATTGGGTGACATAGCTAATCATGAAGGTATTGGTGAAAAAGAAACCCGCTGTCCCAATGGTAATCGCCAGTCCAGCAAAAACCACTTGAGGCCAATAGTTTTTAAGCAACTCTTTTACTGGATATTTGGCTATTTCTTGTTTGGCTTGCATCTGTTTAAATTCAGGGGATTCTTCTACACCTAGACGGATGGCTAGACCAATGAGCATAAATACAAAGCTGAGTAAAAAGGGCACACGCCAGCCCCAGCTCAGTAAGGCTTGTTCATCCAAAGACGTAATACCCTTAAAGACCAAAAGGCACAGAATTAAACCTGCTGGGCTGCCCATTTGCGCAAAAGAGGCGAAAAAAGTTTTTTTATGGGCAGGAGCATGTTCACTGGCCATGAGCACTGCGCCACCCCATTCACCACCGACCGATAATCCTTGCAGAAAGCGCAGCACAATCAGTAGAACAGGTGCCCAAATTCCGATATGCGCATAACTAGGAATCAAGCCGATTCCAGTGGTGGCAATCCCCATCAGCAGCATGGTAAATAACAACATTTTTTTGCGGCCTAATTTATCGCCTAAATGTCCGAAAATAACAGCAGCAATCGGTCTGGCAATAAAACCGACAGCAAAGGTTGCAAAAGCCGCTAAAGTTCCAGTGACTGGATCGGTTTCAGGGAAAAATACCAAGCCGAGCACGAGAGCTGCAGCTGTGGCATAAACATAAAAGTCATAAAACTCAATAGTTGTACCCACGAAGGCTGCGGCAGCAGCCCGTTTTGATTGATCTTTTTTCATTCCTTATCGACCTATATTTATCCATATGTTTTTCTTGTTTTATCGCGGGAAATTATTTGCGTATCTTCACTCCAGGGAGTACGCATAGCATTTCATACAGCAGATTCGCACCAAGTAATGAGGTATTGCCTGTCGTGTCGTAAGGTGGAGAGACTTCGACCAAATCACAGCCGATTAGATCCAATCCTTGACAGCCACGAATAATTTCCATGGCTTGAATCGTGGTCAAGCCACCAATTTCAGGGGTTCCTGTACCTGGTGCCCAAGCAGGATCAATCCCATCAATATCAAAAGATAAATAGACAGGACCTCCAGCAACTTGTGCTCTTACTTCCTCCATTAAGGGTGCGAGTGATTTATGCCAGCATTCTTCTGCTTGAACCACGCGAAAGCCTTGTCGTCGACTCCAATTGAAGTCATCTGCACTATAGCCTTGAGCCCGTAAACCAATTTGCACAACGCGCTGACAATCAAGTAGTCCTTCTTCGGCAGCCCGTCGAAAAGTGGTGCCATGTGCAACTTTTTCACCAAACATCTCATCATTGACGTCTGCATGCGCATCGATATGAACCAAACCAACAGGCCCATGTTTTTTATGAATCGCACGCAGGATTGGAAGGGTCAGCGTGTGATCACCACCAATCGTGAGCGGAATAATCGGATGGGCCAGTACGCGATCGTAATGTTCTTCGATAATGCGCACTGCTTCTGTCAAATTAAAGGTGTTGATCGGGACATCACCAATATCAGCCACATTGAGTGAATCAAATGGTGCTGCGCCAGTTGCCATGTTATATGGGCGAATCATGACCGATTCAGCACGAATTTGCCGAGGGCCAAAACGCGTACCAGAGCGTAAAGATGTACCTATATCTAGAGGAATCCCGATAAAAGCCGCATCCAGTTCGGCCAAACCTGCATCATTATCGACAACTGGTAGGCGTAACATTGAGGCAATGCCACCAAAACGCGGCATTTCATTACCACCGAGCGGTTGATTTAAGCGCTTGTTCATTTGCTTCTCCTTTTTCTTATTTATTGATCAGCTCGGAATAGGGTTAAATCCTATTTTTTAAAAACTTAGTTTTGATTTTTCTAAACTAAGTTTTACAAGAATGTTTTAAGATGAAGTGAGGCAGAGGGAAAATTGGGATAAAAGCCATGACGCATATGGATATCAAGTTAGTTCGAATTTTTGTCAGTATTGTAAAGAATCAAGGGTTTGCAAATGCCCAACAAGAGCTCAACCTATCAACCTCGGCAATTAGTACCTATATGAATCAATTGGAACATATGGTCGGCTTCAAGTTATGTGAACGTGGACGTGGTGGTTTTGCAATAACTCAAAAAGGTGAAATGTTTTTTCAGGAAGCCAAGCGCATACTCAATGAGTTAGAAAATTTTTCTAGACACACTGCACAGATCAAAGGCGAACTGACGGGTACCATTAAAATAGGAATGCTGGATTCGATGGTGACAGATCGAAATATTCCTTTAGATCAAATCATCCAACAGTTTTCAGAACAGAATCCAAATATTTATATTAAATTGCAGGTGCAATCTCCCTATGAGTTACAGATGGGGATTTTGGAAAATCGTTTTGATGTTGCGATTGGATCTTTTTTTCTTAAAATGAATGGCGTGATGTATCAAGCTTTGCACAAAGAACAGCAATGGTTGTTTTGTAGTGACACACATCCCTTATATAAGCAGCAAGGTCTAACGGCAGAAATCATTCGGCGTGAAAAAATGGTCAGCCGTGGTTATTGGAGTCATACCGAATTGGCCAAACAAGGATTTAAGCATTCTTTTGCTACAGTTGATTCGATGGAAGCGCAATTGGTGCTTATTTTATCAGGGCAATATATTGGTTATTTGCCAGAGCATTTTGCTCAATATTGGGTGGAGCAACAACGCTTAAAAGTACTACTTCCAGCAACATTTGGTTATACAGCACCATTTTCACTTATTTTTAGACGAGGCAGAACTAAAGATCCTGTTATTCAGAGTTTCCGTAAAATTATCAAAGGCTTTTTTTGATGGGAGCTCCCGAGTTAGGAAATATCAAAGTATTGTCAGTGTAATACAAAAGAAAAAGGGCTGATCAAGATCGCCCTTTTTCTTATAAGATAGGAGGTAGCTTCAAATTAGAAGTTATATTCCATACCAAAACCGATGGTTGTTTTCTTATCATCTTTCACTAACCAATCACGTTTTTGTTGACCTACAATGCCGTAGAAACGTGTTTGTTTGTTGATTTGGTAGTCAGCACCTACACCATAAAGGTCTTGTTTACGATCATCACGACCATTAGATTCAGTTGTTGCAGAGATATATTCTGCTTTTAACTTGATTGGTGTTGATGGAATTGTATACGCAGCTGTTAAGCCATAAGCATCTTCTTGCAAGCCTTTATAAGACGTTACAACAGCAGGTGTGCCAGCACTTGTAGTTACAGTATCATCAGTTGGTTGCGCAGTTTGCCATAATGCACCAAACACTAGGCCATCAACACCTGCAGGTGCTAAGTCTAAAGAACCTGTTACACGAATTGCATCAGTATAAATATCAGTTAAGCTATATGCGCTATATTTTGACGCTACGCCAAAGTTACCAGCAACAGCTGCAGCTAAACCAATGTTTTTGTTTTCATAAGTGATAGAGGTTGATACACCATCACCGAAACCATCGCGGCTGCCTTTTTTACCTTTAGCGGCACTGTTAGCGGATGAAGATTCTTCACCTTGTTGGAACATGATGTTAAATGCTAAACCACCTAGTAATTTCTTATCAGTTTCAAAACCAATTACGTTCTTTAAGCGATCTTCACCAGCTAAGATAGCTGTCATATCTAACTCATTGTGATCGTTAAAAATATCTTGGTTGTTACCTGCTGCATTCTTAAAGTAAGAATCGAACTGACCGACTTTTAAAGTACCAATACCTTCAGATTTAATACCGACATAACGGTTACGGTTGCTGAATGATTGATCGCCATCACCATCCGCATTAAATTGCCATTCAATCAAGTAAACTGCAGAAAGATTATCAGTCAGTTTTTCTTCGCCTTTCACCCCGATACGAGAAGCGTTTGAGTTTACTTTAGTTACGCTTTCGTCTTTAAAGCCATTATTATCAATTTGGTCTAAAGTCACATTGAGCTTACCATACAATGTTGGTGCTGCTTGCGCTGCATTCATGGCTAAAGTTGCTACAGTAGCAGCAAGAAGCAATTTTTTCATTGAGATTTCTCCAAAACACTTTTTGTAAATGGCTGATGCCTTAGTTACTGTTATGAGCTTGCTTATGTACATAAAGTTACATAGCTCACTGACTTGTATGCAGTATCGGTAAACTTTGTGACAGAGAAGTGAAAGAAAAATGACAGTTTGATGACGATTCATATTTAGTAATAATTATATTTCTTATTGTTTTTTATGTAATTAGCAAACAAAAAAAACGGAGTAAAAACTCCGTCTTTATAAAAATAAGAACTTAAAGTGCAGCTTTGATTTTTTCAGCGAGTGCTGTAATTTTTTCTTGATCACCCATTTTTGCCGCATGGCGACCAAGTTCATGCACTGAACTAGGGATCAGATGGAAATGCACATGAGGGACGGTTTGTCCCGCTGCTGCACCAGAAAGCTGCATAAGTACGATACCTTTGGCATCTAAGGCAGTTTCCATTGCTTTGGCAATTTTCTGCACGATCTGGATGGTATATGCAGCCGCATCGGCAGGGAGGTCCAATAAGGTAACTGCTGGTGTCTTTGGAATCACTAAAGCATGACCATCTGCTTGGGGCATGATATCCATAAACGCGAGAACCTGATCATCTTCATAGATTTTGATTGCAGGTAATTCACCACGAAGGATTCGTGCAAAAATATTTTGGTCATCGTATGCCATGATTCATCCTTTAGATAGGCTTATTTTTTCAATAATAGCATTCACTCTCCGTGATCAGAGAGTGAATTGGAGCGTTTAAAACACGATATTTGGCTGCTTATTTGCAGTTAAGCTCTTTTTGACGAGCTTTGATTTCATCAAGACGTTGTTGTTCTTTATCAGAAAACTTTGGCTTAGTCGTATGGCAATTTTCGTTACCAAACTTCGCTTTAGCATCAGCGTCTTTAAAACAGAATCCTTTAGATGCATAGATCAGGTTCGAGTCATCCTGTAACTTTTTACATTCTTGTTCTGGTGTTGCAGCTTGTACACTAAAACCTGTAAGGGTTATTAAGCCAGCAAAAACCGCAACCATTAACTTATTCATGAGGTGTTCCTCTAATCAAAAAAGTATAAATCAATGCTGTATGAAGTAGATCCATATGGCGCTTGATCGCTACGTATATACCAATATAAGGTTTATTAATGAAATTTCAATGAAACTGTATGGTACGAGTGTAAGTTTACTCCATAATTTATCCTTATAATATGGAAAAGCCTTATATATCAAGAGCTTTATTATAATTCTATATAAAACAACTGATTAAGATGATTTTTATTGTGCATTAAATTGCTTGTTTTATAGTATTTCACTCTTTTTAAAGGTTTATTTATATATTGATTACTGCTATATGAGTTTTAACAAAATAAAATGTAAATGATATTCTGGGTTGTATTTTGTTCAATTGCAGAATAAACAATGAAGATTGTAAATGGATTTGAAATCATAAAAATTGGATCGTGAATGCTTTATTCAAAATATTTAGAATGAATAAGAGTCAACGCGGATTAAAAAAATAAAGGCTCACTAAATAGTGAGCCTTTGCGGTGGCGTCCTTCGTTCTTTCGATTGACTACGGGCTTATCTTAATCAATTTAAATAATTGTTAATTACCGCTTGTGTCAATGGGAGTAAAATTACTGACCCAACGGCAGGAACCCTGTGAAGTATCAATACAACCATCGGGAAGTCCTTGCTCCTGCACGGCTATTATAGTGAATACAGGACTTGCATTGGAAGTAATTCTAATCTTTTGATTGCGTAGCGTCTTAGA
This sequence comes from Acinetobacter sp. Ac_3412, assembly GCF_013072675.1. NCBI lineage: Bacteria > Pseudomonadati > Pseudomonadota > Gammaproteobacteria > Moraxellales > Moraxellaceae > Acinetobacter > Acinetobacter sp. Ac_3412. The sequence goes on along the minus strand of NZ_LXUJ01000007.1, from coordinate 656,226 downwards.
TTTAAATATAATTGATTGATATTTATGTGGTTTTTTAAATTAATTTTTTGATTTATTATCTAAACGCCATTGAAAGCTAAGTTTTTTAACAAGAATATGAAAAATGCTGAAATATATTAAAACTAACCTTGCTATCCTTATCTTGATCATTATTGTTATAGGGGGACTCGGCTATCCCTTTTACTCAGGTAAATGGATTATGGCGCCCCGACTAAGCGAAATTGACAGTAAATGTTATGGGGTAGATGTACCAAGCAACATTGAGCATAACAAAGTACTACTTTTTTGTTCATGTGTTCATACGGTCGGTATTGAAAATAAAGAGGAGAAATACAAGTATTGTACCAATAGAATGGATAAAATTACTTACCGACAAGATTCTTGATGTGTTGGTCTTTAGTGTTTAAATTTGAAAGAATTGTGTAGAAATTATAAAATATATCCTTGTCTTTATTTATTTTATATTGAGTATACTTAATGAAAAAAATATTAATATTTCTAATAAATTCAGTTGTGACTGTTTCTGTGTATAGTGCTGATGATTTGTTTAATAAGCCTCCATCACTTTTAATCTTAAAAAATGACATACCTGAATATGAGATCAAAAGTCGTGAGCATGTTGATTTCTTTGAGTCAGCAAAGCAACAAGAACAAGATCGTCTAAATCAGCGTGATGTAAATGCGGCGAAGATGTATGAAACTCGGTCAAATACATCTAATATGAGCCCATTTGAACGATCTCAATATCTTCTAAAAAACAATGATACTCGTGCTTTAAATGCGTATGAATATGAGCAACAATTAAATTCACTGCAGAAGGCTCGAAATAGAGGCGTCATATCAGACCGAGATTATCAACAAAAAATTACCCAGCAAAATCATATGCCTTTAGAGCAAAAAAAATAATCAGCTTAAATTATCAGTTCCAGTTGGAGAATAAATTCAGTTCGTTTAAATGCTCATCGAAAGGTAGGCTTTTTAGCTCTAGTGCTTATGATTAGCTAATGCTTCTCTTGTGCTGATAGCCAAGTTCAACAAGAAGAAATGAGTTTTGCCTAAACTGAGCTACAATAGCTCATTATGTAGCTCAGCTTTAAAATTTTCTTAAAATAAGCATAAATTTGTTGATTTGCGTCACACTTTTATCTATATTTGCCTTGTTGTTTGATAATAACTAAACAACAATAACCTTCATTCAGCGCAAAAAGAATTAAGGGGAAGCCCACTCATTGAGTGGGCTTTTTAATTGTATATAACCCTGAATTTACTATGCAGTTTAAAGTATGGAAAGTGGAGCTAGAAGGGAGAGTCTGTTGCCTCAAATTGAATGATAAAACAAAATTATTAAGGATTACAAAATAAAAGCCCATAGTTTGGGCTCTTAATAAAGACTTCACTGTGACCATGATTCTTTTATCCTACTCAGTTTCAAAGGAAACTGTTAGGGGCGGCGTCCTTCGTTCTTTAGGCTTCCCAAGGCGTTACCTTTGCGGAAGCAGACCCGGTTAAAATTGGCCCAACGGCAGGAACCCTGTGAAGTATGAATACATCCATCGGGAAGTCCTCGCTCCTGCAAGCGTAATTTTAGCTAGTATGTTGGCTGAAGGCAATTGAATGAAGATTAATTGGTAGGCTTTGATAAATGTCGATTAAAGAGACATTGTGATTATTCAGCATATTGTTACATTCAATAGGTTTTGATCGGTTGGTTAGAGATGATTAATGCAAATGTTGAACGTTAAGGATTGTCAGTGCTTTGATGTATTTAGCGTTAATATACGGTTTTCAATCTTTATGAATGATATTGTGGATTTATTTGGTTAGATGGAATGATGTGAAAAAATGGTAAGTGAGGAATCATGAAGACTATCTTGGATTACTTCCGCAAGCTCATTGATGTTAGGCACCCTCAAAAACGGAATGATGCTAAAGATAAGCAAATGAATGTTGCAACGGCTTATGATACTGGCGATATGTTAGGTGCAGCCTTTGATTTTGAAATATCTATAAGTGCTCATGGCATCAATCTTATCACAAGCTTTGAGGATTTAAAGCTACATGCCTATGATGATGGGGTTGGTGTGTGGTCTATTGGATTTGGTACCACAGTTTATCCAACAGGTGTTCGAGTTAAGCAAGGGGATTATTGTACATTAGAGCAAGCAAAGTCTTTTTTTCAACATGATTTAAAGTACTTTCAAAAGGCTATAAATGAAGCTGTCACTGTTCCACTTTCTCAGAATCAATTTGATGCTCTGGTTTCATTAGCATATAACATTGGCAGCAATGCTTTTAAGAATTCGACATTGCTAAAGTATTTGAATGCACTAGCGTACCAAGATGCGGCAGACCAGTTTTTGGTTTGGAATAAGGGTGGTGGTAAGGTTTTAAAAGGATTAGTTCGCCGTCGGGAGGCTGAGAGAAAGCTGTTTCTAAAAAGAGGTTAAGGCCATATAAAGCAATAATAGATATTTGAAGAATGTTCTGGGTTCGAAATACCAGTTAGGGTTTACGAAGTTTGGCGTTCCATTGGATTAAGGGCGTGTTCTAATTGTGCATCCGAATTCATTACTACCTCAAATCTATGTATGCCCGCAGATAGGAATCCTAAATTTGATACAACAGCACTTTACATTCTTACAGTTGGTTTTCTAATTTGGATATTGCTTATTTTATATCTATTAAAATAAATAAAAATTAGCATTGAATTCTGTAGTATAAAGCCCTCAATTGAGGGCCTTATACAATTGAAAACTAAGGTGTTGTCACTTTCATCAATACCACACCGAATACAATAGATGCTGCTGCTAATAGGCGTAAAAAACCCATAGGTTCATGTAAGAAGAATATTCCAATCAGGAAGGCACCAACAGCTCCGATTCCGACCCAAATAGTATAAGCAGTGCCTAAAGGCAAGGTCTTCATAGCGACAGCCAGTAAACCGAAACTCAAAATCATGAATACAATGGTAATGATGCTAGGGGTGAGCTTGGTAAAACCATCAGACATTTTCATAGAATATGCCCATACGATTTCAAAAATACCAGCTAAAATTAAATAAGCCCAAGCCATTTCGACACCTCATTAATAATATTTTTAGGTCGTCCCAAAGCTTGAAAAATTGAACAAAGAGGTCGTCCTCTTCACAACATATATAAGCACTAATGGGCAATTCATTCAATTTTTTTTTTGTTAAATTTTATTCCGATTGGTAAAATTTATCTGGTAAGGGTACTTTTAGACATTTAATTTCAATGAATAATTTATTCACTCACGAAACATATGCTTGTACATCATATTCAGGTTCACCAGCTAAAACAGAAACAAATTTCTCAACGGTTTCAGCCGTTAGCAGGTAAGGGTTGAATTCTTCTAAATGGTACTTCATGAAAAAGTCTGAAATGTTCTGGTTGACTGGTGAAAACTTCATAGACCATTGTGAAAAAAATTGATTCTCACACTCAGTGTAATAAAGAATTTCACAATTGATATGGCGTTTATCTTTCACAATTTTGTTATAAAATAAATCATCAACGATGCTCTTTTGACCTTCTAAGCATTGTACAAAATAGCCATGACCATAATATAAAACACCTCTAATATCATTACGATAATTAAAGTCTACAGCTTCATCGAGGATTTTAATCAAATCTTTTTTTAAGTTCGAGTCAATATTCTTAATTTTACTTACGTATAAAAGCCTTACAGACTTCATCATGGGTACGCTCATTTTGAAGGTTGAACTCATGTTATATAGAAAAAACAATACTTTGTATACTTTAGTCTGTAACCAAGTACGCAGACTTCATACTTTTATTTTATCTATGAACTTTTATTGAGAATTGAAATATTATGTGAACTAGAGCTGGGCTATCTACATGGAATTATTAAGAAAATGTGATTTTAATCTCGTTTTTATGCGAAGTTGATTAAGTTCTGAATTTAATTTTTAATAAAATAAGACACTGATTTATAATGTAAAAAAATGAAAACAATATTTTTGGTTACAACCAATTTGTCGACAAGACTAGATTTAGTTTGCCATATTGCGTTTGCGAAACTTAGCAAAGGTATTTGTCTATGGTGTCATTTCTATTTATTGGTTTGATCATTACGATCTTACTAACACCAGGTCCAACGAATACATTATTGGCTTCGTCTGGAATCCAAACGGGTATTAAAGGTTCACTGAAATTGATCCCCGCAGAGGTTATTGGTTATTTTATTGCCATTACGACATGGGGCTTTTTACTTGAGTCTGTTTCACACGTTGTGCCTTGGCTACCACCGCTCATTAAGTTACTGAGTGCGACTTTTATTATCTATTTGGCAATTAAGTTATGGATTACTTCAACAAAACAGTTTGATTTGGATCAACCTTTGATTACCTCTAAGGCTTTGTTTGTAGCAACCTTACTTAATCCTAAAGCTTTATTATTTGCTTCAGCTATTTTTCCACACACTGCTTGGCTCAACCTACATGAATATGTTGTTCATATGGGAACGTTCTTAGCACTGATCACTCCAATTGCTTTTTTATGGATTGCATTTGGATCTATTTTAATTTCCAACAAAATCTCTTGGCTGAATCAACGCAACTTACAACGTTCAGCAGCATTTGTTTTAACTTTCTTTGCGATGCCGTTGGCTTACTCAGCTATTTCATCGTTCTAAATTTTCGTTTCGCTGTTGTATTTAAAATTTAAAAAATTGGAGTTTTTAATGAACACTATAAAAATTAAGGTAAAGGATCAATTTGAGGCCGAGAAGATCGCGACAGCCAAAGTAAAAGCTGTCAATGATCAAGAAATTCCCTTCTTTAAACGAATTGAGCACATTGAAGTTGAAGGGGAGATTCTTCTACCCAATATGGATTTACTCTTTGAAAATCCCAAAGACGGCAGTATTTATCGATATGTTGGGGCTGTGTAGATTTATTCGCTATTGCTTGAAGACATTGACCCACGTTTAGACGTGGGTTTTTTGTATCCCCTAATAGTAGAGAGAACCTCGACGCAATAAATAAAAGATTGGAATAAATTAATGAGTCAAACGGAAATTTTTCTGTGCGTGTGGGCAAGGATTTTTATATCTAATCTTTTGTTGGACTTTTATTCCTTCACTTATCGCATTTATTGAATTCATCATTTATCTATGCTCAAGTGATGAAGAGTTTGCAAAAAAATACGGATAATTTAGATCAGAATTATCAAGAAAGCCCTCATTTTATATGAGGGTTTTCTTATTTTAAGTTATAGAATTTCTAGCACGGCTGGATTTATTCAACGCATTCATCCTACGAATTTATTCACGTGGGTGAAAGCGATTTGTCTAAAAAATGGGTAAAACCTCTCCAAGATACTTTATACATAAAGAAGGTCGTCGCTTATGTGAAGCGACTGAATATGTATATGAAATAGATATGCAGATATATACAGTTTCAGTATGTAATGGCAAGGTTTTCAAAATTGATGTAAATAATAAATAAAAGCCATAAATAACTTGTTCATGGATCAATAGGAGATAACTATTTTGATTCTAGAAAATATCGTCGATGCATTGGTTATTGTAGATATGCAGAATGCTTTTGTATCAGGTGTAGAAGCTGTCCCTAAATCCGAGCAGCTGGTTGCATCAATCCGTATTTTGATTGCTAAAGCAAGGTCAGCTAATGCCCCTGTGATTTTCCTACAAAATGATGGAGATATAGGGGCTTTAGATGAACAATACCAAGCTGGTTGGGAGCTATTTTTTCCGCCACAATCTCATGAATTTATCATAAGAAAAAATCAAGATAATGGTTTTAATGGAACCCTACTTCAACAGATATTGAACGATCACGAGATTAAGTCTTTCGCAATATGTGGTGTTCTATCCGAGATGTGTGTTGCAGCAACTGCACGTGCTGCATTAGAGCTTGGTTATGACGTATTGTTACCACATGACGCCCATGCAACATATGATGTGCCAGCAGGGCCGGGATCGCATGGTGTACCTGCTGCGATGGCGGCGAGAGCAGCAGAGTGGTCGCTTGGTGATGAAATTAGGATTTGTGCATCGGTGGATGAGGTGGTTTTCAAGAGAGTCTGATATATAAATTTTATAAATAACAATTTTTTATATGTTTTAAAAAACCGCTCAATAGAGCGGTTTTGATGTTTTAAAAAGACTTTTACACTAAAATTCTCTTATTTCAGGGTAATTTTACTCCACGACTCATACAATTTAACGGCTGCAGAGAAGTCACTATTGGGCTCAGCAGTTAAATTCGCTGCTTGAATCAAACTTTGCGTTAACGACAAAATCGGAGCAGGGAGCTTGGCATCCTTGACGAGATCAAGCGCAATCCCGGTATCTTTCGCCAGTAATGGAAGTCCAAACGTCACAGGAAACTCACGACTTAATACACGCTGCGGGAAAATGGTTTCGGTAACTAGACTTTTGCCGCTAGAAGCATTAATACAGTTCAGTGCGGCATCCAGATTGACACCATGTGCTTTTAAGGTACTAAATCCTTCGGCAACAGACCATAAATTCACAGCGAGCAACATATTGTTAATGGCTTTTACCGCAAAGCCAGCACCAGATTCACCGACATGTTGAATTAATTTTCCGACGGCTGCCATTGCCGGGTAAGCACGTTCAAAAGCATTGACATCGCCGCCCACCATGAAGGTTAAGGTTGCATTTTCAGCGCCAACCGTTTGCCCACTGACGGGTGCATCCAAAAAGTCCACATTTTGTGCTTTTAATTTCTCATCCAGACGGCGTGCTGCTTCGGGCACTCCACTGGTGCAGTCAATCCAGATCGAGCCCGACTTAATTTCAATACCTTCGATTAATGCTTCAACATCATCGCTAGTCGGCAAACAAGAAAAGATGATATCGGCCTGTATCGCTTGAGCAAGTTCAACGGCTTGAGTTCCATATTCTGTTGCATGCTGTTCTGCTTTACTAAAATTTCGATTCCAGACATAAACGTTTTCGAAATATTTAGGAAGATGCGCCGCCATACGATAGCCCATAGCGCCTAAACCAATGAATGCAACAGATTGAGTCATACTTTACCTTTTTATTTGTGTTGATCGTTCGGCTAACCATGTCGCCAGTGTTGGCCAAAACTCTATGGAACTATTATGACTGGACATCAAACCTAAATGCCCGCCAGGGATAAGAGTAAACGTGACATCTTGGCTGCTTGTCAACTGGGTCAGCGGGAATGCGGACTCAGAAGTCACCAGTTGATCGCCTTTACCTGCACCCACGAATAGAGAACAATTGATGTTTTTGAGTTCAATAGTTTTGTTTTTCAGCTGAATTGCGCCATTTTTTAAAGGGTTCTGCAACCAGACATTAAATAGCATATCTTGGTTCACACCACCCGGATAATCAATCATGTTATTTAAGAAGTGGCTAAGCGTCGCATCTTCTTGTACCAACTTTAGATTATCCAAATTCTTCAATAATTGAACATTGCCATCAATCCAGCCTTTAGGGTCTAACAGCTTGAATCCAAGCGAGTTTAGAAAGCCAGGTGAATGAATCATTAACTTCGGTAGACGGTTATAGATGTAATCTTTAATGGTGGGATTGCGGTTAGTTAGATAAGCCAAAGTTTTATATAACTTGCCAATATAACCCGAAGCATAGCTGTCGATCGGACTACCTAAGACCACAAGATTTTTCACTACACTCGGTTGATGGCGTGCCGTATAAAGCGTGACGAAAATTCCCGCCATACTCCAACCATGTAGTGAAATTTTTTCAGATTTAGAATGTTGTTGAATGGCTTCAATACATTTAGGAATAAAGTTATCAATAAAAGATAGAAAGTTAATCTGATAATTTTTATATGTAAGCTTACCCCAATCAATCAGATAAACATCAAAACCGCTTTCCTGAAAGTGTTTTACCAATGAACGGTAAGGATAAAGGTCATAGATATCCATATTGATTGCTAAAGGTGCAACGAACACCAGTGGTTCTTTATAGCGTTTGTTCTCTGAAGCATAGAAACGGACACGGGTTTGTTTAAATTGCGCAATCACTTGATACGGCGTCGATTGAGACAAAACCAGTTTGTCGGCATCGAAGACACGCATAGCCAGATGTTTAAAATTTATTTTTTGCTGTTCCACAAGCGATTTCATCTTAGAAAGTCTCATCATGAGTCAAGATTGCACGAAGTCTAAGCGATAATTTCATCTTACGCCTTGACCTTAAATACCTTAGGCGCTCAAAATATTGGCATATTTCTTCATTATGATCATAAGGCATACAGAACGATGAATCCAAGCGATGATTTAGAATACCAATTAGAAACACTGGCAATTCGCACAGGGCATGATCGTACCTCTGAAGGTGAGCATAGTGAGCCAATCTTTCTGACCTCATCATTTGTGTGCGAAAGTGCGGCTGATGCTGCAGCAAAATTTTCGGGGCAAATTGCAGGCAATACTTATTCACGTTATACCAATCCAACCGTACAGGCTTTTGAAAAGCGTTTAGCGGTACTGGATGGCGCAGAGCGTGCAGTTGCGACCAGTTCTGGTATGGCTGCGGTACATGCAATGTGTATGGCTTATTTAAAAGCAGGCGACCATGTCATTTGTTCACGTGCGGTATTCGGTTCAATCATTGCTTTATTTGAAAAATATGTCGCGAAATTTGCCGTTGAAGTGACTTTTGTCGATTTAGATGATCTCGAAGGCTGGAAACAGGCGATTCGTCCAAACACGCGTATTCTATTTATCGAAACGCCGTCTAATCCTTTAGCACAAGTGGGAGATATGCAGGCTATTGCTGATATCGCACATGCTAATGGTGCTTTATTTGCCGTCGATAACTGTTTCTGTACGCCAGTATTACAGCAACCGATTAAGTTTGGTGCGGATTTAGTACTTTATTCAGCAACGAAATATATCGATGGCCAAGGTCGTGCGCTTGGTGGTGCAGTTGTTGGTAAAAATGACTTGCTTGAAGAAGTAAATGGTGTGATTCGTACTTTGGGTAATTCAATGAGTCCATTCAATGCATGGATTTTCTTGAAAGGCTTGGAAACACTGAGCATTCGTATGAAAGCCCATTGCGAGAGCGCACAAAAATTAGCGGAATGGCTGCATCAACATGAAAAAGTTGAAAAGGTCTACTACGCAGGTTTGGTCGATCATCCTGGACATGAGTTGGCGAAAAAACAACAAAAAGGTTTTGGTGGTGTTGTATCTTTTGTGGTGAAAGGCCAACGTGAAGGCGCTTGGACCGTGATCGATAACACCCGTTTCTTGTCCATTACCAGTAATCTAGGTGATGTTAAGTCAACAATTACACATCCAGCAACGACCTCGCATGGTAGAATGTCGGCCGAAGCTAAACAAGCTGCAGGAATTGAAGAAGGTTTGATTCGTGTGTCTGTTGGTTTAGAAGACATTGATGATATTATTCGCGACATATCACGCGGTTTAGATTTAATTTAACGAGAGAAACTTATGAACATTAATATGCTCATGCAGCAAGCTCAGCGCATGCAAAAAGATATGGAATCAAATCTTAAAAAAGCCAAAGAAGAGCTTGCAAAAACTGAAGTTCATGCGGAAGCTGGCGGTGGTTTAGTTAAAGTAACCATGACTTGCCGTAATGTGGTTAAGCGTATCGAGATTAGTCCTGATTTATTACAAGACGAAGCAGATATGATTGAAGATTTGATTGCTGCTGCGATGAATGATGCCGCACGTCAAGCAGAAGCCATTTCTGAAGAGAAATTAAAAGGTGCGAACACCGGTATGGGCTTACCACCTGGCTTATCTGGTTTATTTTAAATCCCTCCCAGTCTCCCTTTAAAAAAGGGAGGAGTACCCCTCTTTATTAAGGAGGGGTTAGGGGAGATTATGAGAGTTGATTTGTGTTTAGTGAACGATTTGAACAATTAGTTCAAGCATTACGTATATTGCCAAGTGTTGGTCCCAAATCAGCACAGCGTATGGCATTACATTTGTTAATGAAAAACCGTGAAGGTGCATTTGCGCTTTCTCATGCTTTACATGAAGCATCTAGCCATATTCATGAGTGTCATATTTGTCATTCATTAACAGAAAATGAAATCTGTGATATTTGTGCTTCAGTAGAGCGAGATGAACAATTGCTGTGTGTAGTTGAATCACCAGCAGATGTGATGGCGATTGAGCAAAGTGGCAGTTTCCGCGGTAAATATCATGTTCTAGGCGGACATTTGTCACCTTTAGATGGTATTGGCCCTGAAGAAATCGGAATTCCATACTTGATTCAGCGGCTCAGTGCGGGGCAGATTCAAGAGGTGATTTTAGCTACTAATGCGACGGTAGAAGGACAAGCGACTGCACATTATTTAGTTGAAGCAACCAAGCATTTACCGATTCACATGACTCGAATTGCGCAAGGTGTGCCACAAGGTGGTGAACTGGAATATGTAGATAGTCATACCTTAAGTCAAGCTGTACATAACCGTATGCGAATGAAATAACGGGTTTCATTCGCATTTTTATATATTTATATTAAATTCATGCTGTTAATTTAAACAAATAATTAAATTTTACATATTGTCTAACATTATCGTAGATCTATTTATTGTGATTTGTGGCACTATTGACGGGCGAAAAGGATTTTCGTTTTTTGATGAATGGAAGAGGAGTAATTTCATGTCTTGCATGTGGAATACCAATTAATTTTTTTGTATTTTTCAGTTGAGCAATGACTGACATTGGGCAGTTTTATTGCACATGGTTCTTTATTATTTTACTTGAGCACACATGTTTCAGTTTATCCAACAGCAACAAGATTTAGCTGTTCTCCTCAAGCAGATGGAACAGTGTTCTGTCTACGCCCTTGATACCGAGTTTATTAAGGTCGATACCTTATATCCTAAACTTGGTGTTTGCCAAATTAATTTGAATGGTCAAATTCTGTTGCTTGATGGCACCGCATTGGATCTCAGCAATTTTTGGCCGAAAATTTTTGCTGCACAACAGAATATTTTTCATGCCTGTGGCGAAGATATTGATCTGATCTATCATTATGCTGACCAAAAACCATTAAATAATGTATTCGATACGCAAGTTGCGTTGGCATTTCTAGGACATGGGCTTCAAGTCAGTTATCAAAATGCGCTTAAAACCTGTTTGAATATTGAGATTGAAAAAGATCAGACTCGTTCGGACTGGCTTGCTAGACCATTAACGCAAGAGCAGATGTGTTATGCGGCAAATGATGTGATCTATTTAAGCAGACTTGCAGATGCACTGAAAACAGATCTGAAAGCAAAAGGGCTGTATCAATACGTATTGGAAGATTGTCAAAATCTCACCAAAGAGATTGCGATGGAAACACCGCTGGCGGAATTGTATACCGATATCGGTAATTATCGCCATTCGCGCCGTGAGTTGATGCAATTGCAACAACTCAGCATTTGGCGAGAGCAGATTACCAAGGCGCTGAATCAGCCGCGTAGCTTTATTCTTAGAAACTCCACCATGATTGATTTGGTGGAAAAGAATCCTCGCAATAATTTTCAGTTGGCACGAATTAAAGATATTCGTCCGCACATTGTACGTGAGCATGGCAAAATGATTCTTGATTTACTCAAGTTCTTACCGCCAGAGGATGAATGGCCATTGCGCATGGCTAAACCGATCAAGAGTAATTCTAAAGAAGTTGCACCCAAAATTGATGCGTTGATTGAAAGTGTAGTCTTAAAAACTGGGATACCGAAAGAAGTATTACTACGTAAGAAATGGATGAATGCGATCTATGAACATGTGGTATTTCATTTAGATGAGCAGTCCTTACCGAGTTATTTAATGGGTTGGCGCTATGACATTCTGACGCAACCATTGATTGCGTTGTTAAAAGAAGATATTGAATATTTAGCGATGCAAATGAAAATAGCACGTTAGAAAATCAAAGAGCTAATTTATTAGCTCTTTTTTTTGGCTTTAATGATGAGCATCATGGGGCGTCTTAATTCATTCTGCCAACTTAGCCTTTCTACCATTTCTTTAGGTGGTGTTGGTTCAATCACTGCTGTAATTTCAAAACCTGCAGTTAATAAGGCTGTAATATGGGTTTCAAGCGTTCTGTGATATTTCACAACTTTTGCATCTAAAAAATGGGTTTCTCTTTTGCCTTGTTCAAAATAGTGGTCAACAGGCCAGTGCATCGGCTGTTGCTCTGCATCATAGTACCAATCTTGTTGCTCACAGGCTGTGAAAATAGGATGCTCAACCGAATAGTACAGTTCGCCTTGAGACGTTAATAAGGATGCAGCCTTGGCAAACACAGGCTCAATATCTTCGATGTAATGCAAAGCAAGAGAACTGATTATGACGTCAAAGCTCGCTGTATCTGCTGCAAAGTCCTCAATTGCGGTATGTTGATAATCCACGTTTTGGGCTGATGTTAAGAGACGTGCTTTTTCAAGCATTTTAATGGATAAATCAATTCCGATCACTGAACGAGCACCTTGTTCAGCTGCAAACTGACAATGCCAGCCATAGCCACAACCTAAGTCTAAAACCTTTTTGTTCTTTAACTCGGGTATATGTGTTTTAAATGTGGACCACTCACCAGCAGCATTTAGGCCATGCACTGAGCGAGGCATTTTTGAGTATTCGGTAAAGAAGTGTGGATCATCATATTTGTTTTGTTGCATAGCTGTGCCATTGAAAAATCATGGCTTGATTATGACACTCTGCGCGAATACTCGGAAATAGGTTGTATTGTGAATCTGGAAAAAAGACGACTCTAGCGTTAACAATCATTAATGTATCCATTTTTATTTTCATGTATGCTGTCTTTGATTGTTAATAGATGTGAGTAAACATGCACTGCGATATTTATAGATCGAGCAAGAAAGATGAAATGTATATGTATATTGCTCGTCCAAATTATCCTGATGACAAGGAACATGAAAACCGATTTGAAGGTGTTCCAGAAACAGTTTTACAAGCATTCGGCAAAGCCACTTTTGTCATGCATTTAGAACTTCATAATGAGCGTAAACTTGCACGTGCTAACGTTTTACATGTGTTAGATTCATTAAATACCAAAGGCTTTTTTATTCAGATGCCGCCAGAGGGATTAATCAATCCAAACGCGGTAGAACCAGAGGGCTTACGTGGTGCTTGAGACTTTAACAGCGATATGGTCTAACATTCTTTCGGTTCTGGATCAATTTCCAGAAGAAAATGTTGCGATCATTGTTTATGTTACAGGGACGCTCATTGCATTGTGGTGTTGGTATCGTTTGATGTCACGCCTACCCAATCCAATTGGTGGCATCCTCTGGATTGTCGCTTTTGCCGTTCTTGCGACTCCAACAATTTCAGAAGGTCCAAACTCGGCCTTAGCACCAGCAATTTTTGGTTTGCTTTTTGGTGTCCTCACCAAAGAACATGTCTTAGTCTGGTCTAACTTATCATTGATTTTATTTGTCATTGGTACGGGGTTACTGATCGGCTTCTGCTGGTCAAAATACACTGCAAATAAAACTGCACGTTCAGTTTAGATACGATGTTAAATATAGAAAAATAAGGTTTTAAAATGTCTGCTGATACACAACACTTCACTGGTACAGATCAATATATTGCGACCGATAGCCTGAAACTTGCAGTGAAAGCTGCTCGTGCCTTACAAAAACCATTGTTGGTGAAAGGTGAGCCAGGTACTGGTAAAACACTACTTGCAGAGCAAGTGGCTGAAAGCTTGGGTTTGAAGCTGATTACTTGGCATATCAAATCAACCACCAAAGCCCAGCAAGGTCTGTATGAATATGATGCTGTTTCACGTTTGCGTGATAGCCAGTTAGGTGATGATCGTGTCTACGACATTAAAAACTATATTAAACCCGGTAAATTGTGGGAAGCATTTACCAGCGAAGAGCGTTGTGTATTGTTGATTGATGAAATCGACAAGGCGGATATTGAATTTCCAAATGACTTATTGCATGAACTCGACAAAATGTCGTTTTATGTTTATGAGACAGGTGAGACCATTACTGCAACACAACGCCCGATCGTGATCATTACCTCGAATAATGAGAAGGAACTGCCAGATGCGTTCTTGCGTCGCTGTTTCTTCCATTATATCGAATTCCCTGATGATGCAACCATGCGTGACATCATTGCGGTCCATTTCCCGAATATTTCAAATACCTTGGTCAGTGAAGCCTTGCAGGTGTTCTTTAAATTACGTGAAGTTCCGAATTTGAAGAAACCACCGTCAACATCAGAACTCATTGACTGGTTAAGCCTGCTGATGGCAGATGATATGCCAGAAGAAGTGTTGCGTAATCACGATAAATCCAAAGCGATTCCACCATTGTATGGTGCATTGATTAAGAATGAACAAGATGTGCAATTGCTTGAACGTTTAGCCTTTATGTCACGCCGCTAAGAGTGTTTAAAAATGTTTGTGCGACTGTTTTACACCTTACGCAAATATGGCGTACCTGTAACAACACGTGAGCTCATTGATCTTAATCAGGCGGTAGCGTCAGGTCTTGTGTTTGCAGATCAGGAACAGTTCTATCAATTGGCTAAAACGGTTTTAGTCAAAGATGAGCGCTTTTTTGATAAGTTCGATCGTGCCATGAAAGATTATTTTGACGGCATCGAAACTTTTGATTTAGATGAATTGCTGAAACAAGTTCATCAGTTACCTAAAGACTGGTTTGATCTTGAACTATTAGAGAAACACCTGACCCCAGAGCAACGTGAAGCGTTGCAAAAGGCAGGTTCTCTCGAAGAATTGATGAAAATGCTGGAAGAGCGCTTACGTGAACAGCATAAAAAGCATCAGGGTGGCAATCGTATGATTGGCACTGGGGGAACTTCACCTTTTGGTGCGTTTGGTGATCATCCTGAAGGTGTTCGTATTGGTGGGCCAGGGCGTAAACGTTCGGCGGTGAAGGTTTGGGAACAACGTAAATACCAAAATCTGGATGACGATCAGGTTTTGGGAACCCGTCAAATGCAAATTGCCTTACGTCGTTTGCGTAAATTTGCACGTCAAGGTGCAGCTGAAGAGCTCGATGTTGATGGCACCATTCGTGAGACAGCAAAACAAGGCATTTTGGATGTACAGCTGGTTCCAGAACGTCGTAACCGCATTAAAGTGTTAATGCTGTTTGATGTTGGTGGTTCGATGGATGCTTATATTGCTGAGTGTGAAAAGCTATTCAGTGCAGCCAAATCAGAGTTTAAAACCTTAGAATATTTCTATTTCCATAACTGTCTATATGATCATGTGTGGAAGGATAACCATCGCCGTAGTTCAACCCGTATGAATACTTGGGATCTGTTCCATACTTATGGACGTGATTATCGGGTCATCGTGGTCGGTGATGCCAGTATGGCGCCGTATGAATTAAAATCTGCGGGTGGCTCTGTTGAATATATGAATGAAGAGTCGGGTGAAGTGTGGCTTAGACGTTTACGTCAGCATTTCGACAAAACCGCTTGGTTGAACCCTGAAATGGAAGGTTACTGGCATTACACCCAGACCATTAACTGGATTAAAGAAATTTTTGAGAATCACATGTTTCCAATGACCTTGAAGGGGCTTGAGGACATGACACGCTATCTATCGCGTTAAAACTTTATATTAAGACTTTATAAGAACAGGAAATGACATGGAACATCAAATTAATGGCGTTGTTTTGCCCAATGAAGCAGGTTTCTTTGGCAACTTTGGTGGTCAGTTCATTCCACCGCATTTAAAAGAAGCCATGGACGAAATTAATGCAGCCTATGAAGAGATTCGTCATACCGCTGAGTTTCAGGATGAGCTGAATGACTTATTCAAAAACTATGTTGGCCGTCCAAGTCCATTATTCCATGCCAAGCGTTTGTCTGATCAATTAGGCGGTGCACAGATTTATCTGAAACGTGAAGATTTAAACCATACCGGTGCGCATAAGATTAACCATTGTTTGGGTGAAGCGTTGCTTGCCAAATATATGGGCAAGAGCAAAGTGATTGCTGAGACGGGTGCGGGGCAACACGGCGTGGCTTTGGCAACGGCTTGTGCATTGGTTGGTATTCCATGTGAAATCCATATGGGACAGGTTGATATCGAAAAAGAACATCCGAATGTCGTGAAGATGAAAATCTTGGGTGCGAAGCTGGTTGCTGTGACCCAAGGTACAGCGACCTTAAAAGATGCGGTGGATAGTGCTTTTGAGGAATATTTAAAAGATCCTAAAAACTATATCTATGCCATTGGTTCGGTGGTGGGTCCACATCCATTCCCCAAAATGGTTCGTGATTTTCAATCGATTATTGGCAATGAAATCAAAACCCAGTCGAATGAGCGTTATGGTCACAATCCAGATTATGTGGTTGCCTGTGTTGGTGGTGGTTCTAATGCGATTGGCGCATTCACCGCATTTTTAAATACGCCAGAAGTTCAATTAGTCGGTGTAGAACCTGCGGGTCATGGCCTAGATACCGACAAACACTCAGCCACTTTGACCTTGGGCAAGCCGGGGCAGATTCATGGTATGGCGTGCTATGTACTGGAAGATGACAACGGCGAACCATTGCCAGTACATTCGATTGCATCAGGCTTGGATTATCCGGGTGTCGGCCCACAACATAGTTTCCTGAAAGAGCTTGGCCGTGTGCAATACGAAACAGCGACGGATCAGGAATGTTTGGACGCATTTATGACACTTTCACGTGTTGAAGGTATTGTTCCAGCCTTGGAAAGTTCGCATGCGGTGGCTTGGGCTTTACGTGAAGCGTCTAAGTTGGATAAGCACATTAATATCGTGGTCAATCTTTCTGGACGTGGCGATAAAGACTCAGATTATGTGGCAGAAAAGCTAGGCTTATAAGTTCTGACTGAATATCTCATTGTGAATAGACCGCTTCTTGTAGAGAGGCGGTTTTTTTATTGTTAAATCAACCTTAATCCCGTTAGAATAAAGCGTTTTGCAATTAGCACTTTTGGAGACGCCTAAGTGGAGCGACCTACAATCAGCCCTGAACATTTACAAGAAGCGGCTGAAAACCTAGTAACCATTCGAGATTTTGTTCGTTTTGGGGTAACCGCAATGCGTCAATATGACGCGCACTTAGGTCAAGGTACTCAAGATTATTTTGCAGAGAGTTCTGCATTGGTACTACAAACGCTATCGCTGGAATGGAAAGCAGATGCTGAAATTCTGGATGCTAAACTTTTACCAAGCGAAAAAGCAGAATTTTTGAGCTTGTTAGAACGTCGTATCAATGATCGTATTCCAACGTCATATTTATTGAACTTGGCCTATTTCTTCAATAAGCCATTCTATGTAGATGAGCGTGTCTTGATTCCACGTTCACCGATTGCTGAGTTGATTGAACAACGTTTTGCGCCGTACTGCCTAGATGAAAATGGCCGTATGCTGGAAGCATTAAACAACTTGCCTGAAAACAACAATCCGAAAACACCACAACGTATTTTAGATATGTGTACGGGTTCAGGTTGTATTGCGATTGCGTTAGCTTATGCTTTTCCAGAATCAGAAGTCGATGCGACTGATATTTCAAAAGAAGCACTGGAAGTGGCTTCAATCAACACTGAGCACCACGATAAGCAATACCAAGTTGCATTACTTGAATCAGACTTGTTCTCAAAAATTCCTGCTGAAAACCAATATGACCTGATCGTCAGCAATCCACCGTATGTGGATGCAGAAGATATGGCGGATTTACCAGAAGAATTCTTACATGAGCCTGAGCTTGCACTGGCTGCGGGGCAAGATGGCTTAGATTTAGTCCGTAAAATGTTAGCCCAAGCTGCTGATTATTTAACAGAAGATGGCCTGATTGTGATTGAAGTTGGTAACTCTGAATGGGCAATGCGTCAGAACTTCAATACAGTTGACTTCCATTGGCTCACTTTCCAAAAAGGCGGTTCTGGTATTTTTGCTTTAACTGCTGAACAATGCCGCCGTTATAAAGAAGTCTTTCAGCAATCAGTTCAAAACTAAGGGGTTAAAGCATGGCAGGGAATAGTATTGGGCAACTGTTTCGAGTAACAACCTGTGGCGAGTCACATGGTGCGGGCTTGATGGCGATTGTCGATGGCGTGCCGCCTGGTCTTGAGCTTTGTGAAGCAGATTTGCAAAAAGATTTAGACCGCCGTAAACCGGGAACATCGAAGTTTGCAACGCAACGTAAAGAACCAGATCAAGTTGAGATTATCTCGGGTGTTTTCGAAGGTAAAACCACAGGAACATCGATTGGTTTATTGATCCGTAATACGGATCAGAAATCAAAAGACTACGGCAATATCGCTCAAACTTTCCGTCCAGGCCATGCGGATTACACTTATACGCAAAAATATGGTTTCCGTGACTATCGTGGTGGCGGTCGTTCCAGCGCCCGTGAAACGGCGATGCGTGTTGCGGCAGGTGCAATTGCCAAGAAATATCTTGCTGAAAAATTTGGTATTGATATTCGTGGACATGTCACACAAATTGGCAATGAAGTTGCAGAAAAACTGGATTGGACAGAAGTGCCAAACAATCCATTCTTCTGTGGTGATGTTGATGCGGTTCCGCGTTTTGAACAGTTGGTCACTGCTTTACGTGAGCAAGGGACTAGTTGTGGCGCAAAACTTGAAATTGTTGCTGAAAAAGTACCTGTGGGTTGGGGCGAGCCTGTATTTGATCGTTTAGATGCAGATATTGCCCATGCCATGATGAGTATTAATGCGGTTAAAGGCGTTGAGATTGGTGATGGTTTTGCGGTTGCTGGGCAGTTTGGTCATGAGACTCGTGATGAGCTGACAACAGACGGTTTCCTTGCCAATCATGCAGGTGGCATCTTGGGTGGGATTTCAAGTGGTCAAAGCATTCGTGTGGCGATTGCATTGAAACCAACCGCAAGTATTACTACGCCGGGTAAAACGATTACGATTGAGCGAGAAAATACCGATGTATTGACTAAAGGTCGTCATGATCCTTGTGTCGGTGTACGCGCAACACCAATTGCTGAAGCAATGCTTGCGATCGTGTTAATGGATCATTTTTTAAGACATCGTGCACAAAATGCAGATGTTGTTGCTCCATTTAAACCAATCGAACCATAATAAAAATATTAAGCCGCACATATAATTTATTATATCTGCGGCTTGTGTCACATTTTAAAATACTTAGATTAAATTAGTTTAATATTCATTTAATAACCATTAATGAATTATAATGCTTCAGAAATCATATTATCTGATGTTGCAATATGATATTGATTTCGACCATTACTTTTTGCGATATATAATGCATGATCTGCTTGTGCAACAAACTCAGAAAGACTGTCACCTACACAGGGAACCATTGTTGCAACGCCTACGCTAATGGTCACATGTTTTGAAACATTGCTACGTGGGTGCAAAATTCCAATATTACGTACTAACTCCATCAGTCTTTGTACCTGAGTAATGGCTTGGTCACGGTCAGTCATTGAGAAGAGTAGTAGAAACTCCTCACCGCCGTAGCGTGCTGCTAGATCACCACTACGCGAGGCGATAGAACCCAACATAATCGCAATACGTCTCAGGCATTGATCACCTTGAATGTGTCCTAAAGTATCGTTGTAGAGCTTAAAGAAGTCGATATCAATCATCATGATGGTAATCGGCATCTCATGGCGTGTTGCTCTTTTCCACTCATTTTCCAATACTTCGTCTAGATAGCGTCGATTGGCAAGACCAGTTAAAGCATCTTGCTGAGATAAAATAGACAACTGCTGTGCTTGGCGCATTAATTCTAAACGGTTAAGTTCAATCATACAGTTCTGCAAATAGTTCTCACGGTGCTGGCGGTCAGTTGCATAAGCAAGAGCCATACCCAGAAAACTACTGAAGGTATAAGTACGGTTGAGGAAGGTCCAATCAATTGCACCACTAAACCATGTACTCGCTGCAATACCAATCAATCCGCCGACCCAACCTGCAATAATGGCTGTATAGAAACGCATTCCTACAAAAGCATAGATGATGACAACTGCATACATCATCGCAGCATGGAACAGGACATTATTTTGCCCTTGCTCCAATACGTTAATGATGGTGAAAGAGATTGCAACGGCACCTGTTGAGCCGATACAAACATAGTAATCGAACCACTTATTCATGCTTGGCAGGAACGAAAGTAACCATGCCAATGTAATGATGATACCCACCCAACCGTAGGTTGCCATCCAAGTAATACGTAGGTCTGTAGGTAAAACCTGATAAATACCGAAGCTTAGAAATAGATATAAACCTAAAATAATAGGGGCGCGATAGCGGAACTCATGCGCAGCCTCATTTCTGTACTGATCTCGATAGATCACTTCTAATTCTTTAGGAAACCAAACTAAATTTAGCCCGCGAGAAATTAACAAGTCGATTTGTTCTTGTCCCAAAATATTGGAAGCTTTCAACTTCATCTTATCTCTCACCACTCCCAAATGTTGTTATAAATGTCAAAATAGGGATTATTTTTTTACTACGTTACACTGATTTAAATAGAATGTGTATTAGATTATAAAAAAATATTAATTTTTATATAAGGGTCATTGCCTAATATAATGATTCAAGTTTAAATTAGATTCAAGAAATAAAAACTGTTACAAACTAAATCACAAACGATTGTATCTTTACGGTATTAGGATACAATTTATAAAAAAGCAGCAATCATCGAAGATGATTGGATTAAGTCATACGAAATAGGATGCATCGCAATGACTGCTATGAATCAATATGGAACAAAATTAGAAATTACACCCCATTCGGGTTGGGCGCAACGATTCTGGGATGAATTATTACCCTCAAAAGAACGAGTGAGTAAACATCCGTTATTCTTAGATATGGCCAATGGCTGTTTAAGCCTTGAATGCTTTCGTTCAGCCTTACTGAATTTTTATCCACTGGTCGCACATTTTCCTTCCTATATGGCGGGGTCTTTGGCCAAAGCAACGGCATTTTCACTCGATGGTGTGACCGAAACCAGAGATTGGTTGATTCAGAACATCAAAGTTGAAGAGCGACATCTCAACTGGTATCAGGACTGGGCGGGGGGCTTTGGTCTGACCGTTGAAATGTTGAATAACGTGAAACCACCTGTCGCCATGAATGCGGTCAATCACTTTCTATGGGATGTTAATTTTCGTGGGAGTTTGGCTGAAAGTATTGCAGCAACCAATCTTGCGATTGAATGGGCCACAGGTGATTGGACCATTCAGGTCTATAAAGGGATTCAAACTTATACTCAACATCCTGAAGTAAACATCAACAAGCGTTCTTTAGCATGGTTAAGAGCACATGCACATTATGATGATCTACATCCCTATGAAGCGATGGAGCTGATTAAGCGCCTATGTGATAAAGACCCTGAGCAGCAAAGAAAAGCTTTCCTAGCGGCAAAGGAAGGGCTTGAATATTATGAACTCGCCTTAGATGAGTGCTATAAGCTACAGCATAAAAATTAAGGATTCGCTATTCAGTCTGAATTAGATCTGATCTATGTATGTGATAAAAGTCTCCTTGGTTTTGGAACCAAGGAGACTTAAGTGCTTATTCTGTTTAAATCTTAAACCATCGCAGGGTCACTCACAGAGTCTTCACCTGTTTCTACACGACCTGCAAAGCGACGATAAAACTTAGCATCTTGAGTACACGTCACAGCAAAATCATACCATTGCCAAGCATCTTTCAACTCCCAATGCTGAGTGGCGCTTTGTCCTGCTTTTACGGTTAGTTTCAGCGGAGCGTCAGTACGATAAACCACTGGGGTGATCACCAACTCAATATCTTTAGCACCCGTATTGTTCAGATCGGCATAAACATTACCATTGGCAATATCATAGCAAACACGAATCTCAGGATTGATTTGCAGATCTTGATTACGGTTCAGATCACCCTTGAAATGTCGATGAAAGCCATTCGGTCCCATCACCCAAAGATCGTATAAGCCTTGATTGTCTTTTTGCACATTCCATACATCATCGAGTGTTTTTCCTGCCTCTACAATGTAACGGCGTGGAACTCGACTTAAATTTAATTTGTCGTAGACATGAAACACTGCACCTTGTGCCCCTGTATTTGAAAACAGCAGTTTGACTGTTCCATCATTATTTAGGCAGCGCGCACTGGTATGCAATTCATAAGGCAGAGCTTTTGAACGACGAATACCACTGGCTTGGATTGGCAATTGTAAATTACTTGGAATGGGAACATTGGGTAACTTCTGCTGGGAGCTACGCAATTGATCTGCTTGCTCACGGCTTTGTTTACCGTTTAGTGTTGGCAGTACATCTTCATTCGGTGTTTTAAAGTTAAATGCAGAAGTCAGATCTCCACATACAGTACGGCGATAAGGGCTGATATTGCTTTCTTTAACGCCAAAACGTTTTTCGAGGAACATCAATACTGAGGTGTGGTCAAAGACTTGAGAGTTGACAATCCCCCCACGACTCCAAGGTGAAATCACAAATAAGGGAACGCGGGGACCAGGACCATAAACACCATTGTCCTTGTTCGGTTGGCTGGTACTGCCTAGAGGTGCATCATGTACATAGTATTCATGACGCATATCCGCTGGGCTGAGGGTTGATTTGCCTGCATACGTATTATCTGGTTGTAATGTTGGTGCTGATGGAGAAGGAACATGGTCAAAATAACCATCATTTTCATCAAAATTAATCAGGAAAACAGTTTTACTCCAAACTTCTGGCACGGCTGTTAATGCATCTAAGATTTCTTGAATAAACCATGAGCCTTGTACGGGACTTGATGGGCCAGGATGTTCACAGTAAATGGAAGGTGCATTGATCCAAGACACCTGTGGCAATTTGCCAGTTTTGATATCATTTTTAAATGCATCTAGGAATTCTTCCGGTTTATTACCGGGTAAGGTATTGGCAATGCCTTTATAAAGCGGATTTTTGGCATTGTCCGTGGTTGCATCATAGGCTTTGTAAGGCAGCTTTTGTGCGGCTGCGTTATAGGGACTGTTTGGTGCTCCACCACTTGAGACAGGATAACCTGAATCGATATTGGCTTTTCTAAAAGTGCGGAAGGCACCTAGCATGTTATCGCCCCATTCATCGGGCATATTTTGATAACAAATCCAATTGATTCCTGCTTCTTCTAGGCGTTCAGCATAGGTTTTCCATGTATAACCAACATCTACCGTTTTGGGATCTCCATCAATCCAGTCCCATTCATTATTCACAAATGCGGTACTGGTCGGCACTGCACCATTGGTTCCGGTTAAGTGGAATGAACGATTGGCATCTGTACCAGTATGCATAGCGCAGTGATAAGCATCACAAATGGTAAATGCATTGGCCAATGCAAATTGATAAGGGATTTCCTGTTCCTTGAAATACCCCATCGCATAATCTGTTTTATAGGTAGGCCAGTTTGACATACGGCCATTGTCCCATGCTTTTTGGCTATCTACCCAAGTGTGATTGGTACCAGGTGCACGTTGGGCATTATTACTTGAGCCATCTAGATGAAATGGTGTGAGTAAAGCTCCATTACCACGTTGTTGCTGCCAAACGCTGCGTCCATTTTGTAAAGGAATGGTGAAACGATCAGCAAAACCACGAACGCCTTTTAAAGTTCCAAAATAATGGTCAAATGAGCGGTTTTCCTGCATGAGAATCACGACATGCTCAACATCTTGAATGGTGCCTGTTTTATTATTGGCAGGAATGGCTAAAGCTTTTTGAATGCTGGCTGGAAAGGTGGTCAAAGCGGCAGCGCCAAAGCCCGTTTTAAGTGTATTTGCTAAAAATTGACGACGATTAATCACGATATTTTTCCCTATCTAGTTGTTCTTATGCTTATGGTGCACAGCGCATGACTGGTTTTTTGCTGTCATCAGGTTTCGCTGCGACCTGATCGTCGTTTGAGTCATTACACGCTGTGAGTGCGAATAAAAAGGGGAAAACATAAAGACATGCCAACCATCGTTTGGTTTTTTTCAACATTTGCTTCATCCATAACAAAGATGTCAACACACTAGACAGACCGTGTGACAGCTCAGTGTCATCTTTATGACCATTCATTGACGTTTCATATGAAAGTGGGTGTAAAGCGCGCAAATTGATTACTGTAAAAATTAGTTTAAAAAATTCAATTAACTATCAAGTGGATTTCGATTCAGGCAGAAAACAGAGGTGATCATTCGCTTATTTTTTGCTAAGATATTATTAATGATTCTCATTATCTTTTTAAATGTCTGATCCAATCAATACGCTCTATCGTCAACATCATTCTTGGCTGTACCAATGGCTTAAACGACGCCTCAATCATAGTGAAGATGCAGCAGATTTAGCTCACGATACCTTTATTCGTATTTTAAAGCGTAAAGATCAATTGTATTTTGATCAGCCTCGTGCGCTCTTAACCACAGTTGCCAAAGGCATATTAATTAATTGGTACCAGCGTAAGTCAATAGAAAAAGCCTATTTGGAAGCACTGAGTGGTCGACCTGAATATGATGAGATTAGTCCTGAGCAAAAAATATCAGCAATTGAATCACTTTATTTGATTAACCAACTTTTAAATCAAATGCCTGAACGTCAACAGCAGGTGTTTATCTGGTCTCAACTTGAGGGGCTTACCCAGCAAGAGATTGCGAATCGTTTGAATATTTCTACACGAACGGTTATGCGAGATTTGGTTGCTGTACTGACTCAATGTTTAGCGATCATGGATTGATACTTAAATGTCTCAAACACAAATTTTAAAAGAGGCAGCTGAATGGATTGTGCTGATTCAGGCATCAGCATTAACCGATGCTCAACAGATCGAATTTGAAGTGTGGAAAAATCAAAGTGAAGCACATCAAACCGCATGGCTTAAAGCAGAGTATTTACTGAACAGTTTTGAACATTTTCCGGAAAATGGCCATGAAATCATTAAAAAGGGTAATCAAGCTGCAGGGTTTCAGTGGACCAAACACCTTGTTGTGGCTTGGATTGCATGCTTGGGCAGTATCATTGCATGGAATTCTGAGTATAAATATTTGTGGTTGTCTGATTACAGTACGGCCATTGGTCAACAGAAGAATGTAATACTTAAAGATGGCACACAGCTCCAATTAAATACCAATACGGCGCTAGATATTCACTATACACCGCATCAACGAATGCTACGATTACACTATGGAGAAATACAGATTCATACTGCTAAAGAGCTTCAAAGCTATCGTCCATTCTTTGTCGAGACAGAAAACGCGCATTTACAAGCATTAGGAACAATCTTTAATGTGCAGTATCTCAAAAATAAACAACAGCAAACCTGTTTAGCTGTGATTGAAAGTGCGGTCAAGGTCACGCTGAATCAATCTAAAAAAATGACAGTTGTGCGAGCAGGTGAGCAATTATGCTTTGATGATACTGACTTTAAAGCGTTGGGACAGCTTGATCCGAATGTATTGGTTTGGAAAAATCAAATGATTATGGCATTTGAAATGCCTTTAGAGCAGCTATTTCAAGAGATTGGGCGTTATCAGCATCAATATGTTGATCTCGATCCTCAATTAAGAGGATTAAAAGTCTCTGGTTCTTATCCAGCAAATAACTTAGCCCATTTACAGTCTGCTTTGGAATTAAGTTATCCGCTTAAAATGGAGCGGCATTTAGGTAATCGTGTTATCACAATTCGGGCTAAAAGAGAAAATAATTGAGAATTTCGGTCAGCTTTGGGGCTTTTGACGAGTAATACAGTTAAACCAAATAAACTGACAAAACCTTATCGTAATGACCTTTGCACTACAGTTTGGCCGTATATTTAGAAAGTGTTTTTTTCCGCTGAGATGAAACAAAGC
The DNA here is from genome assembly GCF_013072675.1 of Acinetobacter sp. Ac_3412. Lineage (NCBI taxonomy): Bacteria > Pseudomonadati > Pseudomonadota > Gammaproteobacteria > Moraxellales > Moraxellaceae > Acinetobacter > Acinetobacter sp. Ac_3412. The sequence goes on along the minus strand of NZ_LXUJ01000007.1, from coordinate 630,389 downwards.
AGAAAAAGTTGAAATTTAATGTCATATTTTTGGAAATCACTGGGTAATGATTATTGAAAATGAAAATCATTACTCAGTGTGGATCTTCCAATGAAATTTAAAAAGCAAACATTAGCAATACTCATACACTGTTTTTGTATCAGTGGGGTTTATGCAGAAATACATACATCTATTCAGGTATTAGACAAGCCAGCTGTAGAGAGAACCTACCAAATTGCAGAGAACCCATTGGGCTACGTGCTGTCAAGTTTTGCAGCGCAGTCTGGTATCATCTTAAGTTATGATTCTGAGCAGCTAAAAGGTCTGAAAAGTAAGGGAATATCAGGAAAGTATTCAGTTCAGCACGGTTTTGACTATCTCTTGGCAGATCAACCTTACCAAGTCATCAAACAAGGGCAAACCTATCTCCTAGTTCCCAAAAACAGTTCTATGCTCGGTCATGCAGAAAAACTAACTTCACATGCAAATACGCATTTACACTTAGAGCAAGATGCCAAAGCTATTGTGGTCATGCCAGAAATAAAAGTGAATGCCGAACCACAAAAGCACAAGGTGAATACCACTCATCTTGATCGAGAACAGATTAGCCGATTTAGAGGAACGGGTAATGGGGATGTCTTTTCCGATATTGCAGGGGTACAGGTCAACAGTTTACGTAATGAAGCTGGTGCGATAGATATCGGCATTCGTGGCATGCAGGGCGAAGGGCGTGTCCCCGTGATTATTGATGGTAGTTTACAATCCAGTCATACCTTCCGAGGTTATCAGGGCGAGAGTGACCGTACTTATATCGATATGGATTTGATCAGCCAAATTGAGGTTGAAAAAGGTGCATCTCGGGCTAAGTTTAGCGTAGGCGGAATAGGGGGGATTGTAAAAATGCGAACCCTAAGTGCCAATGATATTTTATTGCCGAATCAAAATGCAGGTGTCATGCTCAAAGGAGGTTTTTATAACAATAACAGAACGCCTCAAACCTCAGATAATGAAAAGGAGCAAATGTCTTATTTGCTGCACAATAAAATTTCATCTAACAATTTTCAAAATGGTGCTGGCACATTGGCACTGGCTTATCGGAACGATATGTTTGACTTAGTCGCTGCTTATAGTAAGCGAGAAGTTGGTAATTACTATGCTGGAAAACATGGCATTGAGTATTACGAAAAGCGGGATATTGTCGATGTTGGTCCAGGCCAAGAGGTAGTGAATACCAGTTATCAAAGTGATTCAGGCATTATTAAAGCTGGAATGAATATCACTGATGAACATCGTGTCGAAGTAAATTTGCGACGTCATGTCCAAAAAGCGGGTGAAGTCATGGCCTTTTATTGGAGTCGATCTAAAGTGATTGACCCTAACTCACCACCATATGGATATATCGATGACGAGTATGTTGAGCCAAAATACATAGAAAATGCCTATACCATGCCACAGTGGTCTCTAGGTTCAGCAGCCGTTAATGCATTCAGTACCAGTTATACTTATAAGCCGAAACATAACTCTTTGGTAGATCTCGAATTAGGGGGGTGGCATACAAACGCTAAATATCGCCAGCACAATGGCATGATTGGGATGAAAAATTCTAGTTATGGAGATCAATATTGGGGGAGTTTCCAAGATTATCGTAGTGGTTTAAACCTTGAAAATACCAGTAAATTTGATCAGGTCACATTGAATTATGGTTTAACCTACGATGAACAGCGTATGAAGCCGCGTAATCTGGTTGATCATGAAATTGCACGGGATGGATTACGCAAAGAGTCCTCAGTTTTCCTCAATGGCGACTATGTTTTTAATGACTTTAGTTTAAGTTTAGGGAGTAAATGGCATAAAGCAAAAGTGAAAGACTATGGTGATCAGTATCGACCAATGACACCTGTAGCGCATTCAGATTTAAATAATAAGGGTTATGCTGTACGTGACTTTGGAGGGAACATCGATTGGATGTCTCAACTCAACTATAAGTTATGGGACGGTATTGATCTTTATGGAAAACTCTCCAATACACACCGTAGCCCAAGTCTGTTTGAATCAACTGTTTCAGGTCAAACCTTTAGTTACGATCCAGACCTGCCGATTAAACCTGAGAATTCACGTCTTATTGAGTTAGGATTTATCGGTGAGCGTGAAAACGTGTTTGCTCAAGATGACCATTTGAAATTCAATCTGAATTATTTCCGTAATCAGACGAAAGATTTTCTGACACAGGGCGTGCAAAGAAAAGAAATTCCGAACCAAATTACGCCTGACTTTATTCTTCCCTATACAAGCTCTTATACATTCGTCAATTATAATCAAGTTGTAATGAAGGGCTTGGAGTTTGATCTTTCCTATAATCATCCGAGTTTCTTTACCAGTTTGAATGGAACTTTGTATCAAGCACCTAAAGTCTGTCCTGCAAGTAAAGCGGAATGTAATGAAGTGGGTGATTCTTGGAGTCTGATTTCAACTCGTCTGCCCCCGCGTAAGATTTTTAATATTACGGTAGGCAAAAACCTATTTGAAAATAAACTTGTGGTCGGGGCTCGTGCTAAGTACCACTCGGAAAAGACAAACCCTAAAGGTTGGTTGGCAGGTACAGGTGTAAGTGGACGGGCTGTGACTGAAATTTCTTCTGAAACTTTAATTGATCTGTTTGCAAGCTATAAGTGGAATCCAAATGTTGCATTGTCATTTAATGTCGATAACTTAACAAATCGCTATAACTTTGATCCTGGTACGGTAATTGGTATGCCGATTCCAGGACGTACCATCAAAGCAGGTATTGAAATGAAGTTCTAAGAGATAAAACGATAAGGTTCTTAGCCTAGAGCCTTATCGTTGTTTTATCACAATGGATTCATTCTATCGTCAAAATTTTCCAGTAACGGGTATGCTAAGGCTTGTAAATCATCTATGTTTTGCAAGTATTGTTCGAAATCACTCACAATCTTTTGTCTATCTTGTTGGCTGATATAAGGCACATGATAGGCAATAAATGGAGGCAGTACCTCAAAGCCAACATAGGCAAGTGTGCCACGTTGCAACGATGATAAATAATGTTCTATCGGCCCATGTACAGAACCTTCACCAAACATATGTTCACGGCCACCGAGTGTTAAACATAGCATGGCTTTTTTCCCTGACATGCCACCATGGTTATAAAAGCGTTTACCGCCGTAAAAGAGACCAGAGACAAACACACGGTCAATCCAGCCCTTTAAAATGGCAGGTACAGAGGTCCAATACAAAGGAAAGCTAAAAATAACCAGATCAGCACGTTGAACTTTTTCAATTTCAGCTTGGATATCTGGTGCAAATTGGTGTTGTTTAAATGCATGACGTTGTTCTAAAGCATAATTAAAATAATCAGGTTGGTTCAGGCTGCCAAAATCATCTTTAGAAGCAACAGGGTTAAAGTTCATTTCATAGAGATCGGAAACCTCGACAGTATGACCTTGCTGTTCAAAGGTTTGCTGTGCTGTATTCTTAAGCGCAGAGGTAAATGACTGCTGTTCAGGATGCGCATGAACGATCAAAATATGCATGATTTCACCAGTTTAAAAGCTGAGTTTTTTAGATAGAGCTACTATGCTTAAACCGAGAAAGATGTCATAGTTCATTAACCGCCAATATTTACCATTTTACGCCAAATTTTCGCTGTTTCATGGAGAGTGCATGAATCCAAAATTACCCGGTACTTATGTCAATCTATTAGTAGATGTCATACAAAAATGGAATGTATCGCCAGAACAACTTTTGTCTGGAACTGGGATTTCTGCACACACTCTAACTGCGCCGTTTTGGTATGTAGATTTCGATATTTTCAATCATTTATTGGATAAAGCAGCCCTACTGACGCATGAACCTGCGATTAGTCTTTATCTTGCAGAGGAAATGCGAGTCTCTTGCTATGGTCATGTCGGCATTGCTGCAACTGCCTCTGAAACATTAGGCGATGCAATCAAAATTCTAGAGCAATTTATTGGCTTACATTGTTCTGTGTTTAAACCTAAATTAAAGATAGAAGGTGACTTGGCTTATTTGTATTTCAACCAACCTTCTCAAAAATTTAAGTTGAATCGACATGGAATGATGTTTTTGATCTTGGGGTTTTCACAAATTTTGGAAAACTTAGCCCAAAATAAACTTGGAATCCACTTTAAGTTTCAACAAGACAAACCAGATTTTTATAAAAATACTCATAAATTCAATTATTCAAATATCAGTTTTGAGTGTGAAAAAGATTGTTTAAGCTTCAATAAAGCATCACTTTCGCTCCCTTTAAAGACAGCAGATGCCTTATTGGCTCGCCTTAGCAAACAACAATGCGAACAAGATGCTGATAAGCTTGCACTGAAAAGAGATCAAAAAAATCGCGTGGACTCACAAGTCAAAGCCTTGCTATATGATGAAGATGTTGGCTTCTTATCGCTGAAACAGGTTGCTGAAAAACTTCATCTCTCAGAACGAACTCTGCAGCGACAGCTAAGCACTCAACAAACGTCTTTTCAAAGTCTTGTGGCCGAAGTACGCAGGAACCAGGCGGAGCAATTATTAAAACAGTCTAAACTTTCGATTGAGCAAATTGCAGAGCGTTTAGGCTATGCCGATATTTCCCATTTTTCACGAGCATTTAAAAAGTGGACCAATGTAACGCCTAAGTTTTTCCGTGAAGTCAGCATTGGTCGACTTTCTTCATAGAGATTAGCTCCACCAATATCGAAGGATATGGAAGAAGATTGGTGCAGAGAAACAGATAGAGTCGATACGATCTAACATACCGCCGTGACCTTGAATAAGTTGTCCCCAATCTTTCACGCCACGATCGCGTTTGATCGCAGACATGACCAGTCCACCAAAGAAACCAAAAATACAAACAATCAAGCCAATCAGAGCCGCTTGCCAGTAATTAAATGGAGTGAGGGATGACATTAATACACCGAGTGCGGTTGCGAGAACAATACCGCCAATCAGTCCTTCTACGGTTTTTGATGGGGAAAGCGTAGGGGCTACTTTATGCTTTCCAAAAAGTTTGCCGCATACATATTGCAGCACATCCGAGGCTTGCACCACCATAATTAGCCAAATCGCCAACCAAATTTTTTCCCCTTTAAATTGGGGTAAATCCAGATTTAACAGGGCTGGAACATGCGAGATACAGAATACGCTGACCATTAAACCCCATTGGATTTTTGCACTTCTTTCCAAGAAGTGTGTGGTATCTTCCAGCTTTAAACTGGCGATGGGGATGAGCAAGAACACATACAGTGGAATGAATATCGAAAATAAGCCATACCAATTGGTATAGACCAAATAGTATTGATAGGGAATAACAAAGTAGAACGCAATCAGCAATGGCAGATAGTCGCCACGCCGTGTTGGCAATAAACTAATAAATTCCCGTAATGCAAAAAATGAAATAAGGCCAAACAGGACAATAAAAGCAGTTTTTCCTAATAGAATGGCGGCTGCCAAGACTATTAGCATGATCCACCACGCATTGATACGCGCATTCAGGTTATCAATAACAGGAGAAGGGGCTGCACCTGCCTTTTGTTTGAGGATAAAGCCAATACTTGAGGCAATAATTAAAATGACTGCAAAGATGCCAAACAATAGATAAGTTTGTTGTAGGTTGTCTAAACTCATTGGTTCTCGGCCTCTTTTAATTTCAATAATTGCTGCTGAGCATGCTGCAAGAATTGATCTTTGCCCGTGAGTTGATCAAGTGCTAAGGGTTCACCAAAGATGACTGTTGAGAGTAGAGGCAAGGGGATAAATGCACCTTTAGGCATGACTCGTTTTAAATTAGAAATCCAAACAGGCACAACTTCAACGTCAGGGAACTGCTGACTGAGATGATAAAGACCGCTTTTAAACTGCAGCATCTCGACATCATCATTTAAATTACGTGTTCCCTCAGGGAAGAAAATAATGGAATAGCCTTCTGCCAAGACGTCTTTTACTGGCTGTAATGGATCTTGTTGATCACTACGGTTCCGTTGAATGGTAACACCTGAAAAAGTATCTTGAATCAAAAAGCGTCTAAGTCCATCTTTAAGCCAATAATCTGATGCTGCAATTGGTCGTGTTTTGCGACGGATGTGAGTGGGTAAAGAAGACCATAATAAAATGAAATCAATATGGCTATTATGGTTGGCATAATAGATCCGTTGCTTAAGTTCAGGTTCACAGCCCACCCATAAGCTTCGTGCACCTGTTAACAACCTTGCACCACGACGGGTTAAGAACGCAATAAAACGGGCAACAGTCTGTGAGATTATATTTCTTTTCATTCAACCTTCATCTATGCGCTAATTTATAAAAAAGTACAATAAATACAGAATATTGTATCAATGCAATCATCACCTGTATTTTGAATAGCCTTAAACAGCCCTTAAAGCGTTCCGACCAATCACGACCCGTTTTACTAGATGGAATCAACTTTAAATTTAACAATGATTGATCCAATTGCTGGGTAAGACTTTCTATGTCCTCAGGTTGATCAGCCATATGCTGTAACAGGCCATGATCAAATTCAATCCGAATAAATAGGTAATGGTGAATCGCCAATAAAGCAGTTACCAGTGAAAGAGGGATCAAGATCGGGATACTTGAAAATAAAAATAAGCTTACAATTGATAAAACAAAGGCTAAATATCCTGACTTTAAAATACTCTGACTTTGCTTGAGCAATTGGCTCACTACGACAAAATTCATTTTCATAGCTGCTTCTCCTGAGTGAGCAGCTGTTGGAAATGTTTAATTTCAGCAATATGTGTCTCACTCAAAACGATCCAAGGTCGTGACTTTTGAATCAAGCCAACAGCTTCCTCTGAGGTATTCACATAGCCGTGTTGTAATAGCCATGCAATCAATACACTACAACTGCGTGAATAGCCAAGCGCACAAAAAATCAATACTTGTTGTGGTTCATTTGCCTGTATTAAAGGTTGAATAAAGTGATCAAACTTTTTTGTTGCTTCTAATAATTGTGCGCTTTGGATCGGAATTAAATCAAGCGTACTGTATTTTTCATAATGATGAACGTTGTTTGCTGGCAATTCAGCGCAACAATCAAATACACCATGATATTGCTTACTATGTTCGGTTGTTGGGATACGGCCTAGATACAGATCAACGCCGTTTAATTGCAAAATCAATGAGTCTTCAGGATGTCGATAGGTCCAAATACGACTATTTATGCATGCAACTAGAGAATAAGGTGAGAACAATAACCATGCAGCGACAGTCATTTGACCATTTTCTTGCTTTTGGAAAAAATGAGGTCTAACCAAAAAGTATGCTAAAGCCACTAAGAACAGACTGATTGCTGGATATAACATCCAAAGCCATACACCTTTAAATAAAAATGCAGGGGTTATACAAACTAAGGCTCCAATTAAATAAAAACACCCTAATTTTAAATGTTTGCTCGTCAATTGCTGCAAGCCATTTTTTTGATAAGGTGCTTTAACCGTGAGTGGAAATAGCCATAAACAGAATGCACCAACCAATAGCCCCAAAGGAATATCAATAAAGTGATGTTGCCAGGTGGTTAAGACAGAGAGTCCGATCAGAAAAGACCACAGATGTACCAGCCAACGGTAGTTTACTTTGATATGCCGACGGTAAAAATCCCAAAGAATGACTAATAAAACAATGTGTAATGAAGGTGCTTGATTAAAGGGTTTATCAAAACCCATCAATACATCAAACCATAATCCAAAGAAACCATGTAATTCAGCACGTTCAAAACTGAATTTTAACGGAAAGATTAAAAAACAACTGATCGAAATAATCTGGGCTGCAAATAGCCTAAGCGAATGTTGTTTTAATTCAAATCTATTCCAACATAACAATAAAGACAAGCCATAAAAAAGGTCAATCGACCAATACGGCACAATAGTCCATGGCCAAAGTGGGATATGATGTTCCCAAGCAAACACAATACTCGGAACATTGCTGAGGCTGGATGCATATTGATTTGCAAAACCATAGGTTAGGAAGAAAAATGGGGCTAAAAAGACTAAGCAGAGTAACCCCCATTTCCAAGTACTGGGTTGACGATCTAGAATATTATTTTGCATACAAAGTCTTTATTTAAATTTTTTGAGCAACTGAAACTGTAAAAATCCCAAATTCATCAATACATTGATCCACTTTTTTAAAGCCTGCTTGTTCAACAAGTGCATCCATTTCGGCTTGCGAGCGTAAACGCATCACCCAAGCATCACCTTGACGATGTGAGGTAAGCGCACGTGCAATAAACTCTTGTTGTGGATGCCAAATTTGTCCTGTGTAAATCAGGAAGCCACCTTGTAGCATTGCTTGATGAATACCAGAGAGTGATTGTCTTAATAAATCGTTATCACTAAACAGCTCATAAAGTCCGGAAACAATGACTAAATTTGGTTTTGGTTTAACTTTGGCTAGTGATGCTGTATCAAAGGCATCACCTAATTCAAACTGAGCAATGTTTTCAAGATTTCTTTGCTGAATCAATGCGGAACCAGAATCAACATTTAATTGACTATAATCTCTTAAGAGCACTGATTTAGGTGGTGTTGCAAGTTCATTCACGGCATCTAGAATATAACGGCCATGACCCGCTGCAATATCAAGGATGCGAACATCTTTACGTTGCTTGGTCAGTGCTTTCGCATATTTTGCCAATAACTGCTCAATATGTTGTTTACGTACGCGGATGCCACGCCAACCAATCGCATTTAAATATTGCTGATCGATAATATTGCCAAGAATATTTTTACTTTCGCCCTGATTTCGATAAACAAAATCTAAAGTGCTGCCTGAGTCATAACCCGTATCTTCACCAATTTTTAAGCCATGTGAGAATTTACTACCGAGCTTTAAATTACGTTTGGTTAAATTCCAGAATAGATTTTTAATGGAAGAGGCGGGAAGTGGGCTACTCAGTTGTTCAGCCGTCGCGCAACTTGTACCAATTTTATCGGCATTGAGTACATCTGGTGCCTGATAATGTTCAGCAAAGCTTTGTAAGATAAAGCGACGAATTTTCTCTACTGCAATATGGCGGTCTTTTTCACCTAAAGTATCGTGATAAAAACCATCTAGTACATGGAACTCTTTTCGTGGATGAGGAAGCTTTTCATAAAATTTTTGTTGTGGTTTACGGAATACCACGAAATCTGATCCAGAGCATAAAACTTGTGTGGGAACAAAGATATTTTGTGCATCATTAACGATACGTTCTGATGCTGCATATAAGCCCAAAAGCATTCGTACAGAAATAGCTTTGGCAATTTGTGGATCTGTATCATAAGTTTTCGCACGATCAACATCATGCGTCAGCATATTGGCTTTGACATAGCTGGTAATAAAGAAATTACCTTTGAGTTTACTTAAAACAGTTAAACCTGCTTTTGCAAATGGTACATACAGTTTGATATCAAATGCGGGTGAAGCTAAGCATAAAGCTCTGATTTTTGGTGCATAATCATGTACCCATGTGGCTGCCAAAACTGCACCGACACTTTGACCAATGACGGCGATATTGGTTGATACAATGTTATACGTCGATTCAATATGTTGTACAAAATATTGAATATCTTTTACACATGCAGAGAAACTTGGCGCGTCACCACGTAAACCTGGTGAGTTTCCATGCCCACGAGCATCCCATGCAAAGAAATCAAATTCTGGCAAGTTAAGCTCATTGACCAAATGTGCCATACGTCCAGAGTGTTCATGACCACGATGGAATAAGATAATTGCTTTTTTTGTCTCTTTTTCTGTAGCTGCTGGACAATGTTGATAGGCTAATTGGGTATCATCATGACTGGTAAATACATGTTTTTGTGAGCTTTGCATCTAATTTTCCTTAAAGTTGAATACTGTTTTTAATACGGTTATAAATTGTCAAAACCAATAGTGCTGTAATGAAAATAAGCAGTCCATTGCAAAAGTAGGTTATTGAATTTATGTAATTATTTTCTATTAAATACGGGCTAAAACTGACACATAACGCAATTAAACTAAACCAAAATGCACGATCACTTTTACCCATAGGACCATCATAACGGCGTTCCTGACCAATTAATGGCGCCATAACACCAGCATATTCACTCAGAATCGCTAGAAAGACAACTAAACCCAACAGGAATGGGTTGATAAAAGCTAAGCCTAAAAAACATAGATAAAGCGCTGAATCGGAGATGACATCACAGATTTCATTTAAATATGCACCAAGTTTTGATTGTTGGTTAAACTCACGTGCGAGCATGCCATCAATTGCATTAAAGCCCATACGAACCAACATCCATACAGGAAAGAATAAAAATAGGATTAAAGGCTGTTGGTAAAGATGCAGGCTGTAAAGTGCGATTGCTAACGCGACAGAGATTAACATTGCTAAAAGCGTAACTTGATTCGCTGTAATCTTTTTAGAGTAAAGCCATTGTACAAATGGGCGAAGTAAATTCTGAAATGCTGGTTTTAACTGATAAATCGAAGGCATTGTTATTGATATATGCATATTTATATAGTGAATAGCATTGTGTGTAACTTTCTAATGTATGTCAACTGACATTGGGATAGCAGGAAAATGGTAATTACAGTAGTTGCTTAGCATCATATTATTGATAATTAAAATATTTCGCATAATGTATATTATGTTAAATAGGATATCTAGGACTGTTGCCTGAGCAGCACCGCTGCACAATACTGTTTGTAGCTACAGCTCAGTAACGTGAATCCCAACGATCATAATTCATGTTGATGACTTCGAGTTCTCATTCCATAAATGCCAGAAAATTTTTACAAGTCGGCTGCCTATAATCTCCCAAGTGAATGTCTCCTGCTATTTCAGCACACATCAATCGGAAGATAAGCTGTAATTTTCTATGTTAATTACGTTTAAATTCCAACACTCTCTCATTTTCTAACTAGCTCAGGCTATAATAATGGCCTCCCAAAATATGGTTGATCTATTATGAACACCTCCAATGACCCTCTACACGGCAAAAAACTTGCTGACATTTTGGATGAGTTATTGGATTATTACGGTGGCTTTGAAGGCCTAAGTCGTAAAATTGAAATTAGATGTTTTTGCATAGATCCAAGTGTTAAGTCATCTTTGCGATTCTTACGTACCACACCATGGGCACGTGAAAAAGTAGAAAGCTTATATTTGTATGTCTTACGCCAAAAAGCCAAACAGAAATCGTAGTTATCAAAGCTATGTTCAATGTACTTTCATGTTTGCTTCTGCTAAATAAGCTTTCTTCGAGGTTTTGTTCCATAAACAAAGCTCTTGCCCTGTTTTGTTTTTCATATGTGCTTGAGGATATTTTCCTTCAATCAGGAGTGCCGAATATCCAACACGATCATCAAACAGCATGACATTGCTCGCTGTCTTGGCATTTTTAAGTTGACTCACTTTTATACAAGCCGCTTTTATTTCCTGATCATGTTTGTTCCATGCCTGCTCAGAACTTGCGAAAGTTACGCTGCTCATCACGGCAGAACCTGCCATAAAACCTAAAATAGAAAGATATTTTAATAACATATGATGTTTTAATGCCATGATCATTGTCCTGAAAATTCGAGTGTCTAAATCTATACTGGAACAATCTCATAAGAGAATCTAGCAATTTATACATGTTGTAACAGCACATATTCAGGATTACACATAGTCCTCATCTGTGTGGCTTGAGCTTGTTTAAATGAAATACAATCCTGTCGATTTAGCATAAAGAATAATAAGTAAAAATCTTTCTATATCTTTTTTAAACTTGATTTGATTACGGATCAAGCCTGTAGATTTTCTACTGGCTTTAACGAAAATTTATCGTTTGCTCAGCACACTTTTGAACTTTAATATTATTTTAAAATTAGTTAACTCTTTCATATTCCGAATGACATTAAGAGGTAAAAATCATGACTGAGAAAGTCGCTATTGTTACGGCTGCAGGAAGTGGTATGGGTGCAGCTGTCGCTAAAAAACTAGCAGCAGATGGATACAAAGTTGCAATTCTATCTTCATCAGGCAAAGGTGAAATCCTTGCGAATCAACTGAATGGCTTAGGTGTTACAGGATCTAATCAATCAATAGATGATATACAACGCCTTATTGATGAAACGCTTGCTCGTTGGGGACGTATAGATGTTTTAGTTAACAGTGCTGGACATGGCCCGCGCAAAGGAATTTTAGAATTAACAGATCAAGATTGGCATGATGGTATAGATACTTATTTTCTCAATGCTGTACGCCCTATTCGCTTAGTGATTCCGATCATGCAACAACAAAAACACGGCGTGATTGTTAATATTTCCAGTGCATGGACATTTGAGCCTAGTTCGTTATTTCCAACGTCAGCCGTTGCTCGTTCTGGATTAGCAGCTTTTACTAAGATTTGTGCAGACACATATGCTGTTGATAATATTCGTATTAATAATGTCTTACCTGGGTGGATTGATAGCCTGCCAAAAACAGATGAACGCTCTCACAGTGTTCCAATGAAACGGTATGGTTCAACAGAAGAGATTGCAGCGACAGTTGCTTTCCTTGCATCTGAGGGTGCGGCTTATATCACAGGACAAAATATCCGAGTAGATGGCGGCTTAACTCGCTCTGTATAATGATTTTTAATAAAAATTTTAAAGGGATAAATTATCTACATATTATCCCTTTAAAATTAAACCTGATTTCATCATTCTGATAAGTATATTTTTTTATTTTTGCTCAGCACCTAAATATTCGATACACCACTGCCAAATTTTATCGACTATGCTATTGCAATGTGAGGTTTTTTTTCTGACAAGATAATAACTTGGTTCAACAGTTTTTGTATCCAAAGTGACTTGTATGAGTTTTCCTGATTGAATATCAGCATCCACAAATGCTCGGCATGCTAAAGCAACCCCTTGCCCAGATAAAGCAGCATCTAATGCCAGCGTGGTTTGATTAAATACAGCTCCAGATAATTTCGTATTCGTGTTCAGAAAATTTGGCCAATGATTATGGGCATCATGTAGCAATGGCATACTCATTAACTGTTCAAATTGCAAAGGCAGCGTTAAATCCTGAATAAAATCAGGACTTGCTACAGCAATAAGCTCTTGATGAAACAATAATCGTGTTTCTAGATTTTCTGGAAATGATTTTTGAGTAAGCCTTATCGCGATATCAACCTGATCACGATCAAAGTCTGAAAAAACTTCAGTTGCAAGCGTGCATAAATTGATATCAGGTAGTACTGCATGTAAATCACCTAATCGAGGGATTAACATTTTGGTCGCAATCGTTGGTGTCACACTTATAGTTACACGATCTGGCTGCTCTAATAGTGATTCTGTTGACTCAGTCAGAATATCAAAGGCACGAGTTATATCGACCAAATACTTTGTTCCTTCAGGCGTCAAGGATAGTCCTCGAGGAAGCCGTTGAAATAAAATAACCTTTAGATGATCTTCTAATGCTCGAACCTGCTGAGCGATTGCACCTTGAGTCACTCCCAACTCATCAGCAGCAGCGCGAAAACTTAACTTTCGGCCCGCTGTTTCAAATGCACGTAAAGCATTTAAAGATGGAAGTTTTCTACGTGATACCATAAACACATAAGCAAGTAGTTTTTCTACACTCTAATTTTTTTGTGAATTGGATACAAGCCATTAGATTATTTTTAATAAATAAGAGCGTTTTTAATTCCTTTTAGGATGCCCCACATCATTAATATTTCTTACGAACTTAAGCTGTTATCTAAAATGTTATCTGATGATAGACTTTTGATTTTTAGCGCAATGGTTATAGTTCTAATAAAGGTGGTAATTCCCTTCTTGCAATCTCATAGGCTTCATCACGATCTACGCCCAAAGCAAAGCGGCATATAAATCGTCCCCAATCAGACTCTTCATGTGCTCTACGAACATACATACGAATGCCAGTCTCAAGACGGATAGCCGATGTTTGAATGTAAGGAATGATTTACACCCTACTTGAAAAGCTTTTATCAATTGTATATAAACCTTTCCATTCGTCATTTTACTTGCCCTTCGTATAGGTAATACAATTCTGTATCTTCAACATCTCCACCCCAGCTATATTTCTCTTCTGCGATCTTTAATAATCCTTTTCTTTCATAGAACTGAAAGTTTGAACTGTTATCAGTGAAAAGAAAAAAGTCTTTAATTTTCATATCTTGCAGATAATTAATAAAAAGAGAATACAATTTATTGCCTATTCCTAAACCTTGATATCGTTCATCTAAGATAAAAAAATTCAAGGACGCAGCAAAGGTTTTACCACTTTCAAGAAGTAATTTTTCATTTAATATCAATGTATCCAGATAATGTTCAAAAACTTCTACTCTTTTGTCTGAAATTATTTCCTGTAGAGCTCTATATTTTCTTATTTTCGCATTAGCCTTCTGTCTAATGTTATTTATGATTGATGCAGCAATTACTCCAACAATTTCGTCTTTATCACGAACTACAAAAATGCGCGAGGAACTTATGATCACCTCACCCAAAAAAAATTCTGCCATAGGTCTTACATTCTTTTCAGGGACCCATGAGTTATAATCCCAAGTAGAAACGATCATCTGGTTTATTTTGTCCAAATCACTATCAGTTAATTCATCTGCCACTTCATACTCTAAAGAGAAATTACTACTCATTACTCTCACTCATTTAATTTCAATAAAAAATTGATCTTTTGGGGATATACAACATTGCTGGCATCTGTGCCAAGTAACTGTAAAGGTCTTACAAGAAGTATAGCCTATCCTGCCAATTACAAGACATCACATGAATTTTCTGCCTAGGTCAGTATGGCAACCGATCTTTCTTTTGTTGACAACGCAACGATGAAAGTACGATACGTGATTTAGCGTAGTGATCCCTATTTAAATAAATCAATGAAAGTAATTCATTTATGTTAGGCTGATCAGTTTTTCTTAAGAAACAGCTGCTATGACGTATACACGGAAATTTAGGGCAGGAAAGTTTCACTGGTCATTTCTATTGCCTAAATATTGGGGAATATGGATGGCTTTAATTCTTTTAATGATGTTTGCAATTCTTCCATGGGCGATACAGTGGCGACTTGCAAATATCCTCTCGACACTGGCCTGGAAAGCGCTGAAATCTAGACGCAAAACAACGATTAGGAATCTTGAACTGTGTTTTCCTGAGAAAAGCGAACAAGAAATACAAGCAGATGCAAAACAAGTCTTTTTCAATATGATGTTGGGACTCTTTGAAGCATTGAATGCTTGGTACAGCCCTCGTTGGTTCCAAAAAAGGATGCATATTCATGGTTTAGAACATCTTAAAAATGCTAAAGAAAATGGCGTTCTACTCTTAGGAACACACACTACTTTATTAGATGCAGGTGGCTATATTTGTGGTCGTTTTTTTGAACTTGATGTTGTCTATCGTCCTCAAAATAATCCTCTCTTAGATATGCTTATTAGTCGATGTAGAGCTACAATTTATCAGAATCAGATTTCTAAAGATGATATGAAAGGATTGATCTCAAGTTTAAAGCATGGACATGCTATTTGGTATAGTCCAGATCAGGACTTTGGACTTAAACAAGGGGTGATGGCTCCTTTCTTCAATATACAAGCAGCAACAGTAACAGCACATAGACGGCTAATTAAAATTACCAAAGCCGCGGCAATTCCTTTATTTTTTTATCGCACTGGTGACATTCGTAACCCCCAATACCATATTTTGCTAGAGCCTGCTTTGCAAAATTTTCCAAGTGACTGTGAAGTTGAAGATGCAACACGAGTCAATCTTGTGATTGAGAACCAAATAAAAATGTATCCTACGCAATATATGTGGTTCCATCGTAGGTTCAAAACTCGGCCCAAAGGTGAAAAAAGCCTGTATTAATTTTCTAATCTAATAAATCAAAAGATTTAAATTTTATAAGAGAACAAAAAAAGCTCACATAACGTGAGCTTTTTCACTGATCCGAACTAATTAAATGACAGTGTGATAAAAGCGACTTGTGGTCTTTTACCTTGGTTAAGAATATAAGAAACACATTGGTCTTCATTCGAAACTTGAAAACCATGGCTTGAAATTTTGCTGAAATGAGCAAGTAGACCATCACCAGATTAAAATTAGTCTATGGACCAGATTCTAGGTGTGTTTTCTCTCTGCCTCACCGCATTTAGAGCTTGTCTAATAGCGGTATCAGCTTAGGTTACACTCTAGTTATCGATATTTGAGAGATTAAACATACTTTTACTTGAGTTTAAGTTAGTATAGATTCCTAACAACGTAAGGATATGACATGTTCATCGGGTTTAAGATAATAAAAAAACAACCTGAACTTCAAAAGGACTTCACACATCAAGAATTTTCTAACCCAATTATGGAGTTTTGGAAATTTTTTGAGAATAATTCTCAGTATACGCTGTTGCGATATGAGCATGTTATTGATGGAATTCGGGCTATTTATTGTAATAAATAGTAAAGCTTTAACATCACATACCCCAGATGGATACTCTGATCCAACTCAGCGAATATTCTAATAGATAGAAGGTACGATCAGTTAACTTCTATTTTTTAAGGTTAACGCTTAGTGATCACAGCTTAGAGGATTTGAAGCAAAAATCTATTTTGTGGATATGCGGGCTGAGTCACAAAACTGATTTCATTCATAAAATTTACCCATTAAAAAACCCGCCAAAGCGGGTCATGTTTTACTCGATATAATAGCTATTACCATCGGAACTATTAAAAACCAAATTCAATGTAGGGTAAATAATTTCACCCTTTATCAAAATATATTCAACTTTTGGGCTCTGAGCACGAGTAGATTGAATCGTATTAGTTGTCTTTACTTCGGTGTAGCTTGCTTGTGCTCTTCTTTCTTTACCTTGGAAATCAATAATTGTAATGTCTTTTAGCATCAATATGCTCCAATTTAATCAATCATAGTATGCCCTGCTGTGCATATATACAAACGTTAAATTATCAACGGCAGTAATTAATGAAATTCCTGAACAAGTTCAGCAATTAATTAACTATTTTAACTTACCAAGAATATCCGCAACGCGACTTGTCACTTCATCGGCACTCAAATCCTGACAGATCCAAAAGCTGTAGACTCTATCGTTTTTTACATAAATCTGCTTAAAGTACTCTGAAGACTTTTTACTGTCGATCTCTCCAGCTTTAAAGTTTTTTTTATTCAAATCTACCGTCATTCCATCTAAATCACCACCAATACATAATTTCAATATCATCACCACTCAGATTGAATGCTCACCTTATCATATATACATCTGCTTTATCGGGCTGATCATGTAGAGCTTCGGCTAGGTCTTAGCTTAGCTTCAATAGGTAATATTTGGCTGGTTTTCACCCATGCATTTTATCCAGCTCGATCTGCGACATCCACTCAGCCTTTTTGAGAGCTACTCAAACTGTGAGCGAATTACGACAATCATCAGACAAGATAGCTTTTTTGCTTTTGCTAGAAATACTTTTCAATAAATATCACACCTGAGTTATTGGATTTATTTAAAAAATAAGATTTGTGATCTTTGTGTACTTGCACTTGAAATTCTTGAGGTCTGGTAATGGTTTTTAAGCGATAGCAATCAATAAGTAATATTTATTTGATTTTATTTAAGAAATATTTCATAGATATATTCTTTGATTCATCTACATATCCCTACAAATCGCTCTTAAAGCTGCTGTAGTGTAAGTAAAATAACAGCGTAGTATGAGGTTTCCATAACGAAACAAAGAAGATAAAAATGTCTGATTTTAAAGAGTTTTCTAAAAAAGCGACCCATGATCAATCACCACTACTACAAGCAAATGAACATACTCAGGTAAACACCCCTCAACCTACAAAACCAGAAGACTCCTCAAAACCAGAGGATTCACAAGAACCAGACCCAAATAATAAATAATTTATGATTATCAGTGCTTTAAGATTCTTATATTGAGGTGCTGTTCATATAGAGGATAAATCAGTGCACTGATTTATTTTACTATTCATTACTTTTATCACTTTGATTTATCTAGTTGCTTAATTGCATTCATTCATTGATTAAAGAAGATAGAAATAGCCTCTCAGATCTGAGGGGCTATTTTAATTTAAAGATAGCTAAGAACGACGAATTAAAATTAAAACGTATACTTAGCCATAATTCCAATACGGTTATCGCGATACTTTTCACCAGCAAAGGTTTCGCGCTGAGCATTGATATATTCTAGCCCCAGATCAATTGGTGCTACAGGAGAATATATAAAATTGATCCATGTCTGCTGTACTTTTTCATTGGCTGATATATCTGTCCTGCTACTTTGAGCATAATCATTTGTATCATCAGCTAAAATTGCACCATAAGCGAGAGTTGTTCGTAAATTGGGGCGAATATAGTAGGTTCCACCGATCTGTACGGCATTAAATTCATTCTGTTCGACATTCCCATTCGCAATAGTAAAAGCGGTATTGCTCCCATAAATATAATGACTATTCCCTTTTACATGGCTGATGTCAGCTGATAGCTTTAAAAACTCAATCGGCTTATAGTTCACACCAACGGCAATCCCCCAACCTATTTTATCTGACTTTAGCGTTTCAGCTTGATATTGCTCAAGCATTGCTCTTAGCGATGTAGAGCCTTTATTGTCAGTAAACTCATGCATTATTTTTGCTGTTAACACAGGCACTCGATATTTAATTGCACTGTTTGTCGCGGAATTATTTCCTTTCTCAGTTGCTAAGAAGAGTTGGTTTGCGGGTGTCACTTTGTAATTGTAACGAACTTGAGGATATTGCTTGGTGCCACCACCAATATTGGTTGAAAAATCCATCATTTCAGGTGCATGATTGGATAGGAAATTTGACGTTGTTTGACCAATCAACCAATTGTTATACGTCAAATAAGCATGACGAATGCGAAGATTATCATTACTTCCTGCAAAATCTACCTCGACTTTAGCGCCAATTTTTGCCTCTTGAGCAAGCGTCGAAAAATCCAAGCCAATACGCGTGGTTTTAACGGTTGTTCTGAGTTTATCTTTGGCTTCGGCTGTACTTTTAGCTGCGGCATTAAAGTCGTTATCAGCGCCTTCAATAATATAATTAGCATCAGCCCGCAAAAAACCATATAGATTGACATGAGTCTCTGGTTGAGTTGGCGAAAAATTAAAAACAGGCGTTGATACAGTCGTTTGATCTGTTTCAATGGACTTATGCTGTTGCTGAATTAAAGCTCTCAATTCTTTTATCTCTTCCATGAGTTTTTGAATCTCCTCTTGATCAGTCGCTGCATTGGCAGATGTCATCATGAGCAAGCTTATAGACAGTGCTAAACTATGCTGAATGAATGACGGACGATTAGGAAACACACACATGAAATACTCCTGTTATGGCTTGAGCAGTAAATTTAGATAAATTGAATCCAGCATCGAATTCGAATAAATCGAAAACGATGGTTTTAAAAATGATATTTTTTAACGAGATATATACTTAGGATTTAAATATAACGATTCCGACCAGATAGGTAGCCAAGAATACCGATCAGTATTGAGAGTAGAACAGCCATGATTAATACAGAATTCCAATTCTGACTGACGCCTCGTAATGCACCGACTAAAGTTGGACACGCTGCCGCCATTAGATAGCCTCCACCTTGAGCCATACCGGAAAGTGCAGCTGCTTGATGTACCGAACGAGAACGTAGACTTAAAAACATCAGTGCCAGTAATATTCCGCCACCAGATCCAATACCGAAACTGAGTACCCAAAGTGTTGCCCAATGTGGGACAAATAACAGTCCGAGCATTCCGATACACATTAATAGTCCCATACTGATGGCAACAAAGCGTTGGTCTTTCAGACGGTTTACCAATGGACCTAAAATTAAACCAGGCACAATACCTGCTAACTGCATCAAGCCATGTAAAGATCCAGATGCTTTATTGCTATAACCTGCTTCGGTCAAAATTGCAGGCAACCAGCTTACCATTGCATAGAATAAAGCCGCATTACAGCCCATAAAAAATGTAACCTGCCAAGCAAGTTTGGATTTCCAAATATTATGAGTATGGGTTTCTGCTAATGGGATCTGTACTTGTTCTTGAGTTTTATTTTGGAGAATAAGTGGAATCCAAAACAAACAAGCAATAAAGGAAAATATGGCAATAACCATTAAAGTTGGTTGCCAACCTAAAATTTGGGCAAGAGGCACAACACTGCTTGATGCAAAAGCACCAGCTACAGCCATCGCAATAGAACATAATCCTGTGACAACGGGTACGCTATTTGGAAAATCACGTTTGACCAGACTGGGTACCAATACATTTCCAATAGCGATACCAATACCAATAATACTTGTTCCAATAAAAAGCATCGTGGCTGAGCCAATGGAGCGTACAACAGCACCCGCAATCACAACAATTAAGGAGGCGAAAAGAATTCGCTCAAAACCAAATTTAATTGAAAAACGTGCGGTAAATGGAGAAATAACAGCAAAAGCAATCAGCGGTAAAGTTGTTAATAAGCCTGCTGCACTGGGTGAAAGACCAAACACCAAACGTAATTGCTCAAGTATTGGCCCAATTCCCGTGATTGGTGCACGTAAACTCGATGCAACCAATAGCAAAGCGATTAGCAGAAAGATGGAGCGCTCTTTATTTAGAATTGGAGGATTAGAGTTCATATTTATTTACCAGACCATATGCTATGCCGGCATGGTATGAGCGTTAAGAAATAGGATCATCAACATTCATACCGTGCAGCGGAGTTGACCGAGTTTCTTTATTAAGACTCGGTCAAAATCAAATCTTAATTCAGATTAATGGTGACCCATTTCCACTCGGTTAGGGTCTCAACATCGATATCTGTGCCTTCACGACCAAAGCCACTGTCTTTTACGCCGCCAAATGGGACATGCGGTTCATCCAGAATCGTTGGTGCATTGACATGAACCATTCCAGATTCAATCTCTTGAACAAAGCGGAAGGCTTTATTGATATCTTGTGTGAAAATCGCAGAAGAGAGACCATAATTACTATCATTGGCCTGTGCGATCGCTTCATCCAAGTCAGAAAATGAATAAACAGATGTTACAGGTCCAAAGGTTTCTTCGCGGTACACCACCATCGATTCATTTACTCCGGATAAGATGGTCGGTTTGCAACGATGACCAATCCACTCTCCGCCTGTTAATACTTTTGCACCTTTAGCTCGTGCATCTTCAATATGATGGCGCACACGTTCACGTTGACGTGCCGAGATAATTGGCCCAACAGAAGTACTTTCATCATATAAATCACCTAAACCTAAGCTTTCAGCTTTTTTGACAAAACGGCGAAGAAACTCTTGCTCAACTTTCTGGTCAACATAGATACGGCTTGACGCCATACAGGCTTGACCCTGAAAGAAGAACTGACTCATTGCCGCAGCTTCTACAGCAGCATCAAGGTCTGCATCATCTAGAATAACCAGAGGACTTTTGCCGCCTAATTCTAAAAGTGCGCGTTTCATTCTAGAACCACATAGCCCACCAATGTGCTTCCCGACTCGACTTGAGCCCGTAAACATGACTGCCTTGACCAAATCATGCGTTGTTAATGCATCACCAATGACAGCACCATTCCCAGTAACAACATTGACGGTTCCTGGCGGGAATCCAGCTTCATGGTAAATATCTGCAAGCAAGTTACTGATCATCGGTGCTTGTTCCGATGGCAGTAATACAACGGTATTCCCTGTCGCTAATGGAGACGAGCTCAGTTTCGCACTTTTTAATAGCGGTACATTAAATGGAGTAATTGCTGCCACCACGCCAATAGGTTGGCGAGTCGTCATCGCAAAACGACCTAAACTGTCAGATGGAAGTGTTTGGCCAGAGATACGACGTGCCACACCTGCCGCTGCACGTAAACAATTGGCTGCATAGGCAACTTCGTAGCGTGCTTTACCAATCGGAGAACCCACCTCTTTGACCAATAACTCTATGAATTTATCTTCATATTTTTCCACCAAAGACGCTGCTTTGATTAAATAAACTTCTCGTTCCTTGGCAAGGGTTTTACGATAGCTTTGAAATGCAATATGGGCACTTTGCACTGCACGATCTACATCACTTTCATCGCCATCCGCAACTTCTGCAAAGACAGAGTCATCTTCAGGGTTATGGTCAAAAAAATACTGCTGAGATGCGGGAGCTACACGTTCACCATTGATCCATAAATCAATTTTCTTAACTTGGTTTTCAGTTGTTACAGACATTGATCTGTCTCCTGTATTGAGATTTTAGAATGATTAAAATGAATGACTATTTCGGGCATGATCTATTTGAACTGTGTTCTTGAATCAGCTTGGCTCCATCAGTCTTAAACAAGAGCGTATTGGCGTTATTTTGATATTGAGCCCAATTCACCAATGCATCGCCGTTTGGATTACCTGTTTTGATAAAGTTGGCCCAATAATTCACCATCGTTTTAGACAGCTCTGCTTGAGATGGATTCAATTTGGTCAGGCTTCCATTGGCACCACGGAAGTTTTTAAAAAGATAAGCCAACTCCCCTGTATGGTATGCCCCATAAGCAATAGAAATAGGTTTGATATATTGAGGCGCAGATTTGTCGGCAAATTCATAGCTGTATAAAGCAACTTTTTTAGAGAACACGTCATTAAACTTTATCGTAGGACATACGAACTTGTATTTACCGAGATCCTCACTGAATGCTTGCGTATAATCAGTTGATGCATTCGGCTTTTTATTCTTGATGATATGTTTTTGGGTATTCTTACCGTACAGTCCGGTTAATGCACCAACATAGTCGTCATAATTCATTTTCCGACCGAGCGAGTTTTCAATCACGCCAGCAAAGAAACTACCTTCATCCGTATTAAAGCCATTGATCATGCTTGAAACATTAAACTCATTACTTTCTATCGATTGATAGAAAGATTTGTTCAAGGTTGTATTGTCGATGAAAAAACCATCATTGAATAATGAGCTAATGTCTGGCGTTAAGAACTGTTCTGTTGGTTTGCTCTTTAAACATGCACTGACCGCAGCAGCATCACCTACACAATTTAGTTTTTGAGCGATGGTATGGGTCACTTGTTTTGCATCAGCGACATTCTTTAAATCCGCATGATAAGAACCACTGGCAGCGATGGCCTTTTGAAAAAGATTTTTAGACAATGGCGAGAAGATATTGGCTAGGACACTTTGTCCACCTGCGGATTCGCCAAAGATCGTAATATTTTTTGCATCACCACCAAAGGATTCAATATTTTTATTCACCCATTTTAGTGCGGCTTGTTGATCCATTAATCCTAAATTAATAAATGGTGCATCTTTGTTGGCAACGTTGGGATTGTAGAAAAATCCAAATGGCCCTAAACGATAATTAATTGTGACAACAATAATCCCCTTATCAATAAAATACTGAGGATCATACTCATTGGCAGAACCCGTTTGTAATCCACCTCCAGGAATCCAAAATAATACAGGTGCTTTTTGGTTTTTATCCAGACTTACATTTTTAGGGACATAGACATTTAAGTATAAGCAATCTTCAGAATCACTTATTTTACTGAATCCACCCAAATTCGTTGTTGTTGCACAAGTATTTGCAAGATTGCCTGCATAATAAACAGCGTCTAATTTTCTTTTTTCGACAGGTGCTTCCCATCGTCTTACACCAATTGGGGCTTCAGCATAAGGGATACCTTGAAATCGTATTAAACTGCTTTCTGCAACACCTTGAATCTGCCCATTTGACGTATCAACGATATCTGATAATTCATAAGCATGGGTCGCTGTTATTGATAGTGTAAACAGCGTGCAAACAGATAATTTAAATTTAGATAATTTCATATTTAACTCACGATAGAAATTTGAATGAGATATTCAATTAATACAAACTTTAACGACCAGAATTCTGAACAACGCCATTAAAATTTGTATTAATTGCCTTTAATTTTCTATTAACAATTAATGCGTTGATTTGAATAATGCTGATTTTCAAACGGATGAATTTGATCTCAATAGCATTAAAGATATTTTTATCGTTCGTACTCCCAACTGCGGGAAAAGCCGCTGTCCAACCACCTCGTCTCATCGTTTGAAACTCCTCTATACAATAAGATATGATTGTTCTGCTCAGATGCAGCTCCAATCTGGATTATCAGTGCACTGATAATATTGTCAGTATACTGATAATATTTCTTCTCGGCAAAGGATTCCTTTATCTATGAATGTAACTAAAAGTAACGAAATGTTTGGCTATGATGATGGCTATTTGGGATATCTATTGCGGAAAGCGGCTGGTGCGTATCGCTTAAAAATGGAACGTGTTTTATTAGAATTGAAAGTTACTTCAGCTCAATTCGCTATACTTTCAATTATTTATAATTGTCCTGGCTTATCAAATGCAGAAATTGCTCGTCTATCTTTACTTACGCCACAGACGGTCAATCAAATTATTTCAAAGTTAGAGTCGCAAAATTTATTAATAAAGAAGAAACACCCGACGAATAAAAAAGTTCAGCAATTAGAACTGACTGAAAGTGGAGTCGAATGTTTTCATAAATGTAATGTCATTATTGAAGATCTAGAAGTAGAGATTAAAGACCAAATGCCACCAGACATTGAAAGTGGCGTTCGTGAATGGTTAAAGAATATTATTGAAAACTAAATGAGACATTTAGACCAAGAGAAGAATTTAGTTATCTTTCTTGGTCTTTTTCTAGAAATCATTTTAAAACGATGAAGACAATAACTTTTGACTCAGCAGGATTGATTCTTCTTTCGTTTGGACTTGGTAGAACGATATTTTCCAGATTTTTTGATCCCGATCTAAAAACATGGGATCAACTTTTTCTTCCGTAATCTCAATCCACCCTTTTACTAAGGATAATGCTTGTGCATTTGCTTTGATCCACTGAATGGTCTGTTTCCATTGCACTTGTGATGGCGATGGTTCATTGAATTTGGTTTTTAGATCTCGGATTAATACGAAAGGTTGATTGCGCTGCAGTAACTGATCTAACTGCTGTATAAATTCAGCTAAACTACCTTGATGAAGATGACTCACTTCCACTATCGGGAAGTTTTCTAAATTTAATTCCATGCCATACTCCCAAAATTATTTAGCAGGATCAGACTGAAGTTCGTTAACTAAGCTAGGTAACACGATTGATTGTTTTGTAAGCTCGGCATAAAAATTTGCAATCTGGAATGGGAGAAACACCCTATTATTCCACTGAGGATATTCTCTATAAATCGTAGGTGATATCTTTTTAATAATCTGATTTTGGTTAAGCCCTAAATCAATTTGCTGATTGACCAAGCTCTTTACTCGAAGCATATTCTGATTTTGGTTAAGCCCTAAATCAATTTGCTGATTGACCAAGCTCTTTACTCGAAGCATATGTTGCTTAAATTCTTGTAAATCTTTAACTGTTGAAAGCTTGCCGTGGCCAGGTACAACAATCTTTGGCTTCATATCAATTGTTTGCTGAATCACCTTAATCCATTGACTCCCTTTCGAGTCCTCATCTGGCATGATCGGATAGAACTCTCTCTCGTATAGATCCCCCATAAAAATGACACCAGAACGCTGATCATAAATGATTTGATCACCACGGGTGTGTGCAGGCATCTCTTGTAGTGTAACCAGTCGTCCTCCCAAATCTAGGACTTGCCGATTTGTGTAAGTTTGATCTGCATAACGGAGCTTTACATTTTCAAGTGCATTTTTTTCGATCTTCCCAAAAGCTCGAAACATTTTTAGGTAGTCTTCCCCTTTATCGATTAACTCATCATTTTGTTTCTTGTTAATGATATAAGTCGCGTCTTTGAATTCAGAAGCTCCAAACTGATGCTCTGGATGAAAATGGGTGGTTGCAAGATAAATCTTTCGGTTTTTAGCAATGTCTTTCGCCACTTGATAAACATTTTGACCATTGCTTTGGCCCATACCTGTATCAATGACGAGGATGGCATCCTTTCCTTCAATGATTCCAATGTTAGGCACATAATTAATATATGGGTCTGGGATAAGCCATATCCCAGAGGCAATTTGATGTTTCTTTTTTACTTGGACAATTGGTGCAGCCGTGAGCTGGTATTGAGTACGACTCTCTGGAATCTGATTGCTATTTGCATAAGCATTAAAACCGCTTAATGCAATGAGGGAAAAAGTGAGAAATTGTTTGATCTTCATTGTTTCAGTTTTCTCAATAATTTGAAGAAGTCATAGGATGAATTCATAATATGAGTAAAAGCTCACATTAGATACTCGCATTTAGCTATGGTCGAAGATCTGAAGATAAGTTAAATAAAATCAATTAATTAAAAATTATCTTTATTGTGTGTTTGTAGATGATTTAGATATTACTCATATTTTTAGATAGCAATTATATTGATCGTTGCTGATAAAAGTGAGTTAATGCTCACATTTAGGCTGTCTACTTATTATCATGAAATCAGCACTCAAACCGAGAAAAGCACCGAGCCAAGGTCGATCAAGAGTGACTGTCGATGCAATCTTACAAAGTGCGGCAGAAATTTTGAAAGAAACGGATTATGCAAAATTTAATACGAATTTAGTTGCAGAGCGCGCCGGTATTAGTATCGGGTCGTTATATCAATACTTCCCCAATAAAGACTCACTCATTGTAGCGTTGCATAAAAAGCATACACAGCACATTGGAGATATTCTGCGGACTGTGATTGATAGCCAAAATGCCCAAACTTTAAAACAGCGAATCGAGTCTTTGGTTGATGGTGTTATTGCTGCCCATTCATTTGAACCTGAGTTGCACAAATTGCTTGAAAAGAAACTCCCTTTCTTTGATATCAATAGAGTTGAAGATGAAACTGGGATTCGACAAGAAATCTTCCGTTTAGTTGAATTACATCAAGAGGAGATCGTAGAAAAAAATAAACCGCTCATTGTTTGGATGATCTTACAATTATTAGAGTCACTCATTCATGCAGCAATGCTTGAACCCCCAGTCAATGTGAAGCCACAAGAGCTAAGAAACGCCATTATCCAATCGATATATCATTATCTGACTAAAATTTGAATCGATCAGATATAGGTGCTTATATGCTCTTGCCAGTTGTTTTTAAATTAGCTTCATCACAATTCAGTGACTCAGTAATACTCACCCAACCTCTCTATCCATCAAATATCTTTGCGCAATATGCACCGATTGATCTTGTTTCGGCTGGCATTGTAACCACGTTCCATCTGCTTGAAGCTCCCATGCTCTGCAATTGTCTTTCAAATAATTCTTTAAGCCATCTTCAATAATGAGTTTTTTTAGCTTTTTATCTTCAATTGGGAAACAACATTCAATTCGAGAGAACAGATTCCGCCCCATCCAGTCCGCGCTGGCACAGTACAACTTAACTTCACCATCGTTGTAAAAATAATAAACACGGGTATGTTCTAAATAACGTCCTACGATTGAGCGGACTCTAATATTTTCTGAAAGCCCTTTCACTTGCGGTCTTAAACAACAAATTGAACGGATAATCAAATCAATCTGAACACCTGCCTGCGATGCTTTATAAAGTGCATTAATCAGTTGAGGTTCAGTCAATGCATTTACTTTGATTATGATCTGCGCTTTTTTACCCGCTTTACTATTTTCAATTTCCTGTTGTATTAATTCGATAAGTTGGGAATGTAAAGTGAATGGAGCATGGAAAAGTTTTTTTAATTTTGCCATTTTCCCCATTCCTGTTAACTCCTGAAAGACTTTATGTACATCCTCACAAATTTCATCATCACTGGTTAATAGGCCATAATCGGTATAAATTTTTGCATTGGTCGCGTGATAGTTTCCAGTACCTAAATGCACATATCGTTTGATTCTATCTTGTTCTCTGCGTACCACCAGAATCATTTTGGCATGGGTTTTATAACCAACAATTCCGTACACAACAACGGCCCCAGCTTCTTGAAGTACATTGGCTACTTCAATATTTGATTCCTCATCAAAACGCGCTCTTAATTCAATAACGGCTGTTACTTCTTTGCCATTTCTTGCTGCTTCTGCAAGAATTTTGACGATCTCAGAGTCTGCACCGCTCCGATACAACGTTTGTTTAATCGCAAGTACTTTGGGATCATAGGCTGCATCTCTGAGCAGCTTGATCACAGGAGCAAAGCTATCAAATGGATGGTGTAACAACACATCGCCTGCTTGCAGCACATCAAAAATTGGCTTTTTGGTATAGAGTGCTTTTGGGATTTTTTGTTGATAAGGTTGGAATCGTAATTCTGGTAAATCAAAATTGGAAATGAAACGAGCCAAATTGACAGGACCATCAACAAAATATAAATGTTCTTTTTCTAGCTCAAATTGTTCCAACAAATAATCAGCGATATGCTCAGGACAGTTTTTATTGACTTCCAATCGAACGGCGCGCCCAAAACGTCGTGCTGATAATTCTCCTTTGAGCGCAATCGCTAAATCTTCAACATCTTCTGATACGGTTAAATCGGCATTACGTGTCACACGAAATTGATAGCATCCCGTTGCTTTCATGCCAGGGAACAAATCTGCTATATGTTCCTGAATAATTGCAGAGAGTAAGATGTAATGTTCTGAATTACCTGAAATTTGATGTGGTAATTTGACCAGTCTGGGTAATGATCTCGGTGCCGGTACGATGGCTAAATCAATTTCTCGTCCAAATGCATCTTTTCCTTCTAAAGTCACTATAAAATTCAGACTTTTATTAACCAATCGAGGGAATGGGTGTGCAGGATCTAAACTAATCGGTGTGACAACAGGTTGTACTTCATTAAAAAAATAATCTTTAATCCATGCCTTATGCTTTTCTAGGATGTCAGCATATTGGATGTAATGAACTCCATGACCTTGCAATTGAGGGAGAATGGAATGGTTCAATATTTTGTATTGTTGTTCAACTGCCTCATGAACGACTTTAGAAATTTGTTGTAATACGTCCGTGAGAGCGGTTCCTTCGGGCCCTACCGTCTGAGTCGACAAATTCATTTGTTGTATTAGGCTTGCAACACGGATTTCAAAAAACTCATCCAGATTGCGAGAAAAAATAATTAAGAAATTAAGGCGTTCTAGTAGTGGATGCCCATCATCTTTTGCCTGTGCAAGCACTCGTTTATGAAACTCTAATAATGATAACTCTCGATTTATATAAGTTTCCAAACAGTGTTCCTGACCATTTGTTAGTGCATGCATAGAAGTCATGAGTTACTCTATATTTTATAAAAAGTGATTTTTCTAATACGCGATTAGACGTAAATTTTTCCATTGTTTATTTTGTGCCGATTACATTGCAGATTAATGAAAATCCCATTTGTTTATTCAATTATCTAGAATATATATAAAATCACTTACCAAAATAAATTGTTAAACAAATCAATAGTATAAATCAAAACCATTAAATAAGAGTTAAGCTTACTGAATATAAATGTACATACGACATTTCTCTAAAGTTACTTGTATAATGAGTTATGATCTATTTTTAATTCTGATATGAAAAATCCCTTTTCTGACAATACCCAAATTAAAACGGTTTCTAGTTTTTCTGAGCTTATCAATAGCCATTTTCAAGGTGATATGAATGCCCTTTGCTGGTATAGAAATTTGGTTGGTGATTTTGAAGAAGTTGTGAATAAACTTGAATTAAAAGAGAATATTACAGAGGTTTCTGTTGAGAATCTTTTGGCATTACAACTTTCAGAAAAAGGCGATTTTGCAAGAGAAAGGATATTAACTGATATACAGCTACTGACTGATTTAGGCGCATCGCCGTGCCTGAATTTACTTAAAAGTTATGAGCGTGACGACGACCTCGATTTCATTTCAACCGATGTATATTCCTATCATGTGGATCGATCACCCATCGAAACTGATACTTTTTTATGTACGTATTATGGTCCTGCAAGTGATATTCTGGCTCATGATCAAGTTGAGCAAAAGATTTTGATCCCAGAAATAAGAGACCAACTCAAGAAATTATATAATGGTCCAGATGCTGAGTTTGAAACGTTCCTCTCAGAGTATTTCTTTGATTTGCATTACCAACCTAAGCCAGATGTAAACCCAGTGAATCTAGGCGTAGGACATCTTTGGCGTTTAGCAGTTGATCATCCAACGCAACAAGTCCCACCATGTGTGCACCGAGCGCCTGCTGAGAAAGACGGCGAGTATCGACTGCTATTGATTTGCTAAGGTTTTACCAGATATTGATCTAGATTTTTAAGCGCAAAGCTGATGTTTGATAATAGCACTTGTTCTGAATAACCATCTCTTGCCTGTACAGATAAGCCATGTAAAATCAGCCCATAATATTGCCCTAATTGTTCAGGATCGGCATCCTCCCGCAATTGACCATCCCGTTTAGCTTGCTCAAAACGTTGAATCAGACCTTCAACACGCTGAATACGCTGCTGTTTCATCCAGACGAGAAGGTCTTGATTTTCTTCACTTAATATACTTGCCGAAGAGACAACCATACAACCATAAGCGTGATTTGTTTGAGTGTATAACTTGATCGCTTCTTGAAATAATTGGGTCATTACCGCTTTGATATTTTGCTGCTGCAATGCTTTGACTGCAAAGCCACCTTCATGTTCTTCGTAATGTTTAACCGCCTCTCTGAAAAGCGCTTCTTTTGAACCAAATGCTTTGTATATACGCGCTGAAGCAATACCCAAAACCTCAACTAAATCTGACATGGATGTTCCTTCATAGCCATGCTGCCAGAAAAAATCCCGTGCTTTGACCAACGCTTTTTCTCTATCAAACTCTCTTGGTCGACCCGCCATAGTGCTTCTTTTTTCAAATTTAGTGTTTTTTATTATTAATCGGAAAAATATTTTTCGCAAATAAATCAATATGATTTGTTGTATCAAAACCCAATTATCGACATTCATTTGAAAAAATAAGTTGTTTTTAAATAATATTCAGCCTATTGTTTGTCGATCGACAACTAATTGAGTTTCAAAGATGCAAACAATCAAAGGGCCAAGTATTCATCTCGCGCAGTTCAGTGATAATGTTTTTCCATTCAACAATTTAGCAAGTATTGCAGCATGGGTTGCGGACAATGGCTTCAAGGCTGTTCAACTTCCAGCTTGGGATAAACGATTATTTGATGTCAATTTAGCAGCGGAAAGTCAGAATTATTGTGATGAGATCAAAGGTATTTTAGATCAAAACGGTTTACAAATTAGTGAGTTAAGTACGCATATATTTGGTCAGTTAATGGCGGTTCATCCTGCTTATGACGCTTTATGTGATGGTTTTGCACCCTCATATTTGCATGGCAAACCAACAGAAAGAACCCGATGGGCTGAACAACAGATGTTAGCTTCGGTTCAAGCGTCTGCACGTTTAGGGCTACAAGATATGGGAACTTTCTCTGGTTCTTTAGCATGGCCTTATATCTTTCCCTTCCCACAACGCCCTGAAGGGCTGATCGAAACAGCTTTTGATGAACTTGCTCGCCGTTGGACTCCGATCTTAAATGCCTGTGATGAATACGATGTCAATCTATGCTATGAAATTCATCCTGGTGAAGATCTGCATGATGGTATTAGCTTTGAAATGTTTTTAGAACGCACCAATCATCACCCGCGTTGTCAGATCTTGTTCGACCCTAGTCATTTTATTCTTCAACAACTGAACTACTTAGAATACTTAGATATCTACAAAGACTTCATTCGTATGTTCCATGTAAAAGATGCCGAGTTCACACCGACAGGTCGTCAAGGCATGTACGGTGGCTATCAAAATTGGGGCGATCGAGCTGGCCGCTTCCGTTCTACAGGTGATGGACAAGTTGATTTTAAATCGATTTTCTCAAAATTAGCACATAACAACTATCAGGGTTGGGCAACTTTGGAATGGGAATGTTGTCTAAAAAATAAAGATGATGGCGCACGTGAAGGTGCTGAATTCATTAAACAAAATATTATCCATGTGACCGATAAAATATTTGATGACTTTGCAGCTGCACCCGTAAACCAATCACAAATCAACCAATTATTGGGCATTTAAGGCATACCTTGAGAAATAATGATGACGACGCACACTGAAAAATTATCAAATCAATTTAATCATCACTACATCCATATTGAAGCTAAAAAATTACATTACGTATCTGTAGGCAATGGGCCCGCTGTTTTACTGATTTCGGGGTGGCCACAAACATGGTATGCATGGCGACACGTCATGGCTGAGTTGGCTCAGCATGGTTATCAAGCGATTGCGGTTGATCCACCTGGGACGGGATATTCAGCTCCACTTGATGGTCATTATGATACTGGACATATTGCAGCCATTCTATCGAGTCTGATGTCTAAACTTGGACATCATCGCTATGCCGTTATTGGGCATGATATCGGAATGTGGGTTGGTTATGCACTCGCCTGCGATTTTCCTGAATCAGTCACTCGTCTTGCTGTCACAGAAGCTGTAATTCCGGGGTTGGCTCCTCCGCCCCCAATTTTTGTTCCACCTGAACAGAATATTTTTCTCTGGCATTTTATGTTTAATCAGATTAGCGATTTGCCTGAAGCTTTAGTGATGGGCCGTGAAGAAACCTATCTCAATTATATTTTTGATAAATGGTCATGGCATCGAGATAAAGTTGCTGCTGAAACCTATATAGAGGCTTATAAGGTTTCAGGGCGTTTAACAGCAGGTTTTAATTACTATCGCGCCATCCCTGAAACTATTCGTCAGAATAAAATTAGGGAAACCAAAACTTTAAACATGCCCGTATTCGCGATCGGTGCAGAGCATGCAACAAATGATGCACCTTATGAAACCATGAAAAAAGTGAGTACTCAGTTATCCAGTGCGATTGTCAAAGATTGTGGTCATTTCATTATGGAAGAACAACCAGAAGTATTTTGTTCATTGATTCTTAATTTTTTACAACAGGAAAAAGCAAGATGACTTTAGATATTGAAATCGAAAATTGGCTTAAGTCTCAGTCTGCATTACCCGCTGCAAACACATTGGATGAACTGAGAGCACAGGTAAATCAATCGATTATCCTACAACAAGGCGTTGAACAAGACTCATCTTATCAACACAGCTTTAGGGTGATGACTGAGGATCAAGCAGAAATTGAAGTTCGTGTTTATGTTCCTTATGTTTTAGAACATGTGCAACAACGCCCAGCGATGGTGTTTGCTCATGGTGGTGGATGGTGTCTTGGCAGCCTAGATGCATGGGACCGTGCTTGTCGTTTATTGGCTGAATCAATGGTGCAAGTGATATTCTCCGTCGACTATCGTTTAGCGCCAGAAGTTAAATTCCCAATACCATTAACCGATTTTTTTACGGCACTGTCTTATATTCAGGAAAATGCTTCGGTATTTGGTCTTGATAAAAATCGTATTGCAGTGGGTGGAGACAGTGCTGGAGCAAATATTGCAGCAGCGGCCTGCCTACTGGCAAAACAACATCCTGATATTAAAATCAGTCATCAACTGCTGTTCTACCCAGCATTAGATGCCAGCATGAGTAACGCTTCTTATCAAACATATGCACAGGGCTATGGCTTAACGACGACGACGATGGCTTATTGTTGGGATCAATATGTTAATGCTGAGGCAGACAAAGTAAATGAGCTTGTCAGCCCTTTGCTTGCGCATTCATTACAAGACTTGCCTGATGCCACAATTTTTGTTTGTGAATATGATCCACTTCGACATGATGGTGAAAAGTATGCAGAGAGATTGCAAGCTGCTGGCGTTAATGTGAACTTCCATTTGTTAGAAGGCATGATTCATGGGGCTATTCATATGTTGGCGGTCACATCTGCTGCGAAAGGAATATATGACAAAGTTCGAATCTAAATAATGGTGTGTGTTTAATGACTTAGCCATTTTATTTGTTTAATCGTCCTATATCGATGCAGCTATAGGACGATTTACTTTCAACTCATAAGAATAAAACACGCTCTAAACCAATTTCTTGTCTCGATAATGCTGGATAAACTGCTCAATTTTAGGCGGAATTTCAGGATATTGCTTCTTGATCGCCAGTTCCATCAATTCAATTTGGACTTGCTCTTGTGCAAGCATATAGTCTAGAAACTCACGATCTGCATCTGCTCCTAAAGCATGGACTTGTTTTAAATCCTCCATATAAACTTTGGTTTTTGCATAAACCAGCTTAAGTAATTCATCTAATAAGAATGATGGCGTTGAACTAATCATTGATGCTTTTGCCTTGGTCAAAAAAGATGGTGTTGCATCGAGGCCTAACCTCTCTGCATATGCAAAATAATGTGGCGTATTGAATCGTTCTAAACTTTCATAGGCACTCCAGAAAATATATTCTTGTGTTCCCTGTACGCGATTGGCGATACGTACAATTGCGCTAAGCGCAAAAGCACGATTTTGCAATTCATAGTGAATTCCATTTAGAAACTGTTGAGACCGCATATTTATTCCTTACTCATCAGAATGAAGATCATGTAATTCAAGGTGTTTACTGAATAATCACAGACTTAAGGTCTGTTTGTGAATAATTTCTTTGGCAGCGCGTATACCTGACTGTAAAGCACCATCTAGATAGCCACTCCATTCGGTCGCCGTTTCTGTACCCGCCCAATGAATTCGATCGACAGGCTGTCTGATACAATCGCCATAAGTGGTCATCACCCCTGGTGGCATATGTGCAACATATCCCCCTTGAGACCACTCTTCGGTGAGCCAGTCTTGTTCTATATACTCCAAAGGATGTGCTGCTTGTTGACCAAAGTAATAAACAAAATCTGCAATGACCCGTTGACGACGTGCTTCAACATCCAGCGAACTTAACTCAATTGCATAATCACCTTCGATCAAGCCCAGTAAGACACCATGATTTGCTCCTTCTGGAGATTGATCAAACACAACGCTGACAGCTCGATCTGTCGCAACCACAGCACCATTTAAGTTTTGTTGCCTCCAAAAAGCGTTGCTATAGGCCAAATGAACTTTAATCACAGCACCCATGGTCATACTTTGTAATAAGCGTTCACGCTTTGTAGGTAACGGTGGTGTGTAATGAATTTTGGATGCGAGTACAGGCGGTGTGGCAATGATGATATTTTTAGCCTTATAGCTTTGGGTTTTACACACAACTTTGACATGATCGGCATGCTGCTCAACAGCTAAAACAGGTGAATTTAAGATTAAATGGTCTTGTAATTGATCTGCAATCAGTCTGGAAATTTGCCATGCACCACCGATGAATTTATCTTGCTGTGCCCCACCTTCAGTTGAAATAAGAACTTCAAGCCCATGCCCTTGTCTAAAATATTCGAGGAAAAACAGATAGGACAATTGAGAGGTGTTACAACAGAAGAGTGCCCCTACGATGGTTCGCATAAAGTCTCGCGCACCGTCTGTACGCACATGCTTTAACAGCCAACTTTCAACCGATTCCGCATCCCATTGCTTTGCTTGTGCTGCTAACCAAGGTTCTCCATTCGGTAATGTTTGAGCTTCTTTATTCCAACGGCGTTCAAGTAGTGCGATTTCAAGCAGTGAAGCAATTGGAAGCTTGGGGATATTGGAGCGATATGATTTGACTAAACCGTTACGACTAACCAAGCTCGCGCCTTTGATAAATTGTGGATAGGTTTTGACACCCAGTTCTTGAGCCTGTGCCAATAACAGTTTTTGTTGCGGACCAACCCACTGCCCACCTAGATCAATGGTTTCTCCATAGATTTCACCTGCTTTTGAGCGCCCACCGACACGATCACGCGCTTCTAAAAGCAATACATCTTTACCCGCTTTCTTCAATTCCAGTGCTGCTTTTAAACCTGCCAAACCAGCACCGACCACGATTACATCCCACGTTTTTTCAGTTGTTTGAGTATCCATCATTATTTCCTGCTATTAAAATTATCATCCATATTTTAATGAACGCGTTCATTAAAATTAAATTTGATTTTATGGAACGTGTTCACTAAAATCAATAGCTATGGAAAATAATCAAACAAAAGCCCCCCGCCGTGGACGTCCTCCGCGCAGTCAGGAACAAATCGAAGCCAATCGAAATGTAATTATTCAGGCGGCCAGAGACCTATTTGCAGCACATGGATACGAAGGTGTATCTATGCGTAAAATTGCAGCCCAAGCAGACTGTTTACCTGCAACGCTCTACACCTTATTTCCGAGTAAAAGACAGTTACTGCACCATATTTGGGAAGTGATTTTTTTAGATTTAATGCTTGAGCTGGAAGAATGCTATAACAACAGTCCTGAATCAGAACGACTCGAAAAGCTGTGTACTGCTCAAGTTGATTTTTGGTTAAATCGACCAAATGATTGCAGAGCAATTTTCCTCATTGAAGATCATCCACAAAATGCTGAGGAACATTATTTTGTCGATGCTTCACAAGCAGTTCCGCAATTAGAAATTTACACGCGTGCAGTTATGGAAGCACAAGCCCGTGGTGAAATACGTGCAGGTGATGCGAACGAAATCAAGAACGTTTTACTCTGTAGTATGTTAGGGATTACCTTAAGTCTAATTGGTATTCCAGAATATCCTTGGGGAAATCCGAATACCTTAAAAGAAATGACGATCAGTGCGTTGATCAAGGGATTGAGCTAAGGAAAAGATCATGGCTAAAGCAACTGTCTCAGAACAAATCCCATATTTATTCCAAACTGCGTGGAATGAGCATGATATAGCTGGGTTTGCCTCGCTATTTTGTGAGGATGCAAGTTTTGTAAATCGCTTTGGGCACTATGTAAAAGGTATAAAAGAAATTGTTGCCTTACATCTTCCTATTCATGAAACTATCTATCGAGATTCAACGCTTCAGAATGAAATCATAGAGTTGAGTCCAATCACCGATGAAGTGGTGATTATCCATTTTTGGAGCAGATTAACAGCAGGTCTAGCTCACCCTGCTGGTGTACATCAGGTAGATACTTTAATTCTTGCTGTCCTATGCAAACAGAACGGATCTTGGTTGATTCGTGCTTTAGAAAATGTGACCCTCACCAATCCGCGCACAGGGGAAGCAATCTTAAGAGATAACTAAAATTTAGAGACTACAGTTCCCATCATCAAATTGTTGGACTCTAAATCATCATTGTGGCAAAGGATGCTGTTTCGCATGTAATTTTAAAACTCGTCTTAACTCCAAAATCGCTTCTGGTTTTTCCTGAATCGAATGTCCACCTTGGATAATTTTTTCAGATAATGCACCCTCTAAATGTGAGCTGGTATATGGCACAATCCCATCTGTCATTTTTTTGGGGTCTTGGCTTTGAGTGATATTACCAATGATTGAATGGTACGCTAAACCCTTTATTGGTTGAACATCCTGACTCATTTTCATAAATTTGGACTGATAGCTTAAATCACTTGGTCCATTTTCAATGATGCCTGAGGAAAGATTATTTTTCATCTGATGTAAATCAATCTTCTTTTCTTTGACCGCAACCTCGGCTGCAGTTAAAAACTTGCTGGGTAAATGAATAACTTTGCGTAACGCGAGTGTAAACCAGCGATCTGCATAGGCAGTACCTTTATGCGGTGTTGCAATAAAAATCACACGGTTAATTTGATCAATTGGACGGAAGATAAAGCGCTTACTGACGGCAGGTGAGAAAATAAAATCATGTGCTTTATCATTATTGATGGCTTCAACAGCCTGCTGACGGATATCACCCTGCCCCATGATCAGACGACTAATAATACCACCCATACTATGTCCAATCAGAACAGCGTCAGACATTGCAGCATCTTTAGGATCATGCATTGAAAATGCCTGTTTCAACAAAGCATAAATCTGGGCACGGCTTTCTAAAATCGGCATGTTGGTAGAGTAGAAAACCTGCCAAACCTGATATTGCTTACGTAAGTTATCATCCCCTAAAATATCATTCGTCAGAGTAATCCACGCTTCGGGACTGCTTGCTAAACCATGGATAAAGATAATAATTTTTTTATTCGGTTGATAAGGCTCCAACATGAATAAATGTGGCATGCTCAACTGTTCTTTACGATCGATCAAGCTCTTGTAGCCTGTACCACCTAAGTTATTTTCTGCTAACCAAAGACCATATGGTGCTGAATAATTGGCTGTTAATAAATAATTCCCACCCGCGACCTGAACCTCATCATGGCGAAAAGGATCAATCAGCTTGATTTCTAATGCGGCATCTCGAAGTAAATCTTCAACTTGGGTCTGTTTCAATGGTTGTGCTACAGCAGTAACAGATAAATATCTTGCTGTGTGAATATATGGATTTTCCTGAGCGGCATAAAAGGTTTCTGGATCATAAACATAATCTGAGTTGAATGGCTGCTTATTCTTTGCAACCAACACAAATTCAGAACCAAAGCCATCTCGACGATTGACACTGTAAAATCCAGAAAAACGCATATTGTAGCTCGACTGCAGTAATTGAATATCTGTCGTTGCTAATTCTGGATAATCATCGAAATTAAAAGAATAACGATGCTGATTAATGAGTAATTGTTTTGGAAACTGAGTGAATTGATAGCGTAAATAAGCCGTCGTGATCAGTCGTGAAAGTGCCACGTTATAAAAAAGCCGAACCTGCGTTTGCCTCTGATCAAAAATACGCTGTTGAGGTGTGTGTTGCGTTTCGAATAAATAGGCATAGCTAAAACGGATACTTCGATCAAGTAAAGTCAGTACTTGATCTAAACACTGATTTTGTTTCGTTGAATGCTGTCTTTCCAACAACGATACATGACATCTTTTTTCTTCACTTAACCGTAAAGCCTGAGCCAAATACACTTCACTGGCTGCAGCATAACGCTGTTCATTATTATCAGTTAGTTTTTTTTCTAAAGTCTGTATACATCTATCGGGCTGATTGATACATTCATTGGCTGGAATACCAGCCAGAAGCAAGGTATTTTGTGAAGCATCGCTTAATTGAGGTCTCGTTAAAATACTTTGAGTTTTATCGGTCAAGGATGCACTCAAACTTCGTTGTTGAAGTTTGACGAGCTGACAGGCAGATAAGCTGTAAAAGAGACAAAGTAAAACAATGCCCTTTATTAGCGTTCTTCTATTGATTATCATGCGATACAACCTCATTCATCACGATTCAACAACAAAGCACTAACTCTGTCCGTTTATGTTTCAGGTTGAACAAAACGATGATGAGCTGCAAGATAAGCCAAATAAAGCACAGGAATGATAAAGAAAGCAACACTCCAAAAATCGAGGTAAACATAAAGAATCGCCCCCAAAAACGCACCCACAATAAAACCGACAACGATGCTAACGCTTTGCAATAATTTCCGTTTATTTTCAGGATTGGTCTGTCTCATATAATTCGAAATATCGATCCCTAGCTGGGTGGTATTTCCTGTCATCATTGTACTTGGACTAATGTGTTTAATTAGAGTTTTACTTGATGTGTTTCGAATTGCCAAGGCAATTAAACCCAAACCACCTGTAAGTGCGACAGTAAGACTATTTGCATTGTTGAACGGCTCGAAATAAAGCCCAGAGAGCATAAAGCCCGTTAAAAAAATGGCTTCACCAAGAAATAGGTAACTCAGCATCTTACTTTTTTGAGCACTACGATCGATACAATATTTGGTGATCGCCACTGTCACAATGAACAATGGAATTGCAGCAAGTTTGATCCAGATACCAGACCCACCACTCACCCATGCTGCCCCAGCCAGTACCAAGTTTCCTGTCACATGTGCAGTGAAAAAGCCGAACAGTGCGATAAAACCAATGGTATCGATTGCACCGCCTACGACAGTGAGTAGTACAGGATCTCGACAACTGTCCCATAAGCTCAAGGGCTGTTTTTTTATAATCTCATCCATCTTCTAATTCCTAAAAAACAAGCCTATATTCGGCTAAATTTCAACTGATCAAATTTCTTAGCGCAGGAAGTAATTGTTCACCGATGACCATTCCTAACAGGCCACACAACACTAACGGTGGTGCTGGTGATTTAACATTCAATAAGTAATATATGACACCGACCAAAAGCCCAGCAGCTAAAGAGATCAAATACATTTTCATCGTGCTTTTCCCTAGATTTCACTTAAAATAAAGTGAAATCTATCTGCGGATCCAAGTTAAAAAGCGAAACAAGAACAGCCTAATGCACCCCAAAAAGACTTTTTGTTTTTGTCATTAATGGGCACATCCAGCATCCATGCATGGCTATGCCCATGCATACCACAGCTGCTAGAACACGCACACGCTGCCGAGCTACTTTGTAACGGTGATAACGAAGGTGCATTGCGATTTTCTGACCGTCGCCATTGCCCACCAAAACGTTTGACTGGTGACCAATCTGGTGATGCTGGTGGAATCGATGGATCTTGATCCTTAAACTCTGCGCCTGCATAGACAATTTTGCCATTCATCACTGTCATAACAGACTCAATCCACTGAATTTCATCATCGTCCACAGCAAAGTAGTCATCTGAAAGCACAATCAGGTCGGCAAGCTCACCTGAACTTAATGCACCTTTGTGCTGATGTTCTCCTGAGAACCAAGCAGAACCTTTGGTCCAGAGCTTTAACGCTGTTTTTCTGTCTAATAGATTTTGTTCATCATAAAGTGGTAAACCACCGACTGTTTTGCCTGTACTTAACCAACTTAAGCAGACCCATGGGTTATATGAAGCAACACGTGTCGCATCGGTACCCGCACCAACGGGTACGCCTAATTCCAGCATTCTTTTCACAGGCGGAGTCGATTTTGCTGCATCCAAACCATAACGCTGAACAAAGATTTCTCCTTGATAGGCCATGCGATGTTGAATCGCAATACCCCCACCCAAAGCACCAATCCGCTCAATATTTCGATCTGAAACCGTTTCAGCATGGTCGATAATGAAACGCGTCGCAAAAGGCTGTCTACCGTTGACGCGTTCGAAGACATTCAATAAACGATTAATACTTTCATCATAGGTGGCGTGAATGCGGAATGGCCATTTCTTTTCAGCCAACAACTCAACAATGCTTTCTAGCTCAGCTTCCATATTTTCTGGTAAATCTGGTCGTGGTTCATAGAAATTTTCGAAGTCTCCTGCTGACCATGTCAGATTTTCCCCTGCACCATTTACCTTCAATAATTCATCGCCATCATCAGGGAATGTCATCTCTGTCCATTTTTTATAATCATCAAGTTCTTCTCCTGCTTTTTGTGCAAATAGGTTATAAGCAATCCGAACTGTCATTTGATCATTATTATGCAGAGACTGAATCACCTCATAATCATCAGGATAATTTTGGCCACCACCTCCCGCATCAATTGCGGAGGTAATGCCTAAACGATTGAGTTCACGCATAAAATGACGTGTAGAATTGACCTGATCTTCAAGCGGCAGTTTTGGTGCCTTTCCTAAAGTAGAATAGAGAATCATTGCGGATGGTGTCGCGAGAAGTAGCCCAGTCGGCTCACCTCGCTCATTTCTCTCAATCTTTCCACCTGGTGGGTCTGGTGTATCTTTATTAAAGCCCAGTACATCAAGTGCTGCGCGATTCAACATCGCGCTGGCATAAAGATGTAAGACAAATACGGGGGTATCTGGTGCGGCTTGATTTAGCTCGTCCAAAGTGGGCATTCTTTTTTCCACAAACTGAAACTCAGTCCACCCGCCCACGACTCTAACCCATTGTGGTGCTGGGGTATTCTCTGCTTGCTCTTTTAACAGTCTTAATGCATCTGAAAGTGAAGGAACACCTTCCCAACGCAACTCCATATTATAGTTCAGACCACCTCTAATAATATGCAAGTGGCTATCATTTAAACCTGGAATGACTCGACGACCATTTAAATCAATCACTTTGGTTGTACTGTTTGATAAGCGCATGATGTCATCATCACTGCCCGTTTTTACAACTTTTCCATCAGCAATTGCAATTGCTTGCGCCTCTGAACTCTGTTCATCAAGGGTGGTTATTTTGGCATTTCTTAAAATCAATTGAACGTCTGACATCCGTCATTTCCTCCGAGCCTAGCCTTATTATTTTCAGTTTTAGGTCGTGGAGGCATATCATGCCTCCACCATTTTTAATTATTTCGCTGCAATCGGCGCCAATACTTCGTGTGGTGAAGTGGTACGTTCTACTACTTTATGTACCATGGTATATGCATAGTCGACACCCATGCCATAAGCACCTGAATGTTCCCGAACAATATCCATTACTGCATTGTAAGTATCACGTTTTGCCCAATCACGTTGCCATTCAAGTAAAACTTGTTGCCATGTCACTGGAATGACACCCGCTTGGATCATTCGTTGCATTGCATAGTCATGTGCTTCTTTGCTGGTACCACCCGAAGCATCTGCAACCATATAAATTTCATAACCGCCTTCGAGCATCGCACTTAAAGCAAATGAGTTATTACATACCTCTGTCCATAAGCCTGAAACAATTACTTTTTTGCGTTTATTATGAGCTAAGGCATCACGTACTTTCTGATCATCCCAAGAGTTCATTGAAGTACGTTCTAATAATGGTGCTTGAGGAAATACATCTAAGAGTTCGGGATAGGTATGACCTGAAAAGCTTTCTGTTTCAACGGTCGTAA
Source organism: Acinetobacter sp. Ac_3412 (assembly GCF_013072675.1). NCBI lineage: Bacteria > Pseudomonadati > Pseudomonadota > Gammaproteobacteria > Moraxellales > Moraxellaceae > Acinetobacter > Acinetobacter sp. Ac_3412. Next base: position 587,837 of record NZ_LXUJ01000007.1, on the reverse strand, counting down.
TGATGCTTGGAATATTAAAAACTTTAGCAGCTTTTGCTAAACCGACTGTATTGTTTTTTAATACTTGACGATCAATCGACTGTACGCCGAATGCCATTTGTGGCTGATGGTCGATAAAAATAATTTGGCAGTTTTGTGCAGTCAATAGTTCTAAATTTGAATGGCTCATATTGAATTTCCTTGTTTATCGATGTTTTCTGAACACAGGATTAATATTGCAAATTAAGAAAAAGAACACAGCAGTATTATTAAGACGAATTGTTCTATTTATAAAACAAAAATATTGAATTTACGTGATATTCCCTACTTATTGAAACACTGATAAAGATTATTTCTGTATAGCATTAAAGAAAAAGACCAGCTAATAGCTTAACTGGTCTTTTCAAAATATTCGGTTTATTTTTTATAGATAAAGAGAATGTCTATATTTTTATAATAAGTTAGAAATTTACACTCCATGACAACTGTGCCGTGCGAGGTGCGCCAAGGAATAAGTAATCATCCCCGAAGAAACTCCCTGCATCTCGCCAGTATTTTTTATTAAATAGGTTATCTACATTTAATCTCAAGTTATTGTCATAACCATAAGCACGGAAGTTATAAGCTGTACCTGCATTAAACACTGTATAGCCTGACACTTTTACAGTACCTGTTTTCTCTGCATATTTACTGCTGCTGTATTGCATACCAGCCAATAAGCGTAAGCCTTCCACTTGTGGTAGTTGAAAAGATAGATAACTGGCAAAACGCACAGCAGGTATGTTTTGAGTTTGATGCCCTTGATATGCAGCCGAATGAATATCTTTTAAACGTGAACGTGTCAAAGCCAAAGTAGAGGTGATATCTAAATTTTGACTTAAGCGTCCTTGCGCACCGAACTCCAAACCAAGATTGTGTTGTTTACCTTCGGCAACATAGTTACTCGCTGTATCGGTATACTGATTGTCCTGTTTTAAATTAAATAAGGCTGCTGTAAAGAGTAAATCTTGCCACTGCTGCTTAACACCTAATTCATACTGAGTTGAATGTTTTGGTGCCAATGTGGCAAATGCATTGTTGGCATACCATGGTGCTTGTCCACCATCACTCAGACCTTTGGCATAGGAAGCATATACATGAGTACTTTGCCAAGGCTGATACATCACTGCAAACTGCGGTAAAAAGCGATTAAAATTAGTGTCTCTGATTTTGTTGCCTTCTGCATCATAAGCATCTTCATTTAAATGCAAAAGCTTTCCACCTGCCAAAACAGACCAATTACTATTCAAATCAATCTGATCTAATACATTCAAGGCTGTTTGCTGACTGTTTAATGATTTGTAATGTTGGCCTAGCTTCTTATCACTCGGTGTATATTGAATAGGATCAGTATAGATATTTCCCGTACCCACTAACTCATTAATCGCATCATATTGTGCATGGCGCTTATAGCTTTGTGATAACTCTAAGTTGAGTTTGTGTTGCCATGACCCTGTATCGAACTTACCGTTTAATCCAGCTTTAAATTGATTGGTTAGATAGCTGTCATCAGGGCTGCGAAACTCATAAATATCATAGTTACCATTTTGATCAAAGCTATTTCCTAGACCCGTTGTTTGGCATATTTCACTATAACACCCCCAAGCAAATGCCGAATAATCATCAACCACCACTCGACTTTGTGACGCTGAAAGATTTGCTGTCCAGTCATCATTTACTTGGTAGCTATACTTTAAACCAGTATTTATGCTTTCGTTAATGACTGGTTTACCCCAGCTTTGATGTCCCAATAAACGATCCCACTCAACATCTGTAGGTACTGTTTTTCCATCAAGTAATTGGTAACCCGGAACTGATCGCTGGCGTTGACGTTGTGACTCGAGATCAAATTCGAGTTTTGAACGATCTGAAATTTTCCAGTCCAAAGCAACGGAACCAAACCAACGTTGTCCATTAACATGCTCGACATAGGGATGAATTTCTTCTTTGGCAAGATTGACTCGATAGCCAAATTGCTGATCTACACCAAGCAAACCACCTAAGTCTGCGGCTACACGATTACCGCCATGACTGTCTGTTTCCACGGTGATAGAACGAATCTCTTTGGGACGTTTGGTCACATAGTTAACCACACCAGCAGGCGTTGACATTCCACTTTGAATGGCACTAATACCTTTTAAAATTTCAACCTGTTCTTTATTCTCAAGTGCAACATTTTGCTCACCGCGCAGCAAGTTACCATTCAGTAAATAACTAGAGCCCAAATTTAAGGCAAAACCACGCATGACAATATTTGGGTAATAACCAATTGGTGCATAGCCATCACCTGCCGCTGCATCATTCTTGATAATGTCCGTTAATGTTTTAGCATGTTGATCTGCAATCCGTGCCGCAGTTACTGTACTGATTGATGCTGGAATTTCAGCAAGCTGTTGTTGCGTAAAACCCGATAAATTAACAGTCGGTTGATAATAAGAAGCCCCTGCTGTTTGGGCTTTTACTGTAATGGGTGCTAATCGCGGTGTATCACCTTCAGTTTCAGCATAGGCTGATATGGAACTTAGCCCAAGACATGAAAAAGAACCAACCGCCAATAATGCTTTTTGTAAACGAGAAAATGGATACGTTTTCACAGTCGTTGTCTAACCCCAAAAGATAATCTTACAGCATGAATTTTACGGGCTTGAGTATTCACAATTTTCCCAAATTGAACAAGCATGTTATGCAACATATCTTAATTTTTTATAAAATTTTTCGATACAAAATCAATGAAAGAGATAAGTGTTGCTTGAGATTAGTATAAGCTTTCATATTTTTAATATAGAATAATTCTCAATTACAATTCCGTCAATTTAAAAGTAATTTCAGGGTAGGATCAAAGGAAATAAGATGATAAAAGATAAACTGTTCAACCGAAAAAATGAAGTCAAACACCTCATTCCACTTTTATCAATCGGTGGATTTATCTTTTTATCCAACTCATCTTTTGCGGCCTAACCTACAGAAACTGCGAATTCTGAGAAAGCCTCAGAAATACTACCAACCATTACCATTACAGCTTCACGTGCAGATGAACTGTCTTCCTCGGCCAAGCAAGTCACCAAATTAGATGAAAAACAAATTGAACTTCTGAAAAATTCCTCTTCAGGAAATATTGCCACCGTACTAGCAAAAATAGTCCCAGGTTTATCTGATTCAAGTCGTACCATTACCGATTATGGGCAAACTTTACGTGGTCGTAATGCACTGATCTTAGTCGATGGTGTACCCATGAATTTAACCCGAGATACCTCCAGAGGCCTTTCTGCAATTGATCCTGAAAGTATTAGCAGTATAGAAGTCATCCGTGGCAGTAATGCCATATATGGTGGCGGTGCAGCTGGAGGTACAATTTCCATTACCACAAAAGCTGCAGGTGGTGAACCTACAGCAAAAACAGTGATTGGACTGCAAAGTGGCTTAACTAATCTTCGCTCCGATGCCTTGAGTGGTGACATCCATCAATATTTTTCAGGCAGCCTAAATAACTTCGATTATGCACTAGACTTTGGTTATCAACGTATTGGCAGTCCATACGATGCACGTGGAAGACGTGTTGCGCCTGAACCAAGCCAAGGGGATCTATTTGATGCAGATGCCTATAGCATCGGTACCAAGCTTGGTTACCACATCGATGACAATCAATATCTTCAGTTTGCTGCAAATTATTATAATGCTGAACAAGACTCAGACTATGCATCTGATCCGAGCGTAGCCCAACTCCCTGCGGGAAGCGTTCCTGCTAAAGCAATCAAGGGGCTTAAACTAAACGACCAGAATAAGAACGAAAATCAAATCTACAATTTGACCTATTCCAATAAAGATTTTTTTGGCAACAAAGTAGATGCTCAAGTCTATTACCGAGATTTCTTTACTCGTTTTGCTCCATTTGATGCCCGTAAAGTGGCAACACGCGGTGGACAAGTGGATCAGGTATACCAAGAAAATAATGTGCTGGGTAGCCGTTTAACGGTCAATACACCACTTGAGTTCTTAGGTGACACCTCAATTGCTTGGGGCGGTGACTTTAGCCGTGAAAAAAGTGAAATGCCATTAGATACTTTTGACCCTAAAATTTATGATCAGTCTGGTGGTCTGGAATTTGTCAAAAATGGAAAACTGATTTATTTACCAGAACTCACCACTCAAAGTATCGGTGGATTTGCGCAATTAAAGCACCGTTTCAGTGACCAATGGTCAGCGGAAGTAGGTACACGCTATGAAGACAGCTATGCCAAAATTGACAGCTTTATTCCATTGTCCCAACTTGGCAAAGCCAATCCATATACGGTGCAAGGTGGAAAAGTTAAAGCAGATGCTTGGCTGTACAACGCGAATGTCAGCTTTGCACCAAACGATGAACACTCGATTTACGCCTCCTTTAACCAAGGTTTCCAATTACCCGATGTTGGTATTGTCATTCGAAATGCTAACGTAGGCTTTAACTTAGCTTCTTCATTTTTAGAGCCAGTAAAAGTGGATAGTTATGAACTTGGTTGGAATGGTCATTTTAAGAATTTTAGTTCTAGTTTAGCGGTGTTCCATTCCAAATCAGATCTAGGCGGGGTTCAGTCTTTTAACAATGGTTTAGTGCTGGCCAGAACCAAAGAAAAAGTGACGGGTGTTGAAGCAACGCTTGACTATCTTGACGATGCTAAAGTATGGGGAACTGGTGGTAGTATCACTTGGATGAAAGGTCGTGAAACACCGCAGAATAGTAATACCGAGCAAGATATGACAGGCTATCGTATCCCACCGCTAAAAGTCACAGGCTATATTTCTTATAGTCCGACCGATACGTGGACCAACCGTCTACAAGCCACTTATTTCGGTGCAGAAGATTACCGCTTAAATGGTGTGAATAGTTTTGGTCGTTATGATGTGAAGTCATATACAACTGCAGACTTACTCAGCAGCTTCGCACTAAATAAAAAAGACACAATGACTATTGGCTTAGAAAATATATTTAATAATCAGTATTACCCGCTCTATAGTCAACTGATGAGAAATAGTAATAATACCAGTCACTTATTAGCGAACGGCATAACACTCAAAGTGTCTTATAGCCATAAGTGGTAATTTAAAAAGTTATAGCCGCTCAAAAGCGGCTATCTTTACCTTTTTGAATTTCTTCAGCTTTAATACTTAATTAATTGGCTGCATCAAATCCATAAATGAATCGCAAATGGCCCAACCAATACCATCAAAATACCCGCAATCACCATAGTTAAACTTGCGATCACACCTTCTTCACTATTACGTTGCTGTGCTCTTACCGTACCAAAACCATGTGCTGCATTACCAAATGCTGCACCATTTGCCACATTAGAACGGATTTTGGTAAAGGCTAAAATGGCATCGCCACAAATCATCCCAACCAAGCCTGTAATCACTGTAAATAAAGAAACCAAAGCGGCTGAACCATGAATATCCTCTGCCAAAATCATGGCAAAAGGTGTTGAGATAGAGCGTGCCATCAGACTATTGGTTACTTCAGGACTAAAGTGAAATAACTTTGCCATCTCATAGGCAGACATCACACCCACACTCATCCCCACCACAATCGCAATCGACAAGACCCCCAAGTTTTTACGAATCGTGTCCCGATAACGATAAATTGGTACGGCGAAAGCAACAGTTGCTGGCCCAAGTAAATTTACGATCCACTGCGTATCTTGTGCATAGGTTTGATATGAAATTCCAAAGATCGCCATCAACAGAATCGTGAGTACGGGCACACTAATCGCAGGAGATAACCAGAGTTGAGGATGCTTTTGATAGACACGCTTTGCCACGATGTATGCAAGCAGCGTCCAGATCAAGCAAACAATTGACCAAATATTCATATTGATGACCTTAGATGTGCTTATGCTGAAAACGTTTACGTGTCTGTAGGTAGCTTTTTAAGCGGTTGTAATAATGGATGGTTAAACAAGTGCTTAACATGACCAAAATAGTACCAATGGCAATACTCAATACAATTTGCCAGCCTTCGGTCATAAACAGGCTTTTATATTGTACGACAGCGACCACCACAGGTACAAAAAACAGTAATAGCTCACCTAAGACAAAGGTCGCGCCCATTGCCACTTGATCCATCTTGATGACTTTAAAAAACAGGCAGAAAACCAATAGAAACATACCCAATATACCTGCTGAAATTGGGATACCGAGTTTCTGGTTTAAGACATAACCTGCCAACCAGAATCCAGTAAGAATCAAAATTTGTTTCACTAAGGCCAAGAGCGAATTTTGTGGGAGAGATCTAGAAACAGCTTCGGTACTCATTTAACGACATCAGATGGTGAACAACAGGATGATCTTATCCACTGTACATCGATATAATATGAATTATTCATGTTAAAATTATGCCTAAATGGAATAATTTTAGGTTTGTTATGCTTTCACTAAAATCATTACAATGCTTTGTCAGTTTGGTAAACAGTAAAAGCTTTACTCGTACTGCTGAAGAGCTTTCCCTGACACAGCCGACCATCAGTAAAATACTGCAACAGCTAGAAGAACAGCTTCAGGTCGCATTATTTGTAAAACCTGAATATGGTCGAAAAAGACAGGTTGAACTGACTGAAATTGGACAGCGTGTTTATCAACATGCAGTAGGATTATTGCAAGCAGAACAAAATATCTTTCTGGAAATCGAAAATTACCAACAATTAAAAACAGGCACCTTAAAACTCGGTGTGCCTCCACTAGGTTCGCAACTACTCACCACCGCCCTGTTTGATTATCATCAGCAATGGCCAGATATCGAACTTGCTTTTCTTGAAGTCGGTTCTCGAGGGATCGAGCAAGCCTTGTTGAATAATGAACTCGATGTCGGTGTGTTATTACAGCCCTTTGACCATCAAATTTTCAACAGTATCGAACTGTGTGATTACCCACTGATGGTGCTATTGCGACGAGATGCAACTTGGGCAAACCGGAAGAAAATAAATTTGGAAGAACTGCAACAGCAATCCTTTCTGATGTTTCCTGAAAATTTTTCGCTCAACAGCATCATTCTTGATGCCTGCCAACAGCACGGCTTTTATCCAACGATTGCTTGCCGTACCAGTCAATGGAATTTATTGGCTGATATGGTACTACAACGTATGGGTATTGCCCTACTGCCACAATATTATACCGATATGCTTGATCCCCAATTATTCGCAGCAATCCCGCTGGAAAAGCCCAACATTCAATGGCATTTGGCCATGGCATGGAAAAAAAACCTTCCTGTCTCTCCTGCAGTACAAGCATGGCTCAGTGTGATTCATCAACATTTTCAAAAAATTAGGCCCAAGTTAGAGCAGTGAAAAAGAGGAATAACATTCTCAGAAAAATGGATAAAGCTTTGCCACAAAAAAGCTACCCAATCTTGGGTCAGCTCGCCTAGACTAGAATGATCTGTTGATCATATGGCAAATAACAATGAGTGATTCAAACTATATCCCCCCGCAAGTTTGGCAATGGACTGGAGAAAAATCTGATTTAAATCAGCCGACGTCAGGCAGCCGCTATGAACATATATTACCTATTGGTAAACATCCGCTTCAATTGTATTCATTGGCAACGCCAAATGGCCAGAAAGTGACGATCCTGCTTGAGGAACTATTAGCCTTGGGATATCAAGATGCCGAATATGATGCATGGTTGATTAAAATTGGAGAAGGTCAACAATTCAGCAGTGGCTTCGTTGAAATTAACCCTAACTCTAAAATCCCAGCATTAGTTGATCATAGCCAAAATCCACCATTACGTATTTTTGAATCAGGTTCAATTTTGCTTTACCTAGCCGAAAAATTTAAAGCCTTTATTCCAACTGATATCGCTGCACGTACTGAATGCCTAAATTGGTTATTTTGGCAAATGGGAAGTGCACCCTACCTTGGTGGTGGTTTAGGACATTTTTATGCTTATGCACCTGTGAAAATTGAATATGCCATTAATCGCTTTGCTATGGAAACCAAGCGCTTATTGGATGTTTTAGATCAACATTTAGCGAAAAATGAATATTTGGCTGGTACAGAATATACCATTGCGGATATTGCAGCTTTTCCTTGGTACGGTAGTCTGGTGAAAGGTTGGGTCTATAATGCAGATGAATTTCTAGCTGTAAATCAATATAAACATGTACAGCGCTGGGCAGATGCCATTCTGGCGCGTCCCGCTGTACAACGAGGACGAATGGTTAACCGTACTTTCGGGGACTTGGAAACCCAACTGCATGAACGCCATGAGGCAAGTGACTTTGATACCTATACGCAAGACAAACTTCAATAAGTAAGATTTAAGCCTAATTTTTATGCTAGTTCGCTAGCATAAAAATTTAGATGCAACTGAATGAAAGAAATAGCTTACTAAAAATTAAGCAATATCTTGTATGGTGTACCCATGAACCTGTATCAATTGTCTTTTCGAATCCTCCCCTTATTGATGTGTATGGGTCTTAGTTCATCAATTTGTTTAGCAAAAAACTTATCGCTTTTGTTAGATAAAGATTTACAAGAATCATTAATTACAATCAATGGAAAAGAATTTATTGAAAAGAACCAAATAAAGACACTTGCCAATAAAAGCTATCAATATTTTTCGGTTAAGAAAGAAAACGGAATGATTTATGAAGCGTATATCAGACAATGCGCAGGTGATTACTTAAAAAATCTTGATAAAAAAGAAACAAAAGCATTCGACATCTGTACTCATGAAGTTATGGATAGTTTAGATGAATTAATGACCCAAACCAAAGCCTTACAGATCCATTTTACAGGTACGCAATATGTCTATGACGGCGATGAAAACTCTACCCTGTTCCATTATTATTCTTTTGTTCATGTTAAAAATTACTATATGACCAATGAGCAAAAACATCCAATGTATGGGGTAATATATCGCTGTAAAGTGAAAGCTGAGACAATGGGATTAGAGGAATTTGTTGAGTATGCGAAAAATAATTGTACCAATACAATGGCTGTATCAGCCTCATCCTCTTTGAAATGAGCGCCGATAATTCCGCATACTATTAGCCCTTGATTTAAAATGCTCATCTGACTGCAATAGCTTATTCATTAAAGGAACTTAAGTATGTATAAAGTAATATTTTACCTATCAATGTAATCAATATAAAAGCACATATTTCATCATAACAAATTGTATAAAAAAGATTTTTCAACCAATCAACAAATTTATTGCGACATTTTCTCTATTCAAAAAAGTCAATCAATTGCGCTATTTTCGCTATTTTGTATTTCAGGATTTGGCTTTATTCTGAAAGATAGAATGGAAAAAGCATAGAGATGTCCTGACCTGGGATTTCTGGATTCAATAGATGGGAGCAGTAAGTTGAGTAATATATTACAGTCTAAAAATGATGGGATACAATTTCCAATTCAATCCGGCAAACAGGCTCCCAGTACGACAAATACAGCAAAGAAAATTCTATATGCCGCATTGAGTAGCGTTGATTCTCCACTTGCATCACAACTTAAAGCAGAAAAAAATTGGAGAAAAAAATATCCAACTTACTTTCAAGAACTTGTAAAAACTGGAATTAGCTCAGTACATTATCCATTACTTATTGCCCAAAATGGTCTAGATGCAGCTAAAAATCTCTTCACATTTAATAGAGCTGGTCAACAATCGACGTTAGAACAAGCTATGTCTGATATTAAAGACCAACCTTTTGATAACTATGTTTTAAAGGGCGTAGGTAATTCTGCGATTGAACCTTGGTATATTCCTTTCAATGGAGAAAAATTACAGGGTCAATCGTTACTCAAACAAATAGATCGCTGGGAAAATCAAAAAGTTATCGAACCTAGTCATGCAAAAGCACTACGCCTACTCCAAGCCCATCCTGAATGGTTTGATCTATCTTCACGGACGATGGTGTTGTTCGGTGCAGCTTCTGAAGCGGGTCCTCTCAGTTGGTTGGCAAAATGGCGTGCCAATATTATTGCGATTGATTTACCAAATCCTCAAATATGGGAAAAAATTACTCAAACAGTTGAGCAAGGTAACGCGACATTGATCGCTCCACAGATCAGCTTAGCCAATAAAGAGAAACAGCTCGGTGCCAACCTATTAACCCAAACTCCAGAAATTGCGAATTGGCTGAATACCTTTGCAGAAACCTTAGACCTTGCAGGTATTGCATATTTAGATGGTGAAAAACATGTCCGTGTTTCAATCGCCATGATTAGCATTATGGAGCAAGTGAGCAAACAAAAAGCGGACAGCAGTATCATGTTTATGCTGACGCCAACTGATATTTATGCGATTCCAAAAGCTGTAGTGAACTCCATACAAGAAAAAACTCAACAGCGTCCAATGATAGAAAAGTTACTCACTCGATCTATTCACAATATTTCCTTGACTAACTTCTTTAAACCAAATGCAAAGCAGTTAATCCAATCTGATAATGGTCAACAGTACGGTATCTCCGATTGTATGGTCATTGAACAAGGGCCGAACTACGCCCTTGCTAAACGCCTACAACAATGGTTTGCAATACGCAGCCGTGCACGTGGCCAAAAAACGGTCATCAATATTGCACCCTCTACAACAACACACTCCGTGGTTAAAAATCCAATTCTCAAAGCTGCCTTTGCTGGTGCAGATTTATTTAAAGTAGAAACATTCAGTCCAGAGACGACCAATGCCATCATGGCAGCACTTTGGGTACATGATTTAAATAATCCAGAAAGTGCGACCAATCCAACCAAACAGTTAAATCATCCTTTAGATTTGATTATGGAAAATGCCAATCATGGTGGCTTGTGGCATGTACCTTACTTGGCGCGAACGGCTTTACCCTTTGCAGCTGCATATGGTTGGATAAGAGAAAAGTTCTAACAAAAAGTTATTTTAAGCTGAGCGAGAAAATGTCTAATGCATTCTCTCGCTCTTATTTTATGCTAAAGTTATTGCAAATAATTATCATTACTATGCATAATTAATGAAATTTCACTTAATTATGATAGGTAAATTGACAATGATTAAGCAAAAAGTGACTTCAAACGATAACAATATACTCAAACAAAACGATCATATGAGAAATCTCGAACAGACCGAGATGACAATCACTGCAATTTCAAGGCCATTCCCAAGCATTTTAAGAGTTCATAGTAAAATTAATACAAATCAACCAGATATGTGGGATAAGCCAAATTTAGCTGTCCGTATTGAAGTTTCTGAAAATTTAACCCGTGTTTATACTATTCGCTCATTTAATCGTGATCACCACGAAGTAGAAATTGATCTGATTGAACATGAAGATGAGAGCCCTGCAATGCAATGGATACATCAAGCCAAGGTAGGAACAAAAACGCAGCTGATTGGACCAAGACCACATTTTGTTCCAGATTTTGAGGCAGAAAAGCATATCGTGATGTTTGCTGATGACACCGCCCTTCCTGCCCTTTATTCAATCTTGCAACATTGGCAAAACAATATAACTGCAGATATTTTTGTTGAAAGTCATGACGCTAATATTTGCGAATACCTCCCAAATCAAGAAAATGTCCAAATACATTTACTGCAAAGAGAACGCCAAGATCAAGCAGGAAAAATGGGGCTGTTGCTAAAAACTGCCTACCAATTTAAAGAAACAAATGATCTAGTTGTTTGGGCTGCATGCGAACGGAATGAAGCCAGAGCAATTCGCAAATTCTTTTTAGAGGAAAAGTCACTACCTAAAAAAGATGTACAAGTGACAGGTTATTGGAATGTTGGTCTTTCAAGTACGATTTTAGATGAAGTTCGGTTGGAATATTATCAAAAGCATTTGGAAGCAGGAAAAACACTAGAAACATTTGATGATTTAGATATGCCTGTATAAAAACGTTAGAGATTTAACAAGAGAGTTTTAAAACTCTCTTGTTTTTTTATCGATACTTATCAGTACTAAATTTAGTTGTTTTGAGTCATTTCATCCCATTCTAGAAATGGATTGTCAAAGCTTTTCCACGCATTTGCCCCTAGTGCCATTTCTTCATCATTTAATAAGCAAGCATTGAAACTTTGAATCAGTTCAGACTGATTCATTTCCATTCCAATCAAAACAATTTCTTGTCTGGCATCTCCTGTTAGATCATCCCATTTCTTTTCAATAGCTTCGCGACTGTGTTGATCTTCTGGCCAATGTTCATCAGGTACAGCTGCCCACCAATAACCTGCAACCCCGTGTCTCGCCATAGCGCCGGCTTGAGACCAAGAACCTGCAAACTCTGGGTGAGACGCTAGCCAAAAAAAGCCCTTTGAACGAATCACCCCTGGCCATTCAGATTGGACAAAATCAAAGAAGCGTTGCGGATGAAATGGTCGTCGAGCACTATAGACAAAGCTGCTTATACCATACTCTTCAGTTTCTGGTTGATGTTCCCCTCTAAGCTCTTTTAGCCATCCTGGTGCTTGAGCTGCTTCGTGAAAATCAAATAAATGCGTATTCAATACAGAATTAAGATCAACCCGTCCGAATTCTGATGTTTCGATTTTTGCTCTTGGGTTAAGCGATTGGAGAATTCCAAATAGTCTGGCTTTTTCTTGTTCGTCGACTAAATCGACTTTATTCAATACGATTACATCACAAAATTCAATTTGATCAATTAAGAGATCGACGACATTCCGTTGATCTTCTTCACCTAATGATTCTCCTCGAGATTGTAAACTGTCTAGCGAACTATAGTCTTTTAGAAAATTATAAGCATCAACCACGGTCACCATTGTATCTAGTCGGGCAAATTCATTTAATGAGATACCATTTTCATCTTCAAAAGTAAAAGTTTCAGCAACAGGTAAAGGCTCAGAAATACCTGTTGACTCAATCACCAATTGGTCAAAACGTTGATCTTCGGCTAAACGGCGTACCTCAAGTAATAGATCTTCTCTCAAAGTACAGCAAATACAGCCATTACTCATCTCAACCAATTTCTCATCTGTTCGTGATAGCTCTGCTCCACCTTCTCGAACTAAAGCAGCATCAATATTAATTTCAGACATATCATTAACAATTACAGCAACTTTCCTACCTTCTCGATTGTTTAAAATATGATTTAGTAGTGTCGTTTTTCCTGCACCCAAAAAACCTGATAATACTGTTACAGGAAGTTTTGATGGAGTGGCTAAAGAATGATTCATTGGCGTTCTCACTGTTTAAGTTTTTTAGAATCCATACTCAAAAGCACGGAAGATTTAGACCTAATATTCTTTAATGATTAGGATTGAGAATTGGCATGTTTTGCTTTCATTCGGTTTTACCCATCGTGTTGAGATGTGAGAGAACAGAATTAGAAAAATCTTTCATACACGGTGATGATCTATAACGATGATCCATACCCCATGTACGATAACCAGCAGCATCAATATGAATTTGGCCTGATTCATAGACACCCAATCCCATATTCAGCGCTTCACCGTGATCTAACCAAAATTGGCAAAGTTTCAGTTTCGTTTCTTGGATGAATATTTGCTGTTTAGCATCTGGGTTCTGATCGCCAATTCGGAAATCTAAAGCTGCATTAAAAACATGTCTTGAACTTCCAGCTCCACCAGCACACTGATTTAATAAATTATTTCGATAAACGGAGGTCACTGTGAAATTTTGAATCACTTGCTGCTCAACCAACTGATTCAAAATATTCAATGTTGGAATAATGTTGTTCCAAAGTTCTTGATGAGGAACTTCATATTCATTGGCATGGCACTTTTGCCAATCCTTAGCAGTCTGTAGAAATTCATAGTCAGGAATATAAAAAACCAGCCCCTTATTTTTTAAAAAAGTTTTATAGGCCTTTATCTGTAGCTGATGTTCAATTTGGCCTGACCATTTTAAATATGAAGATGGAGCCGTATTTTGTTGTGAAAAATTGGAAATACTATTGATCTTATTCGTAAAAGATGAGCTTTTAATAATAGGATGAACCGTTTGTTTAGGGTTTTGGGTATTGTATTGACATGCTGAAACACAAAAAATAAAACCTAAAAGATAAATATTCCTCATGTCGATACACCACCACCCAGTCATCAAAGTACAGATGGCAATTTTAGCACCATCAATTGTTATGTTATAACATAACAATTGATGGTGCAAGCTCAAACATTAAACAAATAACTCTTAGATGCTTAGAGCTGAGCCTGATCTCCTTTTATTCTTCGACGAATTTCTTCACGCCACTTTGCAGCATTATCTTGTTGCTTATTCAACACGACACCAAGCATATAAGCGGTTACCGCAGCACCAATGAGTGCGATCCCACTTTCATAAATGATATCAATGACAAATTCAAAGATGCCCTCTGATAAAAAGCTCAATGCACCTGAATATTTAAGAAATTTTGCAATCGCAACAATCACAATGCCTAAAAATGCACCAGCCCAGAGAAAAAATTTATGGATATTGATTGGAGCTGTTATTTCATCAATTTGATCAGGATATTCACGGTAATATTCCACCTCCTCATCCGTAACTTCAGGCGAAGATTTGAAGAATAACCGCATAAAAAGCGCATCATGATCTAGCTTTAAGCCTTTTTTCATTCTCATCATCTATATTTTTAAATTGATAACATATTAGCTATTTTTGCTTTGCTAATAAATAAACGCTTAAGCTAAACATTTGAGGCCTAATATAAAAAAATCCTTAAAATTATTAAGCAAAATTTAACGGTAAAATGCACAAAAATATGGCTATAATGATGAAATTTAATAATTATTCATGTAAAAAACTTATCATTATTCATTAAAAATAATTAAGTGTCCTCTTTTAAAAAAAGATTTCTTTGTTATAGTATTTCTCCAATGGTTTCCATAAAGAGATCAATCGGGTGTTGATGCTTGGAAGATTGCTTGGGTTCTATGCAATCTTTTTACAAATCGCTGTGTTCTTACAGCCATTGCTGCCAGAGAAATATCAAGTTTCTCCAGTATGCGAGACTATTACCCAAATTTTATTACAAGACCATCATTCTACCTCTCCGCTCCATAGCCATCATCATATTGCTGCTCAGCATAATACTGTACATGAGCATCAAGCTTTTTCAGCTGAAGTTAAAACGTCGGCAAGTCACCATCACCACCATGATGCAAACCATCAGTGTCAATACTGTGTGGTGTATAGCCATGTATTGCCTTTACCAGATGTCGATCTAAAGCAAATTCTAGTCCGAATTCAGGTTCGATTTCTGGCTTTTATTGAAAACTATTTCCATGTTTTCTTTCAGCTTCAACAACTCTTTCTCACTCCTCAAGGTCGAGCACCTCCTCTCTTAATCTCATTCTGACTTGAAGCTCAAAACTTTTTAGTTTTGAAAAACTTTTATTCAAGAGATTATTGTCATGTTTTCTTTTTTTAATCATACGCATAATTGGGTAGAGCTTTATTCAACCTCAAGTTTATCTCATCAGCAACAAGATGAGGTGCTGTCATGACTTTAGGTTTTACTGCACTCGAACTGGCGCGAATACAATTTGCTTTTACCGTTTCTTTTCATATTATTTTCCCTGCAATCTCTATCGGACTTGCCAGCTTCTTAGCGGTTTTAGAATGGCGTTGGCTACGGACCAAAGACCCGATTTATAAAGACCTGTTTAAGTATTGGGTCAAAATCTTTGCGGTTGCCTTTGGTATGGGGGTTGTTTCTGGTGTGGTGATGAGTTACCAGTTTGGTACTAACTGGAGTGAGTTTTCCCGCATTGCTGGAAGTGTCACAGGCCCACTTCTCACCTATGAAGTCTTGAGTGCTTTCTTCTTGGAGGCTGGCTTCCTTGGCATCATGTTGTTCGGTTGGGGTCGTGTCAGTCCCAAAGCCCATTTCTTTGCCACCTTAATGGTCGCGATTGGTACCTGTATCTCCATGTTCTGGATTCTCTCCTCCAACAGTTGGATGCAAACGCCTCAAGGTTTTGCGATCGAGAATGGCATTATTGTGCCAACCGATTGGTGGGCAATCGTCTTCAATCCCTCTTTCCCTTATCGACTGGTGCATATGGCAATTGCGGCCTTCATGGTTGCAGCGTTACTCGTTGCGGCAACAGCGGCTTGGCATTTGCTCAAAGGTCGCCGTGATGCCTTGGTCAAAACCTCGTTTTCGATGGCAATGTGGCTCATTTTGGTCTTAGCACCCTTGCAAGTTTTTGTTGGGGATGCACATGGTTTGAATACTTTAGAACATCAACCTGCCAAACTTGCAGCGATGGAGGGCCATTGGGAGACCAATTATGATGAAGGGATGCCACTCTACCTATTTGGTGTACCAGATATGCAAGAAGAACGCACCAAATATGCCATTGCAATTCCAAATCTAGGCAGCCTGATCTTAACTCACTCTATGGATGGCACGGTCAAAGGTTTAAAAGACTTTGCCCCAGAAGATCGACCAAACTCAACCATTGTATTCTGGAGTTTCCGTGTCATGGTGGGCTTAGGTATGCTCATGCTTTTGCTTGCCGTCGCTGGTGCTTGGCTCAGAAAAACTGGAAAGTTGTTTGAAAGTAAATGGTTTCACCGCTTTGCTTTAGTCATGGGGCCATCAGGATTTATCGCGGTACTCGCAGGTTGGTTTACCACTGAAGTTGGTCGCCAGCCTTGGGTGGTTTATGGCGTGATGCGTACCAAAGATGCACTTTCACCTGTTTCCGCCGAACAAGTTGGTCTGACCCTGATTATTTTTGTGGTGGTGTACTGTGTTGTGTTTGGTATTGGGATCTATTACATGCTGAAACTGATGCATAAAGGTCCACAATTTGTTGAGGCTGTGGATCTTGAGCCAGCAGGTCATGGACACTTCAAAACACCTATGCGTCCTTTAAGTGCGGTCGATGAAAGCATTGATCAACAAGACCCAACCAAAGAGGAGAAGCACCATGATTGATTTATCTTTGATTTGGGTCGGCATTATCGGGCTGGGTGTATTGATCTATGTCATTCTCGACGGCTTCGACCTCGGGATCGGAATTCTGTTCCCCTTCATTAAAAATAGCGAAGAACGTGATGTGATGATGAATACTGTCGCACCGGTCTGGGATGGCAATGAAACTTGGATGGTACTCGGTGGTGCAGGCTTATTTGCCGCCTTTCCATTGGTATATTCAACAGTGTTATCAGCTTTATATATGCCGATTACCTTGATGGTGATTGCACTGATTTTCCGTGGTGTTGCCTTTGAATTCCGTTTTAAGGCGAATCGTACCAAGCATTTATGGGATCAAGCTTTTATCTGGGGTTCAATTCTATCTAGCTTCTTGCAGGGCGTGATTTTAGGCGCTTATATTCAGGGTATCCAGACCACTAATGGTATTTTTTCTGGTTCAGGTCTGGACTGGTTAACTCCTTTCGCCTTATTTACCGGACTGGGCGTGGTTGCCATGTACGCGGCATTAGGTTGTGGTTGGCTGATTATGAAAACCGACCATGAATTACAAGACCAGATGTATGCGCTGATGCCTAAATTGATCATCTTACTATTTGTGGTCTTTGCTGGGGTCAGTTTATATACCCCACTGACTCATCCTGAAATTGCAGCCCGTTGGTTTGCCCTACCAAATCTACTGTATTTTAGCCCAGTACCCATCTTGGTCTTACTCTTTACATTCCTGATTTTAAAAGCATGTAAACAACGCCAAGAGTTAAAACCGTTTATCTTTACTTTGGCCTTAGTGTTCTTGGCGTTTACGGGTTTTGTGATCAGTCTCTGGCCGAATATCATTCCGCCTTCGGTCACCATTTGGCAAGCTGCTGCACCATATTCCAGTCAGAAGTTTGCTTTAATTGGTGCTGTGATACTGATTCCTATCATTATCGGCTATACCATCCTATCCTACTGGGTGTTTAGAGATAAAGTACGGGTTGGTGATACAGGTTATCACTAGGAGGCAGTGTAATGAAACTCTCTAAAACACAATGGTTTATCGTACTTTGGCTCGCTGGGTTTCTAGGTTTACTGGCGATTGCAATGTTCTTTAGAGTATTGTTAAAACTCGCTTATTAAGCTGACATTATTCCTTCCAATAAAAAGACTATACCGAGGTATAGTCTTTTTATTGGTATCAGGGAATTTAAGCCTCACGCAGGTTGCAGAACACCTTGGCTTTTCTGATTTATCTACTTTTTCATAGGGTTATAAACGTTGGGCAGCTATCGTGCCAAGTCAATTCCAATAAAATCTTGCGACCATGCTCAATCTGAAAATCGGCATGACTAAGCTGTATAAAAAAGCAAGTGAATTTCCGATAAAGGTAAATTCAGAATGTATATAAAGCATGCTAACATCAATATACTGACAATCCATCATGTCAAATTATTTGGAAGGGTTCCAATATGTTAAAAACACAACAGGTCAAAATAATACAAGAATTCAATGCGCCCATAGACAAGGTGTTTGCAGTTCTCAGTGAACATGAAAATCTCAACAAGATTTTTGCACCAGCAAAAATCACGCGTATTAGTAATGGCAAAGAAGCGCGAAATGGCGTGGGTTCTGCACGTAAACTTTCGATTCCTTTAGCGCCTTCATTTGTTGAAACTAACTTGGTTTACCAAGAAAATGAATTGATCGAATATGCAATCACCAGTGGTATTAGTCCAATTAAAGCACATCGTGGCGTTATGAGGTTTACCGATTTAGGCGGTGATCGCACTCGCTTGGATTACACCATTAGCTTTAAAGGCCGTGTTCCTTTGATTGGCCCAATTATTAAGGCTGCATTACAAAACGGTATCAACCGTGGTCTGAAAAAACTAAAATTTTAATGTTGTTTAGGTATTGCTCCTTGACGGTTTCGTTCTTACCGTCAAGGTTTACGCTATGCTTAAAGTGAAGATGTCACTGTGCCTAGAGGTTCTTTCCGAGTAATTGAATGCTCTGGCTTACGTAGTAAAATTAATGCTGAGATTGCGGCCAATAAGATCATAGGAATACTAGAGGCAATTACAACAATCTCACTTTGCCCGGTTCCGAGTAGATAACCTGCAACTAAAGGCCCTGCAAAAGCACCTAAGCGTCCTACAGCAACCGCAGCCCCCACTCCTGTGCCTCTCATTTCAGTCGGATAATACTTGGCAGCCAAGGTGTATAAAATTGACTGACAGCCAATCACGAACATCCCGCAGCTTGTAGCAAACAAGATAAAACTCGATGCGCTATTGGAATATGCCAAACCAATCAATGACGCGAGAATACCGGCATAAACACTGGCGACAATAAAGAATTTGTTGAGTCGGTCTAACATTAAGCCCAAGATCAACACGCCAATCGAACCACCTAAATTAAAACCAATCTGAATATAACTGGCTTGTTGCTTATCGAGTCCTAGTCCTGAGATTAACGTTGGTAACCAGTTCTGAAACAATGCTAAAACCAACAAGGTACCAAAAAAGCTGAGCCATAGACTAGACGTCACCACGACACGTGGTTTGGCAAAAAGGACATTCAACACACTTGGTTTTTGTGTAGTGACCTGAGGGATTTTGTTCAGATATGCTTTTGATTCAGGTAAAAATAAAATAAGAATAGGAACTAAAATTAAAGGGGCAATCCCGCCTATATAAAAGATATGTCGCCATTCATGATCTGCTGTCAGAGATAAAGCTACCACGGAAGTCAAAACACCTCCAATCGGCATACCGCAATACATCGCACTGACAGCCGTCGCTTTATACTTTTCAGGTACCGCTTCTGAAACCATGGTAATCACGATGGGCAAAGCCCCACCCATGCCGAGTCCAGTCAAAAATCGAACTAAAAGTAAGGAATTCAAATCCTTGCTAAAGGGCGTCATTAAAGACATCAAGCCAAAAATTGCAATCGAAGTGATAAATACTTTTTTGCGCCCAATCGAGTCAGCAATTCGACCTGCAATCAGTGCGCCAGGTAATGTGCCTAAAACGGCGGCACTAAACACCCAGCCCATCTCGGTACTGTTTAACAGCATTTCTGCTTTCATCCGTGGTGCAGCAACCCCCATAGATTGCAGATCAAATCCTTCAATAATGGCAAAAATGAAACAGAGGATGAGTGTAATCACGATTGCTTGTTTTGAAGCGCCTGCCTCTATATTGGTCTCTTTTAACATTGTTATCTTCCCTTTTTGATTCTTCCAGTTTATCGATCTAAAATTCCAAATATCGATTTAAATATCCTTTAAGCCGCTAAAAAGACTAGCAGAGCGAATATAGTTACGCAATATGTATTAGAATTATGCAATATGTAATTCGAATAACTTGAGGCGTCTCATTTGAAATATAAGAAAAAGATCATTTTTAAATCGCTATTATTAGCTCCAGTTCCCTTACTCTGCTTGATGGCTATGCTGTTTATTCTCATGAACAATGCGTTTAAATTCGGTTCAATATTTGCAGTTATTGTCGGGCATCTTCTGGTTTATTTGGCTTATTGCCTTTTGACCGTTCCATTTTCATTCTTGTTCTCGCTTGTCTTAAATTGTTATCAATATCTGAATTTTTTCACAATCTGCTTAAGCTCATTCGTCGTTGCGGCACCCTTTTTTACTCTTTTAGCTTGGGCTCATACAGGCCAACTCTCAAAGCAATGGTGGCTGGTCTATGCGGATATTTTTTCCTTGTTTATCGCTCTCATTCCAGCGATTTGTTACTGGCTGATTTTGATTCATCTTAAATCCCATCAACCAGATCGCATCGATTTATAAAATCTTTACTAAATCAGATAAATGCTGAATGGTATGTGTGATATTTAATTGCAACTGATTGGGTAAATTATTTGGGTTATACCAACAGGTCGAGATCTGACAAGAAGCAGCACCTTTCATATCCGCTTCAAGACTATCCCCAATGAACAGAACTTCTTCTTTCGCAATCTGGCTTCTATGCAAACAGGTTTCAAAAAAACGCTGATCCGGTTTTTCATAGCCAATGTCATCTGAAATATATAAATCAGAGAAATGTGGCAATAAGCCAGCCAAGTCTAAACGAGCTTTTTGTTGAATAAGAATGCTATTGGATGCAGCGAATAGCTTATATTTTTGACTCAAATAATCAATGGCTTCAACTGCACCAGCCTCAAGCGTATGCTGTTTGGCTAAATTGCCTTGAAAGGTATCACGGAAATGGTCATGGTTAAGTTCAAGGTTTAATGCCCGAAATAATTGTTTAAATCGATTATTAATGACATCTTGTACCGTAATTTGACCTAACTTCTGCTTTTCCCATAAATGATGATTAATGGCTTTATAGGTTGAATAAGTAGCATCATCATGATCTAAATTAAATTCAGCAAAAGATTGAATAAATGCAGCGCGGTTAGCAACGCTAAAATTCAACAAAGTATCATCAATATCAAAGAATATAGCCTTGTACATCAGAGCAATCTTACAACCGAAGCAAATATTGAGATAATTTTATTATACCGAGTGATAAAAGAGCAAGCCGATGTGGCCTGCTCAATACTCGATATTCTCGTCTGACTATGCGCTCAGTCTTTATCTCGCACCCACATCCAGATCAACACTGCTGCCATGCAGGCAATCAGTGGATAGACCACCCACGGATGTGGAATAGTCCATATCATAATACCCGCAGCAATACTCATACTCACAGTAGAGATATATTTTGCTTTCTTGGGAATACGTCTGTTTTCTTGCCATTCTTGAATAATCGGTCCGATAAAACGATGGTTGAGAAACCATTGATGGAGCTTTTCAGAGCCTCTGGCTGCAAAGAACACTGCTAACAGGATAAAATCAACCGTTGGTAGCCCTGGAATAAAAATGCCAAGAATCCCTAAACCGATGCATAGCCAAGCCAGACAGATAAACAATAATCGCCACCACACTGAACGCGCTAACTTGCTTGCTGGCTGTGGTGTTGGCGATAAGGTCTCTGTTTTCATTTGATTATCCATGCGATTAACGTTCCCCATACTGAAAAGCTGTTACTGCCTGATCACTTATTTCAACTCATCGAGCTGGATTAATGCCTTTCCAAAATAGCCAAATGCATCTAAAGCGCCTTGCACCACACGATCTTGTAACACTTGGTCAAAATCAGCCTCATCAAGTGCCTCAACAAAACGTTTCCACACCTTTGCTCGACCTTCTGGATAAGCCGCTAGATTGCGCGCTGCAAATGTTTCGGAGAAACCTAACTGCTTCTGCGCTTGTTTAAACAGAAATGCGGCACCTAAAGTTGAGCCTTCTGATACATAGATCCAACCTAATGCTTCAGGCAATTTGACTTCAGCACTTTGTAATGTCTGACCTGCGGGCTGAATACCCAAATCTTGCAAATCATCAAAGGCTTGTTGTGAGCGGCCACGAATGCCCAGATCTGGAATCAGTCCAGCAACCCCCTCCTGTTCAAAAAGATGCTCAATTTCCTGCTGGAAATAATATTGCGACAAGGTAAATTGGGCGTATTTCTCCTTGCTTGAAAATACATCTGCTTGTGCCATTAACTGGTGCATACGTTCATGTTCTGCCGCTGTTTCTTGCTTTAGACGCTGAGAAAGGCGATTGGCAATCATTTGCTCTGTTGCTGCGTTCATGATTATTCTCCTAGAAAAAGAATAGGACTCATCGGTTAACGACTCCGACTGAGTTTGAGTTGCACTGGGAAATCCACAACAATCGCCACTGCGCGACCGTTGATCTTGTAAGGTTTGAATTTGGACTGAAGAGCAGCTTGTAGTACACGCTGATCTAGACTGCTAATCCCTGAACTTTGTTTTAATTGAATCTCGATGGGCTGACCGTTTTCATTGATACGTAGCCGTAATTCCACCACACGGTTTTGTTGTTTAAGTTCCCGATCATCGTAAGCAAGCTTGCCAAAGCTCAACACATCAACACTGCTGACCTGAACGGGCTCATCACGATCAACTTGGCTTTCAGGTGCACGAGCCAATTCCTGTTGCGTTGCTGCTATATTTACACCACCGGATTGGGATTGAGCCTGTCCTATTTGTTGTTTCGAATTTAGTGGATTGTCTGTCAACATTTGTGATGATTGATCCGATTGGGTCTCTTGTGTTGCTTTGCTTTCTGAAAGTTGAGCCGCTATTTCTGCTGTGGACTTCACGGCTAAAGTTTCAACTTTGTGGCTGCTCTGTTGCTTTGGCACTTCATGCATAGCACTCTGACTGCTTATCACTTTTTGTTCTGTGTTTTCAGTATTGGTCGGAGCAGCGCGATTGCTTGTTTGTTTTTCTAATGCGGGGATTGTTGATGTTTGGGCCACTTCAACTTTTGCTGTTGCTTGAGGAGATTCATATTCCGATGCTGATAAAGAGATAAAATGAATTTTCAACGCATTCACTTGGGGTGAAGCTGCCAAAGTATAAGGCTCAATAAGACGGCTCAATGACCACAGTCCCAATAGATGCAAAACAAAAACCAGAATGACTGTGATCCACTTTTGGTGAGCGCGCGTGAAAAACCAAACCATTGGTGCTTTGTTAGCAAGAACATCGTGCTGATCGAAGAATTTTGATTTCATCATCATCTTCCTAAAAACGATGCTCAAGCTTTAAGCTGACATTGTGTTTGTCATAGGAATACAACCAATCTACATTGCTGTTATTCCGGTTATAGCGATAGGTCAGATTCGGCGTCATGCCATAAAACTGGAAACGAGGCATTTGCAGTACAAAGGTATAGTTCTGTTCAAAATCTTGACGACGAGTTCCAAATGTTGCCGTATATCGATCAAACTGACGCCAGCGATATGAACCCAATATAGTGGTAGTTAATCCAGCACTCCACGGTTTACTCAAGCCTAAACGAACACCTTGTTGTTGGTAGGCTGCCATATATTTTTCTTGGGTATCATGATCTAAGACATCCAAGCCACCAAACAGTGTCCATTGTTCAGGTAGAATTTTCCAAAATGTCAGCATGGCTGAACTTTCTTTACCATCTAAGGTCTTATATTTTTGATAATTTAAATCTTTGATTTCAGCTTCAAGCTTGAGTGCTTTATCGGCGGAGATAAATCTCATCCATTCTGCGCGCGCACCCCAAGCATTGTACAGGCCATCATTGGCATAACGCTTATGCTCAAATAATGGTGCAATTGTGATCTGATTTTTTAAATCAAAAAAACTATAGCCTGCATTGATATTGAAGGTTGACTCATTAAAGTCAGCGTGGCCATCATAAGACTGTCCATAAGCCAAACCACGCAAGGAGAGACCATGATTTCCAGAAAGAGAAAAGCGTTTCATCAAACTGGCTTCATAGTCCATACCTGTTGCCGACTCGGCTTTAGGACTTCCACGGGTAATTTGAACAGGAATGACCTTACCATTTTTGTCAAAGCCATATAGCGTCCATGCTTTGCTTTGTTCAGAAGAACTATTCAGATTCGTGGCATACGTTGGTCCAATCGCAACACTGCCTTGCCATGCGTCACGTTGATCAAGGGCCTTAACAAACAGATTAACCGTTTGCTCAACCGCAGGTGGAATCACACCACGATCACTCTGCCCCAATTTGTTCTGAATCGATGTAAAAAGGCGTGCTGCTTGTTTGTTCTTCTGCTGTTCAAACAGCACGCGCGCTAACTCAAGTTCACAAATCAGATTATTGGGTTGTTTATTGAGACTGCTTTGGAATTTTTGCTCTGCTAATTTGAGCTTTCCTTGAGTACGTGCCAATGCACCCTCGGCAAAATCAGTTAAAGCTTGGTCATAGCCATCATATTGTTGATAATGCTTTAGATAAACGACAGCATTGCCCCATTGCTTTTGCATAACAGCCAAATATAAAGCTTTTGCCAGATCATCTTGGTTCTTCTCAACCTCAAATACTTGACCATTAATCACAATATTCGGTAATTCGTCTGTGCTCCGAATTACCCCTTGTTGTTGTAATTGATGCTGTTGTTGTAATAAATTCTGATCCAAGTTTTGATTCAGGCGAAGTTGTGTCTCATCATCTGCATAAAGTGATGAACTCGCCAATAAAATCAGACAGCACAGCAATGTTCTTTTCATAAAAACCGTAAAACACAAATAAAAGTCATCAAGCCATAAACAAGAAAAAGGAATCTACTGCTGTAGATTCCTTTCACCGTGATTAGTTTTTCGCACCACCAAAGGCAGTGTTATAAGCAGCATTATTAAACTCGGCAATACCCGCTAAAGCTGCAGCATTTGCACCAAAGAAGTGTCCTTGAACAATACCTGAATTATTTAGCCCAGCCGTACCATTTGCACTAGCGCCGCCACTGAATGCCGCAGTACGTGGATTAAATGTCACACCATTTAAGCTTAAGCTTGAAACTGCAGTCCCTGTTCCAGTTAATGATCCTTCTAAAGTACCTGCACCAAAGTTAGCAGTTAAATTACCACTTAGCAGATTGGTTGCTGAACCATTAATCCCTGCAACGGTATAAGTCGCCGTACCAGAGGTTGGTACTGTAGTATTGGTATTGTCACCTGCGTAATAAACAGTATGACTTGCACTTGCTGTTGTATCACCCGCTTTCCACCATTCACCAAAATAGACTTCCTGTGTGCCCACCTGACCAAAATTGAAATTACCTAAGGCACTATGTGAAGGTGGCATTGCCGAAACAGGAATATGGGAGATATTAAAAGTTTTGCTACCGACAGTCACATCAGTATTGCTTGCACCGCGTGCAGTGAACGCTTGTGCTAAACCTTTTAACGAGCTAAAACCTGTAAATGCATTGTAGGGTGCACCAGCCGCTTGTACAGAAACGGCTGCTGCACCACCTGGGTGGCTAGCATTTGCAGCAGCGCCAATAATGATATTGTTTTCATTACTTGAAGCACCATCAATACCTGCATGTGCAAACACAGCAGAACATGCAACAAGACCGATAAACAGTTGAGAGATTTTCATTTATTGTTACTCCATTTTTCTAAAGCTAAGTTATTGTTTCAATGAAGATAACGCTATCGTTATCTATTTAGTTATAGGAACAGTAAGATCTATAACTGCCCTGATTTTGTAAATAATAATCATTCAATATCATTATTTACCTTTATCTAATCTCGACTCATTAGAAAGTCGAAATTAAATTCTGTATTAAAACTTGGTGGTCCAGCTGACTTTCAAGGTACGGCCTGGTGCAGCCATTGCGCTTCGAGTTAAAGGATCAATATAGAACTGGTTCGAAAGGTTATTTCCAACAAATTCAACTGTGTTATAGGTATCAACTTGATAGCGTGCATAGGCATCAAAAATCCACGTATCATCCCAAGCGAGAGGCACATTGAGGTAATAGCCTTTATTGATACCTGCATCGTTATTTTTACGTAATGGGCTTTCATAGCCTTTGTAGAAAGTTGCTCGCGCACCAAGCTCCAATCTTTCATCTAGAAAGCGCGCGCCCAATAAAGCATGTGCGCTAAGCTCAGGTGTCGACATCGTCACCAGATAACCGTTTGGAAAACCATCATCGACGCAACGTTGATAAGCATCGCGGAATTGAATACCTTGATCTGTTTGTACGGTACCGCTATTAATCATTTTATTAATGGCACTATTACTGTCACAGACTTCATTTTTGAGGTTATAAGCCATGCTTAAATCAGTGAAGAAAGCACCATTATCAAAACGGCTTTGCAACTCAATACCAGAAAGCTTTTGCTCATCCATATTGGTAAAAATCAGATTTTGATTACGCTCAATTACGTTTTTGGTTTTGTTGTAGTAATAGGCCAACTTAATATCGGCATTGTGAGCTGAGCTGAGCCAATTCCGCATGTCATACACATAACCCACTTCATAGTTAAACGCATGTTCGGGTTTAATTGCTTGAGATGGCATCATCGCAGAGAAGCCAACCGTACTTTCAAATAAGCTTGGTAAGCGATATTCCTCTGCATAGCGTACATAAAGCCGATTATTTTCAGTCAAATGAATGGATGCGCCAAGTTGAGGTGCCCAACCACTGTCTTTTACTTTCTGAGCCGATTCAATCGGCGTTTGCTCAATTACAACAGGCTGGAAACCACTACCGATCACCACATATTTCTGCCCTAAGGCATTCAGTTGGTTTAATATATTATCGGCTAGAGCCAAATGACCATTTTCATCAGCTTTCCAAGTGAGTGTATTTTTCTGTGACCAAATCCGGCTGTACAAAGCTGTTTCTGATGCAGGCACCGTTTCTAAACGGCCATCCCAATCAGGATTGTTGGCTGCATAACGTTGCGTTAAAAGGTTTAGCATACGTTGTTGCTGAGCATCATAACTCTCAGGCATGGTTCGATATTCAAAGTTGTATTCTTTGACTTTACTTTTCTTGGTAAATAACGGATTTAACGAAGGATCAATACCATCTCTGATCGATTTATTTAAGAAGTCATCAAAGGCCCAATAAGAGCGATAACGCATACCCGCATCAAAGCTTAGCCAAGAAGCTGGTCGATAGTTGAAATTAAAATCAAAGGTCTTTTCTTCACGACGTCCCGCACGAGGTAAAGCTTGATATAAGGAATAACTTGGACCGTGTTCACCATAAATATCATCAGAAGTGAGCTTTTCTTTTAAGAAGCTTCCCCCCAAAGTTAAATCGAGCTGATTCGTTAATTGTGCTTTATTACTGATACTAATACCTTGGCGTCGATTGTCTGAATGACTGATTGCCGTATTGATCAGACGATTATCTCTAAAATCAATAATCGTTGGCCATCCACCCCGTGTATAGGTCTGGCTTTCGGTGTCGGTTTGCCAAATATTGGTATAGAAATCAATCCACTGATTATTCTCAGGTTTATATTTGTATTCTAAGCTATAGGCCTTAGAACGAATATCACTGAGTGGCCATTGCGGTACACCAATTTCAGGGGTTAACCCCCATTCAATTCGTGAGGGCATGATCTCACCAAATCTATTTTTGGTATCTCGATAAGTGAATTTCAGCGCTTGATCATCGCTTGGTCGATAACCTGCCTTAAATAACCAAGACTCCATCTGACTTGAGGTATTGGGGACTTCATTACCAGGTTTATAGGAATGCGCAAAATAAGGAATAAAATCAAGACTATTACTTGGCTCAGCACGTTTGTAATAGCCAGCGCCATGTGTACCTGAAAAATAATTGCCACGTTCACGAACGGCATAAACAGCCAATAAATCAAATTTATCCTGTTTCATTGCCAATGCGAGTCGGCCCGCTAAATCATCTCCCGAGAAGTTAGAATTATCATTGCGAGTTCGGTTCTTTTTATAAATATCTGGATCGTATTTTTGACCATTAATATCCTCCCACGGCGTCGTATCATTATAGTTTTTGCCGATTTTACTCATGTCGGGCAATGAGGGATCAATGGCGTTGGTAGAACCTTCTACTTTTAGTTCTGCGCCAAAGGTTTTACCCGGACGAACAATATCATCCGCTTCTAAGGTCTTAACCACAACACCACCACCGACTGAGGTTGAGGTGTTACGCTCTAGTGATGGTCCTTTAATCACTTCGATGCCTGCAATTAGATTGGGATCGATATAATTTCGGTTATTCACGCCATTGTAGCCACGCCACACCGCAATCGACTGCTCAGTACCGTCAATAGTTAATGGCACTCGACCTACGCCTTGCACACCACGTACACTCGGATCTAAAGCGCCACTATTCCGGGCATCACCACTATAAACCCCAACCATCCCTTGTAAAACATCGGCAGGATTGGTGCCTTTAAAACGCTCAATATAGTCTTTGCCTGCATAAACAGAAGATCGATTGGCATCATAGACTCGATTGCTGCCCTGAGTATCACGATCTTCTTGACCATAGACTACCATTGGCGTCAAACGAACAGAGATTTCGTCATCTTGAGCTTGAATCGAAGATGTATGATTCATCGCAGTTACTGAGGCACTTGAAGGTGCATTACTATTTTTAGCTGTCTTTTTTGCCAGTGTATAACCCTGTCCGACTTTGACTGCATAGAATGCCGAAGACGCTAAAATATGCTGAAAACCTTGCTCTAATGCAAAGTTACCTTTTAATCCTGAACTGTATTGCCCTTTTAATTGCTGTGCATCAATGGCAATTGAAGTCCCCGATTGTTCAGCAAACTGATTCAATACATTGGCTAAAGTCCCTGCAGGAATATTATAAGATTTTGCCGCAACGGTTTCTGCATAAGCATGTTGCATCGGTAAAGCTAAACTCGCAATACACACTGTATGTACAGCAAATGCGAGTGTTGAAAATCGAAATAAGTTCCGACTTCGCATTTGACCATCTCCGACTTTCTTCATTCTTGCCCACCCCAGTAAATGTAAATAAGAATCATTAAATCTATTGAGATAAAATGATCCCAAATTTATTGCTTCTACTTACTATGACGAGCAGCTTTGAAAAAAGTGGAACCTAAATTTTAAAAAAATTAAAAACTTTTTAATATGCATTCATTTGACTATGCATATACTGACTATTTTTTTAATGAAATTACAATGAGATAAGGTGTTATTTGATAAACTTTTAAGTTAGGAAATACTGTTGCTAATAATTTAAGTGCATCTTGAGTTTGGTCTAAGGGCAACACTGCATTTACTTGGATATCTTGTAATGCTTCAGCATTAAACAAGATTTTGCCTTTGTAGTTTTGATCTAATTCTTTTAACACCTGATCGAGCGGTAAATCCTCTACCATCAATTGATGTTTATTCCACTTTTGTTGTTCATTATAAATATTGAGTGCCGAAATTGGCTGCACTCCGTTCTGATTCATACTGACGGCTTGTCCCGCACTTACAATCACTTGTTGAGCTGAATAACCATTTGCTGCGGCTTGTACACGAACTCGCGAATGCAACATTTTTAATTCTGTTGCTGAAGGTGTAAATGCCACACTAAATGCCGTTCCAAGCGCTTGAATCTGCCCATGTTTGGTTTTGACTAAAAATGGGCGATTTGGATCTTTGGCAACATCAACATAAACCTGCCCTTGCACCAATTCGACCACTCTTTGCTTTGCTTGGAAATCAATATTGACTGCACTCTTGCCCCGTAGAATTAAGCGCGAACCATCTTGTAAGGTTTGTGTTGTCCACTGCGCCGAATCGCTTTGAATATCAGCACCGATATAGGCAATAGAGGTATCAGACACATAAAGGAAACTGCCACTGAGGATAACGAATGCAATGACAAATGCGCTCCCCGCACGAACATGCTTATACGCTTTTGCAGACCCTAAACCTGCTTTAAGTGCTGATTGAACCACTTTTTTATGCTGTGCTGTTTGAGATACTTTTTGGATTGAGCGAATACACTGCTCGATATCAGCTGCAATTTTTTGATGTTGCTGGCTGTTCTGTTTCCATTGATTAAACTGCAATTGAGCTTTTTTTCGGGTTGGCTCATCATCTGAGCTTAACTGCACAATCCATAATGCAGCCTCTTCAACCAGTTGATGATGGTCTTGTTTATCGATTGCCATTTAAATGCTGACATCCATTTCTAAACGAATCAGATAGCAGCGAGCCAGACAGTTTGCTAGATATTTCTGAATCATTTTGGTTGAAACACCCAATCGTTCTGCCGTTTCCTTATGTGTATAACCTTCAAGGTAATGCAATATAAATGCTTGTTGTGCTTTAGCAGAGACATCTTCTAATGCTTTACAAAGCTGATCCAGCGCCTGAATAATCTGCATTTGATCTTCTGGCGAAGCAACTGTATCCAGCATGTATTCCATCTGGCTCAAGCCATCTAAATAAGCCTGTTCTATGCGTTTGCGACGGACTTGGTCGATGAGTAAGTTTTTTGCTATTGAAGTAAGATAAGCGCGAGGTTCTTTAATGCCCAGCAGCTCATCGCGTGTTTGCAGTAATTTGATAAAGGTGTCTTGCACCAGATCAGCGGCTTGCTCAGTGTTGCCTATTTTTTGTCTCAACCATTGATGAAGCCAGCCTCTATGGTTTCTGTATAACTGATCTACAAGCATAGGGGTTTTGTTCACAATCATTTGACTCAAAACAAAGTGTGCTTAAATGATAATTATTATCATTTATAAAATCAAGAAAGAATCGCACAAACTTTAGTTGACTGTTATTTTTATAAGCACAAGTTGCATATGGCATCGCTGCAAGAATGTAGTAATAAGCAATAATCTATTGATTTAAAAGTGCTTCTACCCACAAAATCAGTTCATTCATATGCCGATTTCTACGCTTTAATTGTTCTTTGTCCTGAATGTAATAACATAATTCGGATTGCACACTTTCAGTTGCTAATGATTGCATCAATTTTGCCTGTATTAATCGACTGACCAATGTGTTTGAGCAAAATACCAATCCATTCGCCATCAGCGCTTCTTGAATACCAAAAATTTCTTGGTCAAAGTGCTGCACAGTTATATTTTTTTCCTCAAAAATATTTTTCTCAAGCCATGTTTGCAATGGCGGTTTAGGCAAATTCTTATTTTTCCATTCGGTGTTAAACAGCGTAATCGACTGTTCAGCCCAATTCTCTGTATATAGCCCTGCGGCTGCAAATACATTAAATGACTCATGTTTAATAATGTCTGTAGAGGAAACAGATGCAACAGCCCCATAGCGAATTGGCAGTGCATATAGATGATTTTCCAAACTTTCACCTGTAGAGATCTCAATCTCGATCTCTGGATGGAGTTGTGAAAAAGTCTGCATGGCTGGGATCAAAATCATTGCTGCCAAGGATGACGTTGTGGTGATCTTAATCACTCGGCTGGCGGTACTCACCTCTTCTAAAGCATCTTCAATAGTCCGAAATCCTTTAGATATTGCGATCGCTAATTTTTCGCCAGTCTCTGTTAAGCTGATTTTTCGAACCTGTCGATAAAACAAGTCCACATTTAAACGGCTTTCCAAATTGCTGACGTGATGAGAAATAGCAGTTGGTGTCAAAGACAACTCCTCCGCAGCCAATTTAAAACTGCCTAAACGAGCAGCAGATTCAAATGCTTTCAATGCTTGTAAAGAAACCTGCATTTTCAACACTCCATAAATAAGTTTTATAGATGAATTTAACTCATTCATAGCTGTAATTTACTGGTTTGTCTAGCCTCTAATGACCTCTTAAGATGAGTTTATCTTTTAATTCCTCAAGTGAGCGATCATGACAACCCTATTACATATTGATGCCAGTGTTCGAGCAGCTTTCAATCCAAATCCAAGTCATAACTCCATTTCCAAAAATATCGCGAAACGCTTTATTGAGACCTTACAACAGCAACAAGTGATAGATGAGTATATTTATCGTGATGTAGGCATGAATCCACCCGCTTTTATTAATCAAGACTGGATTGGTGCGGTGTTTAGCCCTGAAGAAAAAAGAACAACCGCGCAAAAGGAAATCTTAGCCTTATCTGATCAATTGATTGCCGAAGTTGCAGCAGCCAATCTCATTGTGATTTCATCACCGATGTATAACTATGGTATGCCTGCACAACTAAAAGCGTGGTTTGATCAAATCATTCGTATCAATAAAACCTTTGACTTTGACCTTGCGCGCGGAGACTTTCCACTCCAACCTTTACTGTCAGGTAAACGCTTGTTGATTATCACGTCAAGTGGAGAATTTGGTTTTAATGCCGATGGTATTCGTGCCAATCAAAGCCATCTTGTGCCGCATTTACGTACTTTAAGCAAATATTTAGGGGTTGAGCATATTGATGAAATTGCATCTGAATACCAAGAATTTGCAGATACTCGCCATCAAAAATCTTTAGACAAGGCATTCAATCAAGCAGAAATACTCGCAACAGAATTAGCACTTTCTCAGCAACGAAACAGCGCGTTGCATATGGAATATGAATAATTTCGGCATCTAAAATAAGTAGAAGATTAATGGATAGCGTGATTCTTATAGATCACTTTATCCATTTTCTGTTTAACTGTTTTACTGATGAAAATTCATGATTTAGCTTCTAAAGCATCAATCATCGCAAATGCGGTAACACGTGCAGAAAATGGATTCTGTCCTGTAATCAGGTTCGCATCACGCACGACATTGGGTAGAAATGGAATGAATTTTCTTTGATAAAGTGCGCCACGTTGTTTTGACAGTTCTTCAGCGTTATAAGGTACTTTCTTTGCCACACCAGCCAATACTTCTTCACACCATGCAAAACCTGTCAGCTTTTTCCCTTGAATTAAATATTGTCCATTTGATAACTGAACATTGAGCAATCCACAATAACCATGACAGACACTGGCAACAATGCCACCATGTTCATAAATATTTTTGGTGATGTTCTGCAATTCAGCATTGTCTAGGAAGTCCCACATGACCCCATGCCCACCGGTGTAATAGATTGCGTCATAATCTTGCCAGTTAATCTCAGAGGGCTTTTTGGTGGTTTCCAAGAGCTGCATAAAAACGGGGTCATTTTTACGTTTAAGCACAGAAGCATCGGCAACAAAACGTTCTAATGATTTAGGTTCTATCGGCGAATGACCTCCGTTTGGGCTAACAATATCTTGAATAT
Source organism: Acinetobacter sp. Ac_3412 (assembly GCF_013072675.1). Classification (NCBI taxonomy): domain Bacteria; kingdom Pseudomonadati; phylum Pseudomonadota; class Gammaproteobacteria; order Moraxellales; family Moraxellaceae; genus Acinetobacter; species Acinetobacter sp. Ac_3412. The sequence continues at coordinate 554,403 of NZ_LXUJ01000007.1, read as the reverse complement.
AATGTTGCTTTTCAAACTCATCATAGGCATGCGTCAGTTCCCCTAACCATAATCCAGTTGGACGATCGATACCCTCATATTTAGAGACGTTGGTTACCACATGGAGAATACGTTTTGACATCTTTCACCTCTACTTTTTGATTTATTTTTAATCTTGCTTTTGCATCACTATAAGCTTAAAGTTTGCTTTAATGTCAAGAGAAAATCAGTAATGAATATTAGTGAATTATCTAAACAAAGTGGTTTAAGCACCCCAACCATTCGTTATTATGAGCAAATCAAGCTATTACCGAAGGCTAAACGCAAATCAAATGGCTATCGGGAATATAGTGAAAATGATCTCAAACAGCTATTCCTGATCCAACAAGCACAGCAAGTTGGCTTTTCTCTGACAGAAATTAAAGCGTTTTTACCATCGAATGTCTCTTCATGGAATCATGACATTCTCATTGGCTTGCTCGAAAGCAAGATCAAAGATATTGAAGAACTAGAGCAAAAACTGGCAGTGAGTAAGCAAAATCTGCAAATGATGATTGTGGCGATCAATAGCAAACCAGATGAAATTACCTGCGAAGAAAATGCACAGCGTTTGCTCAATCTGTACTATACCAACGACAAAGTCTAATACGTCACCGTCATCACAACGACTACTCATAAAGAAATCCACAAAAGTACTTGACCTTAAACCTCACTTTAAGCATAGCATCAATCTCAGGGATCAAATGAGGAACCTGTCATGTTTAAAGTTTGGAACTTTTCAAAGTGGTTGATTGGCATTTTTATGCTTATATTCATAACTAATATGACCTATGCAACCGAAGCTGCTCAACAACGCGTACAAGCTAAGCCAAAAGGCAAAATTTTGGTGGTGATGACCAACCACTCAGCTTATCCAACTCGATCAGATACGACAGGATTGTGGCTGACTGAACTCACCCATTTTTATGATGTAGCGCAAGCGGCTGGCTATGACATGGATTTTGTCAGTCCACAAGGTGGTGCTGTACCGCTAGATGAACGTAGTCTTAAGCCGATTTATGTTGATCAGTCAGCAAAAAAACACTTGGCTGATCCCCAATTCATGCAACGCCTAAGCAATACACTAGCACCCAATGCCATTGATCCTTCCCGATATAAAGCGATTTATTACACGGGTGGACATGGCACCATGTGGGATTTTCCCAACAACCAAGGCCTAAAGCAGATCAGCGAAAAGATTTATCAGCAAGGTGGTGTTATATCAGCAGTATGTCATGGTGTAGGTGGATTATTGTCGCTTCAAACCCCAATGGGTCAACCACTCATAGCAGGCCGTACTGTTACAGGCTTTGCCTATATTGAAGAGACTTTATCAGGAATTAAGTCCCAAGTTCCGTTCTCGTTGCAAGATGGATTAGTACAACGAGGAGCAAGATATAAGCATGCTTTCTTTCCATTTACTTCTTTTGTGATCGCTGATGATCGGATTATCACTGGGCAAAATCCACAATCAAGTAAAGAAATTGCAGAGGCAGTCGTTAAGCGCTTAAATACTTTAAATTAGACTTTTTTCTAAAAAAACCAGATTTGATTATCTGGTTTTTTTTAACATCTACGGGAGTTTAGCTTTATCTTATTTCACTTGAAAATGATTTGTTCCCTACATTTATTCAAAAATGCTTGACCTTGAAGTTAACTTTAATCTTAGCATTTAAGTTAGACCTATAGGAGGAACACAATCATGATCAACAAGCTTCATTTACATCGCATATCTGTAATGTCATTCAGTTTGATACTTGCTACGGCAGCTTATGCAACTGAAACCAATTCACCCCAAATCAGTGGCAGCACCCATACTGCACAGTCCACAATCGTTGAATTTGGACCTTATAAAGTCGCTGTGCCTAAAGGTGGCTATTATGATCGCTTTCGCATGAATCCAAACTTAGATGACGTTGCAAAAGACCCTGCAGCAGGCAATATTGATTACTTCCGTAGTATTCCTAAAAAGCTGGTTGATACCCGAGTAGGTAAAGTCTGGTCACCGAATTTCTATTATCGAACCAGTAATGTTCAAGTATTGATGTTAGCGCCTATTGCAAAATTAAAAGCTAAGCTCCCCACTCCACTTCAACCTTTACAGCCACTCCCTGGTTATGGTTTGGTTTCATTGACCTTTTTCTCTTATGCCGTTGGTGATGTAGATCCCTATGATGAAGTTTCTGTCGCCATTGTGGTGCGCCAACCTAACGTACACCGCTTCAATAGTACTGAATTACTTAGCTCTATGCGAAAGCATCAATATTATGGCTATGTACTGGCATTACCTGTAAATACTGAGATTGCCCGTGTTCGTGGGGTTTATGGTTATCAATTGCCTAAATGGTTAACACCAATTGATATGAAAATTGGTAGCCACGATCTGCAAGCCCATATTTTTAATACCGATGGCACATCTGATTTAAGTCTAACAGCGCCTTTACCTAAAATTAAAACAGTCAAACCACAATCACGGATTGAAACCAAAACCATGTATCAGTTGGTTGATGGTAAATGGCACAGCACTTCTGTGGAATCGAATACGCTTGCATTTGGACAGAAGTTATTTCCTAAAAATGTGCAACTTGTTCGCAGTGATGGTCCGTTGAGCAAATTGCTTGATGATTTAGGTGCAAACAAGATATTACGTTTAGATGTAGTAAAAGATGCTCAATTGGCACTTAATATGCCCGTTCCTTTTCCTGCATTAGATCAAGCTAAAGAAAATACAAAATAGATATATGAGAAAAAATCCGCTTTCTGAATAAAGCGGATTTTTTATGATCAGAAATCACTTTTTCCTTTCCAATATTTTTAATCGCTTGCCCATAAAAAAGCCAATTACAGATTGTTCTGCAATTGGCTGTTGTTCAATCTATTAGCTAAGTATTAGCAAGTTGTTGCTCAGCTTAAGATGGAAGTGAATATGTACGCATTCGATTTTTATATTGGCGCGTACGACATGTCATTGCTGATTGTTGCAAAATCAACGCCCAAAGCGGAGAAACTTTTGGATTGGTTGATTTACCAAGACTGAGTTTACGCAACTGAAACTTCACTGTGGCCATATTGGCAAGCGATGCTAAGGTTTTATTTTCCCATGTAATTACTTTCAACTCTGGTGCCGTATTTTGCCCTCGCTTCCACTCATTTGGGAGATTTGGATCGATTGCCAAAGCTGTGGCAATCCCCACCATATCGACACCACTTTCAATGACTTGTTCAGCGACTTGTTTACGACGGATTCCTCCCGTCACCATCACAGGCATCTTGGCCACTTTACCAATTTCTTGAGCAAACTCTAAGAAGTAAGCTTCTCGCGCCAAGGTACGACCATCACGTGCCTGACCTTGCATTGCAGGTGCTTCATAGCTCCCGCCAGATAACTCAACCAGATCAACAGCCAGTTCGTTGAGCATCATAACCACTTGCTGTGCATCTTCAGCACTAAAACCACCGCGTTGGAAGTCAGCCGAGTTCAGCTTAACCGCCACTGTAAATCTGTCTGAAACCACAGCACGCACTGCTTTAACAATCTCAATCAAAATACGTGCACGATTTTCCAAAGAGCCACCCCATTGATCTTGGCGCTTATTACTGAGTGGCGAAAGAAACTGACTGAGTAAATAACCATGTGCCGCATGGATTTCAACACCAGTAAAGCCTGCTTTTTCTCCTAGACGTGCGGTGTTGGCAAAACGATGGATCACTTCATTAATCATGTCTTGGTTCATTTCAATCGGGGTATTAAAACGATCTGACATTTTGCCTAGATCTAAAGCAACCGCAGAAGGTGCCCAAGTCTCTTGACCTAAATTAGATTGCATTTGACGGCCAGGATGATTGATTTGCAACCACACTTGTGCACCCTTCGAACGACCGATTTGCGCCCAGCGTTTGAATGTATCCAAATATTTTTCATCTTCAAGTACGACACCACCGGGTCCTGTCATGGCACGACGATCTACCATGACATTACCTGTGATAATCAAACCTACACCTCCATCCGCCCAAGCTTGGTATAAACGCATCAGCTCTTCAGATGGCGCATGATTTAAGTCTGCCATATTTTCTTCCATTGCTGCTTTTGCAATACGATTGGGGATGTTCGAACCATTCGGGAAAACTAATTGTTCAAAGACTTTCATTTTGATTACCTCATTGAGTATGGCTTCACTTTAAGATTAAAGTAAACTTTAATGTCAATAGGTTTGATTGCACTTTATTAATATTTTCAAATCATCGAAATAAAATCATAAACTTAACAAGTGATACCAATATCAAAAAAATGCTTAAAATAAAAAATAGAGGCAAATATGCCTCTATTCTTGAATGGGATTTTGAATCAAATCAATGCCGCCTACGCACGAATGAATGCCAATAGATCTGGATTAATGACATCGGCATTCACGGTTAACATGCCATGAGAAAAACCTTTGTAGGTTTTTAAAGTTCCGTTTTGTACCAATTTGGCAGACAATGCCCCAGAATTTTCATAAGGTACAACTTGATCATCATCACCATGCATTACCAATACAGGGACTGAAATCTTTTTCAGGTCCTCAGTAAAATCAGTCTGGGAAAAGGCCACAATGCCATCATAATGTGCTTTTGCGCCACCCATCATGCCCTGACGCCACCAATTCCAGATCACAGGTTCAGATGGATTTGCATCTGGACGGTTAAAACCGTAGAAAGGCCCCGCTGGTAAATCATAGTAAAATTGCGAGCGGTTTTTAAATAACTGATTTTGCAAGTCATCAAAGACTTCTTTAGGTAGACCGTCAGGATTATTGGCTGTTTTGACCATAATAGGTGGTACCGCACTCACCAAAACGGCCTTGGCAACATTCGCTTCACCATGACGTGCAATATAATGAGCTACCTCACCACCACCTGTTGAGTGGCCAATATGAATCGCATTCTTAATCCCAAGATGCTGCACTACAGCTGCAACATCATCTGCATAATGGTCCATATCGTGCCCATCCCAGACTTGACTGGAACGACCATGCCCGCGACGGTCATGTGCGACAACACGGAAACCTTCATTTAAAAAGAATAATAGTTGGGCATCCCAATCATCTGAGCTGAGTGGCCAACCATGATGAAAAAATAAGACCTGTGCATCGCGAGGTCCCCAATCTTTATAAAAAATATCTACACCATCTTTTGTCGTAACGAATGCCATCTTTGTTTCTCCTGTGTAAGATTTACACTGTCGATTCATGATCTATGTTCTAATTAATTTACTTATAACTACATTTTTTAAGTACCATCCGTGTGGATAGTGTTTCTATACTAAGATTAAAGTTCGCTTTAAGGTCAATGCTTTTAGTCCTATTCTGATAATAAAAATGTAATTTAATGATTAAAAATAAACGAATGATCAATAGACTTACTCATTGAGATCAATGATTTTTTTCACAAAGTTAAATGTTTTCAGCACTTATTTTCTTTACATTGTTTCAACGAACCAGCTTTGTACTTATCAAATATCAAATTTTGCTGCTTGACATTAAAGTTCACTTTAATCTTATAGTGAACTCAGATATAAGAAATGTTCTTGTCATTGGCAGGCATTTTGAATGACTTGGTCAATCAAAGGTTTACGAATATGCAAAGCAATAAACAGTTTACTGAAGTTGAGTTTGGGCAACAAAAAGTCAATGTTCCCAAAGGTGGATATTATGACCGGTTTAGAATGAATCCCGATTTAGATCAAGTTGCACAGGATCCTGCCGCTGGCAATATTGATTTCTTTCGCAAAACGCCTAAACAATGGGTTGAATCGAGAGTTGGTCTGGTTTGGGCACCCAATTTTTATTATCGTAGTGGCAATGTACAAGTGCTGATGTTAGCACCACTTAAACAACTCAAGAAAAAATTACCCGCACCTTTAGAGCCTTTACAGGCCTTCCCCGGCTATGGGCTGGTCGCTGTTACCTTCTTTACATACTCTGTTTGTGATAATGATCCATATAATGAAGTCTCTGTCGCAATTGTGGTCCGTAAGCCTAATGCACATGGTTCTCATGCTTTAGAGCTCATCAGCTCGATTCGTCAACGCCATTTTTACGCACATGTTTTAGCGCTACCTGTAGATACAGAAATTGCGCGGGTCCGTGGTGTTTATGCTTACCAACTTCCTAAATGGCTCACTGAAATTAAGGTCGATATCAGCTCCAAAGACATGAATGCGAGCCTAAAGGATACAACGGGCAAAATCGATTTAAGCCTGATTGCACCGACACCTCACTTAAAGCAGGTAAAATCTGAATCACGTATGAGTCAAGCAACGATGTTACATCTGGTTGATGGCAAATGGCAGCAAACCTTGGTTCAATCTAATCTCTTATCTTTTGGACAAAAACTTCTGCCTAGAAAAGTCAAATTAGTCCGTCATGGTGGTCCTTTAAGTCAATTATTAAATGAACTTGGTGCGTCGAAGATTCTTCGTTTAGACGTGGTTCAAGACACACAAGTTATTCTCCATTTGCCCAAAGCACTTTAATATTCAACTCATCAAATCGTTAAGGAAAAACAAGTAATGACAAAATTAAATTATGATCTTGTGGTCTTTGGTGCGACTAGCTTCGTCGGCCAGATTCTAACCCAGTATTTGGCCGAATATTTTGCCACTCAAAAAGAACAGATCCGTTGGGCAATTGCTGGACGTTCCCAACAGAAATTACAACAGGTCAAAGATGGGCTTGGCGCTGTTGGACAGGCTGTTCCAATCTTGGTTGCTGATGCCAATAGTCAAACCGAGCTTGATGCACTTTGCGCACAAACACGTGTGGTCGTCTCAACGGTTGGCCCATATGCTTTGTATGGTGAACCGTTAATTCAAGCCTGTGTGAATAACGGAACAGATTATTGTGATCTGACTGGAGAAACCCAGTGGATTAAACACATGATCACCAAGTATGAAGCGCAAGCACAACTCTCAGGTGCGCGTATTGTGCATTGCTGTGGATTTGATTCAGTTCCATCGGATATGGGCGTTTATTACCTGCAGCAACAAGCACAACAGCAGTTTAATGCGCCTGCCACTCAAGTTTCCATGCGGGTTAAAACCTTAAAAGGTGGTGCATCTGGCGGTACAGTCGCGAGTTTGATCAATGTGATTCAAGAGGCTGCGGCTGATCCTGCATTGCGTAAAGATCTACTTAATCCATACATTCTCTGCCCCGCAGATCATGGCAATACCCAAAGACAGATTTATATCAAAAGTGCCAAATTCGATCCTGATTTTAATGCATGGATTGCGCCTTTTGTCATGGCTGCTGTAAATGAACGTGTGGTACAACGTTCTAATGCTTTATCGGGTAATGCCTATGGCAACAACTTTCGCTATAACGAAGCGATTTTGACAGGTGAAGGGCTAAAAGGACGTTTAAAAGCCTTAGCTGTGGTCTCTGGTCTGGGGGCATTTATGCTCGCTGCGGTCAGTAAACCGATTAGCCAAGTGATGGAACGTTATCTATTACCAAAGCCAGGAGAAGGCCCTACGCCGGAGCAACAATTGGCAGGCCGATTTGACTTACGTTTTGTGGGTAAAACCGATGCAGGACAAAGCCTAAAAATCAAAGTAACTGGTGACCGTGATCCTGGTTATGGCTCTACAGGAAAGATGTTGGGACAAGCAGCGCTGAGTCTTGCCATTGACCATGCCAAAAATGGCGAAAAATCGACTACTCAAGGTGGCTTTTGGACACCTGCGACCATGTTTGATGATCGATTTATTCAACGTTTAACAAAACATGCTGGGCTTACTTTTGAGCAGGTTTAAAATCTTCTGTTTTTAACTCCTCTGTTATAGGGGAACGTGTCAGTAAGTGAATACTCATTGTTAAAAACAGCATCATAAAACTTATCAGGCCTTAGAAATTAAGGCCTGATTTTAAAACTTAAAGCATGAGACGTTTTCTTGCAGCGAGATACTCTCTTTCAAGTCGAGTCACCAGTTCTTCGACTGAAGTAGTGGCTTTGATTGCATTTAAGCCTTGACCACATCCCCAGATGTCACGCCATGGTTTGACCTTATGCTGTGTACCATCTTCATTCGGTGTACTGAAATCCATATCTTTCAGATTACCTTCAGGTAAATTGGTTGGATCAAGCCCCGCCGCACGAATACTTGGTGCCAGATAGTTGCCATGTACACCAGTGAATAGGTTGGAATAGACAATTTCATCTGAATTATGATCGACAATCGCCTGCTTATAAGCGTCTTCTGCATTGGCTTCATGTGTGGCAATAAATGCTGAACCAATATAAGCAAAGTCTGCTCCCATTGCCTGTGCCGCAAGAACCGCATCACCAGTAGCAATCGCACCCGACAAAGCCAAAGGTCCATCAAACCATTCACGAATTTCCTGAATTAATGGAAATGGACTCTTGACGCCTGCATGACCACCAGCACCTGCAGCCACTGCAATCAAACCATCCGCACCTTTTTCTATTGCTTTTTTGGCAAAGGTATTGTTAATAACATCATGTAAAACGACACCACCATAACTATGTGTCGCATCATTGATTTCTGTTCTTGCACCAAGTGATGTAATCACAATCGGTACTTTGTATTTGACAATCAATTCCATGTCATGTTCAAGACGATTATTACTTTTATGCACGATCTGGTTGATTGCAAAAGGCGCTGCTAGTCGGTCTGGATGTAAGGCATTATGCTCAGCAATTCCTTCAGTAATCTCTTTCAGCCATTCTTCTAGCTTTTCGGCAGGTCGTGCATTCAATGCCGGCATCGAACCAATCACCCCAGCTTTACATTGCGCCAACACTAGCTTGGGCGTGCTAATAATAAATAACGGTGAACCAATTACAGGGAGTCTCAGGTTTTTCATTAATTCTGGAATTTTTGACATTACTTTTATCCTTTAGATACTCATTATTTCAAATAGATAAAGCCTTTTTTAGAAATAAGAAGCATTTCACTTTTTTAAAATTCACTTCATCATATCTAGATAAAAGTTTTTATGCAACAAGTTGCATAAACTTTACATTCACGACTGCTTAGTAAGTAAAATGACTAAGCAGTTGAATGAAAAATCTATTATTTAATTAAATATCAATATATTACATATTTACCGAACTTGATTTTAATCAGTAATGATTCTTGCCTCTCATGGTCATGCCTCAAATCAGTAGAAAATTCTTTTACTTCGCTGCCATACGATTCCCCTTTCTATCAGCATGATTAAATAAGAATCGTTACCAACAATATTAATGCGCTCGCTCTCAAAGATGGTATGCTTCGTTAATTTTTATTCTTTTATCAATCTCCTGGAGCTATTTTATGAGCGCAATGACAAAGAAGTTGCAACAGATGCGGTTTGCTTCTGTGCTTGAAGCCGTCACTTTATTGTTGCTATTCCTCGTGGCGATTCCACTCAAGTACGCATTTGATTTACCGATAGCGACAAAGATCATGGGGCCGATTCATGGTCTGGCATTTTTATTCTATCTTTGGAACTTAGTCCGTACTGCTTCACTTTGGTCTGGCGTAGAATTGTTTCGATTATTTGTGCTTGCCTTTATTCCATTTGGTGGCTTCTTTAACGAAAAATACATCGCACAACGTCAAGCCAAACTATAAGGCTCTTAAATTGATACTGAAGAAAGGAAATCTAATGATTTCCTTTCTTATTGTTTTAAAAATAAAAAAACTATTCATACCAAATCAATGCGTGATTTCACATCGGGTTCACATTCCAAATTTTATTATAATTTTAAAAGGAGTGAGATCATCAATATGAATGTTATAAAAACACTGGCTATCTCAACACTGAGCTTACTCTCCTTAGTTGCTTGTAAAAGCATATCGAGTTATACCGCTGATTATGACAAAGCAAATCAACAAATCAGTGGAATCCCCTTAAGTGATGCACAAGCTCAAATGATTGGTCAGGATTTTGTTTCCGCATTTAATAGTATGGGCACAGTAAATTTTGTAAAAAATGCAAGCCAACTCTATGCTGATAATTTGTACATTAATGACACGCTCTCTCAATTCTCAACTAAAAAAGAGCTGATGAAGCATTTTGAGGGAATGAATAAACATGTCAGTAAAGTATCGGTAAAATTAATTAGTGCAACCCATAAAAATGACTCTGCTTATATTCACTGGCAAATGATCTATGATTTTAAAATGTTTGGCCGAACAAAAAAAATGTCTTCCTATGGCATTAGCCAAATCAAAGTGAATGCTGAACATCTCATCATATTTCAACAAGACTATTGGGACCCAGCGAATGGTTTATATCGCTCTGTTCCATATATCGGAACAGGCTATTCTTTGCTTCTCCCCTTTAAGAAATAGTCTAAGATTTACGAAAATAAGTGCAGAATAAACTATGAACAATATTTCGTTATTAGAACAATTAAATAAAATTGAAGGTTTAATTTTCTTGGCCTTGGTAGATGCTTTTGATGGTTCTATTTTAGAATCTATAGATGAAGAGTCTTTTAATTTTGATTTCGCGGTGTCTGAAGGTGTGAATCTATTCAACTACCAGAAAAAGTTAATGGATGAAATTAGTCCTCATGATTTTCTGGAAAGTGTGCTCATGAGTACGGATCATCAATACCACATTATTACGCCACTAGAAACCAACCATAGTGTTTTCCTCTATGCAATTTTAGACCGTACTCAAACCAATTTAGGCTATGCAAGCTATGAAATTCAAAGGATTGAACGTGGTCTGAACTTCTACACTTATTAAATATGACTCAGTATATAGAAATAAAACAGACTGACTAAACAGTAGCATCTAGGTGAAAAAAATGAATAATTATTTTATGCAATTGGGATTTGGTTTTTTATTTCTTATATTAAATTCTAATCTGACTCATGCAAATATACAGAAATGCAAAACAGTACCTTTAGTCGTTACTACAAAAACAGTTGGCACTGTCAGCTACTATGCTGACAATTGTCATCAGAATTGGGAAAGTCAAAATATCCAATTAGATTTTGCGTACGACCAAAATATTCCAGAATGGGCATTTAAAAAAGCAGCCAACTATTATCTTAAAAGAAATATTAGCAATTTTGCTAACGACTCGGTATTAAACCAAATTACTGAACTGTACAAACCTGTAAAAAAAGGGGATTTATACTCTTTAGCCTATAGTCAAATGAACAAACAATTAAAGCTCTCTCTTAATCAGAAATTGTTAGGTTCGATCACAGACCCGCAAGCGAATCAATATTTCAAAATATGGTTTGGAAGCTCACCTTTTAATGCTAAATTAAAGCAACAATTACTAAATCAATAACTTGATCTAATTATTATGAACAATCAATTTATTCTTATGGTGGAAGATCATTATGAACTTGCCGCCACGGTTTGTGAGTTTCTAGAAGAACATGGCTTTGTTGTAGATCATGCACGTAACCTTGATGCCGCCCGCAACTTTTTAAAAACGCATCCTTACCATTTACTGTTGCTTGATATTAATTTACCTGATGGTTCAGGTTATGACTTATGCGAATGGCTCAGAACCGATCAAGGTAAAGACATTCCCATTTTAATGTTAACTGCAAGAGATACACTGGATGATAAATTAAAAGGTTTTAGTGCAGGAACAGACGACTATCTTGTCAAACCTTTTGATTTTAATGAACTGGTCATGCGTGTGCGTGCACTGATTAAACGTTCTCTCGGCGAAGTCTCAAGCAGTAAAATTCAAATCCATGATCTGATTTTAGACAGTGCGACTCAAACCATAACACGCGCAGGTCAATCGATTGAATTGCCACGGATTCAATTCAAATTACTCAAAATTTTGATGCGAAACTCCCCCAAAGTGATTACCAAACAAGAAATTATTATCGAGCTATGGGGCGATGAAGAACCTGAAAGCGATGCATTACGTAGTCATATCTACAATCTGAGAAAGATGATCGATAAACCTTTTCAGGAAAAATTGATCCATACCATTTCTGGTGTAGGTATAAAAGTTGCTTTAGATATCACAGCGCATTAATTCATATAGACCACAACAATCAAACCTGTTGTCTTTTCTAATTGCAGATGAGGATGCGTATTTAAATAATATTGTCGGTCGAATAACTCAACTCGCCAGCCCAACTGGGTACATAATTTCTTAACCAACTGTAAACCAATGCCGTGACCTTTGGCGGTAAGTTGAAGTTGTGAACTATTTAACTCCTGAACTTTACAATCATTCGGCATTGCAATACCAATCCCATTATCGGCAATTAGAATACTATTTTTACGTTGAATGATATGAATATTAGAACCTTGAGAATAATTCAATGCGTTACGTAAAATATTGCTCAACACCATTTTTGTCATCGAAGGATAAATCCAGCGTGCTGACTCATCAGCATCATCATGGACAAAAATCTGCACCCCCTTGCCTAGACTGACAGGTTCCAAATCTCTGACTAAATCACCAATGATTTTGGATAACTTCACTTGCTCAGCAATCAATGTATTGGTTGTATTACGTGCAATTGCCAGCAAAGTTTCAACCAGTAATTGCATATCATCAATGGTATTCGAAATACGATGCAGTGATTTATCTTCGCCGTACTTGACCTGACACAGCTGCACATTGCCTTTTAAAATCGTCAATGGTGTCCGTAACTCATGACTGACATCGCCTGTAAATTCGCGCTCTCGGTTAATAAACTCACTCAATACTTGATGGTATTTTTCTAATGCTTGTTTTAAATATTCAGCTTCCAGATTGCCATTGGTACTGATTCCTTGGAATGGAGATGCTTCCTTATACTGATGTGCCCAATCAATATGTTCTAAGGCATTCGCTAAACGGGTAATTGGCGAGAAATAACGTTTAGCACGCCGATTTGACCACCATAAAATACTATACAGTACAATCAAACTGAACATTAAGGGTGCTAAACCGAACATCCAGACGATTTTATTCACATTGCTTTCACCAAAAACCAGCAGCACATGCTGCCCGTTTTTTTCACCATAAACGGTCATACGATCTTTTCCGTCTACAAAGATTCGGTGAACACCTTGTTTTAGCGATTGATTTTGAAATGCTAAAGGTGGTTTTTCACTTTTCCAGCGATAGCCATATAAGTTTTTAGTATCGGGCAAATCAGCATTTGGATTACGATCAACACGCATCCAGTAATGCTCCATTTCTTGTTCAAGTGCGGTTTTAAGCAATGAGCCTTTGATCACCCAGGCACTGCATGCAATCCCAATAATAATCGAAAGCGCGATCAGTCCAATTTGCAACCAATAATAACGATTAAACATCCGACTCAGTGGACGGTTATTGGTATCGCTTTTATTGGTTTTAAACATAATCTTGCCTATTTACACAACTGCTTGTTTTAATTATACGGCTTTCTTTTTGAACAGGAAGTGACCAATGATCCATTCTTGCCCCTGCTCAAATCCAAACAATTCAGCACAAGCCATAAAAAAGATACGCCAACGTTGCCACCATGCTGCCGCATCTTGCCCATACACCTTTTCAAAAAGTGGTTTTAATTGTTCAGCATTACGATCCATGTTTTCCAGCCATGCATTTGCTGTTTTTTCATAATGAGTTCCAGACCATTGCCAATGTTGCGATAATTCCAGATGCTGTTGAAAGTGTAAAAATGTCGAACTTGCAGGCATCAATCCACCTGTAAAAAAGTATCGCGACATCCAGTCATATTCACTTTTGATTTCGAAAGGATAGTGTAAGAAACGATGGCAGAAAATATGACACCATAACAGTCCATCCGCTTTGAGCCACGATTGGATTTTTTCAAAAAGCTTTTGGTAATTTCTTACATGTTCAAACATTTCGACTGAAACAACACGATCAAATGTGTTTTGCTGCAATTCCAGGACATTGACATCACAGGTAATAACATCAATATTCATCAAGCCATATTTCTCAGCTTTGGACAAAATATGCTGACGTTGCGTCGCTGAATTGGAAACAGCCGTAATTTTTGCATTTGGATAACGCTCTGCCATCCACAGCGTAAACGAACCCCAGCCACACCCTAATTCCAAGATATGTTGCCCATCGTTTAACTGGGCACGATCGCTATAAATCTGCAATGCGAACTCTTCAGCTTCATCTAATTCAGTTCGATCATGTGGAAAGAAACAAGCACTATATTTAAGTCGTTTTCCTAAAACCGCCTCAAAAAAAGCCGTGGGCAATTCATAGTGTTGCTCATTGGCTTTATCGGTTTCAATTGCGATCTGGCTATGCTTCAACATATTCAGCACATCCATATAACGTTGAGCACCTTGTTCGGGGTCATAGCGACCTTCTTGAATCAAACGCTTCTTACTGAGAGCACGAATTGCTGCACGAATCGCCTGATCAGGTACTAAACCACTTTCAACAAGTTTTAATGATTGATTAATAATAAAGTCCATGTGCGTACCTACTCTTTTGGTTTCCACGGAATAAACATTGAAGTTCGTTTTTTATAATCGAGATAATTTTGACCTCGATTTTTTAATGCTTGTTGTTCACTAAATGGAATACCGGTGATGTAATACAAAAATAGCCACATCAAGACTGGATATATCCATAGACTGTATAACCCTGCTGCAAGTCCTATTATTGGATATGCAAACCAGTGTATCCATTCAAAAAAATAATTGGGATGCCGCGAATAACGCCACAGACCTTGATCCATGGTTTTGCCATCATTTTGTTTTTGTTGCTTGAAATGAAACAATTGCTGATCTGCGACCACTTCACCTAGAAATGCAATCAGCATCACCACTCCAGCAATAATCAAGTAAACATGAGTCTGTGGACTCCATACAGCACTCGGTACATGTAGTAAAGTCCACATTGGGATGGTAAATAAGATTGCCAAACCCGCCTGAAACATAAAAAAGGAATAAAAACCAATATGTTGATATTTCCCCATCGCACGACGCATATTGGCATATCGGCGATCTTCTACTGATTCCGCTTGATACCGACGCCATAAATGCCAACTTAAACGTATAAACCAGATTGAACTGAATATGCCAATAAACAATCTAACATTCATCAAAGCATCATCCACTAACCATGCAGTTATCAGAATATTCAGCGCAATGCAAAAACTCCAAGCAACATCAACGATGCCAGCACGGTGATTGTATGTTGCCCATAACCAACAACCTGTCATTAACACAGCATCAAGTAAAAACAATTGCCACAACATCACTGTCTCCTTGATACCTTAAATCAGTGGATAATTAATAAGGGCTTGCTTCAAATAAAAGCTGTGCATCGCTAATGACCGCTTCTTTAAAGCCGCCCTCGCAATAACACAAATAAAAGTCCCACATTCGAATAAAGTTTTCATCAAAACCTAAAGCAAGAACTTGTGCTTTGGCATTTAAAAAACGTTCCCGCCATTGATGAATGGTTTCAGCATAACTTTGGCCAATATCCTCCAGATGTTTCAAGCGTAACTTCTGCTCTGAAGCCGCTTGTGTTAACACACTGATAGATGGGATGAAACTCCCGGGAAAAATATAGCGCTTAATATAATCTACGCTATGCAGTGCTTTTTTATATCGCGCATCTTCGATCGTAATGGCTTGAATCAGACCTAGGCCATTTGGTTTTAATAAGGTTCTACATTGATTAAAGTAATTAGATAAATATTGCTCACCAACAGCTTCTATCATTTCGATCGAAACTAACTTATCAAATTTCCCTTCTAGTAGCCGATAATCTTTAAGTTGGACATTAACTCGATGGCTTAGACCAGCATTGGCAACTCTTTGGATTGCTTCATTATATTGTGCTTGTGAGATGGTAATCGTGGTTACTTTACAGCCGTAATGCTGAGCGGCATAGACAGCAAAACCTCCCCAGCCACTACCGATTTCAACCAGATGATCCATGGGTTTAAGTTGTAACTTCTGACAGATCAACTCTTTTTTATAATCAGAAGCTTGCTCTAGCGTCATCTCCTTGTGCTTGTACACTGCACTAGAGTACATCATGGAAGAATCAAGAAATAATTTGAAAAATTCATTACTTAAATCATAGTGTTCCGCAATATTTTTACGGCTGCCTGCCAACGAATTTTTGCGGGATCTATACCATGCTTTTAATAACAATTGGCTGGCTTGTGATATAAGGTTTTGATTGATCTTATCCAAAACGTCGCGATTTCTTGCCAATATCTGAATGAGTTCGACCAGATTTTCACTACTCCAATAGCCACGAATATAGCCCTCCGCGGCACCAAGCACACCATTTTTAAAAATGAGATCAATTAGATCTTCGTGATGAATATCTACAGTTACTTCCAGATCAGAAACTTCACCGACAGTTCCATTCCATTCACCACGAAAGTGAATTTGTCCATGTCGAAGTTTCAGCAAGCCGCGTAAAACCAATGGAAGTGTGTCTTGTTCACCAAAAATTAGCGTTTTTATCATCTCGTTCTAAATCCTTATTCTTTTTGGGATGTCGATAAAATGGAACTTTTTTAAGCCATAGTTGAAATGCTTGTACATAAATTGAAGCTAACATTTTGAAAGGTTCAAATATATGTTGAATAGCATAACGACTAAGCTGTGAAGGAAGTGTGATGTGCGCTAATCCAAACCGCATCGTTGCATCAAAAATGAATTGCTGGTTTTGATAAAGCTGCATATGAATCACATTTTGACTATTAGAGAAGTTAAATTTCCATTTGTATTGAATATCCATTGGCATAAATGGCGAGACATGAAAACTTTTCTCGAAATCAAACTCATAACTGTCATAAGGACTATGATTTTTCAACTTCTGCTGGCAATCATGTACATAAACCTTGTGCTCATTCCAAGGTGTATTGGTTATCTCGCTCAGTATGAAGACAGGCTGTTTTTGACGATTTAAAATGAAATAGAACACAACCGAATTAAAACTAAAACCCAAGCTTCGTGGTAAGGCCAAGACACGGATTTCTGATTGCGTGGTCAAAATCGTATCTGCTTGCTGCAATAAAATTTTTGTTATTTTTTCTCGCAAATTACCGCTATAGCCTTTAAGGAAATCCTGATCAGATATATTGAGAATATTCCAATGGTTTGTAGAGCATAACCTTGATTGTTTGAGATTTTCCGCTATTCGATCTGGATCAAAATATAAATAGCTCAATGTCGCGTCAAACTGATGAGGTTTGGGGCTAAAACGGCGATGCCTGATTTTAGCTTTCGCAATTGCAAGTTGAGCTTCTAACATCGACTCCCCCCATATCTTCATCAGCAATTGACATCAGATGGTTCACGACGCGGTCAGCGCTTCTCGCACCATCTTCATGAAATCCCCATCCCCAGTAAGCACCGCAAAATGAACTACGCTTGTAGCCGTTTATCTCATGCCAGCGAGATTGTGCTGCAATCGCAGTTTGATTGAACACAGGATGCCGATAATGTCGTTCAACATAAATATGATCTTTGGCGATTGGCATATTTGGATTGAGCGTAGAAAAAACCTGCGTCTTACAGTCCAGATTCTGCAAACTGTTCATCCAGTAGCTAAACCCGTAATGAACGCTATCCGCCGAAGCTTCTTTTTGAGCTGTAACATGTACGTGCCAACTGGCCCACTGCGATTGGGATTTTGGCATGATTGATCTATCAGCATGGACGACCATCACGTTATCTTGATAAGCAAAGCACCCTAATATGTCATGCTCTTTCTCGGAAGGCTCTTTAAGCAACTTTAAAGTATCATCGGCATGACTGGCAAAAATCACCCAATCAAATTGCTCCTGCCCATGCGCAGTTATAATTGAAATATGATTTTCACTTCTTATTACATGTTGTACTTCAGTTTTCTTCCAAATGAGCGTTGGGCATTCACGCTGAATCGCGTAGATATAAGATGCTGATCCGCCTTTGACCGTTTGCCATTGTGGGCGATCTTTTAATTGCAACATCCGGTGATGCTGAAAAAAACTAACGACAAACTTATACGGAATCTTGCCAATCTGCTCCACAGGGCTTGACCAGAGTGCTCCGCACATTGGATATAAGTGCTCATCTCTAAAGACTTGTGAATAACCATGTTTATTGAGATATTCTTCAATGCTTAAATTTGTATCAAGTTCATCAACAGCAATCTCTTTATTTTCTCGATAAAAGCGAACTAAATCCGATAACATTAAGCGAAAGTTTTTATTTAGAAAATTTTGTGGTCTCGTTAATAACGACCATTTTTTTGAAGGATTATATTGTAGCCCCGTCACCTGATTATTGACTGAAAAACTCATGTCGCTGTTCTGTGCTTTGACTCCAAGCTCGGCAAGCATCGCACTAAATAATGGATAGTTATGTGCGTTAAAAACAATAAAACCACTGTCTATGGCAACTTTTTTTTGATCAATCCGAAACTCATGTGTATCGGTATGTCCACCAAAATAGTTTTCTTTTTCAAAGATGGTAACTTGATGCTGTTTTGATAACTTCCAAGCCGCATATAATCCAGATATCCCAGAGCCGACGATTGCAATTTTCATAAAACACCCCCGTCACTGTTCTTTTCTATCTTAGTTTTCAAACTGTCTAGATGGATTTTATGCGCATCATATATCCGTTGAGGCACAGGCTTGATTGCCCATATGAGTCCACAAAAAGACATCGCTTTCAGAACATAATAAGTGACATCAATTTGCCACCAGAAAAAACCTTGCCGTGTACTGCCAGCATAATAATGATGATTGTTATGCCAACCTTCACCTAGAGTGATGATCGATAAAAACAGATTATTACGACTGTTGTCTCGGGTATCAAAATCTCGACGTCCATACAGATGAGCCAGCGAATTAATACATAAAGTCGCATGAATCAATAACAGCGTTGAAACCACAAATCCCCAAACCAGCAACTGTGGTCCTGAAGTACCCAAATTGGGATAAGCAAAGGCTAACCAATCGCCTAGCAAATAAATCGCAAAAGCGGTTATTAAAACAATGACAAAACTAAAACGGTCTAACCAAACAATCTCAGGGAATTTTAGCCAATCTTTAATAATTTCTTTGCGAGTGGAAAAGTTCTGCTGATTCAAGAACCATCCAACATGGCTATACCAAAACCCATGTGTAGATGAATGTGGGTCATGTTCAGTGTCGGTGAAACGATGGTGATAACGATGATGTGCCGTCCACCAGAGTGGACCACGTTGTGCGCTCATGGTCCCAATCAGAAGAAAAATAAACTGTACTGAGCGTGATGTTTGAAATGTTTTATGTGATAAATACCGATGGAAGAATGCTGTAATTGCAAACATTCTAATCATATAGAAGAGAACCATAAACCAGACAGCGAACCATGAAACGCCCACCCAAAACACAGCTAAGCAAGCGATATGCAATAAAATAAACGGAATAATTCGCAACCATTGGATCTGAGTATCTTTGCTGGTTTTAGATGCTTCGAATTCTGCTAATCCAGAAGTATCCGTAATCGACCAACTGTCTATCCATCCCAGAAAAAACTTTAACATTGATTGTTCCTAACCCATCTCTTCTTATGCTTATAATCTTAGTCAATTCGATATGAAATTTATGTGAAGCCCATAGCATTCAGGCCTAGCGCTTATTCTTTATCTTTGTGCAAAAAACTTAAAAAAATATTATTTTAGAAATTAATCTCTTATATCCCCTAGAGCATATTAATATAGCCTAAACTGAGTAGTTTAAAAGCTTAATGATCAACATTTTTAAATTGTTTTGATAACACACTTAAAGTTTTCATGTGTTTGCCATAACGACGGCAAGAACGACAAGCAAATAAGTGCAATTGCAGATTACTCTGCTCTCGTAACAGCAATGCTCTATCCTGTTTCTCGGATAATAATTGAGTGGCTTGGCGGCATGTCAACATGAGCAATCCTCCTGCAATAACCATTTATTTTCTAAGCATTCACGTAGTCGGGTGCGGCTGCGATACATTAGTACATTAAAATGTGAAACCGTCAGTTCCAGCTTCTCACAAATTTCATTGGAACTCAGCTCGATCACCTCACGTAGCATAAATACCTGTGCATATTTGGCAGGTAAGTGATTAAGACAGGCATCAAAAATAATCCAGAAATCTTGCTGCTCCATCATTTCTTCAGGGCTTTGCCATGCTTGTGGTGCTTCATATTTATGCCAATGTCCAGAAGCATCAAATAGCTCATCTATACTCAGCTCACTTTCTTCATCCTTAAACAACTCACTCATGCTGACTAAACGAGATTTCTGCCGAATCAAATCAATAATCTTATTTTTTAAAATTGCAAACACCCACGTTTTAAATGCCGCCCGTCCGCTAAATGAGTCTAGATGTTGAA
Organism: Acinetobacter sp. Ac_3412; assembly: GCF_013072675.1. NCBI lineage: Bacteria > Pseudomonadati > Pseudomonadota > Gammaproteobacteria > Moraxellales > Moraxellaceae > Acinetobacter > Acinetobacter sp. Ac_3412. Next base: position 534,057 of record NZ_LXUJ01000007.1, on the reverse strand, counting down.
ACGCGCTGGTCAGTGCTTCCTGAACAACATCTTCAGCTTGCTGTATTGAAGACAGTTGTAAAATTGCAAATTTCAGCATCTGTTGTCTTAAATCTTGTAAAAAAGCAGGATTGTGCAATTGATTGAATAGATCATCATGATTTTTTGCTGAAGCTGAACTCATCCCTGTATCTCTTCATTATTATAAGGAATATGAATTAATCTTAACCGAATTAATAAGGCTTTTAACGCATAGATTTGTTGTTGAATTTCATGTTCATAAAACTCAGGAAGCACAGTCTTGATCAGTTGATAAAGATCTGAATCGGTTAACTTCGCTTGGTTCAGTTGTTCAAGCAACATGGCGAATAAAGGTGACAAAGGTTCAACACAGACCTGATCTAGATCATCTCGCCATACCATAATAGCACTTGGCGCAGGTTCTACCTGTTCAAGCGTAATTGTCGTTGTCCAGTTATAAACGGGATATTGATAGGCCAGTATCCAAACTTGGGTAATCAATTGCCAATTTTTATCTTTTGTCAGAGTAGGACTTTCTATTTCGACTGTGTCCAAATAAAGTTCTAACCATTCATACTGCAATAGCTCTGCCAACCAAGGATATTGTTGTAATATCGGATGTTGTTGTTCCGTGAGATATTCCCGAAATTGCAGCGAGATATCGTTATATAACGGCGACTGACACTGTGATTTTTGAAAAAATTCTGCCAATAATTGCTGCCACTGCTGTTCAGGTAAGATGCTACGCGCTACAGGAAAGACCAAGTTGATAAATGAACAGACATTATTAAACAACAAATCACGATAGACCTGCATACGGTGCGCTGAAAAGTTTTGTGGTAGCTCTAATTCAGGATCACGAATCCAGTCACAGAACTGTCGCTGCGTGGTATGAAAGGATATTTGTCTTGCTTTCATCACGACCCTCCTGTTGCATTTTTTTAATACTGGTCAATTCATTTTGTAACTGTTGCCAAGATGGAATATTAAAGTCACGTTCCAGTAACGTCGGCTTAACCCCACAAACTTGATAGGTATATTGAAGGAGTTGCCAAACAGGATCACTGATTGCTGCGCCATGTGTATCGATCAATAGATTCTTTTCAACTTGTTCATGGCCAGCAACATGTAAGTAACGAATCCGATCTTTGGGCATCGCATCAATAAAACCATATGCATCACTGCCATGATTAATACTATTTACATAGACATTATTTACATCAAGCAGCAATTCACAGTCTGCTTTGAGCAGCACTTCACGTACAAATTCTGCTTCACGCATTTCTGCATTGGGCATTAAATAGGTAGACACATTTTCAATCACCAATCTCTGCCCTAAAATATCCTGTACCCGCAAAATACGCTCAGCCACATAATTCGCAGCAGCTTCTGTCATCGGGATTGGTAATAAATCATATAAATAGCCTCCATCATGGGTATAACTTAAATGTTCTGAGTAAATCGGCACCTGATAGCTTTGTAGAAAATTTTTAACCTGCTGGATAAATTCAATATTGAGTGGATGCGGTCCACCAATGGATAAAGATAATCCATGACAAATTAAAGGTGCTTTCTCAACACATTGTCCAAGCAGCTTGGCGTGCCGACCACCAAAGCCCATCCAGTTTTCAGGAGCAACTTCAATAAAATCTGGATGAGTATCTGCATTTAAAAACGCATCAATAAACTCACGTCTTAAACCCAGACCTACACCAGCCAATTCAGCCATGGTGAAACTCCTATGATTAGAATGATGCCGACCTAAGCTTTAGACCGACATCATCCATGATTGAAGGGATTATTTGGCCCCGCACTTGCCGTCAGCCACTTTTTTATCTGCACCACATTTTGCATCAGCAGCTTTCTTGGCTGCGCCACACTTCGCGTCTGCTGCTTTTTTTGCTGCACCGCATTTAGCTTCAGCAGATTTTTGCTGTTGTTTGGCTTTATTGGCGCCACATTTCGCTTCACCACATTTTCCGTCAGCAGCTTTGCTGGCATGGGCCTCTGTCGTCGTTGTCGTTGCTGCAACAGTCACTTGGGTTACGCCAGCAACAGAGAGTGCTAATAACGCTGCAACTGAAGTCATCGAATTAAGTTTGCTCATTTTTCTATTCCTTTTAAGGTAAATGCTCGGTTTGTACAAAGGTACATAAAGTTAGACGGCGTAAATCTCGATTTATTACAGTGCAAATAAAAAAATTTATGTAAGAAATTGAATCCTCACCCGACTAATGATCATTCAATCCTATTCGGTGTGAAATTATCATGAAGAACTTTTTGTATGCGCTGACTCAGTACTATCAAAACATCTGCTCAGCACTCAAACATGCGGATGGCATCGCGGCACTTGCCTTACGTTGTTATCTCGTTCCAATCTTTTGGATGGCGGGCACAAATAAACTGATGCATTTTCCAGATACGGTGGAATGGTTCGGCAATAGCGATTGGGGCTTGGGTTTACCCTTTCCTTACCTCATGGCAACGTTAGCAACATCAACAGAACTTGCTGGGGCTGTGCTTTTAACGCTTGGTCTTTTGACACGGTGGATTAGTATTCCATTGATCATTACCATGCTCGTCGCCATTTTCACTGTACATCTGCCAAATGGCTGGCAAGCGATAGCCGATCCCAATGCACCCTTTGCCAATGCACAAGTACTCGCCTCTGCTGAAAAACTGGAAGCAGCTCGGGGAATTCTAGAAAATTATGGTCATTATGACTGGCTAACATCCAGTGGCTCATTTGTGATTTTAAATAATGGAATTGAGTTTGCGGTTACTTATCTGATCATGTTATTGGCTTTAATCGTATTGGGTGGTGGTCGCTATTTCAGTTTAGATTATTGGATAAAGCGAAAATTTTCGAAGTAGCTTTGTCAAAATGGTTTCAAGGTGAATAAAGTCAGGAAGCTGACTGCAATATTACAATTTTGTCATTTATAAATATCTGATTATCTTTGACGCTAAAATGACACGATAAAACTTTGGGCTCGATGAAAGCATGCGAATACTTCTTGTTGAAGATGAACAAAAAACAGGTGATTATCTCCAAAAAGGCTTAACTGAAGCAGGCTATGTGACAGATTGGAGTCAAGATGGCATTTCTGGTCTGCATCATGCTGTGACAGAACAATATGACCTGATTATTTTAGATGTCATGCTTCCGAAGCTGGATGGCTGGAAAATCCTCACGGAAATTCGCAAAGTAAACACCTTCCTTCCAGTGCTGTTTCTTACTGCAAAAGATCAGATCGAAGATCGTGTCAAAGGCTTAGAACTCGGTGCAGATGATTTCCTGATTAAACCCTTTGCCTTCGCAGAACTACTTGCACGTATTAAAACCCTATTAAAACGTGGGCAAATTAAAGAAGAGCAAACCTTCTATGCCGTTGCAGACTTACATCTCGACTTAATTAAACGCCGTGTGGTGCGTTCTGGACAACGCATTGATCTGACCGCCAAAGAGTTTTCCTTACTTGAACTGTTTATGCGTAGACAAGGTGAAGTTTTACCAAAATCACTGATCGCTGCTTTGGTTTGGGATATTAATTTTGATAGTGATACTAACGTGGTCGAGGTCGCGATTCGCAGGCTCAGAAATAAAATTGATACCGACTTTAGCCCCAAACTAATTAGAAACATCCGTGGCATGGGCTATGTCCTAGAGATCGAAGATGAGAACTAAATTATTTCGTTCAATCGGCTTTCGAATCAGTTTTATTTCCACTCTATTCACGATTCTGATCTTGATCGTTATGGGAATATTCGTCAATCAGCATGTGGTCAATTATTTTTATCAACAAAATCAAAAAGAAATTGAAGGAAAAATTCAGCTGATTGAAAATCTTTTCCAACAGAAACCTAGCAATTTTAAGGACGGTTTAGATGAGGCCTTGATTGGGCATGATAATTTGGTGATTCAGATCAAACTGGCCAATGGTCAGACCATTTATAACAAAAAGAATAATCACACCGATCTCAGCCAATTAATACAAACTCAAAATGGGCAATGGATTAATTGGAAAAATAAGGATCAGAGTTATCAAGGCATCATGGTCAATAAGGTTCTTCGCTATGGCGAAACCAATCAGAACATGCAAATCATTGCTGCAATTGAAGTCACCGATAATTATTACTTCCTGCATTCATTTAAACAGCAGTTGCTCATGATTGGTCTACTCGGTGTAATTGGTCTGATGTTTTTAGGTTGGTTGGCCACTTGGCAAGGTCTTGGCCCGATTCGGAAAATGGCAAAACTGTCAGAAAACATTTCTGCAAATAATCTGTCCAATCGCCTTGATCTCAGTAATATACCCATTGAACTCACCCCTTTGGCAACGGCATTTAATGACATGCTCAATCGACTGGAGGTTTCAGTCGATAAACTTTCTGCGTTCTCAAGTGATTTGGCCCATGAGATCAGAACGCCGATCAATAACTTGATGATGCAAACCCAAGTTTCCTTAACCAAGCCAAGAACCATTGAGCAATATCAAGATGTACTCTTTTCAAATTTAGAAGAATATGAACATCTGGCAAAAATGATTTCAGATATGTTGTTTCTAGCAAAATCGGATCATAACCTCGCCTTAAAAAACAAAAAAGAAATCGATTTAAAGCAAGAAATGCGGGTGCTGTTTGAGTACTTTGAAGCCTTTGCATCAGAAAAACAGATACAACTCAAGCAAACAGGTCAGGCATCTATTCAGGCCGAACCAGCAATGATCCGTCGAGCCTTTAATAATTTAATCTCGAATGCAATTAAATATGGTGAGCCAGACTCGATTTTAGAAATCAAGCTGAGCCAAGATCCTCAGCATTCGATCATTCAGATTAAAAATAAAGTGTCTGCTGAAATGCAAACTTTAAGCCCGTTACAGCTGTCTCGTTTCTTTGACCGTTTTTATCGTCTGGACTCATCGCGACACAAGGCCGAAGATGGTACGGGGCTAGGACTGGCCATTACCAAGTCAATTATCGAAATTCACGCTGCAAAAATTGATGTATTTATCGAAGGAGAAAATATTGTCTTTAGAATAATTTTTAAAGCGGAATGATTAAGGACCATACAACTTGGGAGAAGTTATATGATCCTTTTGAAACGTAAAATTATTTTGATGGCGTTTGACCATCATTACCTTGTACCGCTGCATTACGTTCTTGATTCTTTTCCAAGAACATTAAACCACCATCTGCATAACTTAAGCTCGCTGTTGATGCAAACGATAGGATGAAGATGAGTTTAACCAATGCTTTCATTTCTATTTACCTGTTCTCTCTTAACTCTCTATAAGATAGAACAGGTAGCCCAACAACAGCATGACCTGAAAATGACAATTTTGTCATTTCCATCAATGCTTAATAATACAGCGGTTGATCTAATATAGATGATCTCTCAATGTGATATTAGTCTCAATCTAAAGATGTTAATAAATGAATCACAGCATCACCTGCCAATTGCATTGACTTTGGATCGACCTGCTCAATCGTATCACAGGCTTTGTGATAGCACGGCGCGAACTCAAGCTCATCCCCTTTCATTTGCTCATTAAACAAGATCACAGAAGTTACCGGAACTTTACCTAAGAACGGTGCTGTATCACTTGCGGTTAAGGTTGCAACATCTTCTTTAATTTCCAGATTTTTTGCTTTAAAAAATGCTTTAAGCATATTCTCTAATGCGACATCACCACTATGGCTTGGAATACTACGTAAACCATCTAGTAAAGGTTTATAGTCCTGTTCTTGCATGCCACGCTCTTTTAGCATTTTTTCCATTTCATCTATAGATGATTTATCACCATCTGCAATCAGGATTTCAGGATCTTTGGTGCCAACCATATCCACATTGATATAAGCCTTGATGGCTTTTAACTGTTCAGCAGTCAGTTTCTCCACATAAGCTTGAGAACCAGCAATCCCGACTTCTTCCGAGTCCCAAAATGCCAGATGAATGGTGTGTTTCGGTTTTACTTTTTGGCTCGATAATTGTGTCATCAAATCGAGCAATAAGGCTACACCTGAAGCATTATCATTGATGCCAGGTCCCATTTTGACTGAATCATAATGTGCTCCCAGCAAAATTATGCTGTGTGTTGATTCTCCGGGAATCTCCACAATAATATTCTTGCCTTTGGTCTTTTCCCGATTTTCAAAAGTCTGAAGTTCTGTACTAAAACCTGCTTTCTTGGCTTGATCTAAAATATAATCTGCACTTGCCAAACCGCCTTGCGTACCCACAGCACGATTGCCACCATGCTGTTTGGCAATTTGTTCAAATACATGTAAATGCGTCATCATCTGTGCTGCATCGAGTTTTAAACCAGATTGACTCACATCTTCAACTTTTTCTTTGGAATGTTGCTCATTTTTTTGACAACCACTGATTGCGAACATGCTAGTTAAAATACAAATACCTAAAATTTTCTTTAAAAACATAAAATAAACTTAAACCGTTTTTATAAAGTAAGCCTAATACTAGATTTGCACATACGGATTTGCCATTTCAATTTGTATCCTCTGTTCTTATCGATCTAATCAGAAAGATATCGGTGCTTATTTCAAGTGACAGACAAAGCCCATTCTCAATGAACCGGACTTTGTTCTAAGACTGAAGTCATTTTAGTGATGATTTAAACTGCTAAAAATCTGTTCTAGTACTTGCCCAATCGCAAGAATGTCATGATCCATATTCGGTAAACCATCTATTTCTAATCCGACAGGTAATTTTGATTTTGTGCCACATCCAATCGGTAAGCTCAGCCCTGGTAAGCCAATATTACTCCCCGGATCGGTATTGCGAATCAGCCTTTGGAAATTTTCAATTGAACTCACTTGCTCATTTGCCAGTGGCGCAACAATGGCTGAGGTTGGAAAAATTAAAGCATTGAGTTGATGTTCATTAAAAGTTTTCTCATAGAGTGAAAGCAACTGTGGTCGAGCCGTTGTGATCGCATCCTGATATAAAGCTTCGACCGCCACAGACTGACCCGTTTTATCTACAATCAATTCAGGCAAAATATTCTGCTGAAAGAGTTGCTGCACATCTGGGCTTGAAATTTGCTCTACGATAGCGTCTAGATCTACTCCAACTTGATGATTCTTTAAATATTCAATCAAGTCATATTTGCCTTCGTAGATCACTACAGGAAATGAAATACGATGATTCAGCTGCCCTAACTCAGGCATTTCTACACTGATGATTTCAATCCCCGCATTTTTTAAAAGTTGTAGTGCCTGATTAGCCTGCTGCTGCACCTCTTCATCCAGATTTTCCCAAAAATATGCACATAGCCCAAGCCTGATGGATTGAGCCGATATACGAGCTGGGATTTGTTGTTGAGTAATCAATTGATCAATCAATATGATATCGGATACCGAATGTGCCATTGGGCCTGCAGTATCCCGTGTATGCGAGATTGGCGTAATACTCTGTTGAGCATAGCGTCCAACCGTGGGACGAAAACCAACACAGCCATTCAATGCACTGGGTAATCGGACCGATGCACCTGTATCCGTCCCCATTGCAATTGGCACCATGCCGGCAGCAACTGCGACTGCACTTCCCGAAGAAGAACCGCCTGCAATATGTAAGGGATTAACCGCATTACGAGTGCCAATCACACCCTCAATATGCATTGCAGTATTGTAGCCTGTAACCCCAAATGCCAGCTCATGCATATTGGCTTTCCCCACAACAATCGCACCTTGATCAATCAATGCTTGAATCACTGGAGCCGTTACTTTGGGTCTGAATCCGGTTAAAGCAGGTGTTCCTGCCGTATTGCTAAAACCAGCAACATGAATATTATCTTTAACCGCCAGCAATACCCCGATTAGTGCAGGACACGGTTTCCCATCCGCAATAGATTGATCCCAAAATTGTGCCTGTCGAAGCGCTGCAGCATAATCAAGACTGATAAAAGTATTCAGGGACTGCTGTGCATCAATCTTTTCGAAATAGTGATCTAGCAATTGTTCACAAGAAACTTTTCGCTCAGTAACTAGTGCTGTAATTTCCTTGATTGTGGCTTTATCAAGATGAATACCTTGATCTAAAAATACTTTTTCTTTCATCTTTAACATTGTGACTTAAAATCCATTTAAGTAATAATGTTTATAATTTGTACCGTTTTTAGTTAATTAGATATCCTCAAAATTGAGGATACATTTAAGCATGGATCAGTACCGCCATTTCGGTACGGTTATGGCAACCCATTTTTTTCATGGCACTTTTTAAATGCGTTCTTACCGTGGTGAAGCTGATATCCAGTAAATTGGCAACATATTTATCACTCAATCCCTTACTCACCAACATGACCACTTCTTGCTCCCGCTGGGTTAAAAAGTATTGGGTCGATAAATCTATGGGTAAGGCTTGGGTCATATAAGGTTCGAGTAGATTTAAGATCCTTTTTTCTCTTTCACTAAACATCACCGAATCCTGAGCACGCCAAATACGCAAATCACCAATATCTATCCCATCCCGAACAAAATAAATATTTAAACCATGATACAGACCATAAGGTCGTAAAAATTCATTGTAATAGTCCGTTTTTTTTAGTTCTGATATCGAAATGATTTCATTCACGAAAGTTGCTTGTTGCCGTTCCCGCAGCCGAGACGTAATTGGATCATCGTGTTGCCAAATACGGTCATATTCAAGAATTGCTTTAGGATCGATTTGCCACATAATGCCTTGTTTGGATAGATGCTGTTTTGCATCCCAAATATAAGACGCAGCAAAATCAGCTCTTAATAAAGTCGCAATATCTACCAACACTGTTTCACGTAAACGTTCTTGTCCTTTTCCTGAACCTAATTTCCATAGTATTTCTGACAAAAGACTAAATTCGGATCGACTTAAGTCGTGTTCTAAAAGCATCGCCTGCTACCTTTCTATCTTCCTGATACCTACACACACTAGAATTAAGATGAACAGTTATTCCCTTTCGTTTCTCTTTTATATGCCACTGAATCGTTATTTTCTACACTTTATTTTTTAATCGGCTTGCATGAGGCGTTTTGCCATACCAGCGCTTATAAGCATGAATAAAACTGGCGGGTTCGGCATAGCCTAACCATTCAGAAATTTGCTCAATTGAAGTTTGTGTTGATGACAAATAGGTGTTTGCCATCATTTTTCGGGCTTCCTCCCTGATTTTAATAAATGTGCTTTGTTCTTGCGCCAAATAACGACGTAAGGTGCGGGAGTTTAGATATAAACGATCCGCAATCTCTTCCATTGTTGGAATGTTCCCCTTGCTATTCATAAGGATGTGTTGCACTTGATCAGCATATTTTTTTTGAGATTGCCGCTTATCTAGTATTTCTCGGCATTGTTGCTCAGCTGAATGTAACATCAATTCATTTGCCATACTCAACTTTTGATCTATTTTTTCTGCATTGAGCACAATGTAATTTTTTGATCCACCGAATTCAGGCGCCACCCCAAACAATTCATGATAAGGCTGTTGTTCTCCACAGGACTGAAAGCCAAATACTACTTTTTGGCAGAGATTCTCTGGAATCAAATCGTGTTGGACGCTTATCAGTGCGGCAATATCTCGCTCAATAATGAATTGCCATAATGTTTGAGGGATTCCCTCATCTACCTCTATATCAATTCGAATATTATTGGTCTTGGGTGGTTCTGATACCATAAACTGACTAAAGGCAAAAGATAAAGGAAAATAGGCCAAAGCAAAGTTCAAAGCTTCACGAATATTGGCACTACTGATCAAGCCTAAGCCGAGCGAACCAAAGGTGGTAAAGTGATAACGCTGACCCACCTCTAAACCAAGCAAAGGTCTATGGCTAAATGTCTCGACTAAATTGCGAATCAGCTGTAATTCCTGCTGCCCAGTTACCAGCATATTGGGATCAAGCAACTGTTGCTGCTCCAGTCCTGTTCCCTTGAGGATCTGTGTATGACTCACGCCCAGTTCAGCCGCAAAATCTGCCATGAGACGAATACTATGGATACTACGTTGATATGACCATAAGTAGTTCAAACCTATTTTCTCACTGTCCGCTAATCACAATATTTTGTCCTGATCCATCCTCTAAATCAATGCATGAAACGATTATTCTGCAAGCAATACATGATACTTTTCACTTGAGTCCGTTATGTTTAAACAACAATTATCTTCAAATAAAAATATTCGTATCGCCATTATTGGAACTGGATTTGGTGGATTAGGGCTAGCCATTCAGCTCAAACGTGCTGGATTTGAACAATTTACTTTATTTGAAAAAGCCAATGATGTCGGTGGTGTCTGGCGTGACAATACCTATCCAGGTGCTGCTTGTGATGTTCCGTCTCACTTATATTCATTTTCTTTTGAACAAGATCTTGGCTGGAAAAACCGCTATGGTTCATCGCAGGAAATTCATCAGTACTTAAAGCACTGCACCGAGAAACATCAGCTTTATCCGCATATCCAGTTTAATACTGAGATTGCCAGCGCTGATTTTGATGCCACTAAAGGCCTTTGGCAGATTCAGAGTTTAACTGGGGAAAAATTTGAGGCAGAATTTCTGATTGCTGCGGTGGGTCAGCTCAACCGCCCTGCATACCCGAAAATTAAAGGTTTGGATCGTTTCAAAGGAAAAGCTTTTCATTCAGCACGTTGGGAGCATGACTACGACTTAAATAATAAACGTGTAGCTGTGATTGGTACGGGTGCCAGTGCGATTCAATTTGTCCCTGAGATCGCAAAGCAAGTGGCCCATTTAGATATCTATCAACGGTCCGCACCTTATGTCATCCCAAAACCAGATCGTATTTATTCAACATTGGAACGAAAAGCATTTCAAAAACTTCCAATTTTGCAAAGTCTGGATCGTGTATTTCAATATAGTTATAACGAAATTCGCCTCAAGAGTTTTACCGCCACACTGAATGAAATTCCTTTAGCCGAATATATTTTTCAGCGCCATATTCGTGAGGAAATCAAGGATCCTCATTTCCGCCACCGTCTGATGCCCGACTACCCGATTGGCTGCAAACGTATTTTGATTTCAAACTATTGGTATCGAAGTTTGGTTCGTCCTAATGTTGAGGTCATCAATACCGCAATTCAGGAAGTTACTGAAAATGGTATTGTCGATAAAGATGGCAAACACCGCGAAATCGATGCCATTATTTATGGAACTGGTTTTGCTGCAACTGAGTTTATGGCACCCATGCAAATTACAGGACTCAATAGCAAAAGATTAAAAGACCAATGGGTCGATGGCGCAGAAGCGTATTTAGGCTTAACTGTAAGCGGCTTCCCTAATTTCTTCATGTTGTATGGCCCAAATACCAATCTTGGGCATAACTCAATTGTGTATATGATTGAAAGTCAGGTGAACTATATTCTGGATGCGCTTCAAACCCATATCCAAAACAATTTATCCTTCACCGATCTGAAAGCTGAAATCCAAGTACAGTTTAATCAAGAAATTCAGGAGCGTATGAAGTCAACCATGTGGTCGCAAGGCTGCACTAGCTGGTACCAAACTGCGACAGGGAAAAATACCAATAATTGGCCAGGATTCACATTGGAATATCGTCAACGCACCCGTCGCTTCGATCTGGAAAATTACACTCAAGTACAAAAGTCGGCACAGTCACAAGCTCAGATAGACGATCAAGCCAAAAAAATAGCTGTTTAAATTCCCTCATTAATCCATTCTGCATTTGGATTGTCCTTGAATGAAATAAAGGACAATCCATGAGCCTGCCCCAACTCCGTTTGCATAAAATCCTAAAATTTGATAAATCCGCTTGACCTTCCCATAATGTTAAGGTCTATGCTGAAAGCAATCGGATTATCTCTATAGGTATAACTTATGGAAACGCAAACAAAAACATCGTCTAATAATATGAATGTCAGCCTTCAGGTCGAAGGCATGACTTGCGCCAGTTGTGTTGGACGCGTTGAAGCAGCACTCAAAAAAGTTGACGGCGTTCAGTCTGCATCAGTGAATCTAGCCACAGAACGTGCAGATATCACGCTTGCTAAGCCCGTAGACCAACAAGTGCTGATTCAAGCCATAGAACAAACAGGCTATGACGTCCCTGCCAGCAAGGTCGAATTGTCGATTGAAGGCATGACCTGCGCTTCATGTGTTAGTCGTGTTGAAAAAGCATTGAATGCGGTTAACGGTGTAAAAACGGCCAACGTCAATTTGGCAACTGAACGTGCCACGGTAACGGGTACGGCTAAGGCCGAAAGCTTAATCGCAGCGATTGATAAGGCAGGTTACGATGCCAAAGAGATTCAGGCATCCATTCCAGACCAAAGTGAACAACTTGAGAAAAAAGATCATGAACGTGCTGAACTCAAACGTGACCTGATTATTGCAACCATTCTAGCCTTACCTGTGTTTATCTTGGAAATGGGTTCACACTTGATTCCGGGCGTGCATCATCTGATTGAACAAAGCATTGGCATGCAAAATAGCTGGTACTTACAATTTGTTTTAACCACCCTAGTGCTGATTATCCCGGGTCGTCGTTTTTATCTCAAAGGTCTTCCCGCTTTATTCCGTTTAGCACCCGACATGAACTCTTTGGTTGCAGTGGGTACACTGGCGGCTTATCTATTTTCACTGGTTGCAACCTTTGCACCAAAGCTACTGCCTGCTGGCACAGTGAACGTTTATTACGAAGCAGCCGCTGTGATTGTGGCCTTGATTTTACTTGGTCGTTTTCTTGAGGCGAAAGCCAAAGGCCGTACCTCTGAAGCCATTCAACGCTTAGTCAGTTTACAGGCAAAAGTTGCACATGTTTCACGAGACAACCATGTCGTTGATATTCCTATCGACCAAGTGCTTGCAGGTGATTTTGTCATTGTAAAACCAGGTGAAAGAATCCCTGTCGATGGTGAAGTCCTTGAAGGACAAAGCTTTGTCGATGAATCGATGATCACGGGTGAACCGATTCCTGTTGAGAAAAATATTGGTAGCCAAGTGGTGGGTGGAACCATTAACCAGAATGGTACGTTGAGCTTTAAAGCCGTCGCTGTGGGTGGTGACACTATGCTGGCGCAGATCATCCGTCTGGTCGAGCAGGCGCAAGGCTCTAAAATGCCGATTCAAGCGGTGGTTGATAAAGTGACTCTATGGTTTGTGCCTGCGGTCATGCTTGCAGCACTGCTCACTTTCCTCGTATGGTTAGTTTTCGGTCCATCACCTGCTTTAACTTTTGCATTGGTCAATGCAGTTGCGGTACTGATTATTGCCTGTCCATGTGCCATGGGCCTAGCAACCCCCACCTCGATTATGGTTGGTACTGGGCGTGGTGCAGAACTTGGTGTCCTGTTCCGCAAAGGTGAAGCACTACAGCTGTTAAAAGATGCTCAAGTGGTTGCCGTTGATAAAACCGGGACCTTGACCGAAGGTCATCCAGTACTGACTGATTTTGAGGTGACATCCACCTTTGAACCTAATGATGTACTCAGCCTCGTTGCCGCAGTGGAGTCGCTTTCTGAACATCCAATTGCCAAAGCGATTGTCGATGCCGCAAAAAATCAAGGTCTGACCCTGCCTAAAGTTGATCAATTTGATTCAGTCACAGGCATGGGTGTCAATGCCACTGTAAATGAACACCAGAATATCTATATCGGTGCAGATCGCTATATGATTCAACTTGGTCTGGATATCACTCCATTTTCCCATACAGCACAGCGTTTGGGCGATGAAGGAAAATCTCCACTTTATGTGGCAATTGATGGTGCTTTGGCAGGGATTATTGCGGTTGCTGATCCAATCAAAAATACGACACCTGCTGCCATTCAAGCCTTACATCAACTGGGTTTAAAAGTGGCAATGATTACCGGTGACAATGCCCGTACCGCACATGCCATTGCCAAACAACTTGGGATTGATGAAGTGATTGCAGAAGTGCTACCTGAAGGTAAAGTCAATGCCGTGCAAGAGCTGAAAGCAAAATATGGCAATATTGCTTTTGTGGGTGATGGGATCAATGATGCACCAGCATTGGCTCAAGCAGATGTCGGCCTTGCAATTGGCACAGGGACTGATGTGGCAATTGAATCTGCGGATGTGGTGTTGATGTCTGGGAACTTACAAGGCGTTGCAAATGCAATTGCCTTATCCAAAGCAACCATTGGCAATATTCACCAAAACTTATTCTGGGCCTTTGCCTACAACACTCTATTGATTCCAGTGGCTGCGGGTGTGTTATACCCTGCTTATGGCATCTTGATGTCACCGATTTTTGCTGCAGGTGCGATGGCACTTTCAAGTGTGTTTGTGCTTGGTAATGCTCTACGTTTACGTCGTTTCCAACCGCCGTCTGTGCATAAAGGCTAATGGAGGATCTTATGAATATAGGTAAAGTTTCTCAAGCTTCAGGTGTGACTGCCAAAATGATTCGTTATTACGAGCAAATTGGTTTAATTCCTGCGGCAGGACGCAGTAATGCAGGTTACCGCTCTTATTCAGATAATGATGTGGAACGTTTGAAATTTATCAAACGTAGTCGTGAGTTGGGTTTCTCCGTCCTAGAAATCACCGATTTACTGGATTTATGGAATAATCGCAATCGACAAAGTGCCGATGTCAAACAATTGGCTCAGGCACATATCCATAAGCTGGAACAACGCATCCAAGACCTACAGCAAATGGCGCAAACACTCCAAAACCTAGTTGATTGCTGTGCCGGTGACAATCGCCCCGACTGTCCGATTCTGGAAGGCTTAAAAGAGCCAAGTCATGAAATGAAAGACATCCATCATCATAATGATTTGCTCTCGCTGTCCCCACTCACTGGACGCAAGTAAAACAGCATAAAAGACGATCTTATGATCGCCTTTTATTTTTTATCCATTCCATTGATACAAAAAAAGCGGCTATTTAAGCCGCTTTTCATTTATGAACAGATTAACGTGGTGGAAAACCTGCTTCTGATAAAGCCTCGACTACTTGTTGCTGTGAGGCTGTGGTTTCAACTTTAACACTGCGGTTAGGTGGATCAGTAATCACTTTTGCATTGGCATCTACCGCTTGAATCGCACGGGTTACGCCACGTGCACAACCACCACAGGTCATATTTTCGACATGAAATTCCATCGTAAAACTCCATTCAGTTATTTAAGAAGATAAACACACTATAAAGGTTGCCATAATGGTAAGGTCAAGTCTTTTACACATTAAAATCAACAATATTTTATGTGATCATTCCTTCTTTTCGGAAACATAATTGATCGTGTATTTGGGGATTTCTATTTCCAAAGGCTGATCATGAATATCCACCTGACAAGACAGTCGAGACTCTGGACTTAAC
Organism: Acinetobacter sp. Ac_3412; assembly: GCF_013072675.1. NCBI lineage: Bacteria > Pseudomonadati > Pseudomonadota > Gammaproteobacteria > Moraxellales > Moraxellaceae > Acinetobacter > Acinetobacter sp. Ac_3412. The sequence continues at coordinate 518,756 of NZ_LXUJ01000007.1, read as the reverse complement.
CCCCAAGCGCGATCAAGCAGGTCTGCTTCAACATCATCCATTTCCTGCAAACTTTCAAAGCCTTTTCGAATAATGACATGACAGGTAGTACAAGCTCCTGAAAGGTCACAGGCATGTTCAATTTCAATGCCATGATCGAGTAAAGTTCTACACAGGTTTGCACCCGTTTTAATGTCTAGAATGCTGCCCTCTGAACAGATTTTTTCATGTGGAAGCACGGTTATCTTCGGCATAATCACTACCTTTCTATCTAATTAGAAAAAGCTGTAATCCATAAAAGGCTGTTTTGATTCAGCCCATTATGGATGGAACCATCAAATCAAGAATAAGATCGAAGGCTTTATAATAGATGCCGTTGTAACCAAGCATTGATTACTTTAATTTCAATATCCTGAGCCAAAATAATATTTTTTGCCAACATGCGAACTTCTGGATCATAGCAATACTTCAAGGCAAGCTTGGCCATATCTACGATCACTTGATGATGTGGAATCATTCCACGCATAAAGTCGATATCAGCATTGCCTGTGTAATTGATTTGCATATCAACCTGCATACGGCTCCTTAGTTCCATATAAGCACGCGTAGAGAGACTATAAATATCACTTGAATCATTTGGGTTAGGTGTTATTGCCGATTGTTGTTCACTCATTATTGTTTCCTTTCTATTCAGCAGCACCACATTCATTTCAAATGTGATTGACATGCTATATGGATGAAAATAAAGGCAGTAACACCGTCAATAGATCAGCGTTTCTATCTTATGTGGCACAGTGACCTTTATGAAAGACACTGTAGTCCTTCCAATAATTGCAAGGTCAAGCCATCAATTGATTAAAATTTTGAGTGACTCAAAAACAAAATTTTATGGGTTCTAAATAAAAAAAGTGCATGATCAACATGCACTTTTTAAAACAATATTTATTGTGTTTTAGCCATTTAAGCCAACTGCCTTAGCACGTGCTTTATGCAATTTTTTATAGCTGTCAATTAAACGTAAATGACGATCAAGCCCTTCCAGTTTCATATTGGTTGGTGTAAGACCATAGAAACGGACTGTGCCTTCAACAGAACCAACTACAGCATCCATACGTTCATTGCCAAACATACGGCGGAAATTGGTTTCGTAGTCTTCAAGCTCCATTTCATCATCGAGTAAGACTTCTAACACCACATTCATGCATTGATAGAACAAACCACGTTCTACCGTGTTGGTATTGTATTGCAAGAAAGTCTCAACCAACTCTTTCGCTTCTTCAAACTGCTCTAAAGCAAGATAGATCAACAGTTTCAATTCAAGCAGGGTTAATTGTCCCCAAACCGTATTGTCATCGAACTCAATCCCGATCAAGGTGGTGATTTCGGTGTAATCATCCAGTTCGCATTCTTCTAAACGCTCAACCAAGGCTTCCAATTGTTCGTCATCTAAACGATGTAGATTGAGAATGTCTTCACGGAATAAGATGGCTCTATTGGTATTGTCCCAAATCAGGTCTTCAACCAAATAAATTTCAGAATAATCAGGCACCAAGATACGACATGCAGTTGCACCTAAGTGCTCATACACCGCCATGTATACTTCTTTGCCCATTTCTTCAAGGATGCCGAATAATTCTGCTGCTTCTTCAGCATTTGAATTTTCACCCTCATTGGTGAAGTCCCACTCGACAAAGTCATAATCTGATTTGGCACTAAAGAAACGCCAAGAGACCAAGCCGCTTGAATCAATAAAGTGTTCAACAAAGTTGTTTGGTTCAGTGACTGCATTGCTTTGGAATGTCGGTTGCGGTAAATCGTTTAAGCCTTCGAAACTACGACCTTGCAATAATTCAGTCAAACTACGCTCTAATGCCACTTCCAAGCTTGGGTGCGCACCAAATGAGGCAAATACACCGCCTGTACGTGGGTTCATTAAAGTCACACACATCACAGGAAATTGACCGCCTAATGATGCATCTTTTACAAGGACTGGGAAACCTTGCTCTTCCAAGCCTTGAATACCTGCCACAATACTTGGGTATTTAGCCAATACTTCTTGCGGTACGTCTGGTAAAGCAATTTCACCTTCCAGAATTTCACGTTTAACCGCACGTTCAAAAATTTCAGATAAGCATTGAACCTGAGCTTCTGCCAAGGTATTGCCCGCACTCATACCGTTACTGAGATATAAGTTCTCAATCAGGTTTGATGGGAAATAGACAATTTCATCATCAGATTGGCGTACAAATGGCAATGAGCAAATACCACGTGCTGTATTCCCTGAGTTGGTATCGTATAAATGTATACCCAGTAACTCATCATCTGGGTTATAAATTTCGAGACAATATTCATCCAAAATTTCTTTTGGTAATTCGCCATTTGGACCCGGTTTAAACCACTTCTCATCTGGATAATGCACAAATTCTGCATTGGCAATGTCCTCACCCCAGAACTGATCGTTATAGAAGAAGTTACAGTTTAAACGTTCAATGAACTCACCTAAAGCCGAAGCTAAAGCACTTTCTTTGGTTGAGCCTTTACCATTGGTAAAGCACATTGGTGATTGTGCATCTCGGATATGCAAGGACCAGACATTCGGTACGATATTGCGCCAAGATGCGATTTCAATCTTCATGCCTAGGCCTGCCAGAATCCCTGACATATTGGCAATGGTCTCTTCTAATGGCAGGTCTTTACCTGCAATATAGGTGCTGCTTTCAGAGGCAAGGCTTGGCATCAATAAGGCTTGTGCATCTGCATCAATGCTTTCAACCTCTTCAATGATAAACTCTGGACCAGTTTGAATCACTTTCTTAACCGTACAGCGATCGATTGAACGCAAGATGCCTTGACGGTCTTTTTCAGAAATATCAGCTGGTAATTCAACCTGAATTTTAAAAATCTGTTTGTAGCGATTTTCAGGATCGACAATATTGTTCTGTGATAAACGAATGTTGTCGGTTGGAATATCACGCGCAGCACAATACACTTTGACAAAGTAAGCTGCACATAACGCAGATGAAGCAAGGAAATAATCAAATGGACCGGGTGCAGAGCCATCGCCTTTATAACGAATCGGCTGATCGGCGATTACCGTAAAGTCATCAAACTTCGCTTCTTGGCGAAGATTGTCGAGATAATTAACCTTGATTTCCATGCGAGCACCTAAATATTCTTATGTGTTGCAAGTACATAAGATTGAAAATATTAATCTATAAGTCGAATCGTGGATCACAAATGGACTTAAAAAACTGTTGCTAAGGTCGTCTTATGACTCTATCTAAACACTGACCTTAGTATTGATGGGCGCTATTATAGAAGTATTTTGTGTAATTGATAACTTTTGTCTGTTTTTCTAGCCTTTTTATGAACAATTAAGCAGGTTTTACCATATTGACCCAAACTTAGAGCTGCATGGCAATCTCAACAAAGGCTTTTGCAATCGGTGTCATCTGTTGCTTGTTTTTGACCGCGAGTCCTATTGAACGTTTGGTATTGGGAGATAATGGCCGTTTTACCACATTGGGATATAGCTGAAGAATATTTTTGTCTAGGGCTAAATCCGCCACAATTGAAACCCCTGCACCATGATTGACCATATTTAAAATCGACAGGATTTGCGACAAGTTATACTTAATCTGCGGCGTAAGTTGTGCAGCCTTAAAAAGTTCCATGACATGGTTTTGACTGCCCGCACTGGTCAGAATAAAAGGATGATCAATCAGCTCTTGCAATTGCACTGCTGGCTTTTGTGCAATCTCTAAATCCTTAGGCAATAAAGCAACAAAGATATCCTCCAACAAAGCAAAGTTATCAAAGTGGGTTTCAGGCAACACCACAAAGCCAAGATCGACTTTGCGTTCATCTATCCATTGCAATACTTCTTTATCAGTTCCTTCTAGCATCAACACCTCAACATCAGGATATTGCTGCGTAAATTGTTTTAAAATCATTGGAATCAGCACATTGGAAGATGATGCGCCAAAGGACCCAATCCTTAAAGTTCCCGCTTTTAGACCCTTTAGATCCATTACTTCTTGGTGAATAATGTTAGAAACATTCAAGATTTCATTTACATAAGGCAGTAAGCGTTGTCCTGCAGCTGTCAGTTCTACTTCATTGTTATTTCGATAAAACAGTTGGGTTTCCCATTTCTTTTCCAACGATTTAAGTGCATGCGAAATCGCTGACTGTGAAATATTCAGTAGTTGTGCAGTATGTGTAAAATTTTTTAGTTCCGCGAGTTTTGAAAATATTTCGAGTTGGGTCAGGGTCATCATGATTCATTCATGAGTAAAAGCTCATTTTACTATAAAAATAAATTAGTTTTAGGATTTGATTCAATTCTATATTGATTAAAAATTGCATGCGTCATTTAGCCATTTCTCTTTCGAGCTCCACTGTTTATTTTAAGCTGATCTGTGTTGCCATGATGTGGGGTGGTACCTTCATCGCAGGACGAATTGTTGCTGCGGAACTCTCTCCGAACTTATCTGCATTATTACGCTTTGGTTTTGCTGCAGTCTTACTGGTCTTAATCTTATTGAAAAGCACAGGAAGTTTTCCAAATCTTTCTGCACAACAACATGTCTATGCCATCTTGATGGGATTGACCGGTGTACTTGCTTATAATTTATTTTTCTTTGCTGCTCTATCCAGAATTGAAGCAGGCAGAACTGCACTGTTTGTGAGTTTATCCCCTATTTTAACCATCTTGGCAATGCGGATTTTCTTTCAGGAAAGGCTTCGGAGAATAAATTATTTAGGTGTATGTCTCGCTTTAATCGGCACACTCATCGTCGTGAGTAAAGGTGAATTTTTTGCTGCATTCACTCAATCTTTTGGCGCGGGTGAAATGATGATGTGTGGCGCGGTCTTCAGTTGGGTCATTTACACAATCTGCTTTAAGCAGACCCGTGCACCCGCTTTAACCATGACCACGTATTCAGTACTTTGGGGAACATTATTTCTATTCATCAGTCTTATGCCTGAATTTATGCAGTTTTCTCTGCCGCATATTTCTCTTCGTAGCGGGTTATCAATTGTATTTCTAGGTGCCTTTGGTACTGTACTAACTTTTGTCTGGTATGCCGAGGCGATTCACAGCATTGGTGCATCTCGAACCATCGTATTTAATAATTTAGTACCTGTATTTGCAGTCTTACTGGCATTTCTTATTCTGAATGAACCCATCACCTGGTCAATGCTGGTGGGTGGCAGCCTAAGCTTTATTGGTGTTATTTTAACCAACAAACAGGAAGAATAGAGCTATACAAACAGCAATAAAAAACTTAGCTAAAAAGCTAAGTTTTTTATTGCAAGATGAATATTTTTTGTGCAATACTTAGCTTTATGGCTAAGTATGATTCTAAACTCGATTTGTTATTCAGTGCTCTCAGTGATCCAACGCGCAGAGATATCTTAACGCGACTGTCTTTTGGGACAGCATCGATCACTGAACTGGCTGAACAACATGACATGGCCCTGCCATCTTTTCTAAAACATTTAAATAAATTAGAAGAAGCAGGACTTATTCATTCAGAAAAAAATGGACGAATCAGAACTTGTGCTCTGACACCCGATGCATTCACCCCCATGCAAAATTGGTTAAGTGAGCAACGGGCAATCTGGGAACAACGACTTAATCAATTTGATCGTTATGCACTCGAATTAAAAAGGAAAAGAGAAAATGAAACTGGATCCAAAAACTGATTTAAAACTAGAAAGAGTGATTGATGTGCCGCGTGAACTGGTCTGGGAATGCTGGATCACACCTGAACACATCCAACACTTCTTTATTCCTCGCCCGCACTCGATTAAAGCCTGTGAAATTGATTTACGAGTGGGTGGGAAATTCAACACCATCTTTGATGTGGATGGCAATGAAATCAAGAATGAAGGTGTTTACCTAGAAGTGATTGATGGCAAAAAACTGGTCTTTACCGATACTTATACTGAGGACTGGAAACCTGCTGAGAATCCATTTATGACTGCGATTCTGTTGCTTGAAGATGCAGGTAACGGAGCAACCAAATATACTGCAATTGCCAGACACCGTACTGCTGAAACTCGCCAGCAACACGAAGACATGGGCTTCTTTGAAGGTTGGGGAACAGTGATTGATCAATTGGTTGAGTATGCTCAAGGACTAAAAGCCTAATCTATTTACAGATAAAAAACGCCTCAAAGCCCAATCATTTACGCACTTTGAGGCGTTTTTTTATTGCTCCAATCAAATTCGCCCAACTTCTAAATACGGGATCAAATTCTTATCAAAGTTTGGACGTGGATCACCCAGAAAACTAATAAAGCCATGCATGCCTGTTAATCGTTCACCTTTATAAAACTGATTCAGCTGAAAACGAGGATCTTGATGCGATAAGGTAAAGCTGACAATTCCTACACCGCGTTGCTTAGAGAGTTTTTGCGCATCTCCAAGCATTAAATGATGCAGTGCTAACTGCTGTGGATGGCACAATAAACTGTGTAACACATGATATTTTAAGGAATCACCAAGTTTAGGTAATGGCATGCCTTTAGTGACTTTGGTCAGTAAATTATAGATCGGACGTAGTACACCAATCGCTGAACTGTAATGCAAGATTTTGGTTTGTTTAAGGCCATGTTGATCCCATAACCCAAACATTCCGACGAGTTTCTCATCTTGAAAATACAGCTGAAAATCCGAAAGCTTCAAGCCAGTAAAATACTGATGCCCTGCGTGTAATTCTTCAAAATTATATGCTGGGATAAAATTATAATGCTGCGACATCTCTGCAATAAATCGATTCATAGCAGTAATATCTTCTGGCTGCGCTGCACGTGACTGAATTTCACAGTTCGCTGTATCAGCTTGAGCCTTCTGATCTAAGAAGGCTTTAATTTTTGCCTTTGTCCCAAGATGGGTCAGCGTTAGTGTTTCTATCAGTCCTTCATCATAATAATCAGGAATTCCTGTTTTTCCAGTTTGTATTGCCGCTCGTGCAGCATAATTATCATTAAAGATGATCATCTGGCTAAAATCAGGTTGATGCATGGTTTGTTTGACATGTACACCCAAAGCCTTGACCAATGATTTACCACGATAGTTTGGATCAACACGCAAATCACTGGCATAGCGTACATTTTGTACTGTTTTATCGACATAGCATGGACGATGACCATTGCTATAACAGGCGACATTTTTCTGACTTTGCGTATCTTCAATCACCACATGCAGCTTATGTCGATACAGAATATCCGAAGCCTTAAAATAACTGGGTTCACGCTGAAAACTGATTTGCACCCCTTTGGTGGTCATCGGCACCGCAATCAGCTCACGTAAGGCTTGATCATCAGCCAAGGTTGCTTCACGGGTAAGCAACGAATTATTTTGAGTATTTGGTGGATTTGTTTTCATTAATTATTCACCTGTTGTGTATTTTGTGTAGACACCAAATCATTGAGATGTCCCATTTGGTCTAAGAGCTGATACACAAAAACAATTTCATCCTGCTCGTTGACCGTTTTCTGAGTTTGAACATCCAATAACTTTTGTTCAGTATTTAATAAATCAAAAGTGGTTTTGGTGCCCAATTCAAATTCTTTACGGGTATAAACAAAGGCAATTGAAGCGGCATCAATGGCATTTTGTAGTGCGTCTTTGTTCTGACGGATGGTCTGCAACTGCGCATAGGTGGTCCGTGTACGTTGATTCAAATCCAGTTCAAGACTACGAATTTTTTGGTTGGCCAGATCAACATCCGCTTGTGCTTTACGCGTATTGGCGCGATTCAAGCCATCGTCATAAAGTGGCACATTAAGCTGCACTCCGACCATGTAATTATTACTTTCGGAACCAATATAACTGGCTTCGTGCTGCGCACCCGCACGACTGGTGAGCATAACCGTCGGCCATAGTTCTCGCTTGGTTAGGGCATATTGCTTTTCAGCTGCCTGCTTTTCATATTTGGCCCGTAATAAAGCTGGATGACTTTTGGTTTGCGCCAAAATCTCATCCAGACTGTTAGAAATTTCAGGGAGACGCTTAACCGGGCTTAGATTATCTGCACTTAGACCCGTAATTTGTGAAAACTGTGCTTCACTCACCGTGAGATTGGATTGGGCCTGCGTAATATCGGCCTGACCTTGTGCCACCTGAGCCAGCACTTGTGCCAAGTCTGCACGGGTAATCATGCCCACATCAAAACGTCGCTGTGACTCATACAACGAACGCTGTAAGTTAGACATGGTTTTTTTTCTCAGATCCAGAATCGCTTTCTTTTTCAATACATCGGTATAGACCATGACTGTATTCAAAATCGTTTCAGATCGTTGATCCGAAAGTCCTTGCGACTGCGCAGAAAGTTGATTTTTAGCAACATCAATTCCCAAGCGATGTCGTCCTGATGTGTAGATAGGGTAATCCATTTGTAATTGCAAACTACGACCTTTTCGGTTTCCTTCAGTTGGAAACATGACGTTAGTCGGCGTTTCAACCCGCTCATAATCAAGTTGTCCAACCAAATTCACTTTGAGTCCATCACGTTGTTTGGCCTGTTCAAGCATTGCTGTGGATTGATTGACACTTAAACGACTCACCTCCAATTGGCTTTCATGCCTTAAACTGGCGGACAAAGCTTCGTCTAAAGTCATGGCATCCACCATACTGGATGCCAACAAAAATCCCATACAGAACGCGTATTGGGAGGACTTAAAGAATCGATGGTTAAATTTCGTCATCCCTTTCTTCATAGTTGTTCCAAACTATTCAAGGTAACTTTCTTAAGTGGTTCAGGCTTAATATTGCCCTCGATGATGCCATCAAACATGACCAACTTTTTGTAGGCGTTCCAACCATTATTGGCTTGACGAATCTGAGGCTGATCTAACTGGCCGAGATTACGTGCCAGCTCATAATGAAAGTTTTGACGCAAAATCTGATCAATATAATCATCATCAATACTGTCATGAATCTCACCCTCAAACAGAACGCAGTAAAATGGTTTGACCTGTTGTTCTGTATCAATCGCCAACAACGAGATTGCTTTAGAGTCGGTTTCATTTAGTTGTGAAAGCAACTGTTGTGCCGTTTCTGGGGCAAGCTTCTCTCCCACTAAATCCACACCAAAACGGCGACCTTGAAACTCAAAACACGGTACTTGTTCAAGAAAACTGGTCACCCGTAAGCAGTCATCAAGGCAATAACGTAATAAACCATTGCCTGAAGTGATAATTGGACTGACCACATCCCCAATCTTCAGCTCCCAAGATGGAATGATTTGTCCCGTTTTCTCACCCTCCAAATATTCAAATTCATAGAAATGACTTTGATATGCCAGTGGATAATGATCGTTATAAGGAATGGTGACTACACCTTCGGTGGCCCATAAGCCTTTACCTTCAAATTGTACAGATGGAAGGCGTTGCTTTAGTTTTTCCGCCCAAGCTTTGGAACCTGCGGTATTCCAACTCGATACTAAACTCAGTATTGGCCATAACTTTTTAAAATCAATGTGTTCACCATTTGAACTGTCGATCAAACACTTTGCACTTTCTGGGCTGAATGGCGCTTTGACTTCTTTTAATGAAGCTTGACGTGCTCCCCATCGACCCGTTTCTAAAACTTCAATCACCTCTTGCTGCATGGCCTCTAAACGATCTAGGAGCTGCAAGGCAAAGGTCGGACTCCACACCGAGATCATGGCCAGATTACGGTTGGCAACCAGATAACAAATGGTGGCAAACAAAGCATCATCGGCATTGGCTGCAAAGGCGACATTGCTTGGCACGGCTTGGGTAAATTTAGATAAAATGCGCTTACCTATACCCAGTAATGCACTGTCATCATTCAGATTTTTATCTTTTAGCACTTCACGTTGGCTTTCTGGCAACCATGAAACAGACCAATAATGAGTGCCTGAACGTAACTGTGGACATTTGCGATAGAGGCTCGCCATCCATGGTGCAATTGCGTGATCAAGTTCATCTAAAAACAGTTTGGTATAAGGGATAAATTTGATTTGCTCACTTGAACCACTAGTTGGCTGGAAACGAACCAGTTTACTGCTTGATAGTTGTAATTCTTGGTCTCGATAACGCTGAATATTCTCACGCCATGCAGCATAACGTGAAGCAGGAAACGCATTCACGAATTGTGCATAATCATGAACCCTTTGTTCTTTTGCAAAATGAGAGCTTTGCAAAATTGAACTCAGGATTTGACGTTGAGTTTCTTCTAGACAATTAAACTGCTTTTTAAAATCTCGGTCAGACACATCACACCATTGTTTTAAAATTAGATGTGAACCTAAGGTTAACCACTCTGTATGCTTCATTGTAAAACTCCCCGGCGAATAGCAGGACTTTTTAACAAAGCTTCACATCGGCCTTTGCTGGCAGGCTTAGTCATTAACTTAACTGGAAAACGTGCAATATCTTTCCACCCCAAGCGGCCAATACAAGGCAACTCAGTTCCCACCGTCCATGTCGGATTCTTCTGCTCAAAGAAATGAATATTGGGATTTTTTGTTCTCATTTCCTCAGTAATCGGCGCTACTTCGCCTTTGAGTGGTTGATAGTCATCGCCGAAATTCAATAATCCCGCTTCTTTGTCATAATATTCACCAAAAAAGTTTTCACAATAATGTTCAATCACACTGGAAAGGTGCTGGTTCTCATCATTGATATTTGGGTAATACACATAATAGTTATTGGCAAGCAGTAGATAGGTTTTGTAGCCTTTGGAAATCAATAACCAATACAGCTCGTTAAAGGGATATTTGACACGTAATTTAATCATGAGTTTGAGCATGGTACTTTGCAACGTACGTGTGCCCCAATATGCTCTAAGGATAACGGTGTCACCACTAAATAGAACCGTGTAGTCCTTACCATTCAGATAAAAATGCTGAACAACCACAGTAGAAAAACCAACGATTTCATCGGTTTCCGAGTTAAAGATTAAGATGGCACCACTTTTCTTTTTGAAATCATCCGCAAAGATGGAAAACTTGGTATTTTCATAATATTGCTCGTAAATCGAATACATGACTTTTAGCCGATCAATATCGATTTGTTCTTTCTCGACATATTGACCATAGGTAGATTCTTTATTATTGAATCTTGAAATCAGTTTATATGTTGTATTAATCATCTGCTTCAACCTCTAAATTTGGATATGCACGTTCCCCTATCTCATAAAGAAATATAAAAACTCATATCACTGTTCTTTTTATGACGGGGTATGTTGTTGTATACGATGCCCCGATTATTTTTTCGTTATATGAAACAACCCTCTAGCATTGAATATCTACATGTCCATTTTCTTCCCCCTATCCATAAAGATGGTTAAGAAAGCCGCCACAAACATGATGATGGCCAGCATACGTAATAAATCATTGAAACTTGATGTCAGTGCTTGGTAATGAATATCTCGGTAGATCACACTGAGCGCGATTTGTTGAGCATTACTGCCCACTTCTTGGTATTGCGCTGTCAACTGGTCTAATCTTTCAATGAAAATCCAGTTCTGTGGGTTCATATACTGATTCAATTGCGTCACATGCACGGCGGTCAGCCAATCTAGCGATGAGTTGATTAATGCCAGCCCAACAGCGCCACCAATATTGCGCATCAGGTTATAAATACCACTTGCATCGGCAACTTTAGCCAGTGGCAGCGTACTCATTGCCAGATGCGAGACTACGATCAAACAAATCATCAGACCAATGCCACGATAAATTTGTGGCCAGAACATAAAGTCATAATCGCTGTGAATACTGAGATGTGAATTGAGCCAAACCCCGAAACCCGCCAAAATCATGCCAACAAACACGGTTTTTCGGGTATCAAAGTTTGGAATCAACCACGCAAGGAAAGGCGCAAAACAGAACATCACAATCCCTGTTACCATCATGATATGTCCGATTTGACTGCTGTTCATTTCTCGGACTTGTCCAAGAAATACAGGAATCATATAGCCCAAGCCATATAAGGCCATACCAATCACAAAAGTAATGATGCAGCTTAAAGTGAAGTTTTTGTTCTTAAATACACTCAGATCCAGCAAAGGTTTAGGCTGGGTAAAACTGCGTGAGAAGAAGATCATGCCACCAATCAGACAAATGATAAATGCAACACGCACACCTGTATCGGCGAGCCAATCATGTCGCGCCCCTTCATCCAAGAAATACTCTAAACCACCTAAAAACATGGCCATACCAATCAAACTGAACCAGTCCATACTTTTGATCAGTGAATAATTGGCGCGGTCTATATTTGGTCCAGAGTAAATAATTGTCGCAATCAAAATACCGGGGATGATGTTAATCAGGAACATCCAGTGCCATGAGAAATTATTGGTCAACCAACCACCAATAGTTGGGCCAATGGCTGGACCTAAAGTACTGATCATGCCAAACATCACCAACGGCAATGCACGTTTTGCTTCAGGAAAAAGCAGGTATAACGCTGTCATTGAGGTAGGAATCATGCCGCCGCCCATAAAACCCTGAATGGCGCGAAATACCAATAGGCTTTCCAGATTCCATGCCAAAGCACACAGCAAAGAACTAATCGTGAATCCAATCGCACAAATAGTGTAATAAATTCGAGTCGAGAGCACCCGAGAGACGATACTGGACATTGGAATTGCAATAATTTCAGCAATCAAATAAACCGTTTGCACCCATGTCACTTCGTAACGGCTAGCACTCATGCCTGCCTGTACTTCATTCAAAGAACTTGCAACAATTTGAATATCCAGAATTGCCATGAAATTACCAAAAATCATGGCAGCAAAAATCAGCCAAGCTGTTTTTGGCGCAAACTTCCACTCATCTTGGTTCGGTTTATTCATTTTCTTATATCCAAAACTTTTCTGATTAAGTTCTTAAATCAACAGTCGCGCTGACGGACATTCCAGGTTTTATAAGGTCAATATGTGGACTCGAATCAATTGCTATCCGCACAGGAATACGTTGCACCACTTTATTGAAATTTCCTGTGGCGTTGTCTGGTGGCATGAGTGAAAAGGTCGCGCCAGATGCTGGAGAAAAGCTTTCGATTTTCCCTGTATAAGTCAGACTTGGATAAGCATCAATTTTTAATTTAACTTCCTGCCCAATATGCATTTTCTCGATTTGGGTTTCTTTAAAGTTTGCTTGTACATACAAACTTTTCTCAGGAATAATTGCCATTAAACGTGTTTGTGGTGAAACACGAGAACCCTTCTGAATCGAAAGACTGCCGACCTTTCCTGTAACAGGGCTAATCACTTTTGAGGATGAAAGATCAATCTGGTACAGGTCTAAGGTAGCATTAGCGTTCTGAATATCTGCCAGTAACTGTGCACGACTGGCTTGTAAACTGCCGAGCTGTGCCTCAGCGGCATTGACTGAGGCCTGGGCTTTACTCAACTGTGCTTGAGCCGTTAAATATTGGGATTGTATGCCTTCAAAATTTTGTCGGGTAATCACCCCGTCTTTGAGTAAATCTTGATAACGATTGAAATCTTTTTTCAAACGAGATAAATCTGCTTGGGCAGCAACCACACCACTATTGGCTTCACTAATCGATGATTTTGCAGACTTTTCATTCTGTTGCTGAACAGCAAGCGCAGCTTGTTTTAAGGTGACTACTGATTTCGCCTGATCATAACGTGCCTGATAATCACGATGATCTAAAATAGCCAAAGCTTCTCCTTTTTTCACAAACTGATTGTCATTAATAATCAATTCAACGACTTCACCTGAGATTTTTGGCATCACCCAAGTGACATCAGCTTGGACATAGGCATTATCGGTAGATTGATAGAATCGATAGACCAAAAAATAATACGCGATGCCTAAGATCAGAAATAAGATGAGTACACTAAACACAACCCAAGTTATTTTTTTTCGACTTTGGAAATTAGTATCAGTTTCGAGCTGAGCTACGTTATCCATATTTATTCCGCTATTTTGTAATATACAGTTTTTATTTTGAGCCACGGTTAAATGGTCATCTTTTCACGTAACTTTTCACTTAATTGTGTATAAATAAATAGTTACAATGTAATAATTGGCGCAAATTATCATTCTTAATGGAATAATATGTCATTGACCATTTGTGCATATCATTTTTCTATTTCTGCCAATTGTTCGAATGGTATAAAGCTTTTATTAAAGATTTGTGAAATTTTAGCACAAGCATAAATGATTCGTGTTTTCATTTGTAAAAAATTAAACCTATATTATTGTTTAATTTAAATAAATTATTAAATTCAGCTTCACTAATATTTTTACCATTTAGTTTAATCATCTTACTTTTCTAATCTATTTATGAGCATAAAAATAGTAAAATGCCAAAAAGCCGAAGCGTTATAGAAATGTAATTTTTGCAAAAAAAGTGATTTTTCTCCTATTAATTTTCATATTTTAATTCAATCAAATTGTGCACTATCGCACAAATAGTTTTTGCAAAAGTGAATAAAGTATTTAAGCTAAACAAATCATTAGAATTAATAACCTAAATGTGCTAATTCATTACTTTGCATAGTAAAAATTTAAAGTATTGCTAAATACTGCTGTTTATAGGTCTTGCTCAGATGTGAACTATATCAACTTAGATACCGGTAAGTTGTAATCTGATCAGACAAAACAACCAGAAAATTGGAAAAATAATATTGATCTAAAAGAAGGACTGCTTATGGATTCTGGACTAATCACACTTTTTCTACCGATCGCCTTGGCGATTGTCATGGCCGGGCTGGGTTTGGAGCTCACACTCAAAGACTTTGCACGAGTAAGCAAACATCCCAAAGCGGTGATCATTGCTTTGTTTTGTCAGCTTATTTTATTGGTCGGCATTGCATTTTTAATTTGTAAAATATTGGCTTTACCGCCGCTTCTGGCAGTCGGTTTGATGTTACTTGCCGCTTCTCCTGGTGGATCAACCGCAAATCTATTCAGCTATTTGTATAAAGGTGATATCGCACTAAATATTACATTAACCGCAATTAATGCCATTATTGCCGCCATCTTTTTACCGTTTATTGTCAATTTCTCAATTTTGCATTTTATGAATGAAGGCCAACAAGTCGGACTACAATTTGCAAAAGTCCTGCAAGTCTTTGCCATCATTCTGGTCCCTGTTTGTATTGGGATGCTAATCCGTCATTATGCGCCGCATACCGCAGAAAAACTGAATCGCCCTGTGCGCATCTTTGCGGTGGTTTTTCTTGTCATTATCATCCTTGGCGCAATTATAAAAGAACGAAATAACCTGATCGAATATATCGGGCAAATTGGCTTTGCAACTGCCTTATTTTGTGCAATTAGTCTATGTGTCGGTTATTTTGTACCACGACTGTTTGGAATCAGCTCTTATCAAGCTCGTGCATGCGCGTTTGAGATTGGTATTCATAATAGTACGCTGGCCATGACCATTGCACTCACCATTATGGCGAGTACCACCATTGCCATGCCTGCTGCGGTCTACTCAATTTTTATGTATATTTTCGCGACTATCTTTGGGACTTTGATTACGAGATTTGGCGCTCAGGAAACGATAAAAGCCTAATTTTTTTAAACCATCACCGCCATAGCGTATAAAGAAATATGCTATGGCTTTTATTTAAATCCAGTTTTATTCACCGCTTCCAACTGATCGCTAAGTGCTTTGGCTGACCATGCTTTGGGTGTTATTTCAGCTTGTTTAATTAACTCAATAAGCTTTTGATTGATTGGCGCTTTTAAATTTAGTTGCGTTGCTAAACGGACAACTTCACCATTAATCCAGTCAATTTCCGTTGCTCGCCCCGCCATAAGATCATCTGCCATTGATGATCGTGCCAACGGATCAATTGCCAGCATTTTCTTGCTCAGCAGATTGAAAATCGTATTAGGCAGTTTTAATACAAATGGCACGAACTGTGCTGGTAAAGCGGTCAATTGTGCAGGCTTAATTTTTGCGATTTTAAGTAGCTCTAGAGCTTCAATCTGTGCCATTGCCAAACATTGACGATAGGCTCGAATAGAAAGTTGTTGCTTGAGTGGAAGCTGAGATAAAGCATTAATTGAATTATTGAAATTCAATAATAACTTTGCCCATTGAATCGCCTGCATATCATCTTCAAGTGTCAGTTCAAGCTGAGCGCCATCAAATGCGGCAACAAGCTCATTCAAACCAGCATGTTTTTTCACATACAAAGCGCCTTCTGTACCTTGATGAAAAATTCCATTTCCTAAAGCAGCGACATTAAAAGGTACCATACCTTCAAGAATTGTATGGTCAAACAACACTTGTTTTAGGATGCCAACATTACTTAAACCATTCTGAAAACTAATGATGATGGTGTTTTTCTTTAAAATATCTTTTAACTCATGTGCAACTTGTTCAGTTGCGGCAGACTTTACACAGACAAAAATGATATCAGCTTGAGCAGCAATGTTTGGATCAGTACTAAGTTGTAGCTTACTCGCTGGAACAATATTTTTTTCACCTAGATAGTCCGAAACAGTCAGTCCATAACATTGCAACTGTTGTTGTATTTTCGGGCGTACAATAAAATCAATATCATACCCTGTTGCTGCTAATCGCCCACCAAGATAACATCCAATATTTCCAGCCCCATAAATACATATTTTCATTGATTTTCCTTGCTGGATTCTATTTCTTAACAACAACACTTTAACCCAAAGCATGGAGTTAAGTTGTCACTTAGCTGACAAATTTATTTCTAAGCACAGAATTTAATATTGAGTAATGTTCATTCAGGAACATCTTCTTTTTCTTTATTTTTTAGTGCCCCATGCCATTCTGCCAATACATAACCCATTCCATAAATGTTATGGATGAGTTTAGGAAGAAAATTACGGTCAATCTTATTTCTTAAACGACTAATCGCCACTTCAATCATTTTAGTGTCTGCATCGTGGGTTATATCCCATATCTGTGAAGCGATTAATGCTCTAGGTAAGACCTCTCCACGTCTACTCATGAATAACTCAATCAATGCATATTCTTGAGCTGTAAGATTAATCCGTTTTCCCGCTCGGCTTACACTGCGTTTCCATAAATCAAGTTCAAGGTCGGCAACACAAATTCGGTTGATTTCATGATTCCACTGCTCTCTACTCAATAGACCTTTGATCCGTGTGAGAAGCTCTACCAAGGTAAAAGAAAGGCCAAGCCCTTTCATTCGCTCTTCAATTTGATCACGTGCAATCAAAAACAAAATAGGCATAGTTTTTCCATTCTTTCCAACATCATGCAGAATGTTCCAGCCATTTAAACCAGCAAACATGACATCCAATACCACTAAATCATATTCATTAAACAATAGCGCGAGATGCTTACCTGTTATTTCATCTGTGACCCAATCGATCATATAACCTGCTTCTGATAATGCTTGGTTAAGATAACTCCCTATTTTTTGCTCATCTTCGACTAGTAATATTTTCATCTTAAACCTGTTAAAGCCCTGCTTAAGAAGATAATAACGTTGTACAACTTTAAATAGTTTTGAATGACATAAATGTAATTTTGGTGTCATTTCAATGTTCATTTCTACAATAGATCAATATAAGAATTCAGCTTTTGGTACAAGATGGGTCTGCAAAAAGATGCTTTAAGACGTTTCGCCGAATTCATAAAAAATAAAAGCCTAGCAATTAAGCTAGGCTTTTAGATATTCCATTAACAAGGTTTATTGAAGATCAGGATCTGCCAATAAAGTTGTCGCGGCAAGTTTTCCAAGATTATTCGAAGCCAATGGGCTATCACCTGTTAATAGTTTACGATCTTGATGAACCTGCCCTGTGATGCCTTTATTTAAGATTTCGACACCTAGTTTTTCGAGATTCTCACCCACCAACCAAGGCAATTGTCCTGGCATATAGCCGATATCAATATTTGCACCTTTATCTAGGGAATCAGGAAACACACAAATCTTGTAGTCCTTAAAAATATAATCTTGCGGATCTTCATCTACAGCTGCTGCAAGCAATGAAGCTGGCCCATGACATAGCGTGATCACATATTTATCATTTTTAATGGCCCACTTTAATAGCTGTTTGACTTCTTTGCTTTCAGGAATCTTAGCAAGAACACCATGTCCACCCGGAATAAAGATACCTGCATAAGGTGAATCTGTACTTAAAGCTTGTTCCAGAATATCTGCTAACTTGAGCGGCGCTTTGAGTTGCTTTTCATATTTCTTGTAGGTATTTAAGACCACCTGTTCTTCATTCGGCATCGCCCACATTTCCAACTTAACTGGATTGCCTGAAAGTGTTGCCACATCAAAGGCAAAGCCCGCATTATCCAAGTGGAACATTGGCAATAACATTTCAACAGGATGATTTCCCGTAGAAAAGAATTTTTCGTTTTGCATCAAGATATAACGTTCATCGGTTGCAATCATTAAAATCCGTTTGTCGCCTTGGTACGGATTTTGGTAAGTCGTGCCATCGTAATCTGTTTTTGCCGAGGTGTATTGGCTCAGCGAATATGGCGATGGGAAAAAAGCATTATCTTCTGCATGGTCTGGACTTGGGTTGCGATCATCAGGATTTGTTGTCATTTTGAGATTCCTCATCAGGTCGTTATGTTTATATGCATACTGCTTGAGTCACCTGCCACACTCAAGTTTTGAGTATGAACAGGCATGGATTGAACACAATTAGGCAAATTCAGACTTAATTTCGAGTACCACTTTGCCCGTATGTTGGCTGCTTTCCAGACATTGATGTGCCTGAGCTACTTCATCAAATGCAAAAGTTTTATAGATCATTGGCTTGCATTGATCCGCTTCAATTAAAGGCCAGACAAACTGCTCAAGTTCTTGAGTAATTTGAGCTTTTTCAGCATTGGTTCTAGCACGCATGGTCGAACCTGTGACAACAGCCCGTTTTAACATCAATTCTTGTATATCAAAGCCATCAACTTTTCGACCACCCATAAAACCGATAATCACCAATCGACCATCACGCTTTAATAATCTCAGATTTTGATTAAAGTAAGCGGCGCCAATAATATCCAAAATCACATCTACACCTTGGCCATCCGTTTGAGCCAAAACTTCTTTTTCAAAGTCCTGTGTTTTGTAGTTAATTACCTGTGACACCGAAGCTAACTTTTCAACTTTGTCATCACTTCCAACCGTGGAGAAGTTTTTGATGCCCATTGCATGGCATAAGCTGATTGCTGTAGAACCAATACCACTGGCTCCACCATGAATCAACACGGTTTCATTCTTATTTAATTGTCCTATCTGAAACAAATTCGCCCAAACTGTAAAATAGGTTTCAGGAATAGCCGCAGCTTCGACAAAACTCAGATTCTTTGGAATTTTTAAGGTTTGATTGGCAGGTACTGCACAGTATTCGGCATAACCACCTCCATTGGTGAGTGCACAGACTTTATCACCGACTTTGAACTGTGTGACGTGTTCACCAATTTGAACAATCACGCCCGATACTTCTAGACCAGGTATGGGTGTGACCCCTTTAGGCATTGGATACAGGCCTTGGCGCTGTAAAATGTCAGGTCTATTAATCCCCGTTGCGTAGACTTCGATGAGCACTTCATCTGCTTTAATCTCTGGTCGAGGCCCTTGGGTCACGTGTAAAACCTCAGGACCACCCGCTTGTGTAATTTCGATATATTTCATTTGTTCTACGCTATTTTGATTCATCTGATCATGACTCCATTTCAGTATTCGATTCAGCATGCTTGGGCGGAAAACCAAACTGCTTTTTAAATTCTCGGCTAAATTGAGAAGAGCTCTGATATCCAACAGCATAAGCCGCCTGAGCCACACTTTGGTCTGCGTTTTGCAACAATTGTTTTGCCTTATGCAACCGAACCACTTTTAAATATTGCAATGGTGAATATTGTGTGACTTGTTTAAAGGCTTTATGAAATGCAGAAGTACTCATATTGGCTTGCTCTGCCAGCATCTCAACTGTTAACTTCTCGGTAAAATGATGTTGAATATATTCACAAATTTTATAAATCGGTCTCAGGTTCCCTTGAGCAATCAAACCATTTAATGCGTCCGCACCTGAATGTTGGATGACCCGATAAAGCAACTCCCGTTTAATTTGATCTCCCAAGATCAATACATCCTGTTCAGAAGTCAGAATATTTAACAGTCGAATCAAGATACTTGATACGGTTTGATCATACTGAATCACACTCATCCCTGTGGTCAGTGGTTTAAATCGGTAATTTTCAAAATAGGTTTTAGCCAGTAGCTCATTTACAGTATCTGCCTCTAACTTCATGCTGATCGCAATCATCGGTGCTTCTGGACTGGCAATGGTGTCACAGTCAAAGGGCATCGAAACTGAGACAATTAAACATTCACTTTGCTTGAATGAATAAGTTTCTGTGCCGATATAACCGCGCTTTTGGCCTTGCAATACAAACACGAGGGTTGGTTCTTGTAATACTGCAATCGGTGGTGTGTTGTGGTCAACACGCATCAAGGTAATGCCATCAATCGAAGTGGAAAAAAAACCTTCTTTATGTACCAGTTTTAGAAATAAATTGATTAACGTTTGGTCATTCATCATGCGTTATCTGATGATTTGAAATGTGATTTTTATTATTAAATAGCAAACAGATAAAAACTGTTAGTTTTATGCAGAATTAGGCATGGAAAAGAGAGTTTTAATGTGATCTAACTGGGAACAGATTGTCCTTAAACCTAGATATCCCCTTATTAATTCGTTATTTTTGATCCATTCCTAAAAGTGTTCTAAGTCTAAAAATTTCTACAACTAACTTTGGAATATCTTGTTTTGCATTTGCAATAAAATCCTGATCGGCAATAGTCGCTCCTGTTAACTCGATATCATCATCGCCTGTCATAATAAAATTGGATCCTGATTCATGATCTCTGCCCTCTACATATGAAATCCAAGGTCCTTTGGTCGTTTTCGAACAATTATCTAAAATCTGTTCTAAACTTTCTCTCGATAATTCTTCCATTTTAATACTCTGATTTTCCATGAATTCTCACATTGAAAGTACTATTTAACCATGAATACATCTACTCCCAAGCCAATTATAATTATTTCTAGGTTCAGAAATTTCATCAATACACCACCCATGGACAATCATCAAAATCTATCTTATTAGAACGGCATCCTAGTACAACAAGAATGCAGAAACCTATACTTGATACTAAAAAGCATTTATGGATAGCTTCTATAGTCTAAAACTAGTGAATGTAGAAATCAGATTCATTCCAACTACAGTTACAACAGATGCTATCAGCGCATATTTCCAGTTATCCATAAAAACCCTAAAAGGCTTAACATAATCTAATTCTAATAAAACTGACTCGAATCCAACATCTGCAAAGTAATCTTTTTCACTTCATCACGACTTTGCATGATATGCGCTTCAATCGCATTGATCGCTTGTTCAGTTTGTCGATCGAAAATAAAACCTAAGATTTTTTGATGTTCCTGATAAGTTGCTTCAATCCGATAATCTTTAGAAAAATCCAAACGGCGAATAATCCGAATACGCTCACTCAAATCCCGATGAATCCTCGCCATTTCATTATTTCCCGAAGCACGGACCAAAGCACAATGAAAATCCTCATCTTGCTGGGAAAGCTGTTTAATGTCTTTTAAATATTCAGAAGGTTGTACTAACCAGAGGTCTTTTAGCACTGACAGCTCAACCGAATTGTGGTGGTCAATCTGACAGAGTTTACGAATCGAATCTTTTTCCAAAACAATACGAACATCATAGAGCTCTTCATAGTAACGAAAATTGAGCGGCCGAATCTGCCAACCGCTCCGAAAGCTCACATCAACATAGCCCTCTTGTTGCAAACGATATAAGGCTTGTCGGATTGGGGTACGACTCACATCATAGGCTTTGGCAACTTCAGACTCAGTAAAGCGTTCACCTGGCATCAATTTGAAATCAAAGATGTCATTCTTGATGCGTTGGTAAACCAGCTCAGACAGATTGTCTGAGCCTTTGGTTGTGCTTTTTATGTTGATATTCACTTCTTTCATTCAAGCTTATTCCATATAGACCAATGGTTCACCACTGTGTACTGTTTGCCCTGCTCTGCAAATAATGGCTTTAACAATACCATCCTCTTCCGCATAGACAGGTAACTCCATTTTCATGGCTTCAATAATAGCAACAGTTTCACCTTTTTTGATCTCTTGACCATGTTCCACAAAGATCTTCCAGATATTCCCTGTCATTGATGCATTTAAAGAAGAAAGATGGCTGTAATCAACATGATTGGTTTGCTCAATATGTTGTTCAGGTTGCGCAGCAAACTCTTCTTTCCAACGGCTCACCTCAGTGCTAAAGGCCTGTTGTTGCTTGTCTTTAAATGCCGCGATACTTTCCGCTTCATTGTCCAAGAATTGTACATAGTCTGCATAGTCAAACTCGGTTTCTTCAATCTGAATCTGAGCACGACCATTTTCAAAATCTGCACGCCATTCATTCAATTCAGCTTCAGTCACAGGGAAATATTTAATCTGGTCAAAGAATTGCAAGAACCATTGCTTATCACCAAATTGCTTGTTCTTTTTAAACTTATTCCAGATCGGTAGCGTCCGCCCAATCAACTGATAACCACCCGGTGAATCCATGCCATAAATACACATGTACATCCCGCCAATACCGACAGTGCCTTCCGCAGTAAAAGTACGTGCAGGATTGTACTTAGAGCTGAGTAAACGGTGACGTGGATCAATCGGTACCGCACATGGCGCTGTCAGATAGACATCGCCTAAACCTAACACTAAGTAGTTGGCATCAAAAATAATATCTTTGACTTCATCACGATGTGCTAGTCCGTTAATACGTTGGATAAAATCAACGTTATTCGGTAACCACGGCGCTTTGGCGCAAACACTTTCCTGATAACGCTCTACTGCACCTAAAGTCGCACTGTCCTCAAACGCCATTGGCAAATGCACAATACGCGATGGGATTTTGAGCTGGCTTAAATCACCCATTTGTTCTTCAAGTTTAAGCAATTGATGAATGAGCTCAGCTTGAGGAATCACCAGACCATCATATTTAATTTGTAGTGAACGCACACCTGGTGACAGTTCCAAAACACCTGCAAGATTGGCATCACGGATCATTTGAATCAATTGATGTACACGTAAACGAAGTGCCAAATCTAAAACATTTTCACCATATTCAAGCAAGATATAGCTATCACCCGCTTGGCGATAAACGGTTTTTGGTGATAAATCAGTTGGTTCACGTTGAGCCAAAATAGTGGTAAACACGTCTTGAGCAGGTTCAATGGTTTCAACGACCTTGATGGCATCTGCAAAGTTCTGAATATTGTCGATTTGTTTCCGTTCTAATGCATTGGCTTGCTCTGCCGTGATTGGGTAAAAACGGATCTTGTCATCGGCTTTCAGTTGACCTACTTTCCACAGTTCAGCTTTGGCAATAGTCACTGGACAAACGAAGCCGCCTAAACTTGGGCCATCTTTTGCCAAAATCACAGGGAAATCACCTGTAAAGTTGATCGCACCAATGGCATATTCACAGTCATGCACATTGGATGGATGTAGGCCTGCCTCCCCGCCATTCTCTCTGGCCCAGCTCGGTGTCGGACCTGATAGTCTGACGCCTAAACGGTTTGAGTTAAAGTGAACCGTCCACTCAGAAGCAAAAAACTCTTCCACATATTCAGGTTTAAAGAAATCAGGCGCACCGTGCGGTCCATACAACACGGCGATTTCCCATTCATTGCTGTATTCTGGAATGAGATCTTTGGATAAGGCTTGTGGTGCATCTGTTGCCAGTGGTAGTTCCGCACTGGCAAGTTCTGCATCGACCATTTTGATCATGTCACCAACACGTAAAGTCCGGCCAGCATGACCACCAAAATTACCTAATGCAAATGTTGATCGGCTACCTAAATATAAGGGTACATCAAGACCATCACGCACGGCTAAATAAGTACGGCAGCCTGAAGCCACTTGACCAACTTTTAAAATTTGACCTGCTTTGACCTTAATCGGTTGCCAAAAAGCAATGCGTTGATCATCCAACATAGCAGTACAGCTTGCGCCTGTGAGTGCAATGGTGGTATCGGCATGGAACTTTAAGCTTGGACCTACTAAAGTAAACTCAAAACCCGCTGCCTTTGCATCATTACCCACAATACGATTGGCCAGTTGGAAGGCATAATCATCCATAGGACCTGATGGTGGTACACCGATATCCCAATAGCCTGTACGCCCAGGATAGTCTTGAATTGAACTCAATGTACCTGCTTGGATCACCTCAATGACTTTTGGCGAATAGCTGAAATCGTCAAGCATGCGTGTCCAGATTTGCATCGATTCAAATCGCTGGTCTGATACTATGGCACGGGCATAATCCAAGTTGGTGCTGATGCCATTTAAACGCGTTTCCGCTAACACTACTTTTAATTTTTCAATCGCAGTAGCTCGATCTTCCGCATGCACAATAATCTTGGCAATCATTGGATCAAAATACTGAGAAATTTCAGTCCCTGTTTTCACCCAAGTATCAACACGAATACCTTCGGGAAATGACACTTCGGTGAGCACACCTGGACTTGGCTGGAAATTTTTCACAGGATCTTCGGCATAAACTCGGACTTCAATCGCAGCCCCTTGCGGTTGGATATTGCTGAGATAGTCCCAATCCAATGCATCGCCAGCCGCGACTTTGAGCATACACTCGATCAAGTCAAGACCTGTCACCATTTCCGTGACTGGATGCTCTACCTGTAAACGGGTATTCACCTCAAGGAAATAAAATTCATCCCGCTTGGCATCATAAATAAATTCAACCGTTCCTGCACTGCGGTAATTCACAGAGCGACCCAGTTCAACTGCAGCTTGATGTAGCTTTTTACGAGTTGCTTCAGGTAAGTTCGCCGCAGGTGTTTCTTCAACCACTTTTTGGTTACGGCGTTGCAATGAGCAATCACGCTCACCAAACGCCACTACTTGACCTTTACCATCACCAAAAATCTGTACTTCAACATGACGTGCTTTATCAATAAAACATTCAATAAAGACACCCGCATCTTTAAAGAACTGCTCACCGAGGCGTTTCACGCTTTCATAAGCATCGGCCAGTGCTTGTTGGGTGTCGCAACGAGTGAGGCCAATACCACCACCACCCGCAGTGCTTTTGAGCATGATTGGATAACCAATCCGCTCAGCTGCAGTCAAGGCTTCCTCCAAACTGTCCAACAAACCTGTACCAGGGGTCATTGGTACATGAGCCGCTGCTGCAAGTTCACGTGCACGGTGTTTTAGACCAAATTCTAGAATCTGTTCTGCAGTTGGCCCCATAAAGGCAATGTTATTTTCTTCACAAGCACGAGAGAAATCTGCACTCTCAGACAGAAAACCATAGCCCGGAAAAATTGCTTCTGCTCCAGTCTGTTTAGCGGCTTGAATCAGTTTTTCGATACTCAAATAAGTATCAGCTGGTTTTAAACCATCCAGTGCAATTGCGACATCTGCATTCTGTACATGCTGTGCATAACGGTCGCTGTCCGAATAAACCGCGACACTGGTAATGCCTAATTTTTTCAGCGTTCGAATTGCTCTAACAGCAATTTCACCACGGTTTGCAATAAGTACGGTCTTAAACATGATGATTTCCCCCTAAAAATTAATTGGCTGTATTGGCGGGTTGCTGATCTGCTTGGCTGTTACGGTGCTGGATATACGCTCTCCAACCGCCAAAATGGCTGATATTCTCTGCATCGCCTAAGCCATAGGGTTCACAAATAAAGCCTTTAACCCAACGACCATCCTCTAGTTCGACATTGCCCATGCCCAATGGGGTTGGAATTTCTGCCACAAACTCACCGAAGCGTGCTGTTGGTACATCCCATAGCTCGACAATGATGCTTTGTCCATCTTGCTGACGAGCCAAACCAGGTTTTGGCGGAACCGTGCCATTCAAGGCATACAGCGCATAATCCTGAGAGGTTTTGGTGGTTTCGACATGCACGGCACCACGTGTGGTGAGTTGAAAATTCAGTGGCATTCCCGTTAGATGTGCCCCTACAACCGCAACACGAATATGGTGAGGAGACAACAAAGTTGGTGCACTTGCTACAGCTAATGTCTTATCTAAAGCACCGAGTTTCAGTGCTAAATAGTTCTGCCATGCTTTGCCGAAATGCACCAAGGCTGCATCATGCCAAGCAGGTGCAATTAAGGTGATACCAAAAGGTAAGTTGTCAGCTCTAAAGCCTGCAGGTAATGCCAAGGCACTTAAATCAGCGAGGTTGGTGAAATTGGTATACGTGCCGAAATGCGCGTTATACTCAATCGGGTGCTGTTGCATTTGTTCAATGGTATAAATCGTTGGTGAAGTTGGTACGATCAAGGCATCAAACTCAGCCAAGCTAGCTTGGATTTTTCGAGTCAAATCCTGTTTTAAATATTCAGCGTTGTAGGCATCCACCGCAGAATATTTTTCACCGTGTTGAATAATCTCTAAAACGGTTGGATCAAAATCAGCAGCATTGGTTTTGAGGAGATCGGCAGCCGCTGCAGTGCGTTCTGCCACCCAAGGACCTTGATAAAGTTGTGCTGCAAGTTGCTCAAAAGCAGAAAAATCAATCGGTGTAATTTCAGCATTTAAGCTTTCCAGTAATTGAATGGTGTGTTGAAAGGCTTTTTCTGCTTGCTTGTCACCAAAAAAGTTCAATTTATTCGGAATGGCAAATTTCAATTTGCTGGAAAAACGTGCAGGTACATTTTTAGGATGCTGACGTGAATAGCTATCTAAAGTGTCATAAGCTTCGACCTGAGCAGCCACCAATTCAGCATCAGCGACTGTAAGAGCAAAGATTGAAATACAATCAATACTTTTTACTGCGGGTAATAGGCCACGATTAGAAAAGCGGCCCTTGGTTGGCTTTAAACCGACTATGTTATTGAATACTGCAGGCACACGACCTGATCCAGCGGTATCAGTTCCTAAAGAAAATGGAACTAAACCTCTTGCTACCACACTGGCAGAACCTGAACTTGAACCACCACTGACATATTCAGGTTTAAAACTATTCGGTACAGCCCCAAAGGGTGAACGTGTGCCAACTAAGCCTGTGGCAAATTGATCAAGATTGGTTTTACCAACGACAATCCCTCCTGCTTGTTTAAGTAATCGAACCGTTTCAGCATCTTGTGTTGCAACACGATTTAATGCCTTGCATGCTGCTGTGGTAACAAAACCAGCGACATCAATATTGTCTTTGACTGCAAATGGCACACCATAGAGAGGAAATTGTTTTTGCAGATTTTCTGTATCTTGAGTCAGTTGCTTTAAAGATTGGATTTGTTGCTCAACTAAATCTGTACTCGCAAGAGAAATCCAAGCAACATCCTTTGGATCAAGTGCTGAAACTAGCTCCTGCAAAATATCGAGTTGAATTTCTTGCTTTAAATACGCTGTTTGCCATTCAGAAATTGTCCAGCCTAAAGTTTTTATTTCGCTCACTTTATGAATCCTATCTTGTATACAAGTTTGAATAGATAGAAGCAGAAAGCGTGCCAAAAATATTTTTAATATATAAATTAATGGCTTAATAAAAAAACTAAAATGCTAATTCGTTTGAATGGTTTAATGATGGTGCTAAAAAGATTCGGCAAAAATACCGATGCGCTATAACTCAGCAAATTTTTATTGAGAGAGAAAGGATCAAAACAAAGACCATGAAATGCTATTTAAATTATTTATATTTATAAGATTATTTATTTACTTTCAGATAGTTGGCTAAATCTTCAAACTCAGTTGCGACAGCCTGAGTTGCTTGCTGCTCCATGGCTCTAAACTTCTTGAGCACCACTTGCCCCAATTCGGTTAGCACTGCACCACCACCATGCGTTCCACCCGTTTGGGTATCGACCAGATTAGAATGAAAGCATTGGTTCATGGTATCCACCAATTGCCATGCACGGCGATAACTCATTTTCATAGATTTCGCGGCTTGGGATATTGATCCTGTACGATGGATTGCTTCAAGTAGCTCAGCTTTACCCGGACCAAAAGCAATCTGCTCATCAGATAAGATTCGCACATGTAGCTTTAATTGTGCTTTTGACATTTCATATTACCCAAGATTTGATGATGTATTTGACATCATCAAATCCTATCATTTTTAAATTAGAAATGAATCACGGTACGGATCGACTTACCTTCATGCATTAAGTCAAAGGCATGATTAATATCATCCAATGGCATGGTATGCGTTACAAATGGTGCCAATTCAATTTCACCTTTCATTGCATCTTCCACCATTTTCGGTAATTGGCTACGGCCTTTTACCCCACCAAAAGCAGTTCCCATCCATTTACGCCCTGTCACCAACTGGAATGGACGCGTTGAAATTTCCTGACCCGCACCCGCAACGCCAATAATCACTGATTGGCCCCAACCACGGTGTGCACATTCCAGTGCCGAACGCATGACATTGGTATTGCCAATACATTCAAAAGAATGGTCAACGCCCCAACCTGTCATTTCAACAATGACTTGTTGAATCGGCTGATCATAATCTTTTGGATTTAAGAAGTCAGTTGCGCCAAACTGTTTTGCCAGTTCAAATTTATCAGGATTGGTATCAATAACAATAATACGTCCAGCTTTGGCTTGACGCGCACCTTGCACTGCTGCGAGGCCAATACCACCTAAACCAAAGATGGCAACGCTATCACCCTCTTGTACCTTTGCCGTGTTATGTACAGCACCAATCCCTGTGGTTACACCACAACCGAGTAAACATACTTGTTCGTGGTTGGCTTCAGGGTTAATTTTTGCCAGAGACACTTCTGCAACAACGGTGTATTCACTAAAGGTTGAACACCCCATATAGTGATAAATCGGTTGGCCATTATAAGAGAAACGTGTTGTGCCATCTGGCATTACGCCTTTACCTTGAGTTGCACGAACAGCAACGCATAAATTGGTTTTTCCCGATTTACAGAATAAGCATTCTTTACACTCAGCGGTATACAATGGAATCACATGGTCACCGACTGCAACACTGGTCACACCTTCACCAACTTGCACCACAACCCCTGCACCTTCATGTCCAAGTACTGCGGGGAAAACACCTTCAGGATCATCACCTGATAAAGTGAAGGCATCGGTATGGCACACACCAGTATGGGTAATTTTAATCAGGACTTCACCCGCTTTAGGTGGTTCAACATCAAGCTCTACGATTTGTAATGGTTCGCCTGCGGCAAAAGCAACGGCTGCACGAGATTTAATCACAATGACACTCCTTTGGGTCAGTTGATATTTCAACCATGCATTGTGTTATCGGCTAAATGAGGAGCAATTAAAGCTCCGTAAATAAACAAGGCATGAAAGACAGGCAAAGGCGGCTCCCTTGTCAAGTTTCATAACGCAGTTTACGGAAGTTTTAGCCATAACCCTACGGGACAGTTAGATTTTTTATCGTTACAGCGTTAGGTTTTGCTGACTTAGAATCACTAAGTTTCACAAACCCTGCCTTGTACCGCTTAAAAAATCCCTTCTGTCACAAGCATCTGTGAAATGTCAGCTGCCCCTAATTTACTTTAAATAAGATTTAAGAATTTTACTGACTTGAATGAGCTCTTGACTGCGTTGCAACTCAGATGACTCACCGACAACTAAAGTGTCTTTGAGGTGAATTTCGAGAAGTTCCGTCATCAAACCATTTAATGCACCACGAACTGCACAGATTTGCTGCAAGATATCAGCACATTCTGTGTCATTTTCCAAAGCCCGTTCCACACTCTGAACTTGACCTTGGATTCGTCTTACACGTGTGAGAATCTTTTTTTTATCCTCTAACTGTTTAGGCATAATGTCGACCACATTAAATCTAAAAATATACTATACACCAGTATAGTAAATTAATTCAATATATATGGTTTTTAATTCTATAAAATGATATTTCATGGACCTAATTTACATAAATAAAAAACTAATCTTCGAAATAAACAATTGATTATATTGATAATTACATTTCACCCTTGGAACAAACAGGCATTTAGATATATAAGAAAATCAATCACCTACAAATTACTGTTGGACCCACACGCTTGATCAATAAAATGATAAACAATTCATACCATTTTAAGATAATGACACTTGTTATCATGTTAGGAATTGGTGGCTGTTCTTTGCCACCCAATCAGAGCCATGATCGGAGTAACTCCTTGCATACAAAAACAAAGTGGATGAATGATCCACAAGCCGATCTTAATATTGAAAAAGGTTTAACTGCATTTTTAGCATTGGATGATGCCTTTTTAAGTATTGCTTCCCGTATTCATTTAATTCGAAATGCCAAGCATCAACTGGATTTACAATATTATATTTGGAATGACGATGCGATCGGCAACATGATGCTGCATGAGTTGCTCAAAGCTGCTGATCGTGGGGTAAAAGTCCGTTTATTGATTGATGATCAGAATGGCATAAAACTAGATAAAACATTAAAAGCCCTTGCTCAACATCCAAATTTTGAAATCCGTATTTTCAATCCTTATAAATTTAGACACTTACGCTTTATTGATTATGTTTTTAGACTAAAACAGATTAATCATCGTATGCACAATAAGCTTACTATTGCCGATCATTCAATTGCAGTGACAGGTGGCCGTAATATCAGTAGTGAATACTTTGAGGCCAGTGACCAGTTTCAGTTTAGCGACATGGACATTTTGTTCTACGGTAAAGCCGTCGATCACGCGGAACAGGTTTTCGATGAGTTCTGGTCAGATAAACTCAGCTATTCAACTGAGCAATTAATGGGTTCTGGTACGCCCCAACAACTGGAAAGTTTAAGAAATACTTATAAAGCCTTAGATCAGGTAGATACACCCACCGAAGATAAACTTGAAGCCGCTCAAGATTATTTAAAATTACGTCTACAAAACTATCCAATCCAATGGGCAAAAGCACATTTTGTCGCAGATCATCCGAATAAGGCCTTAGGACAAGCCAAAGATCAGGAACTTTTATATGCTCAAGTTCTGAAAATTATGGGTAAACCAGAACAACATATGGAGTTAGTTTCGGCTTATTTTGTTCCTACGCAACAAGGAACTGCTTACCTCAATCAACTCTCCAAAGATGGTATTAAAGTCCGCGTCCTAACCAATAGCTTGGTGGCGAATGATGTCGCCGTGGTGCATTCTTTTTATAGCCAATACCGTAAACCACTTTTACAAAATGGCGTACAACTGTATGAGTTTAAACCGAATATTGAACGTAAAAAACGGACTTGGTATGAAATCGCGACAGGGAGCGTGATCCCGGTTAAAGGCAAGAATCGCTCAAGTTTGCATGCCAAATTTTTTGATGTTGATGGAAAAGTTTTTATTGGATCGTTTAACTTTGACCCGCGCTCTGCTCATCTAAATACAGAAGTTGGTTTAGTGGTGGAATCTGATCATTTACAAGACCAAATTACCGCCATGCTGGATCAGCATTTGCTACAAGTGGCTTATCAACTCAAATTAGATAAAGACGGTAACATTGTTTGGTATGAACATAAAGAAAATGGTGAGGTTATTGAGCACCACCACGACCCTGAAAGTACCAGATTCCAACGTTTTACCATGCACTTTGTGTCTTATTTTCCCGTTGAATGGATGATGTAAATCATCCATTCAATAAGATTTAATTTGCTGAATTGACCTCTTTTCTCATTCTAAAGAGCGATATTTTTTTAATTATTCTGTGCTAAGTTACGATTATAATTAACATAAAAGATAGCCATATGATTTCAGAAAAAGATTGGAAAAATATTCAGCAGGTATTTGCTGCTGCACAAAAGTCATCTTTGCATGCGTCTATTGCAACAGTAGACCCTTCAGGGCAGCCTACCATCACCCCGATAGGTACAATCTTTTTAAATGACAACCAGGCCGCTTATTTCTTTGATACATATACTGAAAAGCTAAGTGAGAACCTTGCTCAAAACACCAAAGCTTGTATTCAAGCGATTAATACCAATAAGTGGTTCTGGTTAAAATCCTTCATCAAAGGTCATTTTGATCATCATTTTGGCATACGCTTATATGTCGAAATTGGTGATTTACGTCCAGCCACTGAACAGGAAAAGCTTGCAGTTGATCGGCGGACTAAACCACTACAATGGACAAAGGGCAGTCAATTAATTTGGACTGAATTTACTCATGTAAGAGAATTCAAAATCAATACGTTTAGATGGGTTAAATATCCCCGGATGATGGCGCATTTAACTTAATCCAAAGTCATTTCAAACAAACACAGCCCTTCTATCTCTAACGGCATCTTGATCTGTGTAAAAGATGCCTGTTCAAGTGCATCCAAATGCTCTTGTTTGGTCATATAAAGCTGATCATTTTGCATCGCATGTGCTGCACACAAATGATCACACACTAAATAATGGCCTTGAGGTTTTAATAAAGTTTTTACGATTTTATGGAAATCGGTTGCATAACATTTATGTCGAAGCTCATGTAATGCTTGATGGATAATAATCAAATCATACTTCTGAGAGAATGTATTCTGCCAATCAGCAGCTTTAAAGCTTCCAACAATATAGGTTGCCCGTGCTCTTTCAGTGGTATTAAGCTTTTCTTGTGCTAGTTGATGCATCGCTTCTGAAAAATCAAAAGCAGTATATTCAATGTTAGTAAGCTGTGAGAGCAAATGTTGGGCTAAAAAACCAGGCCCAGAACCAAGTTCTAGTACCTGATATTGTTCAGAAACATGCTGTCTAATGAGATTGGCATAATACTCAAAGAAGTCCTTGCGCCACGGCCTTTTTATATTCGCCGTTTCTTGCCACTCCAAAGCATCAGCGAAATTTCTTAAATCAATTGGGCTTGCGACATCCTGCATTTATTTCCTCTTATTTATATTTATACCAAGCCAATTTGTTCAAAAAATTGCTTATAGGCTTCAGCTTTCTTTTCCAGTGCTAATGGATAGGCTCGTGATGATGATGGTAATCGGTATAAATTCAATTCTCGATTAGCATAACTTACCTGCACCGACTGTCCAATCATAGGCTTACTGATTTGCTCTGGAAAGTGCAGCATCAGCGTATCTGTCGCTTTATCGCCTGTGGTCATGATGGTATGACACAATGGAATTTGCTCCAGTAATTTGGATAAATCTGTGGGCATGACAATTTCTAAAAATTTATCAGAAGCATTACCTTGTAATCGTTTCACTTGATAAGCCGTGTCAAAGATTCCTACTCCAATTTGAGTCAAGAACTCACGGATCAGTTGTTCTTTAAAGTTTTTATTGGGCAAATCTAAAAAGTGATCTTTATCATTAAAAAAAATCAGACCGAAGATTCGCCACATATCATTTTGATAGTTGGGATAGTAAAAATCCATCTTCCAGCGAGTTTGTGGCGGTGGAAAACTGCCGAGCATCAGCAGCTTCGCAGTCGCAGGTAAAAACGGTTGTAATGGATGTGTTTCTATTTCTATATCAGTCATTTATACAAAGAGCCAAATTTTAAATTGAGCGAAAAGTTTCGTTTATTTTATAGAATCTTCCAGTGTTTTGCTTGGATCTTTTGTTGGTGAAAATTTCACCTTCACAAAATTTTCACAAAATATTCGCAATATCATTTTTTTCAGTGAGCTTTGAATTTGCCTTTCTGACAGCAATAGATTGAGTGAAAACCTGCTCTCAAAACATAAAAAAACCGCTTAAATAAGCGGTTCCAGTAGAGGTCAACAAGTTAAGAAGCCTTCCCTTCATCTAAGTTTTTATATGAGTCTTCCTGCTCTTTACTGAAAGTCATGGAATCTTGAATCATGCTCTCAGTAATCTGAAAAAGCCGAGTCAATTCTTTGAATACAGATTCAGGTACGTTATAGACCTTGGCCAGATATTCAATCGTTCGCTCTTGCTTATGTTGGATTGCATCCAACATTGCCGCAATATCGGCAACTTGTTCATAAGCCAGTGCAAAGCCTTCTGCAACGTCACTTGCATCATAGACTTGATTTTGAGCTACTAACTGCGTCATACTGTTCATGTAGTTTATTGCTCCATGCGATGACAATACTAAGCCCTTTGTTTTCCGCCAAGAAATTCGCAAGGGCTTTTTTATTGCCTGAATTATTCATAATTTTTCTTCTTCACAGCCATTCACCACGTTCAATCTCAAATCTAGTACATTCAGGATGACTTTCTGAAATAGTCTTAACTTGATTTAGAGCTTCATCTAATGTGTCACATTGAAAAATGGTTTCACCTTTGCTGACATATTCTTGAGTACATGTAGTAGCTTCAGAACTTGTCTTAAAATAACCCAAGGTTCTATAGCGTTTCGGTTGACTATTCATACCAAAATTCCTTTTGTTTGAGTTACTAACAAGGCAATATGAGCCATTCCTTTTGGTGTAACTAATACTTGTGGTGCATAGTCTGTACCATCTGGCTTCTCACCTGCTACGTAATCATGAAACAACCAACCCTTTTGAATGATTCGATCATAAGCAGCCCACTTCCCTTTTTTTATAGGATTGGACGTTGCTCGACGATAAATAAATTTTTTGTTCGCTAAAAGGTTGGTTAGATCCTTAACTCTTACATGTAAGTGCTTTGCGGCATCCGTTAAACATAAATAACCATTTCTATTTTGCGACAAGACATCTAAAGCCTGAGCCTTAGGTTCAAGTACTTCAACTTTTGCAGTTGCCTGTGCTAACTCTTGAATCTTACGATCAATGACGTTTTGAGCAACCTGCAAAGCTTTAGCGATAATCAGTTCAGGATCATCACTTTCCTGACCAGAGATGTAGCCACCATTTTTACGGATATTAGGCAGTACTTCCGATGTCACCCATTTTTTGAATTGTTTGGCTTCTGGTTTTCGGCTCGTTAAAACTAATGAGTAAAGACCTGATTCATTGATTAAGTTTACTGGTCGATGGCTACCCTCGATAATATCTAGGGTAACTTCATCGCTATCAAGTCTACGCGCAGCATCACTAGGATTACCAATTTCTAAAACATTACAAACATCTGCAAGAACAAATCTAATCTCGCCATCTTTCATCATGGTTCGTACCAAATTTGAATTGAAGTTGAAAGTAGCAATTTGCGTACTCATTTCTTAACCCCTTTATCTTTGTTTACTAATAACTCAACTGCTTTATTGATTAGATAATTCATTGAGCGTTCCTGTTGCTGAGCTTTCGCTTTCAGCTTTTTATGTAATTCATCTTTAAGACGAACTTTTACATCAATTACTTGGTCTTTTACCATTGTTACTCCAAAATAGAACCACCGTGGTTCAATTAATTTAAACTTAAACCACCGTGGTTCTATTGTCAATACCACCGTGATCTATAAAATAAGATTAAATTTTTACGGTTTCCCCTTTTATGAGCAGAGAAGACCCACAGTTAAAAGTACGCCTTCCTCAAGAACTAAAAGATAAAATTACTGAATCTGCTGTGAATCTTGGTAGATCAATAAATTCTGATGTTGTTGCGCGATTGGAAGAAAGTTTTTTAAATACTACGACTGTTAGTAGCAATCAGGCTGACGTCAGAATCATTTCCTTGCGCAATGGAAAAAAGCGTGTGATTTATGGAAAATTACTGAATACTTTGGATTTGGATTACACTCAAGAACTATCGAGTCTTCGTGATGATATTCATCTTTCTCTGGAGGTTTTAAGTAACTCTTCTTTTTGGAATTCTTTAAAGTTTTTTAATAAAGATGTCCTTGTTTATCAAGGTGACAATCATATTGATGTTGTCGACAATGGCGAAGGTAGTCTTGGATGGTTAACCGTTGAAGATCATTGATTAGACTTAACAAATAATAAATTTATCAGAAAATTTTTTTGAGGGATTTTATATGAATCAAGAGAATATAGACCAATTAAGAAATTTATATTCATTTTTATTGGGTATAGGGAACAGTGTCTCTCAAATTTCATATAAATATATATCAAATGATGAATTTAAAAATCTTCCTTTGATTGAATTACAATATGTGTATTGGTTTGAAAATATTCAAAAATTTCATATATGTGGATTAACAACGCTTTTAAGATTAAAAAAATGGTATGAGGCAACAGAATCTGCTTATGAAAGTCAAAATTACTATAGCTTTTGTTCATCCTTGAGAGGTGGAATTGAAGCTTGTGCAGACTCTTATTATTCACTAAATGGATGCGTGACAACAATTGCTGAAAATTTCTCACAAATCAAACTAGCACTGGAGAAAAAGCCTATAAAAAATAACAAAATAATTGCTTCTCAAAAAATTGAAGATATGTTAATTCATTACATATATGGCAGAACTTTGACAAAATCTGAAAAAGGGAAATGTGATAATACTCATAATGCAGAGCAAGTGAGAACCTATTTAGATTCATTAAAAAATAAGAAAATAAATAAATTGTATTCTGAACTTTGCCAAGTAACTCACCCGTCTGTATACTCACTTAAACCATTTTTTTTAGATATCTCAAACAATGAACAATGGGTTCATTCATTTGATATTGACAAAAAACTTATGGATCATTTGTTAAAAGAATATATCGATGTAATTATATATACTATTACAGCTGCTTTAGGACCCGCATTATGTAGTTTGAAAATAACCAATCTACTATTCAACTCAAAAGACAATCAACTAATAACAGATGAAAATTTATTAATTATTCTTTCAGAATATAAACTTTGGAAGAAATTAGAAGAAAAAATTAATCAGAGTTAATTTTTTCTTCTAAATAATTAACAATCAAAAACTGATGCAAAATGTTTAAATCTGTAGTACCAATACATTACATTAACATTGAAACTTCACATGATGGTAAGAACATCCATTACTGATAGTCGACTCGAAGAAGTAATAATTTAGGGACATAGCAGCTTCTTTTAATATGTAATAAATTTTTAAAAGTAAAGGATAAAATCTAGTTTTATCAAGCCAATATACTATTTACTGAAACATAAATATACTACAACTTTTGGTATTAAAAAGAAAACCTATAAGAAAAAAACATAAAAAAAAGCCCCTATAGGGGCTTTTCATCTAGTTTTTATGAACTCTTTCACCTAGATAATAGAGACTCAAAAAAGTCATCATTATGAGTTGAACAAGTCCAAATGCAACTAAGAAACAAGCAACAAAATATGTAAAAAAAATCAAATAGGTATTCGTAATATGTATATCTAAACTATAAGAAAATCTTATCAATAATAGCAATACAAATATTACAATACTAATAAAAGTAAGATAAGAAAATAGCCTAGCCAAGAACCGTCTACGGTTCATGTCAATCCAAAATACCTGATATGGATTATGCTCCACATATTTCTCTTTAGGTGGATCACCAGCCATTGGCTGATCCATGGTCGAACTATTTAAAGTGGAAATTGCAGCTAATGCAGCAATAAAAAAACCTGGCATTGTTTGCAAAAAACAAATTAAATAGTATGAAATATCATTTGTAAAGATATTGGCTTTTGGTGTTCCAACCAAAAACCATATTGCAGTAAAAAAAACACTAACTAAAATAGAAATTATAATAGGTATAACAAAATCAAATCTCGTTTTATTAATAATCCCATTATCCCATCTTATGCTAAGATAGTTTAATGGCTTAAAAATCAATTCAAGCATAACTACCCCCTCTAGAGACTGGACTATATTTTAGCTAACATTCTATCACACAGCCTAATATTGGTACGAGCTGGGTTTTCACCATTCTCATCATCTTCCGACATAGCTTGTCGCAGCTCTTCAGGAAAATATTCTTTCTTAACTAACCGAAAGACCTCATCTTCTGCATCATATTCTGCTGTACGCGGGCTTCCATTATCATCTTTAAAATTAATGGTAAAGACAGAGCCTTGCATTTCTGGTTGCCCTCTTTTAAATCGTCTAAATACATCTATAAGATCATCTACTTTTGATGTAGAGTTAGGATTAATGACCTGTGTACCTACTTTCATTGATACTTTGATCTTATCCTGAGTAAAGTGTCCTGTCGCATCAAAAGCTGTATTATTTTGTGCTTGCTTATAGAAGTCTACATGCTGAATGCGCCCTTCCTCAAAAGCCTTGATGATGCTAGGATCTACTTCAGATTTGATTTCTAACTTTGGTTTATAAGACAATGGTTTAGGCTGACCGATTTTGGCACCTTTTTGATATCTTTCAACAGGATCATTTCCAACAAAATAGTCTTCAAAGCCTCCATGTTTTCTAGCGTGTCCAAAGAAGTAATTTAAAGTATCAATAAGTTTAGTTACTGAAATACCTCTTTCATACTCTAAGGCTATTTTGGCAATTTCTTTATTTGTTCTATCTACTTTTAGTACAACATTTACGCGCTTATCTGCACCTTCAATGCTAGTTCGTCTTAATGTCCGAGTTTTATTAGTCTTTAAATTCCGAGCAATTTGATTATCTGCATTTACGTCAGCAATGATAAATGTAAATTTAATTGCTAAAACAGCACTATCAAAATGAATATCTGATATCAACCCACAAAACCGATCATTTGCAAAATTTCTTTTAAAGTCAATATATCCCCACTCAACTAACTTTTCAAAATATTCATATAAATTGATTGTAGCTATAGCTTTAGGATTACCTCGCTCCAAAGACTCAACTGATGCCGTCAATTCATGATAAGTAGCACATATTGACATATTAAAAATTCCTGCTGTTAAACTTTTAAAATTTATTTAGTCAGCTAACATGCCAACTTTTTACTTGATCATTTATGCTTAGATCACTGCTAAGCCTTCAACTTTTTCAAAAAGCTTTCAAACAATAATAGTCCGCTTAATGAAAATTTAAACTATACCTCATAGTGGGGTATTGTATGTTCAAAATTAATTCCTTTCAAAAGATTTCTGATTAAAACCAAAAAAACAATTTAGGAAATTTTTTAAAACATTATGGGAATTATTTTCTATCAGCAAAAAATACCCCACTCTGAGGGTATTAAGGGGTATCATTTACACTATTTGTTACGGTATCATTTTATGATCTTATAATGTTTGTTTAATTAGCAAGCAGCCAACAATGCACAAGAAAATTTTGATTTAACGAGTGAACAAGGAAATAAATCATGGTAGACATGGTGCCTACAACGCTAACTAACGTAGACAACATCACACCGGGTGAAAAAAAAGTTTATAAATTTTTACAAGACCTATTCATAGATCAAGATGCTATTGTCTGGTATGAGACAGAGGCTTTAGGGCGTTATTCGGATTTTATTTTATGGCTCCCCACCCATGGCTTACTTGCCATTGAAGTCAAAGACTGGACCAAAAGCAATTTTAAAGAAGTTAACCCTACACACTTTCAGGGTAACTTTTATCGTAAAGATAAACCAGATGTTGTAACCAACCCTAGAATTCAAGTGCGCACTGTTGCAATGAATCTTTTAAATAAATGTAAGCGAAATGATTCATTAATAGCAAAATCTGGTCATTATGAAGGTAAAACCATATTCCCTATTACCTACTGCGTTTTTTATACAAACATTTATCGTAGTGATGCTGCCTCACTGGGCCTATTAGAAGATGGCATAAATGAGCAGAATAAAATCTTATTCAAAGATGAACTTGAGTACGACCTAGAGCACAAAGATAATCGAAAAGAAGTGATTAGAAAAATTCATCTTAACTTTAAAGAGTTCTTTGATTTTGAGCCTCTCAACTATACTCAGCTCAAGACTCTAAGATATTTATTATTCCCAGAAATACGAATCAATGCACTTGAAAATCACGAACTGTTTGATGCAGAGCCCCAAGATTTAATGGCTCTAGATCTTCAACAAGAGATGATTGCTAAGAATATTGGTACTGGACATAGGATTCTTAAAGGTGTGGCAGGCAGTGGTAAATCCTTAGTTATTGCATGCCGAGCTAAATATTTAAAAACAGTCTATCCAGACTGGAAAATTCTTGTCGTATGTTTCAACAATACCCTATGTAATCATATCCTCAATATGATGAATGAAAATCATATTGATCAGATAGACATTTCAACGTTCCATGGCTTAGTTAAGAAGATTACCAATGCAAATCTGACTATGCTCGATAAAGAAACTCAAGATCAATATAGCCTGAGAATTACCGATATATTAAATAAACATCTAGACAATACTGAGCTTAATCAAAAGTATGATGCCATTCTAATTGATGAAGGCCAAGACTTTGCTCAAGAGTGGATTCAGAGTTTGATCAGAGTCTTGAACCCAGAGACTAATAGCATTCTGTTCTGTTATGACCCTGCACAGAATATCTTTAATAGAAAAAGACCGAGCTGGAAGTCCTTTGGCTTAGAAGTTCAAGGTAAAAAACCTACAGAATTGATGCGTTGTTATCGGAATACTAAAGAAATTCTGATGACAGCTAGAAGTTTCTTAAACAGTAGAACACTGGATAGTCTAATTGCCGAAGATGACTTTGATCGTGTATTAGATCCTGATACCGGTGAATGCAAAGTTGGTACTATACCTGTCGCCTATCAAAGTAAAGATCTTGAAGAAACGATCAATCTTATCGTTAAGAAGAGCAATTATCTTATTAAAAATGGCTATTCTGAAAGCTCGATTGCCATTTTAGTAGCAAGGCATGTATCACAGGCTAAGGTCGATATGTTACTTCGAAATGCTTTTGCTGATTTCGCGCCCAATGTTGCCTTTAAGTTTATTCTGACAAGCCAAGATAAAAAGACTTTAAACTTAAAAGATCCAACAATAAAAATCCTTAATTTTGAATCATCAAAAGGTTTGGAGTTTGAGCATGTTTTCTTGGTCGGTTTAGAGAATATGCCAAGGATCTCCCCTAATGTTAATCGTGATGAAGATACTGAACGTAAGTTAACTTATGTGGCAATGACTCGAGCGAAAGAAAACCTTTATATGATCGCCAATCAAAATACGGGCTTCTTTGATGAAATAGTTCAGATTCTAAAAACTGGTGAACCTGAACCTGAACCTGAACCTGAACCTGAACCTGAACCTGAACCTGAAAAGATTATCAAAAAGTTCAAGAGAGATGAAAATTCTGATGGTACCAACGCATACCAATCATGGTCAGAGGATGAAGAAGTTAAATTAATAGATTTATTCATGACTGAAGGAAAAAGTGTTAAGGAAATATCCCAGTTATTAAAACGAAGTTCTGGTGCTATTAGATCTCGCCTTAGAAAGCTAAGATTGATTGAGTGAGATATTTTATGAAATAGGCATTTAGGTAGAATATTTAAAGATTTAACAGTAAGAAATGAGAGCGATTTTATAAAAATTTACTCTTATTCACATTGGTAGAAAATTAACGTAAATTACATTATTTGGGGTTTTTATGGCTGAAAAATTATATTATTGGGCAGAAAATTTAGAAAACTATAGTTCTGATATTGATGAGGAAGCTCCCTTTTCAATCGAAATTAAGAAATTAAACTTTTTTATAGGCAAAAATAACTCTGGTAAAAGTCGTTTTATTAGAAGTTTTTTTAAAACACAAAAATATACAATACAAGACTTTTCCTTTCCAGATTTAACCAATATTTTTAATGAGTTAAAAGAACTTATTCCAAGATATTCAGAAAATATATCTATTAATGACTCAAGCTCTAGGGATACTCGCAATCTAGTACTAAGACTAATTGATAATGTTATAGAATTCCCACTATTTCCTAAAAACAAATATAAAGAAAACTACACAAATATTATTAGTCGACTAGAAACTGTAAAAACCGACTACAAAAAAGATTTCGAAAAAAAAGTTAGAGATATTCAAGGTCTTGTTAATGATTATGAAACTACAATAGAATATGAAAGTTCAAAATTTTATATACCAATACTCCGTGGTATGCGCCCAGTAACTGAGGAAGAAAATAAGCAACCCTATATCGAACGCGCACAAAAAGACTATTTCCCCGAAAAAGAAAAATTTGGTACAGATAACATTGTTACAGGTGAACGTCTCTATTATGAATTAAAAACTCACTTATTGGGTGAGCCGGAACAACGAGAT
Organism: Acinetobacter sp. Ac_3412; assembly: GCF_013072675.1. Taxonomy (NCBI): domain Bacteria; kingdom Pseudomonadati; phylum Pseudomonadota; class Gammaproteobacteria; order Moraxellales; family Moraxellaceae; genus Acinetobacter; species Acinetobacter sp. Ac_3412. The sequence continues at coordinate 476,757 of NZ_LXUJ01000007.1, read as the reverse complement.
CTGATTAAAAGTTATGAAGAAAAACTGAGTCAATATTTTTTTGATAATGAACATGTATCGCTCATCCCTAAGCATGATCAAGATGTTGTAAACATTAAAATTGGTTCTGAAAAACAGTTTCCAATTTCGCAACTAGGTGATGGCTTACAACAAGCTATTATTTTAACTTATGAAGCATACATTAAAAATGTAGATAAAAATGGTAACAAGCAAATTCATGCATTTTTTATCGAAGAACCTGAGTTAAATATGCATGCAGGTATGGTTCGTCAACTCATGAATTTTTATCTAAATGAAACCAATCATTATTATTTTTTTACGACACACTCAAATCATCTCTTGGATATGGTCGATGAGTCTGATGAAGTCATAATTCAAAAATTCGTCAAGCAACCTAAAGTGGGTAATACTAAAGAATTTGATTTTAAAATTTATCGCTGTGATAAAGACCATGAATTATTAAGTTCATTAGGTGTTCGACCATCTTCTCTATATTTAGCCAATTGTACAATTTGGGTTGAAGGTGTAACGGATCGCATGTATTTATCGAAATTAATGCAAAAATATATTCAAGTTCTTGATAATAGTCCAGATTCAAAAGATAAAGATAAAGCTAAAAAATATAAGAGTTTTATGCCTAATTTCCATTATGCATTTATTGAATATGCTGGTGGAAACATCACACACTGGAGTTTTCTTGATGATTACTCAACGCGACAAGAGGCTTTAGAATTTTTAGAGAATAATAAAGGTTTGACAGCTAAAGCAATTACAAAGAATATTTTACTTTTAGCTGATGGTGATAATGAAGGTAAAGCGGAAAGACTTCTAGAGTGGCGAGTTGAATTAAAAGAAAATGTATATACCCTACCTTGTAAAGAAATAGAGAATACATTAACAGCATCAATAATCTACAAAGCTTGTCTAATTAAGTTTATGGGAATAAAAAAAGCCTCTGCACAAGTTTCATTGAACTCCAACACGAAAAATAAATTAACACAAAAAGGTTTTACTAGAGATACCGGTAAATTTGATATTGAAAAGCTGAGCTCTTCAATCAATTTTATAAGTGACGAGGGTATTGGAAAAATTATTGATGATACTATACGCATAGATAACACTGATAACACCCTACGTTTATTTTCAGATGCTTCTGGAACAATTGATGATAAAGTTAGTTTTTGTGAAATATGTAAAGTATTAATGACATATGAAGATTGGGAGCTTACTGAACCAGCAAAATCTCTTTGTGAAAAAATCTTTAATCACATAGCGACATCTAATAATTAAGACTACCAACAAAGATGATCGTTGGAAAAAGAAAAGCCCTTTGTTGAGGGCTTTTCTTATATAGGATCTGGAACATAAAGAAAATTAGAGAAATAGAATGCTCTATCCGTGTTTATGCTGTGGCTACTTATCCAGAGACGAACCATCTAATAAAAATTGTGGCGATGCTAATGATTTTATTTATATTTCTTAATCGCGTAACTTATCTTGCTGAATAGATAGTTTGAGGAAAATACCTGTGTAGATGGCAACTGAAAGGCACCACAAGACGAGATAAATATTATGATCAAACTTAACCGTATTAATAATGAGTTGGTTTAGAGGGTCGCTATCGGTCATGAGTGCACTTAAAAACAAGAATACATAAGTGAAAAAACCAATTCTCAGAACATATGTAATATTCTTCACAAAATACATTATGGTTCCAAGAATAGCGCTTATGATACCGAAGAACCACAAGAGTACACTTTCATCTTCATTTGATCCTTCCATTTCCCTCAAGTAAACAAACTCACCACCGCCATACGGTACGTAAGTGACAAAACCATTTGTAAGAGACTCAAAGCAAATAGCCAGAATGCCTGAAAGAACTAGAATAAGTGCCAAGTAATGTTTTAATGTTAAATTTTTCATAGTCCTGAGTAGCCTTATCAGGTATCCAATATTTATGTAATGTTTGTGGAATGGCAGTATAAGCAGATAAAAGAATAAAAATACAGGCACTCATGATCAATGAAACCAATGAGCACCTACAGTGAGGTATTACTTTTTTAAGAAGAGCTCCCGCTCTGCTGCACGGCGGCGAACAAGCCCACGTAATACTTTCCCACCGCCTCTATTCCATTTGGGAAACTGATCAGCTGCAGCTTTATAATTGCCAGTATTCAACTCCTTGACCAATGTAGATCCTTTAAACGCAGTTTCACCAATGTTGTAAGCCAAGCTCACCAACGCATCAAACTGATTTTGATTAACCACAACTTTTACAGCTTGGTTTATAACAACTTCAAAGCGCCTCAAATCATGTTGAAAAAAGGACATTGCTTGCGCTTTAGTACAGGTATCACCTCTTTTCACTTTAACGCCGTTTGGATAAATCGTGGTTCCGTAGCCGATCGTCCAGACTCCCACTCCATCGTCATAGGCAGCTAAACGCAGATCTTCAAAACTGGTGATTAAGTTGATGCCAACAGAGCTTACTGTCATTGCTTGCTTAGGGTTAAGCGCATCTGCTACGTTGTTTAACTCATTCACTTGGACCTGTGTAAGTTTACCACCCGCTAGAACACGAGCTGCATCAAAAAAAGGTTTTCTGTCCATTTTACTTTCCTCCGGGTAATAAAAAACCCACTCAAAGAGTGGGTCACTTGTTATTTAATAAATTTCAACTGTTCAAATAATGATACCGATAAATGAGATCGAAATTAGAGCGGTATTTCACAGATATCTTTTGTACCAGCTGCATAAGTTAGAGCAATTTTACTTTTGTCCGTAATAAGCTCACCAGAAATTGTTTTGCCAATATTTGGATCACTTCCTTTAAATCCCATTGCAACACCATATGTGATAAATCCGATTCTACTTGGTGTACCACTAAATGAATCGATATAACCTTTATTCACTCCATTGATATTTAAACCAATTTGTTTTGAATTTTGATTAATGAAAAGACCGACTCTTAACCCCGATGCAGGTATAGATGAAACTGGATATGATTGAGAAGTTTCACCACTTCCATCATTTTTGCTAAAAGAAACAATGAGATTGATTCCATTTCTTGGATCATTGACTAAATTTACAAATCCCACTTTTATAGTTTTGTTCGTATCCGAAAGTATAAAACTCTGCCCTAAAGAAATATAACCATCAGTCGTAATAGGCGTATTAATAAAGTTATCAATCAAAAATTCAAAAGCATATTCCCCGCTTACACCAATATTTTTATCAGAAATTACATTCTGATTATTAGCCGTTGTACTTTGTGCTACAGCAGAACTAGTCCCCACATACATTTGGACTGTATTTGAAGTAGATTGAAAGCTAGGAATTAAAAATGAACTTTTTTGATTAGTAATAGTTGGAAATTTTACAGTTGGAATAGTACTAGGTAACGCATAAATTTCCGCAGGTGTGGCATCAAGATTATAAGTACAGGCCGCAAAAGCACTTCCTATGGTGCTCACACTAATTAATGTACCAATTATTAGTTTTTTCACTTATTTCACCTTTTTTATAATTGAACGTTCAGTATAAATAAACATCTATAAAACATTGCTAAATCAGATGAGTGGAAATAAACAAAAGCACCCTAAGGTGCTTTAATTTCTACTCACCCTTGTTTACATATTGGCCTTAATTAAGGTCATTTCTTGTATTGATCCTGCTTTAGCTTACCGAAACAGTGGTCGTAAACATTTCAATTTCGTCGTTAACAGTAGCAATCACGTTAAAATATGCAGTTTCCTCAAATGCTGGGATACTTTGTGTTTCACGAAAATGCTCGATCGTTCCATCAGTTGAAGTTATAACATGCTCTACAGCAATTGCTGATACATAAATCATTGTGTATTTTACAGGCAAGTCCGTGGTTTGATATGAACTGCCTTCCAGAGTTAATCCCTGTTCCGAATTGCCTGAATTAAATCCAATATTGGATTGACCTGCTGCGACACCATTGATATCTGCTAATCGTGCACCACTCAATACTCGAGCTAAAGTTGTCACATTAGGAACAATCATTTCAAGCTTGTCACCAATATTTGCCTGAATACCAGCATGATAACCATATACTACGTCAGGGGATGTTTCGGTTCCCAAATCCAGCTGCCCCTCTGTCCAACTCAATACCCCATTCTCATACGTACAGTTAGTCAGTTTCCAGTCTGAAGTATCAGTATTAGGAATACTAGTAACTCCAATTACATCAAATCCAGGCAACACATCAACCTGTTCAAGATTAGTCATAACCTGATCATAAGATACGTCATTTTGAATACGTACTAGTGCGACATGGCCTTCTGGAATACTAGTATCTGTTAATTGTTCAAATAGCATTTCTACTGCGTTGTTTACCATGAGTAAACTCCTTTAAAATTATGTTTTAGTTGCTTTAAAAGTTTAGGTTATTCAAATAATTGCCCTTAAGAGCTATTCTGTAGTACTTGAACAACTCCTTTATTTTTACATTAGATTTTTGTGAAATACAGAGAGTTGAAGTCAAATAATTAGTTTACATATGATAAGAAACTTGATTAGAGCAAAGCCGCCCAAAAGCGGCCATTTATTAATTACAAGATTTAAATATCTTTTTTCTTTTCTTGCTCTGAACTACCGAAGTAAAAGCCGCATGCTGTTGTCATTGCCCCTGCAATAAAACCCAAGGCCGTGTTTATTAAGTTGCTGTTTTCTCGTGGCATATCGACAAAGAATAATGCAATTACCAGGACAAACATCAATGCAACCAAGGCAAAGGCCAAATATGCTCGAGTCTTTTCACTTGTCATCAAAATCTCCTTTTAACCGTTCTTTGGTTTGCTCATATTGCTTCTTACGCAATTCGTGGATCTCTTGAGCCCGCTTATCTTCACGGCGTTTGAAATACAACGTCGTGAAAAAAGAGATCACACCAATAAAGACAGAAAACCATACTGCCCAATCTACACTTGCTGCATACGCTGCCACTGATGCCCCCGCTGATATATAAGATACTTTTGGCGCTGTTGCTGCGGCTGTACTTGCAGCAGCTTCAACCGCATTTGCTGCTTGCTCTTGCATTTCCTGTCTCCAGAAATGGGAAAAGCCCATATTTCAGGGCTTTTAAATAAATTAGGACTTTAAACAACTGTATAATCGATAGCTGTCTTGACTATGGCTGTAGTCATCTTTCCATTTTTATGAAACACAATCGTAGAATCAAAAGTACCTTGTAGTGTTGGGGCTTGCCAAGCATAACCGCCGCGCCATTTATACTTTTCACCCATTTGTAATTCTGCTCTAATTCCACCCGCAACAGCAGCATGATAAAACTTGGTATTTGTTGTAAACCCTCCCCGAATGTATGGTGCATTACCACTCACATATCGGCCATCGCCAGCTTCATATTCACGATCCATCCAAGCTACAAACTGACCGTTTACTGAATGCTGTAAAATCAAGGCCCATACTTTTGGGTACTGCGTTTTGATACCGCTGTTGGTACCATTATCAAAAGGTACACGTGTCTCAAATTGGCCATCCAAATACAGCATACTTTCCTGATAGCCAACCGATACAGTTTGTGGACCATTGTCTGTTCTAACCGAGATCTGCTCATATGCTTTTACCTCTGAACTGATTTCCATAGATCCACAGTAAATATCAACCGCAAACGACTGGCTCAATACATAACGCGAAGGGAAATTTTCGGGGTCAACGGTTCCAGTTGTATTAAATGCCATAAGCTCATTTACGATCTGTACTGAAACCTTTTCTGCATTACCACCAAAGGCTTCACCCATTTTCATCGGTTGACCGTCAGCTAAAATTTGGTAATGAATATTACGGGCCGTATTACCACCACCCGCGCTACCATCTGCTCCATGATTGCCGCCAGTGTAAATTTGACTTTTCCCATCACCATCATTGACAGCCTCAACAACTAGAGGCGGCAACCAATCTGTACTCGCTGAATTGACGTTAATCCACTGTGCTGTATTACGGTCACCAAATGGAGCACGATCGAGGCTAATAAGATTTGGCAAACTGTTATAACCATTCGGTCCAAAACTTAAACGATATAGATATTGTCCAGACTGCCAAATTAAACGCAACCGTCCTGCCTCTGTGCATGTATAGGATAACGCGGTCAAAGATGTCGCACCTGACGGTATAGGCTTACTGTACTCGTACCGAGAAGGATCAATAATCCATGAATATCCCGCACTACCACTATTCAACATTGAAATATATTGACCGTACGGCAACAACTTATCAGTATCCATCGTAATCAATAATTCAACATCACTGCGCGGTGAAGTTAAGCGAATTGTTTGAATACCGCCCCGAGTAATATCAGGCGCCGCATCGGTATATGAAATAATCCGAGTTGCTGCCGAATTATTACCATAATCTGCCGCTACCTGTTCTTCGATAATCCAGCCATCTGCAGCACCAGGTAACAACGTAGTACCATTCTTAAAATATCGAATGCCATAATAGTAACCTTGTCGCGCATTAATTACTTTTACATCGAGCAAAACATCAAGTAAAAATGAGTTCGGATTACTAGTTTCTGCGTTACGTGCTATACGCTTATTTGGGAAATTCTTGCCCTGATTGATTGTCAAAGCATTTTCAATTAATGGTTGCTGATATGTATATTTTGACGGATCAATAATATGAGAATAACCAGCATTTGAAACACTATTCATTCGCACAAATTCCCCAAATGGCGGGAATTTTGCAGGATCAACAGTTATATAAACTCGAAGACTCGGAACGATAATACTATCGAAAACAATTGTCTGAATGCCCTTTGTCCGATCCAATGCCACTGTATACGGATTTGCCAAAGGCACAACAGCGAGTGCTGTTTCTGTAGTCCCATAATTTGCAATTGCTTGCTCTTCGATAATCCAACCATCCATCACGCCACTTGCTTCAGTTGAACCATTTTTAAAATATCGAATGCCGTAATAGTTGCCCTGACGCGCTCCAGCGATCCGCACATCTAAAATCGCATCGCGTATAAACGAGTTAAACGGACTCGTGATATTGTTACGCTGAATTGCACGATTAGGAAAATCTTTACCTTGATTGATAACTAATGCTGAAGGGATCGTAATTCCATAGCAAGATGGATCAATGATCCATGACCACCCACTTGTACCAGCATTCAAAGATGTAATCGGTGTACCAACTGGCGGCAAGCTTGCTGTATCTAAAGTAATGAACGCCTGAAATTCAGATCGAATTGTAGAAACAACTTTAACAGTCTGAATCGTCCCGTTTTTGTTCACATCGGCAACTGGATGTGTATAGTCTACTATACGCAAAGAGGCATTATTTGCGGTCTCATAATTCGCCTTATCAAACTCTTCAATCACCCAACCATCTAATGCACCTACAATTGAAGTATTGCCATTCTTAAAATAAGACAGTTTGTAGTATTTATCAGGCAACGTTCCAATCAGTTTGATATCCAGAATAACCGCATTGAATACATTATTTGCCGGACTGGTTGTACCATTACGGGCAATTGAACGAAGTGGATAAGCCTTATTTTTATTAAGTGTTAGTCCATCGACTTTATTTAAAATATTACCTTTATTTTTCCACGAACTGTTTTGCCAACAGAAAACATTAAAAGTATCTAATGCCACAGCCGCTTTCTTTGGGATTGTTGGGATACTAGCAATCAAAAGTTCTTCAGTATCGAAAGGCTCATATCCTCCCGCCTGAATTACCTGATAAAGTGCTTTTGCAATAGTCGGGTAAATACGTCCAAGTCTAGAAGTAACATTAGATTGCTCGTCACCACTCATGACAGCTTCCCAAGTGTCACAATCAATATCGGCATTCTCTAGTTTTTCTCTTGTTACGATAGGCATAACTTTTCTCCAGGCATAAAAAAACCGCCTGTTAAGGCGGTTATCTGTTTAATTTTGTCTAAATGAAATCGTGATCGTTCTGATAGTAACGATCGTCATAGTTGATACATGTAAGCTTATTGGTCATCTGATCGTTGGGTGTCATCTCAGTCAGCATGAATATGCTTTTGCTAGAATCAGCACCTTTAATCACCGTGTAGAGTGTTTTGACATAACGATCTGGATCAACAACAAGAGCCTGCATTGGTGGTCTAGTTAAAATGATCTGATTTGTCATTTCACCTGCTGTGCATTCAACAATGTCTACAGTTGCATTCTGCATTTGAAGATGACAGTAATAGGTTTCGCCAGAGACAAAGTCCACATCTTGCGAACAAGTTAAGATCAATCCATCAATAGCAACCACTTCACCATCTTGCGTTTCCAAACGAGTGTTATCAGCAACAAGAATTCGGTCATTACGAATTAATAGGTCTGACTCATTCAAGGCAGTAAACTCACAGTTCACATTCTGAAATTTCAGTTTATTCCACTCGCGCCAAGCCCTTGTCTTCGCAACTGCTTCATTTCTGATGCCTGTGCTTTGAATCTTCAATGGATTGGTTAAAGGGCTGCCACTTGGGATTGAATAAGTAACTCGCTTGTCATCGAGAGGAGATGTGTACTCAAGCTCAACTCCGTCGTAGTCTTTATCAATACCAAACTTAAAGGTGCGAGTTTCTGAACCCATAAGTTTATTTCGATGGTTAAAAAGTAAAACTGAGTTGTCTTGAGGTTTCTCAAATTTAAGACGCAGCTTATTACCAAAGCGCATGGCTTCGCAGAAACAAGCACTTGCAATCATGCCTGCCTGTTCTTCAAAACTTAGATTCTCATCGTCAAAGGTGTAGCTGAACTCAGTCGCTACTGGAGCTCCAAAGTAATCTCTTACTGCTTGAATCTCTGACTTAATTTGACCGATATCTATTTCAGTTACAGAACGTCGTCCAATGTATTGATCGAGTCCCATATTAATCAAGGCTTGCCCAGCATCTTTTGTGGCCACTAATGCTCCAGTGCCATCTACCTTTAATTTCCGTGTTACTCGACAATTTAGGACACGCTCTTTAACAGATAAGGCACCATCCGTTGCCACAGTTCTAGATCGAATCACTGTCACATCCGGATATGCGTCCTTTGCAAATGGCTTGGTTAAGTAAACATCCTTAATCTTGCACTCGGTCACAGGATTAGCGCCTGTACCGGCCTTTGTTTTAGCTAAGCGGAAACGCTGATTTCCTGTAGAACCTAATGCAACTTTAAAGGTACGTCCAAAGGAACTCTTGGATTTTGATTCAACAAAAAAATCTTGTGATTGAACTGCGCCAATAGGATTGCCCGTGTCGTCAATTGACTGATACTGAACAGTGATCGTTACATCATTGTAAGTCGTCTTACCATCTTTGTTGACGTTGTATAACCCTTGAGGGAAATATACATTCATCTGCAATGTGGTGGCTGCGTCATGATATAACTCAAACCAACCTATCCATTTATTGGCAATCAATTCTAAATAGATGGTTTCATCATTCAGTCCTTGAGTTGTGCCACCAAATAAAGTTGGAATCTTATCCCAATCAGAATTCACTGTAGATGCATTAGCAAGTGTCACAGAAGTCTCAGTCACAATACTAATCGAATAGTTATCATCTAAATCAGCACTACCAATGTTGTTATTCAGCGTAATACCAGCTGTTAAGTCATAGTCAGCATCTACATAGTTCCAGTTGTAATTGACTTGTTTTGGTGAATCTAATTGCACAACGTAAGTGTATATTGATCCGACCAATGTTCTAGTCACTGACGACACAATGTATTGCCCAGACAAATCATAGTTGTTGCCAGCAATATCTACGTTTGCTCCATTCAGTAATAATCCTTTAAAGTCAGCATAAGCAGGCACATCAATATCTGTATCTATGCTGACTTTAAAATCGCTAGTTACTGAACATGGTCCCGATAACACTGCATTATCAACGCCGAACTGAGCACCTGAAATTGCTATTCCATCGCCAGTACTAAAGAAATCCCGAAAGTCTATTGAGCTATCAGTGCTGCGAATTACCCCGCCAGTTGTGAAGTAAATGCTTGTTCCTGAAACCACTACGTCATTAGGTGAAACAAGGCTCTGTCCGTTAATAGATGATGACTTTGCCACATCCAAAGGCAACTCAGTAAAATCATCACCTACTTTGTAAATTGTGGTATTACCTGTAATGCTGACATCAGGGTCATAAATACTGACACTTACCCCATCAATGCCATTCACATCTGTGTCCCCATCGCGGCAATCATGGATTTGATAAAACCCACGACCAATACACATCAAGCTTTCTTCAACTTCGATGTCATTTTCATAACTGTTGTACAGCACAGCAATCAAGTCAGGGTATGCACGAATATTCCCAAAGATATCTGGTACACGTCCTTTTACTCGCATTCGGTTAGATCGATTAGCCAATTCATTGTTAGCAGAACCGGGTTGTCCACCATCTGGTTTAGGCATCGTAAGAATGGTGTAAACACTAAATATTGCAGCAATAGCCACTACAACCATATATGCGATTGTGAAAGGGTCATATGAAGGATAAATGACTACATAAAATATGCCATCTAAAGACTGCAAACGCTTAATTTCAGAATCATTTTTAGGTGTTACATCATTTTCTAGTGCAACACTATTATGATAAATCCTCGTATTCTGCGGAAACACAGTAAATTGCTGTTTTAGATATGCACTTACATCATCAACATCCGCAGTAGACCAAGTGCTTTGGTTGTATGGATCAGGGCAAATAATTACTCTTTTCATGTGTAGTAACTGACCTCCTTAAATCCAATTTTCACAACTTCCAATGGCATGTACTGCACACCACGCCCAGTGAGATGCAAAACTTTGTTATTAAAAAAGACCCCGACATGTGTCGAGGTCTGGAAGTTGTGCTTGAAAAGTACAATGCAGGGTGAAATGGGTAAGCTTATGGGTTCGAAACCACCCTTACCATTCAAGAATTTTCTTAAGCGTTTTGCAAGATCATTTCCTGTAATTTGCTGCCAAGCCTCACAAGCAAATTCATTACACGTGTAATCCTTTGACCATGTACGATCAAGCAAGTTATCAATGTTCATCACGCTCTCCGCAGCAAAGGGTAATCTTCAATAGAGTAGGTTCGCCCAGTCTTAACACTGTTAAGCTGTGGTGCTTGAGCATCGAATGTAACTAAGCCACTACTATCTTTAGAGATTGTAGGTATTTCCAATGTTTGCAACTGAGTCATAGGAGCAGTCAGATCATCATCACGGAATAACTTAAATTTGCATTCAGGTTTAACCGTTGAATATATGCTTTCACGAATGGCTAAAACTGCTAATGCCAATTCATCATCCATATCAGCAATGGTTAGCGAAAGTGTCTGCTCCAAGTCGTTTGAAACATTGTTCCGCTTTATGGACATTGGCTGATAAACATAATTCTGACCTTCAGCTACGATCCCATTTGAATCATTCTTCACATACCGGAATACTTTTGAAAAACTCGGGTGTGATATCTCAATACACTCTAGAGGAACAACACCGCTAGAAGCATTTAAATAAAAAGAGGTGTAATCAGCCATTGTGCGTCTCCAATGCATCCGGGAGGTCTTGATTGACCAACTTCTCCAATGGATTCAATAATGCAGCCAAATCACCACCATCATTACCAACTCCAATTATGATGTCATCCAGAGCTTCATTAACTGGTAGCGGTTTAACCTTCAGAGTCGCTGTCACCGTAAAGACATCAGCTTCTTTGCTTGAAAGCGTAGGTGCACCACTAAAGAAGCATTCATAATCTTCAACAGGTGCATTATCCACACAGATCTTTGCTAAAAATGGCTGGCTAGGATTCCTTGCCCACACTCGATAAAAGGCCATAAGGTACTGATAACCTGACTCTTGCACCACCCATCTTGAACTAACTGTGTGAACCACACCTTTGAGTGATTTTCGATAGCGGTCTGCACCGCCATCCAAAATCTGAGACATAACACCATCACCGATGTTGGCCGAATATCCTTCCTGAGTTGAACAGTACATCATTCGATTAAGTGCCATAACTTTTCCTTATGTAATAAAAAACCGACCTTTCTAGATCGGCTTTATGACTTAATTGCTGCAATAATTACATCAAGTTTCCATATAAGAATTGGCACAGAAAACAATAATATACATGCCAATACAGTTTGCCATAAACCATAATCTTTCATAATTGCCTCAACAATCTTCCCAATGACAGCTAGTGCTGCTATAATTTCAACCATAGATTACTTTCTCCTATTTGCATGGCTTTGCGGATTGGAAAAACAGAAACCCTCGACTGCAATCGAGGGTTTTGCTTTTTTGTTACATTAAAAAAGCCGCCCTAAGGCAGCTCTCACTTTCTTCTCTCTTATACTGTCATCTTCAAATGGCTTTAATTACAAACCATTTACATATGCTCTCTTATACGTATGTATCTAATCCTCTCTTATACGTGTACTTCTAAGTGTGCCTTGATAGAGAAAGGCTAACTCAACGTCTCCGTCCAGCATTAGTATTCTGTCCAAGAGACTTAGAGATTGGACTGTTAGGACGACCTAAAGATTGGGATACAAAGTTCTCAACCTCATCAATGGTTACATATAGCTTTCCATCAGCACCCGTCTGAGTTGATACCCTTGCAGGTGCATTGTTGTTAATTACAACTTGAGGCTGAATAACATTAGATCTACCCGAAACATTTCTACCTGAGTTAATAGCATTCAATGTATCAACGCCGACTCGTTTTGTTGCAGCAGCGTTTAATACATATTCCTGACCATGTACAACACCAGCAATATCTCCACGACCCATATCACCGGTGTAGCCTCCTGCGGCGAAGCCCTGAGGGCTAAGTGCTTTTAATGCAGCTTGAAGCAAGCCTGTTTCAAGCGTAGCGGTACCCACTGCTGGCAAATTAGCAGGAAATGGAGCAGAAGCCCATGCAGACGAAATTGCTGTAAAACTATTTGCTGCAACAGAGAAAAGACTGAAAGCGTGTTGTGCTGCCGCCATTCCCCTATAGATACCTGATTGTTTGCCAGCATAACCTTCAGCCAATCCTGTTAACGAACCAAACAGATCACTTGCCATACCTAACTGATAACCAGATGTCTTCGACCAATAATCCTGATCGATCAAAGCCATTCTGTCTCGATGTGCTTGCCAGATTGCTTCTTGCTCAGCTGCCAAAGCCTCCATATCTGCATTAGGATCTTGAGCTCTCGTCATAACATCAGCATTTTGTGAATCTGCTACTGCCAGTGATTGACTAGTTCGATCTTGACGAGTCTGGTCTAACTGATAAAGCTGATTGTTGCCAGTCATCTCAGTGTAAGTACTGCCCCAATTTTTACTTGCTTGAGCTGCCTTGTTAAATTGCTCTAACCGCTCTTGCTCTCTCGATAAAGCAAGACGTTTACGACGTTCATCTTCATCTTTAGTGGTCTTTTCTATTTCCTTACGTTCAAGTCTATAACGTTCCCGAATAGCTTCAGATTCAGAAAGAAGAAAAAGCTTTGATTGGTAAAGGCGCTGTTCTTGAGATAACTTAATGAGTGCAAGCTCTTGTTGCTCCTGCTGACTTAAAAGATTTACAGCTTCCTGTCTTTGGCTCTTCGTCAATTCAAGATCATGTAAAGCTTCAAACTGTCGTCTCGCAAAGCTATCACGTAACAGTTGCTCTTCTGTTTTTGTGAAAGCCTTATAGTCATCGAGTCTGGTTCGTATAGCTTGCTGAGCAATGGCAATATCATTATTGGCTTGTACTTGGTACTGAGCCTTTAACTTTCTCGCTTCATCATCGCTATATCCGGCTTTATCAATCTCTTTTAAATCGTCAGCTAAGTTTTGGCGAATACGAGTAATTTCATCTGCAACAGCCATTTGCAACTGTATTTGATTTCTCGCAACCTCATTAGCCTGTTTCTCCAAATCCAAGTTGGATTTATATGTTCCATCACTTGGGCCACCTTTGACTTTGGACATCATCGATGGTGCTTGGTGAAGTAACTTCAAGACGACACCATCTTCAAAAGTCACAGTGCTATAGTAACCACCACCTTTAGCATCATAAGCAGTTTTTACATCCTTAACTGCGACTGTAGTCGTGATTGGTGTTCCCACAGGCATTGCAAAATCAATCCCCTTATGAAAAGAAGAAGCCCCTGCTGTAGGGGCTTTTCGTTGTCCATAATCAGAACTGACTCTGTAGGAAGATAATGCTTTACCTCCAGCTTGTAATCTTGCTAAGTGCTCCTTAGAAACCTTTTGGCCATCTCGTGAACCACCATAACGCACATCTAAATGTGCGCCTGTACCAACTCCAGAATTTCCAGAAATACCAATTAAACGCTGAGATAACTTAGCTTGTTTTTCAAGCTCCTTGGTTCTCTCTTTATCTTTATCGATTAACTTATCAATTGCACTTTCCTGATTGAGAATTTGATCAATCAATTTCTCTTGTTGAACCGTTACACCTTCAAAACCTTTTTCCTGATTCTTGCGATAAGTTTGTAATAACAATTCAGCTTTTTGTTCTGTAGCACCAAATTTTTCAATTAAAGATTTTTTAAACTCATTGTCCCATAAGCGGTCTGTAAGCGTTTTATTTACATCCTTTAGTTTTTCGGCAAATTTAGCAATATCTTGTGCTGCATCACTAGCACCTTTGCCTGCATCACTAAAACCCTGTTTTGCGTTTGCTCCAGCTGATTTAGCTAAATTAAGCTGTTCATTTGCCTTTTCGACAGCACCTTGCTGGTCATCGACTTTTTTCTTACTATCCACCAATTGATTGATCTGTTCGCTACTTATGAAGTCAAGTCGATTTAAACGTTCAAACGCTTGTTCAACTTCAATTGTGCCTGATTTCAGTTCAGCCCAGATTCTATATGCCTCCTTATTCTCTCTATTACTGTCTAAAACTTTTTCAGTTAATTCTTCAAAATCATTTTTAACCTTCTGAAGTTTCAAGGATTGAACATTTAACTCTTTAGATAGTTCCTGTTCAGCAGCTCTTAGTTGAGCACCACTAAGTTTATTTAATTCTTCAGCGGCCATACTGGCATAGTTAGTTTGGGCTCTAAGCATTTTGTTTGCTTCATCACCATTATTGCGCATCAATAGATAAGTTGCTGCAACTCCAGCTACTGTAAGGCCTAATCCTACTGGTCCACCCAATACCCCTAATAATGCCCTTCCCGCACCCATTGATGCAGCTCCTGCGGCAGCTGTGCGAGTCTGAGCTGCAGCTAAAGCATTTTCTGTTGCGGCTAATTCAGCATTGATTACAGCTTGTTGGCGACGTAACAATCCCAAGCGGATTTCAGAGTTGATTGCTCCTTGAGTTGAAATTTGACTTTTCTTTCGCTGAAGCTCCAGTTTTAACTCTTCAATTAATTGAACTCTGGTTGCTTGTAAACTTGCTAACTTAGCTTGAGCATTTACAACTTCTTGTGCCGCAGCTGCTCGTTCGGCTTGAATAGCGGCATACTGCACGGTAATTTGCATTGCTAAAGTTTTGGTTTTAACTCCCATTGCAACGACAGACTTATACATAACTGGGATAAGAGTACCTAACCAGTAGGCACCCCCAACCATTGCAACATTGGTTAAGGTTTCGAGATTAAAAGCTAAGTACTGAATGGACTTAGCTATTGCTTGAGCTGCACCACTACCTTTCCCCGCCTCACCAACAAACTTAGTAATTTCATTGTTAAGTTGGGCAAGCGTTTGACCGATGGATGTATCCGTTTTTGCATAAAGTTGATCAACACTGTCTCCAGCCTTCAGCAAAGCCTGCGTAATAACTTCGCCTGTTAATTTTCCATCCAACATCATTTGACGCAATTCGCCGCGTGTTACATTCAAGCCCTTTGCCATAGCATTTAAAAGCCCACCTGCGCCATCGACTAGGCTATTATATTCTTGAGCCCTGAGAATATTCCCATCGATTGACTGGCCGTATTGAAACAAAGCCCCTGCGGCTGCCTGAGCTGTAGATCCACTCATAGCCACGGCTTTGGTGGTAATTTCTGTTAATCTTGCTAATTGCTCTTGATTCAAATTTAACGTTTTACTGTTTGCTACATACTTAGAGTACACATCATTAACAGATTCCCACTGAGCACCAACCCTTTGAGCGATATCGAACGTATCCTTCATCGCTCCATTTAGTTGCTCTTGAGTCTCAGTAACCACTTTGAGTTTATTGTATAAGTTGGTATATGCGTCCATTTTTGACACAGCAGCCCCAATAGTTACAAGTCCCGCCATATACCCTGCTAACCGTCGTGTTGCGACACTAAGTCTATCTGTAGAACGAGTTGCGAAATCTCCATTTCGTTCAATACTATTTAGTTCATCACTTAAATTACGGGCATTTCTTGCTGCATTTCTTGAGTCAATCACAATGACTAAGCGGGATTCTTGGGTCATATCACGTTCCTTTAGGCAATAAAAAAGCGCCTCAAGGCGCTATGAAAATTAGTTGAAAGCCTCATATAGCTTTTGTTTTACAGAGCAGTGTTTTTCTAGACTAATCAACTTTGTTAAAGTTTTTTAGGACTTTATAGGTAATATTTTGATTGTTGGCATCTACGATTTCTAGCAAAGCTCCTTTATATCCAATTTGCTTAGATTCATTTAAGTCATATTCAACATCATTATTAAAGGCTGGACGAGCAAGATTACTGGAAAACTCGCGATAACCTATATTGATTTTATTACCAACTTTCCCACTGTAAATTAAAGTCTGCTGAAAGGAGTTATCTGCAGCAATACCAATCTTGGATAATTTAGCTTCATGTTCGTCTGTACAAGCCTTGGCATTAAATACAGTGATGACACAGATTTGAGATTTCTCATCAAACATTACTGCTCTGAATGGATCAGCAATAAAAGATTTCTGAACATTGCCGCCATTTGGCACCATGTTTATAGCTTGAAAGTATTGGCCATTTTTATCTTCACCAGTTTTTAAGTAATAACCTTCATTAAAAGTATAGCCTGTTCGCTTAGTTATTCTAGGAATATATAGTGCCTCTCTTTCAATAAAGACACCTTGTTCAAGCATTTTATCGCCTACAAAAACCTGATTAGTCGAACCTATCGGTGGTTTACTTACATTTTGTGGAATGGCTAGATAATTATATTTTGGAGTTGCACAGCCTACCAACCCCAATACCAAACCAATTAAAATAATCTTTTTCATAAAAATCCCCCATGTTTGGAAGTAATTTATCAAAAGGACGAATTGAAGTCATTAAAAGACCTCCCATGAGGTACATCTGATTGAATATAAATTATGACTTGCTATCTGCTTCAGCTTGGTCATGGAGAATAAAAAACCTCCCGCGGGAGGTTTAACACGATTAAATTGTATTTCCACAAATGTCTTTTGTACCTGTTGGGTAGGTTTGAGTCAGTTTAGTTGAGTCAGTAATAAGTTCTATAGAATACACATTGCCAATATTTGGAGAAGTAGAATCTATACCGTAATAAGCCATTCCATTAGTAAAAGCTAAGCTTATAATTTTATTTGGATTAGTAGAGACATATCCTTTATTGACACCATTAAAAATCACACCAACTTGCTTAGTATCCTGATTTACATATATTCCAATATTTTGATAACCATCACTAGTGCTTGTTACAGGTAATTCAATCATACCTGTTGCCCCGTCAACAGTACTACCAACTGCAAACATAACTTTATTAGGGGTAGTACTGCCTTGTAAATGATTTGCATACAAAGCTACTATCTGACCTTTACCATTACTGTAATAAGCGTCAGCATAGTTTGGATACATAAATATCTGTTCATTGTTGGTCAGTAAAATTGTAGGAACTTTAACCTTATATTCGTATGCAAAAATTCCACTTTGCGGCACGTTACTGCCATTATTTTGCCCAGAAATTGCATTTCCATTGGCTGCAATAAACATCTGTTGAGAATTTTCCGCAGTTGCTGCTACTGTGAAAGATGTCTTTTGTCCTGAGATAGCGGGGAATTTCTGAAACCCTGCGAAAGCTGTTGTTATTTGAGCTTGTGTCGCATCAAAGTTATAAGTGCAAGCAGCAAATGTACTTGAAATAGAAACGGCACTGATTAAAGTTCCTAATATTATCTTTTTCACTTCTTTCACCTTTTTATAATTGAACGTTCAGTATAAATAATCATTTATAAAATTGTGTGAAATCAGATGAAAACCACCCCAAAGGATGGCTTTCATTTAATTGAATGATAAATTATGAACCGCTATCCACTTCCGCTTGATCAGCGGGGAATAAAAAACCTCCCGTGGGAGGTTTAACTCAATTAAATTGTATTTCCACAAATGTCTTTTGCACCTGTAGGATAAGTAAACTGAAGACCCGCGTGATCAGTAATTAATTCGATTGAAATATTTTGTCCAATGGTAGGTGAACCTGTTGGAATACCGTATTGTCCTGCCACATTCGCAAATGCAAAAGAATCCAGTTTATTAGCAAAAGATCGTATGTAACCAGAATTCATACCATTAAATATAAATCCAACTTGCTTTGTAGTTTGGTTAACATAAACACCTAAGCGTTGATATCCATTGCTGGTGGTAGTAATTGGTATTGAAGCTACTTCTGTCCCTAAATCATTTATAAAAATTTTTAAAACATTTTGACCTGGGAGTGCCGCAACATTGTTTGCATAGCTACCGAAAACGACTAAAGAATTCTCTCCGCCACTAAAACCTACCCCACCTATTGGAAAGAAAGTTAACCCCTCACTTGATGAAAGCAAATAAGTTGGTACTTTAAATTTATATTCATATGCAAAAACTCCTGTACTTGGAGTTGCTATATCACCAAGACTAGTACTTAGATATTGACTACTAACAGCCATATACCCCTTCACCCCAGTATCTGCAGTTACATTAAAAGAAGCTTGTTGTCCTGAAATATTTGGAAATTTTAACATCCCGGGCGAGTATGCAGAAATCTCACTTTGTGTCGCATCAAAGTTATAAGTACAAGCAGCTAATGTACTTGAAATAGAAACGGCACTGATTAAGATTCCTAATATTATCTTTTTCACATCTTTCACCTTTTTATAATTGAACGTTCAGTATAAATAATCATTTATAAAATTGTGTGAAATCAGATGAAAACCACCTCAAAGGATGGCTTTCATTTAATTGAAGATAAATTATGAATTACTATCCACTTCTGCTTGGTAATGATCTTCCTGCTTTTTGCTAAACTCAAGTGAGTCCTGAATCATGCTCTCCGTAATCTGGAAAAGCCGAGTAAGTTCTTTGAATACGGATTCAGGGACGTTATAGACCTTGCCCACATATTCAATGATTCGCTCTTGCTTATACTGAATTGCGCCAAGCATCGCAGCGACATCTGAAACCTGTTCATATGCCAGTGCATAGCCATCAGCAACATCACTTGCGTCATAGGCTTGATTTTTACATCCTATCTGTACCATACTATTCATAGTTACATTCCTTATGTAGCAAACTAAAAGCCTCTGTCCGTCGAAAGTTAGGGGCTTTTTTATTGCCTAAAATTTTCATTGTTTTAGTTCCAAACCTGTTAAATGTGGTTGTAACTCTTTCTCGAGTATTTCCAACTCACCTAAGAACTCTGGCTTTTCATCCTGCCAAAAACGCATGCTTCTTGCTGAATTGCTAACCTCATCCTTTCGCGTGTTAAACTTTAAAGAAACAAAGTTGTATCGCTGCATTAGAGACATTCCTCGTTTCATTAGTTCATCTTGAATCCAGTTAAAGGCATTGATATACGCTTCTTTAAATTGGGCTGCCTCCTTACCTGTGAAACCCATAACTAAAAAAACAAATCCATCTTTGGTCATTTCATAGTATGGTTGTGGTTTTCCGTTCTGTAATTCATTGATTTTATAGCAAAGCTTAAAATTGAGCTTTGTAAAATTCTCTGAACATTCTAGTTTTTGAACGGCCTGTAAAACATTTTTATGCTGTTTCTTAAAAATTTCAGCTACTCGAAAACTTGTTGTAACTGGTACTCCATGATCGAGCATCACTAGTGCATTAAAATCAATCTTCATACCCTTACTCCTCCTTTTCTTTTAAGAACTGTTTAATTGCATAATTAATCAAATAATTAATTGACCTACTCTCATCTTTTCCTATTTGTTTAAGTTTTTCATGATCCGTATTATTGATAAACCGAATTTTATACTGTCGACCATTTTGATTACCACCCACTTAAAACCTCCATAGCATCATTTAGGTACGTTTTATTGTGTACCTCTTTTATGTCATTGTCAACATCAAAGAGGTACTTTAATATGAGTATGCTAAATTTGCGGTATATGGTTAGTTTTATGAGCGAAAATCAAAAAGACCCTCAATACAAATTGAGATGGTCAGAAGAGTTGAGAGATAAAGTTACAGCTTCAGCTAAGGATAAAAATCGTTCGATTAATGCCGAAATTACAACACGTTTAGAGGAAAGTTTTGATAATGCCTCAAGAAATCAAATTGATTTTGAAAGTGGTTATAAAACAGCAATGACACATACATCTTTAGCATTGGGCCGTGTACTTTCTGAAAAAGGTATTGAATGGTCAGAAATACAGAAAATCGCTCTTTTTATGCTTGATGAAGCTGAAAAAATTAGAAGAGCTCGTTAAAAAAATTAACTTAGTTCAATATAATTTCCATTATATGAAAAAAGCCCTGACGGGCTTTTTAATGTTTATTTCGATAACGTGATCGTAAATACTGTTGATCATACTCACTCATTTCATCGAAATTAGGATAAGTCGTTTCAAGAAACTGTCTTTCATTCTCCAATTGATCTAAACGGTGATTTTCACAATCGATCTTAAATCTTTCTAATTCTCTATCCTGCAACTCACCTTGAAACTTATCATAGTCCCTCAAATTGTAGTTTTTTAACTTTGGGTGATCTGTTTCAGTAATCCCCATACGTGTCATTAACTCGTCCAAATCATGAATCCAAACCTTGCCATAACGAACAAAACACTCGTCTCGGTAAAACGGATAATTACCCTCAGTAATTCTTTTGTACCCAAAACGCAAAGCCGTTTCGACGCTTAACTCATAGTAATCATCAGAAATTGAATACAAAACAGACACCTTTCTTGATAGCACATCATTCATTTAAAAATAGCTTAACAAATTCAATTTTGATGCTCTATAGGACAGAATCATTCGTTTACGAATTTTGGTGCAATTTTTTAACTATTTAATTTATATAAGAAAAGCCCAGAAATGCTTTTTATGTATTCAGAATGAGTCACTTAACTCAATCTGCCTCGCCATTAAGCCGATTGCTTTTTTCTGTATAATCCTTAGGTGATAAAACAGAAGCCATTTTTATTTTCATTTGCGTCAAGATAGAGTCTGTCTCACGATATACAATATCCCATTCGCTTTGATTCATTTTTGGATCTAAAAGAACTTTAAAATTTTCATCATATTTCACATATAGTTTTTCCAAATCCTCTCGTATTTTTTGCATTTGTTCATATGAATTAGGGTTTACGATTTGGAGATCACTATTAGTTACATGGTTTAAGGCCAATGTTTGCATTCCAGTAAATGCCGTTGATGTGACAATATTGGCTTTTGAAGCAACGTTTAAAGTGGTTGCCACCAATCCCATAAAAGCACCTATGGTTCCAATATTTCTACGCTTTTCAAAATCCTTGGTTTGCAACTTAACTGCGTAATTGATAGCTCTCTGTAAGTCTATTTCCATTGTTAGGAATCTATTTTGGAGATTTTTAAGCCTCTCTTCTCTTTGCGTCTTTTCATCAAGCTTGCTAATTTGCTCGGCTAACAACATTTTGTTTTGTATATTTAGCTCATTTTTCGTCAAGTCTGCACTAATACTGCTACACCCAGATACAATTAAAAGCACTGACATTGCTAATATTATTTTCATTTAAGATTTATCCCATTTTTAATAATTGTTCTTTTAATAAACAATCATATACGGGACAAGTCAACAAAAATTCGATAGACCTCAGTATTGCCTCTTGAATTTATCTGCTTCCGCTTTAGCCTTCTTATGAGCTTCATCAAGAAATAGGTTATCCAGTGTGAAGATACATTCATTAAAGATGTATCTTTCTACTGGTAAATCGTACTGCTCAACATACGCATTGATAGCGGCTATGTCTAAGGCCAGTGGAACGCATTGCTCGTATCGTCTAGATCGAGCAATGGTGTTATAGGCTGATAGAATAGTATTTGCTGTGAATGAATATTCAGGTGGTGCTATTTCGGGAAGGCCTAAGGCTTTCCTTTGCGCTTTTTCATGCTCCGAGAGCCCTGCATATCGGCTGGAGAACTTGTAGAGGGTTGTGACTTTCCCACAATTTCAACCTTATAGGCATCAGCTTCAGTTTGAATCTGTTCTGCTTCATTTTTAACGAACAGCCAAATTGATAGCCCAACATCACCCATCCCTAAGAGCTTTAAAGCATTATCTGGATCATAACTAGGCTCGCTTCGGATAGATTCTCCTTCAGCATTAGTTTCAAGGAAAACCACACCTTTCCAGTCTTCAATTAAATGACAAGCTGCTGCCTCAAGAACTAGCTCATGATAAAGCTTATCTCCTTGAGCAACACTTTTAACATCAAATCCTTTAGATGTTATTTGATGATTGGCTCGCTCTAAAGCTACCTGATAAGGTTTATAGCCAATTCCACGCACCTTAAATTCTGCAAGAACATTCCCTTTTGTATCTTTATATTCGCGCCACAAACTAACGTCTTTATTGATTTGAATATTCACTTCTAAAGCCATGATCTTCTCCGGATAAAGGCAGCCTTACGCTACCATTTTGCTTAAGGCGCAATAACACGTGTAATCACGGGTGATACACGAACATGGTTGTAGTTAATGTCGATTGTGATTGTGTCATCGCCACCACCATCTGGATGAGGCGCCTCAGCAACTTCTAATTGTGGGAACTGGAAGGCATAACCATTGCCTGCACTGTCTTCAATTGAGAACTCTAAAGGCATCGTGTCACGTGTCTTAATAAAGTCGATATAGCTTGCTGATTGTGCCGAGAACATGTATTGAGTGTTAACGGTGATGTCTACAATCTTTTCTAAGTAAGTTGTTGCTGTGAGCTTTTGAGAACCAATACAACGAATCGCTTCCATATTGTTGTTGATGGATAGCTCAAGTGTCTGCATACAGGCGCTGCCGACTACGGTTTCACCATTAACTTTTAAGTCACCAACATTCAAAGCGGAAACAAGCACAGCTTCTTGTACTGGTAACGGCGAAGTAACAGGACTTGTTGTAGTTCGCTCAAACACGGTTCCCATTAGGCCAAATGTGGCAGTAATCTTTCCTGTTGTGGCAAGAGATAATGATGCTTCATTAACTCGAACACCACGGTAGATAAAGACTTGGTTAATATCTGAATAGACTTTGACGAACGTAAATGTTTTACGAACATCTCCACCAAAGTTAAGAACATCACTGGCCCAGTTATTCATAGCAACAGCTGACCAGAAGTCATCAAACAAACCAACTGATAATTCAACTTCAAGTGAACCTGTAATTTCTGCTTCAGTGGCCATACCTCCCTGACGGAAACGGGTGTCTACAATGCTGTTAGAAGCTTCAATTGTAACGTTTTCTGTTAAACCGTCTGTAATTCGTCGTATAGTCTTCCATACTGGTGTAGTTGGTAAGACTTCTGGGGTTTGCTCCTCGGCATAATAGAGGCGGATCTTTGCACCACTCGACATGGCTTTTACTCCTTATAAGCATAAAAAAACCACCGATAACGGTGGCTTACGAAAATATGAGTTAGGTTGCTATTAAATAAGAAAAATTTAAATAGAGTTTAAATTAAATGTTCATTTAGTTTGACCAAGAAAATCTTAGCTTTAACAATATCTGATAGTTTACGTACACAAACATATGAAATATAGAAACAAATCAGTATGGTGCTAGTTAAAATGGAAAACCAAACATACGCCCCTGAATCTACTAATGACTTCAAATAGAGACCAAAAGTGTTTGATAAATAGGGTAATGCTCCTAATATAAGAAATATTAAATAACCTGCTAGGAACAACAACATTTTAAATTTTGGATACTCAAAAGTTATCAATTTGTAATCTTCATTTTCAGAATCTTTAATAAAATAGAAATACTCTTTTGCTCTAAAGTAATTTTCAGCCAAATTATCCAGATCTTTTAAATCAATCAAAAGCTTTAAATCTGAGAAATTTGCATTGTCATTTTTGAAAAACAATTTAGAAAATCTATCCTTTTGGGGTCTAGTCATTTTATTATTCGGCAGTAAAAAAATGCCACTTAGTTTTTCGGCTACTTCAAAATCAGTTTTCCATTGATCTATGACATTTTTTTTATGGCCAATTTTTGATTTAAACCACTCCATATATATAGAGGTTAAAAACGTTAATGTTGCGGCCAAAACAGCTATAAGAATTTTTTCTAACATAAAACACTTCAATAACAAAAAATTTTTTATAAAAACTAAATCTATTCTAAAAACACAATAAGTAATGATTTATAGGCTAAATTAATATAAACACTCTGTGCTGCCAATTGTTGTTTAGTTTAGCATTTCTCCAACGACTGGTCGGTCACTTGTATAAGTTTTGCTTCAAAATCTTATTTATTCACCCTCAATTTCGTAAAGTCTTTTTTTATATTTATCCATATCAATTCACCCTAAACCCAATAGTTATGTTGTACTGCACAAAATCCTTATCAGTACCCACACGATTTACCTGTCCCTGCAAACACTCCAAATGATCTACACTGAAATATTCAAAATGACCAAGCAAAGCATCACTCAAAACAGTTAAATCTTTCTCTCCTGTATGTGGTCGAGCAAAACATTGAATATTGATCACTCCCGTTCTTCGGGTACATGGCGTATCAGCTAGTCCTGAGATCATGCTTGGACCACCAAGAATACTCAGCCGGCACCATAACCCATCAACAGGAACATTAAAATTTGGTGCATTGGGATACTGGATTCTATCTTGAGAAAGACCTGTAAATAACTGCATCCGCCCCACGATAGCTTGTCTTGCTTGTTCAAGTGACATTGCCATCTTAGCCACCATACTTTTGAGAAATGAAGTTAAACGTAGTGCTATAAATCCCTTGCGGTGCTTGCTTCGACCACCCATTTTCTAAGCGCTCAGCATAAGGCTGATTGTTCTGTATGTAGACTAGATTGCCCAGCTTAATCCTTACTGCCTGAACTGCAGCATCCTGTACGGCGTTTGTTTCAGGACCACGTTTACCAAAGTTACCAGATCCAATCGATACAATATGAGATGCGCGATAAGCACCCGTATCAACTGGACTTGAAACCACTAAAGACTGCACCGTATCCATGGTGATTTTCTGAATGTGTTTTTCGGTCCCCTTAATAACTGCTACGCTAAAATCAGTTGGTTTTTTTCCTTTCCAAGTCATATTTTCACCTTGCAAATTATTGATATGTAAAAGTATGATTTCAGACTCTATACTTTTAACAAAAACTAAGGGTTAGCATGTTCATTTCAAGTGTTTTTAATAAAATTCTCAATTTTATTAAAGGATTTTGGGGAAAACTCCCCGATGAAAAAAAGGATGAAATTATTAAAGTAATTTTAGAGGGATTCACAGTAGTTCTTAAGGCTTACTATAAAGACTATAAAGAAAAACAGAACGAGACTAAAGAAGGAGCATTTAATAATGCAAAATAATCAATTTACTTTAGAAGATTTTATAAATACCCCTTCTGAGCCTACAGGAGCTATTGTAGCTACACCTAAAAATGAACTAGTTAGTAACTTAGGACAATCTATAGTACTTAGTGATTTACCACTAGATAAATCACAGGCCAGCAAATTTGAAAAGCAAATTATTGAATATGTGACCTCACCTAACTCCATTAAAAGTATTAGCGATGTTGTAGGTGAACCACTTGAAAATGAGTCTGAAGATGAATTTGTTGAACGTTCTTTGAAGAATATTACTGAACTACTTCTAAAAAAATTCGGATAAACACTATGTTGGATAATGTTTCGTTCATTATCCAATTTCCCTAAGCCACATAATCCAAATCGTTTCGGCTGGATCCTGCTGAATATGCACGACTCGAAACTTACCATGGGGTGTAAGCCACTCATCATCAATTTTCGGCACCATGGTTACTTCATTCTGCAGAACAATCGCTTTTTTGTCGGTGGCTAATACTCCAAGTGTCTTAATCTCGTATTGACTATATGAGCCAAACAGCACACCACGGCCAGAATAGTTCTCTTTAATCGTCTTATGCGTTTCAGTCAGAGGATCCCATTCTGTTTTGATTATCCGCTCACACGAAAAAGTTTGAACAGCATCTGCTAGATCCTCATCTAATGCCTCGGCAATGTCTGCCTGCAGTTCATCACGTAAGCCCATTAAATCCTCCTAACAAAGAACACTGCAGAGCGTTTAGTGAAAGGTTTAATCAGATCCAGAATATATTGCTCAGTTGCATTCAGCTTTAGGGATCCTTCCTGGTATTCCTTTTCTGATTCAACTGTATCGGCCTTAACCTTTTTACGTTTTAAGGCCTGTTCCTGCCCTTGGTAGAGCTCACCGTTCATGATGCCCTTAATGATCTCGTATGAGGCTGTTTTTAGTGCCTTAGGCACTAGTGTCACATCATCATAAGGTTTCACATTACGGGCGATCAGATAGGCTTCGGCCTTTTGCAAATAATCAGCCTTATCACTGGCAGATAAAGCATCAAAGCCTACAACATGTTCAATCGCTTCTTGTTCAGTGATAAAGCTCATAGATTATTCCCCTTGTTGTTGCTGAGGAATAAGGGCGATCAATTCAGGCTTAAAGGCTGAGTTCTTAAACTCAATACCAAGATCGGTTAAGTGAGCCTTGATTTGATCTACCTTCCAGTTTTCATAATCACCTGCTGGTGGACCATCTAAAGGATCAGGTATTCCTTTACCTTCATTCAGTTCTGCAATACGTGCTTTCATTGCTTCAGGATCATTCATGAATGCAATAAACTCGCCTTTTACGCCTGCCAGTTGTTCTTCAAGTTCATTCACTTTTTCTTGTGTCATTTGTCGTTCCCGTACTCGGTTGAATGATGAAAGTCCCATGAAAGGATCTCCAAAAAGAAAAGGCGGTATTAACCGCCTTTATTTGACCTTATGTTTAAACGCCACAATACGAATCTGCTTTGGATCGTATACGCGTTCCCAGTTACTTTCTGTTGAAAGGCCGCTATTGTTAGGTGCAACTCCCATTGCTCCCGACCATTTGATACCACGAGGATGCAGAACAAAATGACGGCGGTTAATCAAGATATCTGAACCGGCTAAACTGTCGCGATCTGTTTCCACGCCTACTGGTGCTCCAATATCCTGAAAACCAATTGCACCTTGGCCAAACAGGAACGATGTAAATACATCACCATCAACCGGCATGCCGTCATCGACAATTACACGGCGATCCATAAAGGTCTTATAAAGCACCACACCATCAGCATCACGGACCGTTTCAATCAGACCTTGTTTCGCCAATGCAGCCATCGTTGCTGAATGCATGGCAATTGCTGTTAATTTATCAACCGCATCGCCTAACTTATAAGAAGCATCGATAAAAGAAACACCATCAATCACTGCAGCAGCACCGGCACCAGCGGAAATATCATGGGTATTACTGGCCATACTGGCAGAACCGAACACACCTTTAAGTGTATTCACAGTGAAACCTTGGAACTCTCGTGCCCAGTAATCTGCAACAAGATCACCAACGGCACCCAATGGATCATCACCAGACAATGCCTTAGCAAGGTCATTGGCACCCCAAGCTTTACCACGAGCATGTAAAATCGCAATATCCTGTCCCGCTGCAATGTTATTCACGGTTAAGGCCTGATTATCTGATAGGACCTCAGACTCGCCGTCTAAATCGTTCCAGAATGGAATATTCACAGTAGAGCCGCCTTGGGTACCGAATGCCACCTCAACATCCAGTTCACCAACAATACCCGACTGCCATAAAGCAGATTTCTTGGTGGTTTTGTTTAAAACGTACTGAGTGAATAACTCTGGTACGATTACATCAGCAATTTTTGTTTCAGCCATGTGGCCTTCTCCTTAAAGTTTAATACCATGTTTTGCAGCAAGCTCTTTGGCTAACTGCGGATTTTCATTTCGTAATTGCGCGAGTTTGGTGAGGTTCACCGAGCCATCAGGTTTAGTGATATCGACCTGAGTTTTTGTATTGGTGCTACCTGGTGAACCCGAACCATTTGCTTTTGGCCAGAAATAAGGTTTTTGCTCGCGTAAGGTTTCAACCCATTCCTTAGGAGACAATGGCGTCTTACCATCTTTCCCAATAACGACGTCGCCATGTGCATCGATAGCGACAGCCTTGCCGTCTTCATCGAGTACAAATTTAGATTGAGCTAGGAATGCGATATCTGCGGTTGCTTCGGGTAAGGCTTCAAGTTCTACTGCTGCTTGAACAATTTGGCCTTGGACAACAGATTGCTTGAACTTATTGGCATAGGCTTCGGCCTTATCCGCACGTTCTTTTTCAGCATTTAGTAATTTGTCATGTTGTTCACGCATCTTCTCGGTACGCTTTTGAATGACTTCACCGACTTTGCCTTCAGCAATTAATTTCGCATCTTCATCGAGTTCCAATTGGGCAAACAGCTTTTTGACAATTTCAGGATCAATCCCTTCAAACTGTTTTTGTAGCTTCTGGAGTTCTTGCTTCGCATTCTTGGCGGCATCACGCTCGCTTTGTAATGCAGTCTTCAGACCTTTAGGATCTTCGTAACCATCCAGATCAAGGCGAAACTTCCCGTCCTCCTCGACATATAAGCCACGATGTTCCTCTTTAACGTCTTCTAGTGAAGTCACAATAAATGGTAATGACATGTTCAAACCTCTCGTTTGATTAGGTTGAGCCTTTTCTCAAGGCAATAAAAAACCGCCCTAAGGCGGTGTATAAGTAAATGCGATTATTTCAGTGCTAAAATAATCGCGATAATGATAAGTCCTATGACTAATCCAAAATTGGTAATCGCCTGCATTAGTCCTGCTCGATCGGCACCTTTCTCACTCATTTTTCCATCTACCTTTAACTCGGATTTTGATGTATTCTTATGCATAGAGATATTTCTCCTTAACTTTCACCGGTTGAGTTGAATTGAAAACCTCAGTGTTAGCGCACTGGGGTTTTTGCTTTATTGGGCTAGCATATTTCTTTACTAAGCCATTGTTTAGACGGAACGCGTTCCTATCAATTTGAATATTTACACATCTAAAAAGTCCTCTAGATTTTTGTTCCATAACTTTTTTCAGGCACTAAAAAAGCCGACTTGTTGAGAGTCGGCTTCGCTTGAAAAAATAATAAATCATGTCAATAGGGTTGAAAAGACCTAAAAAGGGCAAATTATTCTTGTTGATTAAATTTTACACTCGCTTATTTTTAAGTCTTTGTTAAATATAAAAACACTGATTTGATCTTAAACATTAGATGATTAAATTGTGAACTCAAATTACTTCGTTTTCACTACTAGTATTCTCAGGGAGTATTTCCTTCAATTTATCTATTCGTTAAAAAAGCCGCCCTAAGGCAGCTTCCTATTTCCGATTTCTTCTCTCTTATACGTGTAGCTCTATTCCTTTAGAAGATAAAACTATTCTAAAGCTACTTTTTCCTCAATGAGAAAATAAAGTGCTTTTCCCTTAAAAGGGATGATGAAAAATCTTACAAATACTCCACTTGGTTGAGTCATTTTTGCAAAATACACATCTAAATCATATACATCTACATCATCACTAAAGCACCAACTAAGGTAATCCATGATACGAAAAGCTAAATACTTTTTACGATCTGTGGTATCAATTGTCATACCTAAAGGTTTGGTTAATAAATAATCCTGAATTAATGTTTCAATTTTAGAAAAATTAATTTTTTCATACGTGAAATCTCGTCCAACATAATTATCATAATGCTTAAAAAAGTTACCTTCTACTGATAATGAGGAGTCATTCTCAACATCAAAGATGTATAAGTTTTTTTCCCTTATATCACCATCAATCTCTGCAAGTCCCTTTAAGAATCCTGATAAAAAACTTATTGAATCATCAATTAATTCCATAGTGAATTCACCTTTATTATTATTCACATTTATACTCAGTATCCTTCAAAGCATCATTCAAACGTAAATACATAGCATTTTGACTCTTGTAAAACTTTTTAAAATCCTTCAATGTCGAATCATCATCCTGATTATTCTTCTTCATTAGCTCTTTGTAGTCAGGATAATTTTTAACTACAAAATCTAATAAGTTAACTCTTTTTTTTGCTAACTTACACCAACTGCTTTGAGACTGAAACTTTTCTTCTTCTGGAATTTTTTCATCGTTATAATCACGAGAATCAATCGCGTTTTGCAGTACTGCTCTATTTAATTCACTTTTAAGACGCACATATTCCTGTTCAAATTCTTCAGGAGTTAAAGCAAAACATGTATTAGCAGTAACTAAACAAATTATAAAAGCAAATAATTTCATCAAAAATCCTCAAATTATCAATATCTCAAATCATTAATTTTCTGTAACTTTTTTTACCGTCACAGTTATAATCCCGCGTGGAACGTAGAATTTAGACATACCGTCACACGCTTTATCCACAATTAGGACAATTCTAATAGCTTATCTAATATTTCCTTTCCTAGCTGTCTGGTATTCTTTTTACCACCAGAATCAGTAAAATTATTTACGCCATACTTAAGGCCTAATTGTTCAAGAAATGGGTATGCTTTTATCTTTTCTCTATCTAACTTGACCAAGATTGTTTTATCTTCTAACTGTATAATTTCATAGTTATCCGCACTATACGAGCGAATGGTGCTATTTCGGGACTGATCAATAATTTCATAGTTAAAGTTATCAGCTATCTCAATCAACTTGTATATATTACCAATACCCCATTGATTTGAAATAACATATCTATCGCCATTATTCATTGTAAGAATATGCTCATCATCAAAGAAATAGCGTCCTTTTCTATGTTCTTCAACCTCTTCATACTTTTCAAATAGCTTTTCCAGATTGTCATACTGAGAAAACTCATTGCACAAAGCTTCAAAATTTTTAAGATTTAGCTCATTAAATCTCGTTTTTATGATTTCCAGTGCAAGATTTCTTTTATTAAAAGCATTGCCATTAAACAAGAACTTTGAATAATCTTTAGAGCTTGAATTCTTTGCTTCCCGTCTTTCCTCTGACTTTTTATGAACTTTGATCTGGTAATCTTTAGCCTCTGGTAACGGTATAATTTGCTGAATATCTAAGAGAATTTGTTCATTATAGGTATAGGGCTGTATTTTGATACATGTAATGTCCAGATTTCGCTCATTCAACCAAATTACAGATGTGGTTAATTCTTTGGAAAAGTTAGGAGAAACCAGAATAACTCTTACATCAACAGAGAAAGTATTCTCATCCAAGTTATCTATATCCACAAAACTAGAAATTTCTAGTAATGCTTTATCTTTATCAAAATCAGGAAACCCATTGGCCTTCTTATATCTATAGAAATTATCTACAGCGATATCTAAGGTCATAGTTGAGACCATCGAGGCATATCTTAATGCCTGAAGTTCCATATGATCTCCAGTCTCAGTCCGTTTTAATTCAATAACGACCAGATTGGCATTTTTATCAATTGCAAGAAGATCAATTCTTTTCTTAGAACCATCCCATTCAGAGTATTCCTCGGAAATAATCAAACAATCTGGAGCAATAACTGAGATATTGTTTTTGATTGCTTGTTGAAGATGAATCCTTTCATAAATTGATTCGTTTTTAAAAGTTGTAGTTTCAACAGGTTTTATTTCTTTCTCGTTAAAAGTATAAATAGCCATTTTATCGCGTAAAAAACAGAATTCGTTAACTTACAATGAATTACTATATTTTAAAACTCATTTATCACACTAAATAATTAAAATGATCTTTTCTCAAATAAAAAACCACCCCGAAAGGTGGTTTTCACTTAATTGAATATAAATTATGAACTGCTCCCTACTTCAGCTTGATAATGATCTTCCTGCTTTTTACTAAACTCTAATGAGTCCTGAATCATGCTTTCAGTGATATGGAAAAGCCTAATGAGTTCTTTGAATACCGATTCAGGTACGTTATACACCTTACCCACA
The DNA here is from genome assembly GCF_013072675.1 of Acinetobacter sp. Ac_3412. Classification (NCBI taxonomy): domain Bacteria; kingdom Pseudomonadati; phylum Pseudomonadota; class Gammaproteobacteria; order Moraxellales; family Moraxellaceae; genus Acinetobacter; species Acinetobacter sp. Ac_3412. The sequence goes on along the minus strand of NZ_LXUJ01000007.1, from coordinate 444,535 downwards.
TATTCAATGGTTCGCTCTTGCTTATGCTGGATTGCATCAAGCATTGCAGCAATATCGGCAACTTGCTCATAAGCGAGTGCAAAGCCCTCAGCAACATCACTTGCATCATAGACTTGATTTTCAGCAACTAACTGGGTCATACTGTTCATGTTGTTTATTACTCCATGTGATGACAATGCTAAGCCCTTTGATTCCTGCAAGTTTCGTGAGGGCTTTTTTATTGCCTGAATTATGCATTGTGATTTCCTAATAGCTTTGAAAGCTTGGTTAGTCCCTTTGGTGTTACTCTCACCTGCTCTGTGATTTTAGCTGAGCCATCTCCTCGGGTGATTTCAGTTACCTTATGTTCTAAGTACCCAGACTGTACTTTTTCTTGATAGCCCAAGTAATGTGCTGAGCCTGTGCGTTTATAAATCCACTGTTTTTGATTCAGCCATGAGATCAGATCTTTCGGTCGCATTTGTAATGCTTTTGCGGCATCTGTTAGGCACAAGCTACCATCCGCTGTTGCAATACGATCAAAAGCTTCAACTGTTGGTTGCATAACTTCTACTTGCTGTTCAAGCTCAATGACTTTTTCTGAATATGTGAGTAAGGCATTTCGTAAAGCATGTGGATCTGCCAGTAGTTTCATTGGATCAATTGGTTTAGCAACTTGAGCTTCTAATTCCTGCCAACGGTCTACTAAGCGAGCTGTAAACTCCGGGCAAAGTTGAGCGACTACAATAATGCTGTCCCTTTTGCCTTGTTCGCCTGTGAAAATGTAAGTCTTAACTTTAATATTTAACCCTAAGTTGTTGATTTTATCGATATCCTCAATTTGAGGAAGCCGAATTACACCTTTATCAACAAGAGTTTCAATAGTCCGTTTCACGTTGTCAGATCGCTTATTAACAAGTTCAGCAATCTCAATATGATTCATGGATTGTACGTGTAATGATGGAACAATCGCATTCATGTTTTAACTCCTTCTTCAACGATCAACAATTTGACCGCTTTATTAATCAGATAATTCATAGATCGCTCGTCAGACTCACCTTTAGCCTTAAGCTGTTTGTGAGAATCAATTTCCAAGCGGACTTTCACATAGACGAATTCTTTAGGTTTCATACTCCCTCCAATGACCCCATTTTGGGGTGTTAATCCAATGTACCCATTTTGGGGTTATTGGTCAATCCCCAAAATGGGGTTAACATCAATTTTATTTTTTAAGCCTTTTGCTATGACTGAAGACGACAATAAAGTTGTTACCATGAAAGTACGTGTAACTCCCGAATTTAGAGAGCAGCTTGTTAATACAGCAAAAGAAAACAACCGCTCTATGAACGCCGAAATTGTGAATCGTTTAGAAAAAAGTTTTAACCGAGCAGTATTTGCTATTAGAAGTTTAAAAACTGAAGACTTAATCTCCATTCTTGCTGAGCGTCTGGCAGAAAAAGATTGCGAAGTACGAATTTCAAAACGTGAAAAAACAGACTTTACAGAGTAAATAAATTTTTTAGATTTCAGACCTCCTTAAAATGCCACAAAGTGTGGCTTTTAATTAATATAGCCACACTTTGTGGTAATGTAAATAAGTTAACTAAAATATTTGCCACATTTTGTGGCTTTCGAGGTCATTCATGAGTAACCAAGCTGATCACACCATCGTTCGATTACGTGTTCCGCCTGATTTAAAAGAAAAAATTGAAAAATCTGCTGAAGAAAATAACCGTTCACAAAGTGCTGAAATGGTTTCTAGACTTGAGGAAAGCTTTCCCCCAACTAATCATCAAGAAGCATATAAAAGATATATAAACAAAAGAATTCTGAATCTGACTTACACAATTGAACGTCTTGAACTTCAGATCGGTAATGTTAATTATTTAATAAAAGCCCACACTCAAGATACTGAGAAAGCTAATAAGTGGAATACTATTAAAGAATTTATGATATTAGAAAGAGATACTGCTATAGAGAATTTGAAGAAATTATATAGTGAAGATATTGACAATATAAATATGAAATCACTTGATGATGAAACAAAGGATCTTTTGCAAAAATATGTAGATATAAAAAAAGCACCATGAGGTGCTTTTTTCTAACTATTGCGTATACTATCTATGCATTCTATACAAACACTTTCTTCTATTTCTTCAAAATTATCAGTTACTGAATAAGCATATAGTTTTTCTTTGGGTTTACCACAGTGATCACAAATATTATGCATATCAGAACTAATATAATCTTCTTCTTGCTTATAACCTAAACCTTCAATAACTTGCCAATTAAAGAAAAATTTTCTATACGTATCATACGCAAATATTGGTAAATCATCTGAATAGAACTCGCTATCTTCACATTGCGTATACATCTGTTTTATATATTCAAGAATTGTTTTTCTGAAAAGTCCAGTTTGATAAATATTAAAATGATGAAAAGTGACACTTTCCATCATCTCCTTTTTATAATATGACCATGGTAAACTGCCATATTCCTTAGATATATGCATATTTTTACTTAAAAGAGAATTTTCAAAAGCTTTTGAGCATATTGCCCATAATCTGTTATCAAAACCATTATCGGCCTTTTCAAAAAATTCTGTATTAGAGATTTCACAATCATCAAAAAAGTTTATTGCTCCATTATCTAATTGCTCTATAAAAGAACTTAAACGGGCTTCTCTGGCTTCAGAGTAAAAGTTCTGTCCATAATTATCATTTGCAAAAGGATTCAATGCTACAATATAAATAACATTTGGTAATGGGAAAATAGAATGGTGTTCTTTCCATCTTTGAGAACCATACACAAAAGCATGATAACCATTTGATTCTAATTCTAAAGCAATATTGCTAGTTATAGCATCAAATGCATCCTTGACATAACTATTATAATTCCCCCTCTCTTTTTCATAAGAATCTACCCAACCATCTACCAGCTCAAAAGCTAATGTTGCAACTCTAATAGAGTCATCATGAAACATAGAATTAGAAAAAGTTACATAAGAGTTATCTTGTGGATAATAGACTCTAAATTTAAATTCAGTTTCATCCTCATTTGGTTCAGGAATCAAAGCAATTATATTTTTATTATTTAACATCAACTCTTGAAAATAAGCATCTTGCACAATTCGTGTCTGCATAGGAGCAATAAGAATTGAGATAACAGAAGTACTTTCAGCTGCACCAGGAAAGAGACTGCAAAAATAGTTTGAATATGCTAATAGTTCTGTAAAAGCTTCTCGTTCTGTTTGAGTTGACTTTTTTAATTCAATAATAGCGGGACCATTGTCCAAAGTCATTGCAACTAAATCTATACGTGTTGTTGAGGAATCTTCCTTTTTTAAACGTATTTCACGCCCAATAAACTCTATATCTTCTAAACTGTTGACTAGATTATTGATTTTTTCTTCAGTTTGTTTTTTTAATAGATTAGGAAAATTATACAAGTCCTCTATTTCAATTTGATCTGAGCTTTTCACTCCAATAATTTGCTCAAACAAGTTTCTTTTGTAGTCATTGTATATGAGGTCTCTTAAAGCATTTTCATAAATTTTCATTAGTTTCACTTCATCATTTTTTACAGAAAAATAACAAAAGAAGATTGTTAAGTCAATTGTAATATTTATTTAAAAGTTAATTTAATTAAAGGAATTAATATTAAGTCTAATTATTAAAATATTGAATTATATTTTCAATTAGAACAATATTTTCTAGTTTCATAAAAACCTTCCGGAATCATTATGGGAAAAAACATACTAATAATTGTTGTCGTACTTGTTTTAGCTTGGCTTGTCGCCACTGATCGAATGCCGTCTTTAATGGATATTGGTCATGAGATTGCTAAACATATCCTTCCACCAACTAAACAATAAAGTGAAACCTTGAAGTACTTTTTTAAAGTGAAAAAAACCACCTAAGAAGGTGGATTTTTTTCAAACAATTGATATAGCCTTTTAAAAAGTATTCCTATTATTAGCTACTTCATCAAGAAGTTCCGATGTCCGTCTAGTGTTCTGTTGAATTTTAAAAATTACGACCCAAAATTCCGACATAACGCGAACAAGGATTGAGCCAAAAACCAGAATAAGAATACCAATAAATATACTTTGGCCGCCTGCTACCTCATGTGAAGCTATATTTGTCCCTGATCCAGAATTAAGAATAAATGCCAAGCCTACTATCCAAACCGACAAAAGCATTAGCCAGTACATAACTGTAATTATTTTTGTAGACAAAACAGCATCTAAGAAAAAAATATTTTTCATTTCCACCCCTATTAATAATATTATGTTTGCAAAACGTCCTAATCATATGGAATTAAAAATGAAAAAACTACTTCTAATCGTTTTTTGTTTAATTGGGGCTAACGCTTGGGCTGGGAATTGTAGCAAGACAAGTAATTCATTTGAAATAGAACAATGTATGGCTGAAAGTGTTAAATCACTAAAAGCAAAGTTAAATAAAACTTACAACAAGGTTTACACTCAAACTGAAGCAAAACCTCAACTCGATGCCGCTCAAAAAGCATGGATAACTTATCGTGATTTACAATGTGCGGATTTTGTTGACGCTGACTCCAATCATAGTCCAGCATCGAATTCTATTTCATTATCCTGCCAAACAGACTTAATTAGCCAAAGAATTGACTATTTAAAATCTCTACAAGAATAAACAGCACGAACTATAGCTATTATCAAAGGTGTAGGCCATTGAAATTCCCTTAGGGATTGTTTTTCAATGGTTACGCCTTACTGTTTATTATTCGAGATAGACCGATCAATCTATAGGCCAGAATAATCATTTCTATTTAAGCTATTAATCAGATTCCAGCGTTCTAATCGTAACACTGGTGAATACATACTTATCTGGTCGATCGATCTCAGACACATCAGTAAAATTCAGGTAAATATCACGAATATTTACCCCTGTTTCAATCTCAAACTTATTGACTAACTCTGCAATCTGATTGGTTAAAGCCTTTTCTAATTCTTCCTTGCGCGTCCTACATTCGCAAATTGATACCTTTAACATAGTAAGTACCTCTACATTTGTTAAATTCCAAGCTCCTTAAATTTTAGCTCATCTAGCTTTCTAAGATGTTCTAGTGTGTAAAGCTGCCCATCGGGATCAAAGAACTTGTCAAAATCAAACTTCCCATCTTTATAAAGCTTGTACCGTTTAGGCCCTAGCCATTCCTTTTGAAAGAAATCATCTGTTTTCTTAAAGAACGCTTTGAAAGTGGTATTTGCATCAATCTGACCAATCAGCTGTTCACGTTCATCCTTTGGAATGTCTTTAACTTTACGTTCATCCATCACGAATGGACGTTGGCCAACCAACAGACCATCTTTATCAACGGGTACTAAAATACTCCGGCAATTAGGATGCAACGGCGGTACGCGCTTTGCAGGATCATGGAACTCCCAAACAGTACCATCTAGAGACGCACAAAGTTTTGATGTTCTCCCATCTAACGTAGCAACTAGCTTTAAGTATTCAAAACCTAGCTGATTAAAGCTATCTTGGTAAGCTTGATTCGCTACATGGCTACGTATGGTTCTCACCGTGCGATCGATATCAGATTTACTGGTATTTAGAATGCCATCCTCATAATTCTGGCGTTTGGTACCACGGATGCGCTTGATGATTTCCTGATTTGTCTTACCGCTGCTAATGCCATCCCGAATTGCATACTCCACCTTTTGACGAGCACTTTCAGCAATTTTAGACAGCAGATCATCAACCAGAGCACCGCCTACCAGTGGCGTTTTCTTGGCTGAAAAATAAAGCTTATTGCCGTTCTGCTTTTTGATCTTGCCGCCGTATAGTCTGGCAGTGTAATTCACCTCATATACCGCCAAAGCTACTGCTGAAACGGCAAATACTTCAGGAATGGAAGCACTTAAGCTGGCGAACCATTGAGAAATAAGATCTCGAATCTCTTTAAGATTGTTTGTGGTGTATTGGCCACCCGCTAAAGCCACCTTCTCTGCATCATTCAACTCATCCAGTAGATCCCGAAGCTTTGACAGCATTTGGTCTGATTCTGAATTAAATAATCTGGTTAATTCATTCACCGATTGAGATGATGCTCGATACAAATAAGCCTGGTGCTGAGTGAGTATCTCAATCAGATTTTTATGGTCATTTGAAGCCATTTAGCCCTCTTATAACGGCAGACTGTTTCGCTCATCCTGAACCCGGTCAAGTTCCTCTTCATATTCATGCATTGGAAGCTTACCTGTCGCGATATATTCCCAATAGGTCTTGAATGAGTTTTTGCCTGCAAGTGCACCTTCATAAAGTTGCTTGGCCAAGTTGATATCGTATTGTTGAACAATAAATTCTGGCTCAACCGTAAAAGCATATTTAGATGGATCTAGCTTGAGCCACTGTGCCGCATATTTAATGGCTTGCTCAATGGCTTCGGCAGCACACATCACGATGCTGTGTAAGCTTGCATGTTGATCATCCTGACGTGCACGGCGGGCTTCCCCTGATTCCTGATTATTGGTATCAATGACCTTAGCCCCTGCTTCCAATGCTGAGTTTTTCTGGGCATCCATTTCCTTTTTGGTCATATCTATCCCATCACCTGAGATTTCCAAGTAACCGCATGTTGAATCCTTAGGTAAATCCCAAACGGCCATTACGCCAGTCACACTGATATCTGAATCATCATCCAAACCACTGATCCATGGCTGTGGATGCGCCGTGTGGTGCAGAGACTGGAAATAATCAGCGCTTAACTGGTAATACTTCAGTGCAGCTTTGGCCATCGTCAGCAATGGTACCGAACCCACATCAGGCGAATTGTCCGTGGTACCGCAAAATACAAACGGCGTAAAAGAAAGTTGGTTACCACCTAGATCAGGGGTCTTATCTTCTGGTATTGCTCCATCAAATAAACGTACTGTTAAAGCGCCGTCTTGCATGGATAAAACTCGGTGCACAGTTTTAGTCTCATGGCCAAACTCATCATTACTGTTATCAAACTGCTCCTCGAGCACCAGAAGCTTTAGATCTTTACGGCCGCCAATGCTGTTTTCTTTCCAGTTGATAATTGACAGCGCATCGTACATCGCAAAATATGGAACACCATTCGCATCTACATCTACCAATAAGCCACAGCGCCCGTATTCAAGCAGTTCTAGGGAAATCCGAATAAAAAGTTGTTTAAGCCCAAATCCATCATTGGTGGCGTTATTAATCAAACCAGTGAGAAGATTACTTTCTATCACAATGTCCGGCTCAAGCTTTGATACCAAGCCAATCATGGTACGTAATGAATCCTGAATCCATAACGGATATTGAGCACGATTCACATAAGCTTTATAGATCTCACCTGCAGTATCGCCCTGCTTCTCGGCTTCGATCATGCCTGCGGACTTAGAAAGGTATTTTGTCGTGGCTTGCTTAATCTCTTCCTCACCAGCAACAGCATCACGCATCAACTGCCAGCTTTTTTGTGCAGCAATATACTGCGGATGTTTATCAGTCACTGCCATAAAAACACCATAAAAAAAGCACCTGTAAAGGTGCGTTGGTTAAGCCATTCCTCGGATCCTGCGCATTCCTGCTGACTTTTTGTCGATCGGGAATAAATATGCGATTGGATAAGTACCTGCATCATTCATATGGTCAAAGCCTGACTTCTTATCAGGCTGGCCATAATCATCATAGATCTGACGTTCCAGACATTTTGCAAAGTGTGGGCACTTGGTTACGTTTACGAATAAACGACGCTCAGACAAAGTATTGCAGAGCATGCCATTCATTGAATTGATTCGATCCTTCACAGCAGGGTTTCTGCTGTTGACGTGGACCTTAAAGCCAGCCTTTCTGAGTAACACCAGATCGGTTTCACTGGCATTGCTCGACTTGCGGTTTTCACCTGAAGCATCGGGATAGATAGCAATCTCATCATCTGGATAGCGTTCCTGTATTGCCTCAATCATTGCAGGGGTATCAAACAGATTTACAAACTCATCAACCGCATGCATCTGCTCACCACGGCGCACATAGACCACAGCTGCCATCTTGGTGACGTTAAAGTCCATCCCGATGTGCAGTACTTCATTCGGCTTAACCGTCTCACTCGATGCGCTTAGCATTCGATTAAAGCAATAGAAGATAACGCCCTGATAACTTTCAAAGCTTGCCTCGTATTCCTGACTGAATGTCTTAGGATCCATTTTGCGTTTAGCAACAATGATCTGGGATTCAGGGATATTCCCACCTTGAAGTGAGGTATATGAAAAGCTTCTACAATCAGGCTCATGTCCGGGTTGACCATCCATGAATGTGTCATAGCAATGATTAAAGCCTTTCGGCGTCCCGATCCTTAGTACATGTCCTCCGACACGTTGTTCGCCGTTGATCATATATTTACAGGTTGAGAGCATTGGTCGAAGTACTTCTTCCCATGCTGCCCACTTACAGTCCGCCCATTCATCAATAATTAAGAAGAATAAGCCAGATCCACGAAGGTCATCATAGTTGTCCAGACCAACCACACGGATAACGTGGCCACTTCTTAAAGTAATTGAACATTCGGTTTCATTTGGCTTGCCTGCTCGCCATGATGCAGGAATTGCCTGTTTTAATCGTTTCCAGAAAACCCGCTTGGCTTGCTTGAATGTAGGTGCTGCATACCAGATCTCATCTTCAACGGATACTTTCCATTGTGCTGCCAGTCTGGCTGCCCTACGCATTTCAGCTTTGGCCAAGAATGTTTTACCAAAACGGCGGCCACAAACCGCATCACGAAATCGAGCTTCTTTCTGCCAGCCCCATAAATAGATATTAGCTTGCTTAGGCGTTAATTGAACTGAACCTTCAGGAGGATTAAAGAATTGGCTCATCTGGTATCTCCTCATCAGGATTCAGAGCAATTTTGTAATCCTCATCAGGAGGTCGATGTTCTGGAGGATTCACTTCACGCTGCAGCTTTTGCAGTTCTAACTTTTTAATCTCAAGTTCTACATCAGCTTTGGTTTGAGCTTTTTCAACACCGTTGGCTGTTGCAACTTCCTGACGATTGGTAAACAACCCACCCATTTCTTTTGCTGCTTGTTCCGCCCATTTAGGAGTTAATACAGGGTTATCGGGGAATTTCTCTACGAGCTGTTGTAATAGCTGTAGACGGTAACGTTTATTGGCTATCGGGATTGCTTCAAGTTCATCATTGGCCAAACGGCGATATTCAAAAAACTTATCTCGTAATTCCTGGCTTAGGTCTTGCCCTGTTCTTTTGGTGGGATCATATGCTTCACACTGTTGAGGGCTAACCTCAATATTGAAAATATCTTTAACTGATTTGGATGTTTGGGTAGGAGTTTCAAACTCGGCAAGCATCCTCACGATGAACAGTTTCACCTTTTTGGTAATACGTGCCATTTCAACCATTCCATCCAAGTACATCCAAGAAGAATGGCAAAAAAATTTAAACCACTCTTAGAAAGCAAGTCCCACAGGCATGATAGATATCAGCCTTCGCCACAGTTGGCCGTTGATTTGCAGCATTCACCATTTCTTGTATTTCCTTATTAGCGCCATAACGGCGAACTACACCAGTAAACTCTTCTACGTCATGCCCTTGTATCGTTAACTTAGGCTTACCCGTTTCGCGGTTATAGGATGGAATTCCCCATTCATCTTTTTTATGGGCGATATGATAAAGCTCGTGTTCGATCAAGGCACAGAAATCAACATCATTTGCATGCTGGGCATAGGTCGCATCAATCGTGATTAAGTAATCAGGTAAATCATTGAACCATTGATAAAACTGTTCTTCCTGCCGTTCTTTCTTCCATCCACCCGCATTAATCATGATTTTTTCAGCTTGGCCAACCACAAATCGACCTTGTTTCTGGAATCCACCTTTAGCCCACATCACGCCGATCTGTGGATAGTGGAACGCTCCTAGATGAGCATGATCAGGGTTAAAAAGCTTATGTTCAGGATTGAGAAATATTGATTTTATCCATCGCCATAATTCAGGTGCCGGTGCAAAGTTTGGTGTGTCTTGGGCAAAGATCCAGTCTGGTGGATATGGGCGTTGCTGAACTACAAATTCAACTTCTTTCATAAGCTTCACCCATAAAAAAACCACCGAAGTGGTTTTTATTGAATAAATCATCTATTGACTAAAAGAGCATGCATTCTTTTTAAAATCATTAATATATTCAGTAAAATATTAATAAGCATAAATGCAATTAGAGGTTTTAATATAAATGAATGTAAAATATCAACATGTTTAACTGTTGAATAAACCAAGCACAATGTTACAAGAACAATTGAACAGAAAACAGAATAGCTAATATTGTAATATAACTCTTCTAGTAATATTTTTTTAGTAGTAAACAAAGGATCAATTGCTCTACCTTTTTCCTCTGCTATCTCTTTTCTATCCTCTAACTTTTGTTCTTGATCAAAAACTAAAACTAAAACAGATAAAAGCAAGGCTGAAAAAATTGATCCCAAATTAACTAATAATGAAATTATATCTTTGCTATTAAGTGGTATAAATATGATCGAAATTGAAAGAACTATTGGTATTACAATAAATACCAAAAGCTCAGCAGTCCCAAACTTATTGTTGGTTTGTTTAAGAGTCCTAAAATGACCAAGCACTATGTCACATAAGTTAATTCTACTGCTCATTACTTAAATCCTTATGGCTTATATAACTCTTTGGATAAGTCTTTATCAGTTTGATCAAACCACAATTCCAAAGCACTATTTGTAGGAAGCCCACCATCAATCTCTAAATTATCAGGTGCCTCAATTTCACACAAACCTAAAGTTTTGCTTTTACCAACTGTAAAAGTTCTATTTTTACCATTAAGGTTTACAACTGTTTTTACCTGAGCACATTGCTCTTCCCATACCTCAACAGCTTTAAATTGGTCAGAATCAGTTTTATAAAAACTCCTCAAAGGACCAAAATTACCAGTTTTAGGTCTAATTGATAAATTAGAATCAATTTCTTTATGACCTAAATTCATAAGTTTTTGTGCCCTATCTTGGATGGGATTAAACTTCGTTAGTTTGATTTCTTTGACTTGAGCATCTTTCCATTTTTCTAAAGATTTTAGATCACTTAAAGAGTTAAATTGTAAGTTTAAGTCAGTCTTTAATTTGTATTTATCCAGTAATATATTAAAAATCAAAGTCTTGGCACTTACATTTTTATAAACCTGAAATAAAGCCAAACCTTCGTTATAGGTAACAGGAATTTTCAAATAAAAATAATATTTTATTAATTCAGCATTTTTTTCTGTTTTTTCATAGTCTACAGTCCCAAGTTCAATATTAATAATGTCTGCCTTTAAGCCGTAATGGCCTTGCTCTAAGTAACCTTGGATAATTCTAGTTTCATCGTTAAACTTCAAATCTAAAAATCTAAAAATTTTTTTTTCTGGTTCATTTAAATGAAAATCAGTACCCTGTTCATTAAGAAAATCTTTAAATAAAATGTATAAGTCAAATCTTCCTAAAATTTTATCTAAAGGTGGATACTGTTTCTTTAATTTGAAATAATTTGGTTCATAAGATCTTATTGTATATGGGGCTAAAGAATGCATAGTGATTGGAATTTAGAATACGTTATCATGTATTTTTTCATATTTTTTATGAATTTAAAAGCTGTTTAAATAACAAAATGACCAAATACACAGTAGGTATAACTTAAAAAGCCCACCTTTCGATGAGCCCAATCTATGAAGTTTTGAACTAAGCGAGAAATGCGTATTTTTTCGCTAAATGTTGATTAGCAATCTTTGTAGTATTCGCATACGGTAACTCTGCGCAAAGCCCAAAGTGATATGTATTTTCATCCACAATGTATGTCTGACGATTATAAGTTGAAGTTTTACTTGGATCGATTTCACTTGCTCGGAAAAATGTATCTTCACGATTGGCAACCACTTCACCATCCAAATCACCACAAATACAAATAAGCATCTTAACAATCCATAAAATTATGAATCTCAGCTTAACACATAAAGCAACAAGTCCCGCTAACATACATGTTATTAGCGGGGTTTTCATGTGCTAAATACTCTTGGCTATGAAAAAATATAATTGAAGTTCTTAATTTTTCTTTTTGATCAAATTTAAGATGTGTATTCCTCTAATGTTTTTACATTAGCAAATGCATTACTTAAAACTTGGTTATGATAGCCAATGATTTGCTGAGCATTTAAAGATACTGAATCAAATGTAGTATGTGCATCTGAGATCAAAACCACTTTATATCCATACTCCGAAGCAGTCCTAACGGTTGTATCAATACAATACTCAGTTTTCATTCCAGTAATGATGACTTCATCAACATCAAGTTTTTCTAATAAATCTTTTAAAAATGTACCTTTAAAACAACTTGGATACTTTTTCTCTAAGACTAGATCTTTATGTGTATCTAATTGCAAATCTTCTATCAATTGAGTATTTACACCATCTGGATCTAATTGTGTACCGCTTTCCCCAACATGACGTACGAAAATAATTGGCATTTCATTTGAACTTTGATATTCAATAAGTTTGAGAATATTAGAAAGTACTATTTGAGCATTGTATGGAGTAGACTGTCCTTTAAATAGTCCATTTTGCATATCTATCACTAGTAATGCAGATTTTGATCTAAAACTTTGTTTTTCCATAATCTTTCTCTTAGCATGCAATAATCAGCCGAGAAAAAATAACCCAGCCTATATTGACTGGGTTTGGTTATCTTATTAAATCACATCAATAAAAAATCACACACAGCCTTCTTTTGAGGTTGTGATGGTGGTAATGCTAGTTTTACTTAGTAAACTGCTCATTATTTTTTACTTGATCATGACTTAAACAGAATTAAACCTATCATAGCTTTATTGAATAAACAAAGCTTTTTTAACATTAAAAAGCCCCACCGAAGCAGGGCATAAAAGAAAGCCTCCCGAACGAGGTCTTAAATTTAATTTGCAGACAATGCTATCTCAATAGCTCTGTCGTAAGCAGTTTCATTAAGCTTTGTAGAAACAAAGAAATATTGTTCTTCACCTGTTAAAGGGTTATTTAGCTTTTTTGGTTTATAAGAATCTGTATTGAGCTCAAATGGATCAACATCAAATGCTTCCATTTGCTGCTCTCTCCATGTGCCATCTAATACACCGCCAATACAAAGCCATTTGGTTGAGTTATTTGACATTATTACCCCCTATTGTTGTAGATAAATTTATACCACAGAATGCAAAGTTAATAGCTTAAATGTGTCACTTAAAAGGGAGGAGAGGCCGCTTATTAGGCGACCTCTGCATGCGCATTTTTATGCATATGCTAGGCATATACATCTTGTCATTGCTTATTTCTAACAAACAAAACTGCCAAGCGCAGACTTAACTTAGTTAAATCATGGAACAACTGGAGAAAGATGATGAAGCTATTAACTTTAATCACCTTCATTTTCTTAGTATTGATCTCACAATCAGTGTACTAAGGAAATAGCAGCCTCACACGAGGTTGTTTCCATTAAAGAATAGCTCTAATCACTTAAATCATCAATCGCCTAAAAACAAAAAAGCCCACAAAAAGTGAGCTTTTTTATAATTATAGGTTGACCTAAAAAGTAGGTGCACCTTTAATATATTTATCAAGTCAAGAATGGCAGTTCAAGACTTGAGACGGTAGAAATACCTAACGCAAACAACAGGAGACAAGATGATGAAACTACTAATCTTAATCATCTTAGTACCGATCTCTCAATCAGCTTACTAAGATAACGGTAGCCCGAAAGGGCTACTCTCCTGATTATATCTCAACCTACAGTATAATCAACATGACTAACACAAGAACAAGAATTCAAGCTAAGAGCGATGAGAAACGCGGTATTGCTAATAAAGGTTACAGCCTTCCTCAAACAACCATCGACTTGATTAAGTCGCTCTCTGATCAAACTGGAGAAGCTCAAGGCACTATCATTGCCAAAGCTATTGAACTCTATGCTCAGTCTATTAAGCCCGATTAATTTCGGGCAAATAAAAAGCCCACCTTTCGATGAGCTTTAATTCCAATGATCCACATAAACTACGACCACTATAACGTAAAAATAGCATTTACCCTGCGCAGGGTCAAGTTTTTGAAAAATTTACTATAAGTTTTGTTTTGATAGTTTTGAGATGGTACCCTATCCAATAATCACAAAATCCTTACTTTATTTATTAATAATCCTACTTTATGCCTAACAATATTAATCTTCATTGTATCTATGTCGCAGATCCAAGCCTAAACAACTTCCTTACTGGCCTTAACCATGGAATTTGGGGCTTTAAAGAATTAAATAGTAATGCAAAGCTAATTAAAGCTGGTGATTACCTGATATTTGCTCATGCGCTATTAGGTCCTGTAAGAAGCCGCTTCTCAGGGCAATTAACACAATATGTTCTGGCGAAAGTAACCACTGATATGTTTGAAGTTACTGCGGAGCAAGACGCAGATAACCCTCAAATATGGGACGATGAGGTTGGCACTAACATTTACCCTCACCGCTTCTACTTTAATATTCTAGCGGCCTATCCAACTCTAAAGTCTAAAAACAACGTTTATGAATTAAAGAAAGACTATTTTAATGTTGCTGATGATCCTCAGGTTGCCAAGATTTATGAAGGCTTCCGCTACTCTTCATGTGTCCAAGGTAGAAATGGGCTAATTACAAATATTTCAGTAAAATTGCCTGATGAAGCGATTAAAGACAATACTTTAAAAAACTTAGGGACTATCTTTGATCTGAAAGATAGTGTGTTACAACGTAATAGTGAAAAGAAAGTCTTTGATAAGTTTCAATCCAGTGCGCCTTCGCATGCTGTCGATATCAATCCTGAGAAAGATATTGATGAAGAAATTTATGCAATCCAGCAAAGCTCATCTATAACAGAGACTAACAAAGAAAGGCTTATTCAGTCTCGCTTAGGTCAAGGTCGATTTAGAAGTGATCTCTTACACAACTTTAAGAACACTTGCCTTTTAACTGGTATTCGACATGAATCCTTATTACTTGCTAGTCATATCAAACCTTGGAGCGAGTGTACGAATGAGGAAAGGATTGATTCTAGAAATGGTTTATTATTGTCTGCCTTGATGGACAAACTCTTTGATCGTTACTTCATCACATTTGATCCTGAGTCACTGCGGCTCATCATGTGTGAAGATCCTTTAATTCTTGAAATTATTAACAATCATCAGTTAATAGATTTCGTTATAAAGATCCCTTTCCGAGGTAAAGATCTAGCTGTTTTCAAAAAGTATATGACTAGACATTTCGAAAAGTTTAATGAAGTTAATGAGAAAAGATATGGGACAAAGTAATCTTAAACGCGCTGAAGAGATCCAGAACTTATTAATTTCAAAAGGCTTCACTTGGAAGAACCATGAGCAGGCCAAAGAAAAAGTTCTTGAAGAAATCGATGAACTCTTTGTTGAGATCAATGCTCCAGAAATCAATCAGGATCGTTTAGAGGATGAGTTTGGAGATTGTTTATTCTCTTTACTTAATTTGGCATGCCGTCTAAATCTGGACTCTGAAAAGTGTTTAGGTTTAGCTATTTCAAAGTTTGAGCAACGTATTGCTTATGTTGAAGAACAGGCTCAACAGGAAGGTCTTACCATGCAGGATGTAGATTTACAGCAGATGTTGCATTGGTGGAAGTTGGCGAAGTAGTTTTGTTCACGAACTTCCATAAGAGAGTGCATATTGAGAATGATGAGACGGAACAATAGACTATTAACTATTAGTTTATAATGAGAATAAAATCATGAAATTCAAAGAGGTTTTCTTAGCTTTTGGCATTTCCTTCTTTTTGGGTTATTTGTACATTGCAGGTAGATTAGTAGTAGAAGGTTATACTTATGAAACAGGGTATGATTATTTAGATCTAAATTTTGATTTCGGCGATTATAGTCATATTGGCTTTTTTTCAAATCTATATATATTTCTATCTAACTTCCCACAAATTATCTTATTAATATTTACTATTTTTATAGTCTACTTACTAATTTTTAAGTATAAATCTGGAAAATTAGAGATAAAAATATCATATTTTTTAAGTTATGCATGGAAGAGGATTATAAAGAAAGAAAAAAACATTAAACCTATAGTTTTATATTTCAATTCAGCTAGAAATATTTTACAGAAAAATTTACGGGTTAAAGAAAATATAATTTCGAGCTACCTTCTCAACTCATATTTTGTTTTTATTTTCTCCACTCTAATTTTTTACACTGCCTTACTATTTATTTTAAAATTTTATGATCATGGCAAACAGTACTCCAAGGCTGAAGTTTTGAAACAATCCCACTACATCAATTACGATAATCGAAGAATTTTTAAAGTTATATGTGGTAAATATCAATGCATATATGCAACTAAAAGCTTTGATTTTTTTAAAAAAATTAAAGAAGAAAACTTTGATA
Organism: Acinetobacter sp. Ac_3412; assembly: GCF_013072675.1. Lineage (NCBI taxonomy): Bacteria > Pseudomonadati > Pseudomonadota > Gammaproteobacteria > Moraxellales > Moraxellaceae > Acinetobacter > Acinetobacter sp. Ac_3412. The sequence continues at coordinate 428,102 of NZ_LXUJ01000007.1, read as the reverse complement.
TAGAGACATTAAAAAAGATAAATAATTACAAAACAGACGAAAGTGATTTTTCGTTTTATCATTTATCAACTGAATCAATCAACCATCACGAAAATATCATATATGTTCAAGTCTACTTAGATGAAAAATATAAAGATATTATGAAAAAACACCCATTTGAATTTAGATTATATACCACACAATCTTTACCCTACAAAAAAAACTTAGCAATTGAAAAAACATGCTATAAAAACATTAAAAATGAATTCACTAGAAAAATTAACAACATAGAGATAAATATCGACGAGAACTTACCTTACTTTTTGGCATTTAAAGTTCCCAAAAATAAAAGCATCCAGTTTATAGAAAAGTTTGATCCCGCAAAAAATATTTTAAGATTTAATCAGTGTGTGTAAATATTAAACAATTACAGCCCATTTTATGGGCTTTTTTCATTTAAAATAACCTTCCACCCTTCTTTTTAAACTCTCATCTACATCCTCATCTAGATAAAAGCATTCTCGGTATTTCTCAATCAGATGATGTATGAACTTCTGTTTATCAGGAACCGTATGTTTAAGCATTAGTTGTGCAGCTGCTGTGATCAAGTTATTTGACTGTTTCATCATGATAAGCAGCATATCTTCCGCATACCCCATTACATCTCTAGTGAATGACTGCTTACCTGTATGTACAAAAGAATGTAGCTGTTTAAGATGATATTTTTTGAAATCAGATAGGTGATCAATTATTGGCTTAGCGGGTAAATTCGCACTTTCTAAAGCATTTAGCATCTTGGTCACACCTATAAATTCATCTTTTTTAAATTGCTCTTCAAATGTATAGCTGAAAGTTAGTTGGGCAACTTGCTCATTTGATGCGATAAATAATATCCAATAAGCCCTTACGACTGCTTCAAATTGTGCACGAAGTAATATCATTGCCTGAGTAGCTAGCTCAGTGGTAAGCAATGTATTTACGGCGATCCCATGCTCAAATGAGATATAAATACATTGCTCTGCCAAATCTAATCTTGGACCACAATCCATAACATCACTTTCAATGATTTCTTGTTTTAGTTCCAGAACCATCCTTAAAGATAATTCAAATAAATCTGCTCTAATCAAAAGTTATCTCTCTGTTTATTTTTATAATTGATTATAGAAGATAACCAACTATTTTTAATATATTTTTATCTTTTACACCTTCAAACCATCTTGTCAAAATATTCCCTTGCACTGGAATACTTTAGTGATAATATTCTTTCATCTTGAACTCTAAAATATAAAAACATCATGGACTTAAGCTTCACTATTGGCTTACCTGCTACCAATTTTAAAGGTTTGCATAACAATCAAATCATAGAAGGTAGTTTTGAAAGTGGGAAATTTGAAGGTCATCGCTTTTTTAATGGGAATTGGGTGCAAGCAAAACTCTTAAATCATTTCCAAGAATATGAACGTAATTTAAAGAACGGAATGAGGAAGAATCAGCGGGTAAAGATTCTTTTAGAATTTTACGAATGGATTCCTGCTTATGGCTCAGAAGCAACAAAAGAGCACTATGGCGTAAATTCATTTAACAACAAGGTTCAGCTATTCCGTGAAGCAGATTTTGATGAGGAATTTATCAAAATCTTAAATGATTATTCACCTATCGAATTCCCCTTTCTTCGACAATGGAAGTTTTTGGTTAATTTTGATAGAAGACCATTGGTAGTGCTAGAATAGAATACTTACAATTCTATTTTTTAAAATATTTTTCCAAAATATTAATATATATCTAAAACTGATAATGAATTGGTCTTTTCTTCAGCTTTGACATTACTACTGCATTTAATTCTTTATTATTAAGCACATCTTTAAAAAATTTAAATAAAGCTTTTTGGAAATTTATAATGAGACTATTGGTGTTTACAAGTTTTGTCGGTTTTGCATACTTGGATTCTTCTAGCTTCCTTTGATCTTCTGTAAAAAATAGATCTGAATACCAGGCAATCTGATAATTTTTATTATCATTAAATTGTTTATTGTAAGGTAAGCCCATATGCAAAAGCCCACATCTTGCAACCCATAAGTCTTCTGCGGAGCAATTTAAGCCACTAAATTCCATGTAAGTATTTAACCATTTTTTAAAGTCACCACCATCTGAAAAATCCTTCGGACTCGATAACCAACCTAATTGATCAAAGAAGATCAAGAGTAACATTATTGCTTGATTTGAATAGATTTTACCATCTTTCCCACCATCATTTAGCAATGAAATTGCTTCTGAAATCGGATTTGAAAAGTCTAACAATAATTTTATTTGCTCATCTTCTGTCATTTATTTTCTCTTAGATTATATATTAGCTAAATATTTTCCCGAATTTTTGATAATTCTACCAACATTTCATCTAATTGCAATGTTGCTGCTGCTTGAGCTGCCTTCGATGCATTAATTACAGCTGCCACATTAGTATTATTTTTCGACAAAATACTTCTAACTCTTGAAAAATTTGCTTGCATCTTATTCTTTGAAATAATTTTCCCCTTATTATAATTTACATTAATAATATCTAAAGCTTCTTTAGCTGTTGAGTATTCATTAATAGCTAACAATAAGTCATTACTCAAAATTGTAAGTTGGTGAGGTAAACTACTAGGATTTTGCTGTTTAGCTAAAGTCAGCAAATGACTTGTATATAAATCTAGATAAGCAATCTCAATACCTTTAATTTTATTAATAATCAGCTCAAGATCAAAAACTTTATCTCTTTTAAAACTATAGTTTTGTTGTTTTTTCCAAGTCAAAAAAAGATAAACTGCTATGCCAAAGCCAACTATTGTGCATAAATTAGCTGTAAATGATATTATATTAGTCCAATTATAACTTTCCAGCCACACCCAGAAATAGTTTAGAACACTTTCAATGAATGTTAAGACGATTTCAGGGAATGAGAATATTTTTGAACAAATGCACATAGAATACTAAAGAAAATAATTATTAAAATATTTTAATAGAAATTTATTTACTTTCCTAGTCAGAACAATAAATTAATTTATTACTCCTAATTATAGAATTATCAATAAAAATATTAATAGAAGAAAGCCCATCTTCCGACAGGCTTTAATTTTTTAACACTTATAAGAATCTTCCTGCGCCTTGCTAAACTCTAATGACTCTTGAATCAGTCCATCCATAATATTAAAAACACGTTTCAGTTCTTGGAATACTGAGTCAGGTACATCGTAGACCTTCCCCACATACTCAATGTTCTTGTCACATAGATGACGAACAGCGCCAATCATGGCGGCTAGATCTGCAACCTGCTCATAAGCCAACGCATAGCCATCTGCAACATCACAGGCATCATATGCTTGATTTTTGATTTCCATATAGTCCACCTCGGGTTCTGAAATGCACTGTGCACTTCTTTTTCTATCGAGATAGATTATGTGCAATTATATTTGCACAGTCAAGATCCTATAGATTCGAGTTTTGCTAATGCTAGTGACTCAACGGCTTTTATTTTTTCTAAACGTTCTTTCCCAATCTTTATTAGATCAGACCAAACACCAACTGGAACAGGTCTCGTACTTTGCATCCAGTGCGTAATACGTCTCTCATCAACAGCTAATGCAATAGCCATTGATTTTTTCCAGCTATTCCCGAAGTATGCTTTCCCGATTGATTCTAATAAATTTGGATCGTTTAAGTTGTCCATTAGCTCTGAACGAACGCTATCATTTGATTCAGACATATATACCTTTTACTTAAGTAATTAAGTAAGTAAGCGCTTACTTATTAAAACTAGGCTTATTACACCATAAAATTTAGTAAATACTAATTTTCAGGTTGTAAAAATTAGATAAAAACTAACTTTAATTTGTAGAAAAATTAGCGAAATACTAACTTTTAGTTGTAAAAATTAACTAAAAACTAACTCCTAGTTAGATTTTATCTAAAACCCTATAAACCCATACCGACAATGCAACGCAGCCAACCCACACTTAACGTCTTGTCTCGCATTATTTTGAGTACGATCTTCATTAGCCATTTCAGACCATGACTGCCCTCGAAAGTAACGATCAACCACAGCATCCAGCCATTCATCCATGATTTCGCTCTGCCCCAAAATATCCAGTATCAGACGCTGTACAGCCCGAGCTTCATTATCATTAATCACGCAAGTGACTTTGCCTCGCTTTGGTCGTGGTGGCTCGTAATCATTGGAAATATAGTCAGCAATGACTTGATTACGTTTCCTCTTCGTCAGCTTTTTGGCACGTCGGGTTTTAGCAGCGTTATCCATCGCCACAGCAATTGGGTTAATACTCTGGCCACATGGACCAGCATGACTATAGAGCCAAGCACCGAATTGGTATAACCAGTCTTCTAAATCGAATCGTGACCAATCAATTGCCTGCATGATATGCATCTTTTCAATCACCAATGTCATTTTGTACCTCTTACCAATTGCTCTATCACGATGCCTTATCCTCGTTGTATTTATTCACACCACTCACCTGTGCGAGTAAATCAGCAGGACATGGCACGCCTTTGTGATTCCGAGCCTTAGGTTCAGCAATCGTTTTCTTGGGAATCCACATCACCTGAACGCGTCCAGCTTTTTGCGCTTGCGCCAGATAGTCCTGATAAATATCGACGAATGCCTTGTGTGCCGCCCGCTGTGATTGATTGGCCAGAATGTACTGCACCTCATCCAGACATCGCTTTGCCAAGGTGGTAATTTTGAATTCAGGGTCATTGCTGAAATTCAGTGCTTTGGCCCATGCCTGTTCTGCTGTCCACCAATCACCTGCCTGTACACACCAGCTACGGAATTCAGGCAGCTTGGGACACCATTTTTCTGAATTCATCCGATTCAAGCCGCGCTGTAGTTCGATTGGCGTTAAACCATTCAGCACCGTACAGGTCAAATTACGGAGTTTCTCGTTGCTCAGATGGCCATAGGTTTTCTGAAACTCGCTTCCGTAGATATCTTCGAGTCGGGTTAGAACCATTTCCGCAATTTCAACTGGAAAATTCACGGCAAATGCACTTTGGAAAAGTTCGATGTTGCTCATGGATAATCTCCTACGTCACGGATTGGTGCAGGTTCATCCAAGCCGAATCGCTTCTGGTAGGGTTGTTGCCCGTGATGGTACGGTTGCCTGCCTGTTGGTGATTTCAGCGGGTAAATATCTTGGTAATTATTCACCGTGGACTGGTCGAGTATGACGTTGGCCTGATCTTTGAAATCATCCCGTAGTTTTTTCAGAATGATTTTTGCTGCCCGTTCCGTCAGTGGTTTTTTGATGGTCTTTCGCATTTCAACAAATCCGAGCCATGCATCCCGATTGACGTTCGGGTATTCGGATAGATCCATGCTGCTGGCATCAAATATTTTTGGTTTGGGCGAAGGTTTTTCAGGCGGAGGGTCATAAGAATTATTTGCAGTAATCTCTGTAGTATTCTCTGTAGTAATCTTTGTATAAACGGATGAAGGATTTCTATCACCGCGGATGCAGGATTTGTTCTCCCCCGAATGTAAGTTTTCTACTTCCCCGAATGTAGGATTTCGCGTTCGGGGATTTACGATCTGTTGTTCGCCATTTTCCTCGGAATGAATACAGTTTTCGAACCATTGATCGAATGCTTCCACATCAAGTTTGAAATACAGTTTATGTTCCAGACGTTTTTCTGTTTCGAACAAAATTCCAAGGTCTTTAAGTAATTTACGTGCTGTTTTTTGTTGGCTATAGGTCATGCCTGTTTCTTTAAGCCATTCTTCAGAGGTTTTATATACTCCAAGTTCATGGTCAGTTTTATCGTGCCAGTACACAAGCTGGCTTAAAAAGATGCCTGCGAGTGGGCTACCAAGGTATAGGCCGAGCTGTGGAAAGTAGGCGATTGCCCTTCCCAGTCCTTTTAAAGTTGAGTAATGGCTCATGTCATCTCCTTTTGAGCGTTTAAAGCTCTACTTAGAAATTTAGAAACGTCATTGCTAATCACACGGCAATTTTTAGAAATATGGTTTTCGATATGGCGATCTGCGCCCATGATCAAAGTGACTTGCGTCGAATCATCGGAATTGTGTTTATCTTTATCAGACTGTTTTGCTAGATTGTGTTCGTTCATATTTTTGTCTCGCTTAGCAAGTATGAATAAAAGGCCATAAAACCGCTTCCGCTGCTAATAACAGGAAGCGGTTTTTTATTGGTTCTGAATACAGGCTTTAATTTGTTGCTCAAGCGTGGCAAGTAGTACATGCATGTCGTGAATGACCTTGGCCATATCGATTGCCTCGCCTTTGGTTATTCGCCCATCCGCAAGCATTTCTCTAAATTGCTTGCTTACGTTGCCTTTCTTGATGCCGATATTTAGAAAGGTATCCATCAGGCAACTGTCTCTTTTGCTTTCAGGTATATCTGGTAAGTCGATGGCTGCTTTGCCATGTTCTGCACAGATCGCTTGGAGTATTCGAAAATCCCCTGTGATGCCCATCAGTTTTGAAGCTTCAAGCAAAGTCAGGTGATGTGTTTCCGTGTTTGGGTTGACCTTACTATTAAGTACCGCAGGGCTTTTGATACCCATGCGTGATGCAAGTGCATTTGCCCCGCCTTTAAAGTCGTGAACCGTGTGGTAAGCCGCATCTAATATGTTCATTGCGAGTCCTTTTGAACGTGTTTATTAGATGGCTACTTCATTACCATTTTGATTAGGTAATGTTTGAGCTGGATACAACCCAAAATGTTGCAAGACTTCCTGTTCCGAAACTTGTCCATTACTTGCTTGAACTAAAGCTGTACGGAGCTTTCTGCGTGGTTCTTTGTATCCATACAAAAGATGTGTTTTTAGATAACCACTTGTTGTACCAGCAGATTTTGCATATTTTTCTAATTGCTCAGGAGTCATTTTTAAAATGAAGTCTCTAAATCGCATAGATTGATCCTCTTTAATCAATCCAAATATTACCTTTTAGGTAATGCAAATACAACCTTTTTTCTTGTTTACCTTTAAGGTGATAAAAGTAGAATTATACCTACATGGTATTTTTTCTTTAAAAACTACCTGTTAGGTATTTTTCCGTAGCGAATATAGCTAAATGTTGAGTTAATTTATGGACAGCAAAACGATTAGATATAACAACACACGAATCTTGGTTGACCAAGTTGGCGGTGTTTCTAACTTTGCTAATAAGATTAATAAAGGCCAATCTCAAACTAGTCAGTTTGCAGGTACGACACCAATCAAAGGGATTGGTAATAAAGTAGCTCGTGAAATCGAAGATGCATTTGGAAAGCCACATGGATGGTTGGATGTGTTACATGTAGAAAAGGATAAGTTATTAGTTGCAAATAATTCTCTCTTAATGGAAGGCAATGGGGATTTAGAAGAGTTAATTAGATCTTTAAACTATCTAGATTCAAAAGGAAGACTTTCACCAGATTTAATCAAAGCTCTTAAAACAATTGTAAATTTAGCTTCTTAGATTTCTAGTAAAATATTATTCTTTAAATAGGTCAATTTTTTTGTTTTATAAAAAGGAATTTAAAAATTTTGTATCAAGTAAAAATCAAAACTTAAGTTGTATGTGTAGTCGTTAATTAATTAAGATCAGAATATCGTTTCTATAAGTTTTTTAAATATTTATTTCAAGTGGAAAAAGCATGAGCAAAGATTATTTAGCAGATACAAGACCAGCTAAAGATTATTTAGTTAATGGAATTACAAAAGATGTAACTATAGAAGAATGTATATTTGATTTAATTGATAACTCAATTGATGCTTATCCTTTGCATGACAAAGAACTAATTTCTGATTACCAACCTTATTTAATTGAAATCAACTTTAATAAAGAATGTTTTTCAATCGAAGACAAAGGATGTGGAATTCCACGTACTTCCTTAATCTCTGAAACACTGAGATTCGGTACAAAAACTCAGCATCATTCAACTAGTATCGGCTTCTATGGTATTGGTTTAAATAGAGCTTTATTTAAACTAGGTAGGAAGATTCATATTTGCACAGAGACTGTCAATGAACGTTCAAAAATCAATCTCGACGTCTCAGAATTTCTAAATAATAATGAGTGGACGCTTCCAATAACTGATGAGACCAGAAAAGGAACCAATGGTACTTTAATAAAAATTAATAATTTAAATAATGACGTAAGCAATAGTTTTATCAACTCAGAATGGATCAAAACTTTTACTAAAGAAATATCAATTAGATATAGTGAATTTATAAATAAGAATTTGCATATTTCAGTTAATGAAAAGTTAGTTGAAGCTTGTAATATTAAGATACGAGACACAAGTGGTTTTACAAAAAGAAAAAAAGAATTTAATCATAACGGCATTAAGGTAGTAATTGAGCTAGGTCAAAATTCTGATCATTTTTTTAATTATGAAAAGAGTTATAACAAAAAACCAAATGCTACTCCACAAGACTGTGGATGGTTTGTATTTTGTAATGATCGAGCAGTAAAATTATTTGATTGGACTGCTGATACAGGATGGCATACAAAATTTCATAGTGAACATAATGGTTTTATTGGCAAGGCGTATTTTATTGGGCAAGCTGGCTCTTTACCATGGAATACTAGTAAAACAGATATCGACTTAAATCATGTTACATATAAAAAAGCTCTACAAACAATGAAAAGCTTTTCTGAATCATGGAGAACACATGTTTCTAAAGTCTTAAAAAAAGGTTATAGACCGATAACTGAAGAAAATCCTATACAAAATGATTTGTTTGGTAATGACCAACAAGGTCAGCAAGACCAACAACAAGCTCAGCAAGACCAACAACAAGCTCAGCAAGACCAACAACAAGGTCAGCAAGATCAACAGCAAACTCAGCAAGACCAACAACAAGGTCAGCAAGATCAACAGCAAACTCAGCAGGACCAACAGCAAGGTCAGCAAGATCAACAGCAAGCTCAGCAAGACCAACAACAAGGTCAGCAAGATCAACAGCAAACTCAGCAGGACCAACAGCAAGATCAACAGCAAGCTCAGCAAGACCAACAGCTGGAAGAAGAGGATGAAGAAGAAGAGTTACCTTCTCATGAGCAATTGCTATACGATATTCCACCACACGCTTTGAGTCAAAATGTGCTTTTCCCCAAAGGAAAACACCCGTTTAATATTCCACCTGATGAAAAAAAATTATGTGCAATTATTAATGAAATGTCTAAACTAAGATTAGATCCTCAAAAAGGATCTCCTTATGCTGTTTTATTTTTATTAAGAGCATTTATTGAGCTTAGTTGTAAATATTATATTAAAACTAAAAAATCAAAAATTAATTTAAGTCAGCTCGACTCATTAGCAGAACAAGTTGAACGTTGTCTAGACCATATGGTAAGCAAAAATGCTTTTGATGATGATACTAGAGACGTCGATTCAATTAGAGCTTTATGTAATATAAATCCATCTCAAAAAACTGTTCGTAGCATACAATACTTACAAAATACTCTTCATCATCCTAAAAATATTTGGGATAAAGATAATATAAATGCTTTTTGGTATTCTATATTACCTTTTCTAATAAAGTGCTATGAGTGAGTTTAAATTAAGATTTCGAAAATTGGTTTTAAAATAGCTTCTGCAACAATTGGACTTACACTATTTCCAATTTGTCTGAAGCTATGCCATTTTGTTTCATGAAAAACGAACCAATCTGGGAAGCCCTGTAATCTTGCTGCTTCTCTAGGTGTAATTACCCTCGGCTCTAAATAATGAATTGGTCTTACAGCTTGATAACTTCCTTTATCACTTCCAGTTCCTGCTCGTAATGTTGGGCAATAACCGTTGGGTTTTAATTTAACTGATTTAGATATTTTATCCTGCTCACCAAACTCTAATTCTTTATATCGTTTTTCAACTTCAGGAGAATGTCTTGTTCCATGACATCCTGATACTAGGTTTTGTTCCAAATATCTTTCTAAACTAACTGGATCTCCGACACCCACTGGAATTTGGCCCGCAACTTTTTGAAAGAATTCATCTATACCGAATTTTTCTTTATCGATTGACTGCCAAGAATCAGCTTCTTTTAACCATGTTGGTTTAATATCTTTAGGTAAACCTTTAAGTGCTTCTTCTACAGTCACCGCTTTAACTGCTTGTTGATAAAAGTCTTGCTCTTGTAATGGGTTTTTAATTTTTTTTCGATGAAAACCAATGAAAAAAATACGCGTTCTGATTGTTGGTGTTCCATAATCAGAAGCTTTAATTTTTAAAGGTGGGAGTAAATCATATTTTTCACTAACAAGTGAAAAAGCAGATTCTCTTATTTCGGCATATTTTTCGTTTAAAATACCTGTAACATTTTCTGCAACAAAAAAATCAGGTTCTAGTTCTTTCACAATACGAAAAAAATCATTAAATAAGTTATTCCGAGGGTCTTCTAATTCACGTTTACCCATAGTACTAAAGCCCTGACAAGGAGGGCCACCAATAATACCTCTTAAATCCTTTTTTGATATTTTTAATTCTTTTAGAATTTCAACTCCGCTAAGCTCAGAAATATTTTTTTGAATGTGAGATGTCAGCGGAAAATTTTTAATATGAGTTGAAACGGCATGCTGATCCAACTCAATAGCACCAGCTATATCAAAACCTGCACGAACGGCTCCTAAGCTTAAACCACCAGCTCCAGCGAATAAGTCAATAATTTTTTTTGTCATGTTCTCCCCCTCAAACACATGCATCATACATTTTTTTTCCTTGAATTACGACCGTTCTTTATGTCAACCGTTTTTTATTTACTCAAAATAAAGATAATATTTAACTTGCAATAAATTACCTTTTTGGTAATATTTATCTCACAGACAACAAAAAACCCCGAAACTTTGGACGGCGACGGGGCTTTGCAATTAAGCGAGATAAGTATGAAACAAAAGCCTATACATAGTCAAACGTCCCAACGTTTACACCAACACCCTTCTGCTACTGATTATCAGGTCAGTACACTCGACTTCATCAAAGCCAATCTAAAGGATGCGCTTAAGCTCTTCCCTATTATTTTAGTGGTTTTCTTGCTCTGGCTCCTCCTCACCTTTGTCATTTACGGCATCTTTGGAGGATAAGCACATGGGACCATTACATACAGCTTCTAACCCAAAAACCAAGCCTTTCAACGGCTCATTATCGAACAAAATACAACCGACAAGCTATGACGCACAGCGACTTGTAAGCCCTGTAAATACTGGGTTTTCAGCATCATATACACAGGGTAAAACCAAGAATTTGGAGCCTGTCATGCAAAAGAAACGCTATACCACACCTTTCGCGCAATTCATCTGTAAAGACGTGAACGGCTACTACAACGTACGCCTTGGCCCAAAAATTTATCTGGTCAAAGTATCGTTAAATTACACCCCTGATTTTGATAGTGAATTCTTTGGTGGTGCTCAAGCTTCATGCTTTGAATGGCATTCAATTTTGGTAAAAGAATCCCTAGATAGCCAAGCACGCCCAATCACAGATGAAGAATTAGCTGTGTATTGGCTAAAAGGTAATATCAAGAAAATCGTAAATTACCAACGTGCCATAGAACGCAGAGTTAAAAGCCAAACCCCACGCTATAGCAAAGAACAACGGATTGATTACCGCAACGCCCAATATAACGGTGCCTAAGGAGATTTATGATGAATGCAGCCGTGAATCAACAAATGGCATCAACCAGTACACAAGATGCCTTACAACTTATTCAGCTTGAATTAAAAGCACCAAAGAGCAAATTCAACAGCTTTGGTAAATTCCATTACCGTAGTCTTGAAGACATTCTTGAAGGTGTTAAACCACTATTGCAAAAGTACGGTGCTACCCTTGTTGTTAGCGATGAAGTACAAGAGATTGGGCCAGTCGTGGTGATTACAGCCAAAGCGGTCTTTACCGATTCTCAAGGCAAACAAACCATGACTACCGCACATGCTGGCGTGGAGATCAATAAAAAAGGGATGGATGTTGCTCAGACTTTTGGATCATCCAGTTCCTATGCCCGTAAATATGCTTTGAATGGTCTGTTCCTGATTGATGATACTCAAGATGCCGATACTGATGCATACCATCAGCAAACCAATACGCAGACTCGCAACAATCAACAAAATGCCCCTGCTCAAAATCAGCAACGCAACCAGAACAAACAACCTGCTCAACAACAACGTCAGCAGTATAACCAGACGGCTCCAGCCAATGCTGCAATACAACTAACCAATGATTTTCAGCAAGCTTTAAACGCAATTCATCACACCGACAAAGAAGCAGATCTAGGTGCGATCTATAAACAGTTTAAAGGCACACGCTATGAAAGTCAGATTGTGCAGGCATGTAAGGCAAAAAAGGACATGGAGGGTTGGAGTGCGTAAAAACCTACATCTTTAAGTATGTGGCCAAGCTTCACGGCAAAGGCAGCTTACGAGGACGTGTAGAGGCTACGACAGCTCTCCAAGCAAAACAGCAGATATTGCAAGGCAATGAATTGATCAAGGATGTCTCGGTTTCGCTATTAACCAATCAAAAGGCTGCTCGTGCGCAGTCTTTTGAAAAAATAAATAATTAATTTGAGGTGAAATATTTATGTCTTGCTTAATTCGAGTTCTGAATTTATCAAACGAGTCTATGGCGACGCTGAAAATGGCGCCACTCCTCCCACTCCCCAAACCATCACCCGTAAATGCCGCATCGGTAAATTACCTGCAGAATTACATGGCGCAGAAGATGGCAAACGCGGTACCTGGTACATCAACTGGGAAGCTTATGAAAAGCAAACTGGCGATGAGTTAGTAAATAAAGTACTGCAAGGTTAAAAATGTCACGTTCTAGAAATGCAGGCAACAAAGACTTGCCTGCGAATCTCTATAGGGATAATGGTAAATCGTGGCGATATCGCCATCCTGAAACTGGTAAATTTCATTCTATGGGGAGTAACAAGGCTATTGCAGTTCAAGCTGCACGTAAACTTAACTCACTCCTGATTCAGGAAGAAGATTATGTTTCTAGCGTAACTGGCAAAGCAGTCTCATTTAAAGATTTTTGCGAACAGTTCCTTGAGGAAAAGAGACGTAAAGATGGCCGCCCTATATCGGACAACACAAAGAAGAATTATCAAATTCAGCTGAACCGAATTTTCAAAGTTTGGGGTAATAAGTCTTTAGACTCCATTACTTTAAAAATGGTAAATGATCAATTAGATGAGCTGACACCCTCAAACCGTAAGGCGCTTAGAAGCTTGCTTTGTAATATTTTTGATGTAGCAATGAGCAAAGGGATCTGCCCTGATAACCCTGCCCGTATTACTTTGACAAAGCATGTTCAGAGACAACGTAAGCGCCATACAATTGCGGGACTACAACAGATTAGGGCTCATTCCCCATTATGGCTCCAGAACGCAATTGACCTATCTCTTTTAACCACTCAAAGACGCACTGATATTGTGGCTCTACGTTGGACTGATATTTATGATGGATATATTCATATTGCACAACAGAAAACCACTACTGATTCATTCGATGAATTTGAGGTGATGGAAGGTGCTGGATATGTTCGAATTAAAATTGATGCAGAACTGCAAAAGGTTTTAGATCGATGCAAATCAGCTAAAGTTGTTACTCCGTTTGTAATTTATCAAATCCCTAAGCGTAAAACTAAGAATGCGAATAAAGAGCACTGGACTCAAATTCTTCCTCAGTATTTATCCGAGGAGTTCTTGAAGATCGTTAAACTTGCTAAGGCATATCCTGATTTGAAAGGCAGGCAAATTCCGACTTTTCATGAAATACGATCACTGGCTATTTTCTTACATAAAAAAGCAGGTCGAAGTGCTCAAGCTTTGGCTGGCCATAGCTCAGTAAAAATGACCGAACATTACGAGGCTGGACATGAAATTGTTTGGAATGATGTTGATGTTGGAATTGCCCTGCCATTTGCCTAAATGACATAAATACGCTTCACAAATGGGATTTCTAAGTTATTGTTTTCTATGGTTTCTATAAGTCCCATTTTTACGTTAAAAAGCGCTAATTTTTACTATAATAATCCATATAAATCAATATCTTAATTTAATTTATCGCCATTACATTTTGATAGTTAGGATAGTAAAAATCCATCTTCCAACGAGTTTGTGGCGGTGGAAAACTGCCGAGCATCAGCAGCTTAGCAGTCGCAGGTAAAAAAGGTTGCAATGGATGAGTTTCTATTTCTATATCAGTCATTTATACCAAGAGCCAAATTTTAAATTAAGTGAAAAAACTTTTGAACTTATTATAGTAAATTACATTGTTTATGAATAATCAACTGCTTAGCAACACTTTCTCTTTTATCATAATTATTTTCGCTCAAGTCATTCACTAATTGATTGGTTTTATTTTCTATCTCATTTTGTTGTTTACCAAGCAAAAAACCAGCATATACATCATTGTTGATCTTATAGTGTTTATTCAAATCCATTAAAAATTGATCAACTTTTTTATCTTTTTTTAATTCTTTAATTGTAAATTTAGAAATTTCAAATCCGTGAGCCATAGCTATTACACCTAACCTTTTTGAATTATTATCATTTTTTGCAATATTGTTTAATTCTGAACAACTAAAAGCTAATTTTATTAATTCTGATTTCATAAAAAACTCATCTTTAGTCAATTCTTCTTTACCATAAGTCGACTGAGCCATAAATAGAATTAATATCATTAAATTTTTGAATTTTGCATTCATCTAATTTGTCCTAAAAAACACGATAATTTTTAAGGAAATGTAACATTTTTAAAGTTTAGATGATATGGATTAAGTGTTTATACCTAGATAATTTTTCCACAGATAACTTTTACTCCTGTTGGGTAGATATTCTGTAATTTAGAGCGGTCAGTGACCAGTTCCGTATAAAATTGATTACTTATAATATTTAAAGTGGATGGAATATTTTTACTCCTAGGCCAACTAAAAAATTTTCTTCTGCTTTTTTTTGAAATATACACCGATACAACCTAAGTCACATCCATTGAATTCCACAGCAACTTATTGAATATATTGATTAATGTAAAACCTATCTAGGCTCTATTGTTCAAATCAATATTGCTAATCTCACCTTTATTTATCAAGTATTTTTAAATTGGGTGAATTAACCTTAAAAAATCTTTCTTTACTAACGAACTTGCCTCATAGTTTTTATTTATTCCAAATAAAACAGCAATCTCTAAAACTGGCATTTTATTAAATTAGGGACTTACAACATCTGCTTTCTTAAGCATTAAATTGTAATTGAGTCAATCCACCTAAATAGAAAATGAATACCAATAATATTTCTGTTCAGACATTTGTTATTCTCAAGTTTAATTATTGAGCTAACTTTATAGCATAAAAAGTAAAGAGGCTTACTCAAAATTCATCACTTTTTTCATATAACATCCAAAAAATTAAAGAGTTTCAAAAAACAAGTTATTAATATTTAATAAATTTATTGGTTCTTTTCACCCAGTATAGAAAACATCAATGGTAATTTTTTGCCAAAATGCTCAATCCTGTATTTTTCATTCTCTTTCGTCATATTGGCAAAACAGTTATAGAATGAGTAATCATATTCTATGAATTCCAGAACATTTATTCCATGATTGATTAAACTTGTAAATATTTCACTCAGGCTATGATTCCAAGTGATTGCTTGATAGTTTATTTCTGCTGATTTATCTGCATAAGAGCCAGTAGATGTTTCATTTATAGGGTCATTTTTGAAGTAGCTATATGTTATATTTTTAATCTCATCATCAAACATCCATATGAATGGATGAAATTCAACAATCAAAAATTTGCCCCCAATTTTTAAAAAATTGGATATCACGTTAGCCCATAAATCTAAATTTTCTAACCATCCTATAACACCGTAGCTCGTAAAAACGTAATCATACTTTTTGTCTAAAATATTGGGTAGTTCATAAATATCGGAGCAAATAAAGTCTACATTTAAACCTAGTTCATCGTTGAACTCTTTTGCTTTTTTTATGGCTTCTTCTGAAAAATCTATAGCTGTAACATTAGCTCCAAGTTGAGCCAAAGACATAGAATCTTGTCCGAAATGACATTGCAAGTGTAGTATGGATTTGCCTGAAATGCCCCCTAAAATACCTAGTTCTATTGGATTTAGCGTATTTCTTCCTTTTAGAAAGGAAATATTGTCATAAAACTCGCTGTTGATATGTGCATTGGTTTTTAGGTTCCAAGCATTCTTATTAATACTGATATATTCACTCATCTTTTATCCTTTTAGGAACTTAAAAATTAGTTTTAATTATAAAGAGAAAGCTCTTTAGGGCCTTCTTTTACATCTAACCTAAGCATTAAATTGTGATTGAGTCATTTCACCTAAATAGCAAATCGAGATCGCAAATAAATTCTCTGGCTGAGTCGTGGGATCATTCTTTTGGATCCACTCGGCACCAATAACGCTTAATTCATTTAATTTAGATTTGGAAACTGGGGGCAAGAATGTTTCTAGCGGCAGCTGAATACTGAAATTCCTTGTATTGCCGTTATTGCTCTTATCATTAAACGTATAAGCAATTAAGTACCAATGATATTTCTGTTCAGACATTTGTTATTCTCAAGTTTAATTATTGAGCTATTTTTATAACATAAAAAGTAAAGATGCTTACTCAAAATCCATCATTTTTTTCATATAAATAAAGGACTCACAACAAATTGAGATGATCTTTGATACATCAAAAGATCATCTCAAACCCCATCAGCCTAAGCTTTCAGTAAGCCACTGTCCTTTAAAATCGGTAAAACATGATCTCTGAAATATGGAAATTCTTGATTGTAGTTGAGAAAAGACAAGGTGCTACCTGAAAAACCTGTTTCATGTAACAGTATCAAGCCTTCTGCCACTTGTTCAGGCGTCCCAACCAACGGAAAACCACCATGACCTACGGCAATACGTTGGCGTAATTGTTCACGTAAATCAGCTGGAAAAGATTTGCAAAACGAAAATAAGGTATTCATCAATTGCTCTATGGCACCGTGATCTGCATTATTTAATTGTCGATCCCACTCAGCTTTGGCTTCTTCTTCAGTAGCACGGCAAATCACATGGGCAAAGGTCAAGACTTTAATTTTGCGACCTAATGTTTCGGCTTCATCTTTAAGTTCTTTAATTTCTGTCATTGAACGCGCTAGATCGGCAGCAGGCGTAAATAAAAAATCTGAATTTTTAATGGCGAACTCACGGCCTTCTTTTGAACCAGCGGCATTAAAAATGGGTGGAAAAACTTGAGGAGCTGGTTTTCCATAAGTGCCTTGCGTTTGAAAAAAATTACCGTCCCAGTTGAATGGCTCAGTGCTTTGCCATGTTTTTTTAATTAATTCATACCATTCTTGTGCATAACCGTATCGTGTCTCATGATCATCAGGCAATTGTAAACCCATCGCGTCGTATTCAGGCTTATTCCACCCTGCGACGATGTTTAGGCCGACACGATTATCACTGACTTGGGCCATGGTTGCGATTTGTTTTGCGACCACAATTGGATGATTCAGTACCGTATGCAATGTCGCAAAAATCTGAATATTTTTCGTTTTTGCCAATAATGCTGATGTCCATGTCACGGTCTCTAATACCGTTCCATGAAAATCCTTTTTGCCACCATGACCAATAAAACGTGCCGCGGATAACATGAAATCAATTCCTGCATCATCGGCCATTTGTGCCAATTCCAAGTTTTGGCTCCAACTCGCATCCCAACCATCATCTAGAGTCGAAGGTGTTAAACCTCCAGAACAATTAGAGGCAAAAATGCCTAATTTAAAGTGATCAGATAAGTTGAAGTTGTGTTGATGCATGATTTTTCCTTTTTAATATAAATCGTTAAAATGTGGAATGGAAAAGCCTACTTCTCGAAAAAAGCCTGTCTTTATCGTAATAAGCACTTAGTTTCTATCTTATAAAATCAATCTTACTGTACTTAAATTTTTATAAATTATGTGAAATATAACTCAGTTTAACAAAATAAATATCAAATGAATAAGCTATTTTAGGTGAGAAGCACCCATCTCATTCAGAATATAATTGAGATTATGTGATTGACAAATATCCAGAAATTCATCTATAAATTACTATAAATTTCATATATCTATAAAATCTAGGAATAAGCACAATGGAACATCAGAATGATCTTCATCCTTTGGTTGCTCCATTAGCAGCGCTTAACTACCTACATGAAGCACATCAATACATCGATAAGAACCTAACAGTGATGCAAGTTTATAATTTAATGACAGGACATCCACCCTTTTGGTTACGTATTGCATTTAAAATCAGAGATTTTTTAAGTTTAAGGTTAGGAGGTGTCCAACCGATCAGCGGCTTTGATTCGGTTAAACCCGAAAATGTTCAGATCAATGAAAAGTTGGATTTTTTTGATGTGGTGAAAATTACGGACAAGGAATTATATTTACAATCTACAGATAAACATCTCAGCGTATTGGTCGCATTACAGCTTCAGGAACATAATGAACAGGAGAATGAGTTGACAGTCACAACCAGTGTGATTACTTACAATCTTTTTGGAAAGATTTATATGCTTCCGGTCTCCTTGGTACATGATCTAATCGTCAAAAATTCATTAAAAAATTTAAATCAATCGTGTTAAGTGGCGATCACTGAAAGCGCTTCTTGCGATTTTCTTTCAGTGGCCAGATTTATATCACCTTATATCTTCATACTTACACCAAGCTGAAAACCACGCCCTGGCAATGGTGCAATATATTTCAATGGGGAATTATGCGGTCTCGCCTCCTCATTCAGTAAATTTGAACCGTTTAGGAACACGTCAATATCAGAGTTCTTTAATTTTAGATGCTTGCTAATCTGCATATCGACCATATTGAAGGCTGGCAATGGCTCTTCCTCCGAAACATTCTTGCCTAGGTATTTCGGTTTATCATAATAAATACTTGAGAGACGTGCCGCCCAATCCCCTTTACTCCACTCTACGCTTGCACCGTAGCGACTGGTTGGCATGTTTGGTAAATAATTGCCATCATTAAACAAGCTCGTTCGATTCGGATTTAAATTTTTATTTTTCACAAAATCAGCAAACACGCCTAGGGTAAAAAGCCCCAAATGCTGTGTATTAATTTTTTGTTTTAGATCAACTTCAAAACCTGTGATTTCAGTATCTGTTTGAGTCCAGTATTTGAGTGGTAAGCGGTTCGCCGTTTGCATGCCAGAATGAGTGAGATAGAGATAGTTTTCAAATTTCATCTTATACACGGTAGCCTCAAGATTAAAATCTTGATAATTGAATAAAGCGGTCAGCTCTGTATTTTTAGATTTTTCAGGCGCTAACTTTTGATTTCCTTGCTCATTAACCATGATCGAATAGTGATTACCACTGGCATAAAGTTCATTCAGCTCAGGCGCACGCTCCGATACTGAATATCTAAGCTTCATGCCTAGATAGTCATTCATTCTGAGATATGAACCAAAACTATAGCTTTCTAAATCGAAATTAGTATCTTGCAACTTAGAATTCGGCGAGTTGCGAGAGACTTTAAAATCACTGTCTTTGA
The DNA here is from genome assembly GCF_013072675.1 of Acinetobacter sp. Ac_3412. Taxonomy (NCBI): domain Bacteria; kingdom Pseudomonadati; phylum Pseudomonadota; class Gammaproteobacteria; order Moraxellales; family Moraxellaceae; genus Acinetobacter; species Acinetobacter sp. Ac_3412. The sequence continues at coordinate 408,564 of NZ_LXUJ01000007.1, read as the reverse complement.
TCGAGTGATCAATACGTTCTTGGCGATAACCTGCATCGAAAGAAAGCCAATCTAGATCAATTTTCTCTTGAACAAAAATGGCGTGTGTCTTGGTATTTACATTGGGTAAATAGCGTAGTTTCCCCTGTCCTTCAACAGTTCGATTACTCTGACTCAGCCCAAGTAGACCATTTAAATACGGCAAAGGTTGATGTCTGAATAGTATTTCAGCTTGTTTGGTATCAAAGCGGTAATCATTTGCTAACTGTGTCCCGAGATATTCACCTGAACGATTGATCACTTGATTCGCTTTGAAGTCGATTCCCTTCAAAAATGGTGTATCAAAATTATATTGACTATCCAATGTATATTTTCGTTGATCCGTCTTTATTCCTACAGGTAGACCATCATCATAAGAAGATTGAAACGACTTATTTTCTAAAGAAAAGCCTGGTACACCGTATGCATTTTTCTGGGAATCTGCACTCAAGCCAATATAGCCATTTTGCAGAAAGTAAGTACTTCCGATCGCATAATGCTGATTTTCCAAATAGCTATTGCCTAGCTTTCGATTGTAATTTGGTGTCACATCGTTATTAATTCTGTTTTCTTTAAACTTGGGTGTATCAGCAATATATTCAGGATTTTCTGGGTTGATATATGTCTTACCACTCCAAACAGATGACGGCTTATCGGTATAGAATGAAAATTTCCCATCTGCCCAATCTGGATTTTCAGTCATAAATTGGTCAATATATTTTTGCGATGCGGTGTTATAGATCTGCTGTATGCGCGTATCTTTTTGACAAGCATCTGCCAACGCTGAATTCACACCACCTGTTGCAGGAAATACTGCGCTATTACATTGCTCAGCCTTGCTGTCACCTGGAATTTTATAAGAAGAAATGTCTTGTTTAGAAAATAAAAAATTGGTTGAAAAGTTGCTTTGATTATTTAAATTCAGCTTAAAACCATGTGCATCTGTATTATTCCAACCTTTTCGCACAGCCAACTCTAAATTATGATCTTTCTTGGGAATTTCTTTGCTAATCAGACCATTCTCTACATTTACACTACCACCGATGGCATTTCCGCCGTATCGCACACTATCCGATGACTTATTTACCTGAATAGATTGATTAAATAATGGATCAAATGGAATGGCAATATTACCACTGATAGCATTCATGCCATAAATCGATAGTCCATCCTCAAGAATTTGTACACGATTGCCACTTAAGCTGCGGATAACTGGTGCTCCTGCATTGGGACCAAAAGCACTACTCTGTACACCTGACACCTGCTTGAGTGCATCCCCTAAAGTTTGATTTTGTGTATTTCGATTCTCTACAACAATATTGTTCCCGATTGAAAGATCTGTTTCTGCTTTTAAACTGATTTTTGGCAAAATGACAGAACTGTCCTGCTCATCTGCAGATGCTTGCTGATGAATGAATAGAATGGCTATTGCCAAGGCTTTATAACGCACATTGAACTCCTTATTTTCAATTGTTATGTTATAACATAGCAATTGGGTATTCAAACAAAACCTAAGCTTCATTTTTTATTCTTAATGTGCGTGAAAAAGACATCGCTCAAATCCTTTTGAGCAATTAAGTATTCTATGATTGATTAAAGTAATTCAGAGGCAACTTTAAGTAGCGGATTCCATTAGACTCAGATTCTGGGAATCGGCCTGCATCCATATTGATTTGAATTGCCGGTAGAATAAGCTTAGGCATCGACAAAGTCGCATCACGTGCTTGACGCATTTGTACAAACTCATGCTTCAGTGTTTTTGCATTTAAGTGAATATTGCTTTGCTTCTGTGCTCGAATATCTGTTTCATAACTATATGTATCACGACCTTCTGGTTTATAGTCGTGACATAAAAAGACACGTGTAAGTTCTGGCAATTGATACAGTTTTTGCACAGAATCAAATAAGATATTTGCACTGCCTTTTGGGAAATCACAACGCGCCGTTCCATAATCGGGCATAAATAAGGTATCACCGATAAAAACAGCATCACCGATCACATAACTTAAACACGCAGGTGTATGTCCTGGTGTCGGTATATTATATGCCGCTAAGTTTCCGATACTAAAGTGTTCATGGTCTTTGAACAGATAATCAAACACTTGATGCGTATTAAAATATTTCATATCAATATGATAAATTGCACTAAATGTTTCCTGAACAATGGCAATTTTCTCACTCATGGCAATCTTGCCGCCAAGCTTAGATTTCAGATATTGCGACGCCGTTAAATGATCGGCATGAACATGGGTTTCCAATATCCATTCAACGGTAAGGGCTTGAGATTCAATATAAGCAATGATCTCATCTGCGTGCTGTGTAGATGTTGATGCCGAGGCAGCATCATAATCCAAAACACTATCAATAATTGCACAATGTTTTGTTTCAGCATCATGTACAACATAACTAAAGGTATTACTTTGCTCATCAAAAAAGGCTTTGACTGTTGGATGTTGCACTGCATTTCTCCTACTGTTTGGCCCAAAGACGATGGATCAACATGCCGAGCAGCATTGCTCCAATAAAATACCAAATTTCAAAATAACCCAGTCCGATTAGGGTAATTGCGGGTGCTGGGCAAATGCCTGCAATTCCCCAACCCATACCAAATAATATCGCACCTGTAATCAACTTCTTATCAATTTGATTATTGTTTGGTAAAGCAATCGCCTCACCTGATAATGTTTTGGGATTGCGCAAGGCTTTCTGAAATGGGATAAATGCAACTGCAATTGCACCAATCATCACAAACATCAAACTAATATCCCATGTGCCAAAAATGTCTAGAAAACTTAATACCTTCTCAGGATTTGACATTCCAGAAACCAAGAGCCCTAGTGCAAATAGACTACCAAAGATCAAAGCAAACAAATTCTTCATTACGCTGCTCCCAGAATATGACGCACCACATACACTGTCACAAAACCAGCGATCATAAATGTAATTGTGGCAACCATTGAACGTGGCGATAAACGGCTAATCCCACAGATTCCATGTCCACTGGTGCAACCTGAACCTAAACGTGTTCCAAAACCCACCAACAGTCCAGCAATGATCAAAGTGAGCGGAGATGACTGCATGATAATTTCAGGTTTTACAAAAATTTGATAAATAAATGGCGCGATGACTAGGCCAGATAAGAACCAAAAAGCTGAACTTTTAAAAAAGGTTTTTGGCTGTAATAATTGGGCAATCAAACCACTCAAACCCGCGACACGCCCATTGACGTATAAATAACCAACAGCCGCTAATCCAATTAACGCGCCACCAATTAAAGCTAGAATAATACTTGTCATCATCCTCTCACTCATCAATATATGTTTTTATAATATATTATTATAAATATTAACTAAAGAACAAATTGATCTATAACTAAAAAAGGCTTAACTACCTTTGGTAATTAAGCCTTCTAAAAATCAAAACTGCACTTAGCGCACTAGATCTTCAATACCGATCAGTTTTGGTAATTTATCAATTACCTTATTCAACTCAGCATTTGCCGGAGAAATACATCCTGTGTAATGGCTAAGCTTTGTTACAGTACCATCAGGCTTTTTCCATGAGAAATAAGCACTTGGCTGGTCAGTTGCGGTTTCTTCACAGCCAGTTGTCTTTACATTTGCACCCGTCGCAGGACGATAAGTCTTTAGCTCTTGCTGTAATTTCTTATAAACAGAAGGATCAACAGTTAAATCCTGAGTACCTGTTACTTTGGTATATTGTTTACCATCGAAATGAACAGCACCTTCAGGGGTAATCTCAACAGAATAGATTGGGCATGCACCAAAACATGGACTAGATGAATAGCGGATAGTTTCTTGCGCCGTATCCTGAGCTTGTTGAGGTGTTGTTGCACAGCCAACTAAAGAAAAAGTAAAAAGGCCCGCAATGAATAATTTTTTCATTTGTTGATCCGTTATAAAGTATGTTATTCAAATTTAACAAATCGTAGAAATTTTGTCATTTAGATTGATGTAAAAAAAATGGAAAAATCACTTAAATCTACTTAGGCTATTTTGAGTTAAATAAAAAATAAGGCCTACTCTGAGGCGAATTAAGCGAGGTTTTGAGATTGTAGAATTAAACGAGCAAGCTCTAAATCATCTGTATAGGTAATCTTGATATTATCTGAACGTCCCTGCACCACGTGTACAGGCTCATTCATATATTCCAAAGCACTTGCTTCATCAGTGATCACGATGTGATTGGCTAAAGCTTGTTCAATCGCATTTTTAAGAACGCCGAGTTTCGCCATTTGTGGCGTTTGTGCTTGCCACAATAACTCACGGCTCACGGTTTTCTCAATCTGATTTTGCTGAGCCACCTGTTTTAGCGTATCACGCACAGGAATCGCTAAAATTGCACTTTGATTTGAATGCTGTGCTGATTCGACTAACTTTGTTAGGCAATTTACAGTTACGCATGGCCGTGCAGCGTCATGGACCAACACCCAATCATCTTCATGAGCAATGTCAGATAAATAGATCAAGGCGTTTAAAACAGAATGTACTCGCTCTGTACCACCAATGCAAAAATGTAGTTTATCTTTGTGCTGAAAAGAGAGAGTTTTGGCGAAATTATCTTGTGCACCAATGGCGAGTACACAACCTGCCAAATCTAAGGAATTCAGTCGATTAACCGTATGTTCAAGTACAGTATGATCTTGAATATACTGATATTGTTTTAATTCAGTTTTTGAAAAACGACTGCCCGAACCTGCTGCTGGTACAACCGCCCATAGCTTAGTCTGGGTTTTCATTGGTTGCAGTGTCTTCTTTTGCGTTTGGATCGATATAAATTGGTTTGTAATGGGTACTAATGGTACTCATTTGTACGAAGGTTTCATTCGGCTTGACCAAACCTAAATCTAAACGTGCATGTTCTTCAATGGCTTCACTGCCACTTTTTAAATCAAAAACCTCTGCAGCTAAAATACGATTTCGCTCTTTAAGCTCAGTATTAATTTCTGCTTGCTGCGTAATTTGTTGAGTTAAAGCTTGGTGAGGAAAATACCCTCCCTCACCTAGCCAAAATTGATACTGCAGGCTTGCCACCAGAGCGATGACAAGCACTAGGATCAATTTACTCGAGGTCGATCGAAACATCTCTATCATGAAAAATTCCCTACATCCTTCTTACAAGGAAGATCATCTGTAAATTCTATAGGATTATGAATTTGCAGAGTTTCTGTCTTTTGTAAAGAAAGATGATCAGAAGTATTCAACATAGATAAATTGACCTTAGTTTAGACCTTTGAATTCAGCTTTACCGCGGTAAGCTGCGTTCGTTAATTCTTCAATACGAAGCAATTGGTTATATTTCGCTACACGGTCAGAACGGCATAGTGAACCAGTCTTGATTTGACCAGCTGCTGTACCCACTGCCAAGTCAGCAATTGTTGAATCTTCAGTCTCACCTGAACGGTGTGAGATTACAGTGCTATAACCATTTGCTTTTGCAAGGTAGATTGCATCGAGAGTTTCAGTCAATGTACCAATCTGGTTATATTTGATCAGAATAGAGTTACCTACTTTCTCATTAATACCGCGTTGTAAAATCTTAGGATTAGTTACGAATAAATCGTCGCCAACCAATTGGATTTTGTCACCAAGGATTGATGTTAAGTAGCTCCAACCTTCCCAGTCAGATTCATCTAAACCATCTTCAATCGAAATGATTGGGTATTGGTTTACAAGACCCGCTAAATAGTCAGAGAACTGGTTGCTTGTGAATGCTTTATTACCTTCACCAGCAAGGATGTACTGACCATTTTTGTAGAATTCTGAAGAAGCACAGTCAAGTGCCAACATAATATCAGAACCAGCTTTGTAACCAGTTTGACCAATCGCTTCAAGGATAACAGTGATTGCTTCTTCGTTTGAACGCAAGTTTGGCGCAAAACCACCTTCATCACCCACAGCAGTATTTAAACCTTTTTTGTTTAAAACTGATTTTAGTGAATGGAAGATTTCAGCACCTGCACGTAATGCTTCAGCAAAAGAAGTGAAGCCTACAGGCTCAATCATGAACTCTTGAATATCAACATTATTGTCTGCATGCGAACCACCATTGATGATGTTCATCATTGGTACTGGCATCGTCAAAGTCGTTTGACCACGAAGATCTGCGATATATTGGAAAAGAGGAATTTTCTTTTCATCTGCAGCAGCGCGAGCAGCAGCCAATGAAACAGCTAAAGTTGCGTTAGCACCTAATTTTTCTTTGTTTTCAGTACCATCAAGTTCGATCATCGTATTATCGATGTCTTTTTGTTCAAATACTGATTTGCCCACTAAAGCGTCACGGATAATGGTATTTACGTTATTAACCGCAGTTTTAACGCCTTTACCCAAATAACGTGCTTTATCGCCATCACGAAGTTCTAAAGCTTCACGAGAACCAGTTGAAGCACCAGATGGTGCACATGCACGACCAACAACCCCAGATTCTAAAATAACGTCTGCTTCGATGGTTGGGTTACCACGAGAGTCCAAAATTTCACGTGCACGGATGTCAACGATTTGGCTCATGAACAATTCCTCTGTTGAATGAAAAACAAGATGCAAGTTATTGCATCAGTGGGTGTCTAACTTTTTGAATCCTTTAACTAAAGTATCCAATTCTTTTAATTGCGCCAAGAATGGCTCAAGCTGAGATAAACGCAATGCACATGGTCCATCACATTTTGCGATTTCTGGCTCAGGATGTGCTTCCAAGAATAAACCAGCCAATCCTGTTGCCATACCTGCACGCGCTAAAGTGGTGATTTGGGCACGACGACCGCCAGCAGAATCAGCACGTCCGCCTGGTGTTTGCAATGCATGGGTGACATCAAAGAATACAGGCACATTCATTTCTTTCATGGTATCGAAGCCAAGCATATCAACAACCAAGTTGTTATAACCAAATGCTGAACCACGTTCACAAAGAATGAGTTTGTCATTTCCAGCTTCCAAACACTTATGCAAGATATGACGCATTTCATGTGGTGCTAAGAATTGTGCTTTTTTGATATTGATAATGGCTTGAGTTTTGGCCATTGCTTCAACGAGATCAGTCTGACGACTTAAAAAGGCAGGAAGTTGAATAATATCGGCAACTTCAGCAACAGGCGCTGCTTGGTAAGGCTCATGAACGTCAGTGATAATGGGCACATTAAAATGCTTTTTAATGTCAGCAAGCCATTCAATCCCTTTTTCCAAACCTGGTCCACGGTAAGAGTTCAGACTTGAACGGTTTGCTTTATCAAAGCTCGCCTTAAATACATAAGGAATATCTAAGCGCTTGCAAATATCAACATAAGTTTCAGCAATTTCAAATGCTAAATCTTTTGACTCTAATACGTTCATTCCGCCAAATAATACAAATGGCAAATGATTTGCCATTTGTATATCGCCTAAACGTACAACTTCTTGTGGTTTTAATTGTGACATTTAAACTTTCCCAGTTTATTTAAAACTCAGTACTTACTTTTGGTGCTGATTTTTAGCAGCCCCGATAAAACTAGCAAATAATGGGTGTCCATCACGTGGTGAACTTGTAAATTCTGGGTGGAATTGTACAGCAATAAACCAAGGATGTTCAGGGATTTCTACAGTTTCAACTAAATGTTGTACTGATGAATAACCTGAAATCTTCATACCAGCTTCTTCAAGTGCTGGAATAAAACGATCGTTCATTTCATAACGATGGCGATGGCGCTCTGTAATTTCAGCTTTACCATAAACTTCACGCGTCTTTGTACCTTCAACGAGCTCAGATTTTTGCGCACCTAAACGCATTGTGCCACCCAAATCAGACTCTAAACTACGCTGTTGTAACTCACCACGCTCATCCAACCATTCAGTAATTAAACCAATCAATGGATATTTCGTTGAACGGTTAAACTCTGTTGAACTCGCTTCAGGCATTGCAGCAACGTTACGCGCATATTCAATTACCGCCAACTGCATGCCTAAACAAATACCAAGGAATGGAATCTTGTTTTCACGTGCATATTGAATGGCTTTCATTTTGCCTTCAGTACCGCGCTCACCAAAACCACCTGGAACTAAGATCGCATCAGCAGTACTTAAAACGCTAATATCTTGCTGTTCAAGCTCTTCAGCATTGACATAATCAATCTGAACTTTGACACGGTTCTGGATACCTGCATGTAAAAGTGCTTCATTCACAGATTTATAAGCATCTGGAAGTTCTACATATTTACCCACCATTGCAACACGAACTGTGTATTCAGGGTTTAGTAATGCTTCAACAACATTGTCCCAATCTTCAAGATTTGCTTCTGGAAGATCATTAAAGCCAAAACGCTCACAGATCAAGTCATCAACGTTTTGCTCGTAGAACGTACGCGGAATTTGATAAATCGTCTTCGCATCTTTACATACTACAACGGCACGCGCTTCCACATTCGTGAACAATGCAATTTTACGTTTAGTATCAACATCAACATCATATTCAGTACGGCAGATCAAGATATCTGGCTGAATACCAATTGAAAGAAGTTCTTTCACTGAGTGTTGAGTTGGCTTGGTTTTTAACTCAGCCGCAGATTTGATATATGGCAACAAGGTTAAATGCATGAGCATGGTACGTTTATGACCTAGCTCTACCATCAATTGACGTACTGATTCCATGAATGGAAGTGATTCGATATCACCAACCGTACCGCCAATTTCAACGATTGCAACGTCGTATCCTTCACCTGCGCGAAGTACTCGTTCTTTAATGTTGTCTGTAATATGTGGAATAACTTGAACCGTACCACCTAAGTAGTCACCACGACGTTCTTTATTTAAAACGTCTTGATATACGCGACCACTGGTAAAGTTATTCAGTTTGGTCATTTTCGCACGACGTAAGAAACGTTCGTAATATCCCAAATCTAAGTCAGTTTCAGCACCATCCTCTGTGACGAAAACTTCACCGTGCTGAAATGGGCTCATGGTACCTGGATCGACATTAATGTATGGATCCATTTTTACCATAGTGACTTTTAAGCCACGAGCTTCCAAAAGTGCAGCAACAGAAGCAGCAGAAATACCTTTACCTAGTGATGAAACCACACCACCAGTGACAAAAATAAAATGGGTCATTGAGTTTCTCGTACAATCGAGCCGAAATCGGCCTACAATGTTGGGCAATTTTACTGTACTCTGCCCCTATAAAGCAAAGTCAAACCGCATCAATTCAAAGAACTATAAACAACTGGCTATTCTATCAGCATTTTCGATAAAAATTTAAGGGATTTGTGGACTTTTCATCCATAAATTACGTTTAAGAGGTAAAATTCACTTAAAGCGATATCTAAAATCTTGCATTCTTCACTTTTAAATTCTTTGCTATTCGTCTGTTTAATTGCAAGCATTTATAAAATATCAACAAACTCTACAAAGCGTAGTGATTTCTTCACATAGATTTACTGTTATAATTGCGACTGTCCTTTTTTAATATGTTGTTTTAGCAATGGCGAATAAAAAACTTTTAATTTGTGCAGCACTTGCGACTGGTCTTTTATTAACTGCTTGTGTGAAAAAAGAAGAACCAAAAAACGAAGAGCAGCAAGAGCAGACAGCAACTGAGACTCAAAGCCAGCCTGAGCCTGAAAAAATCCAAGAGTTCGAGTCTTTAGAAAGTGTTGATAAACATGAAGCTCCAGCGCCTGTTGTAGAAACAACGCGTGAAGAAACACCAAATACGACTACAGAGATTCGTCGTGAGACCCATCCAGCTCAAACAGAAACACCTGCGGCAACTGAAGCTCCACGCGCAGAAGAGCAAAAACCTGTAAAAGCTGAACAGAAACCAGCAAAGACTGAACAACCTAAAGCAGAACAACCTGTGAAAGCTGCAAAACCATCAGCACCTGCTCAAAGTGAAGATGATGCTGTCGCTGCTGCAATCGCTGCCGCAACACCAGCTTTAAATAACTAATTCATTTGTGAATAGTAAAAAGCCAGTTGCTTTCAACTGGCTTTTTTATGTCTATAGATTAGTAATTTTTAAAAAAGTCTGCCATCAAACGGGAGGCCCAAGACTTCACTGTTAAACTTTCATAAAAACCACAATGACTTCCCTTTTTAGTCGTCACAACTGCAATGTTGTCCATTTGCTGGATCTGATCTTTATAGGGTTCCAAGTTTTTAATTGAGCAAACAGGGTCATCTTCTGCATTGAGAATCATCAATGGAATTTTGACATTTTCGAACACATAGATTGGATTAATTGCTTGGCAATAACTCTGATAATCCTGAAATCCTGCCATTTCAAAATATTCTTTTTCAAACTCTTCCAAGCTTGTGGTCGTTAGCACTTTTTCTACAGATGCAATTTGATTCCATGTATTCTGATAAGGATAAATGAAGTATTTAAATAACTTCTTGGTCATCATTTTGCTATAAAAAGGATGCACATTTTTAAAACCGATTTCAGTGTTATAACCGGGACACATTGCAAAAGCAGCTTTGAATGGCGTATCTACCCCTTGCTCGCCTAAATAGCGGACCAAGAGCCCAGTACCTGCGGAAGAGCCAACTGCATATAGATCGGATTGTGGAAACAGGTTTTGAATATGTACAAGTTGTTCTTTCAGATCACTGGTTGAACCAAACAGTGAAATACGAGGCACTGGCATTGGCAGTCCTGCATGGCCACGGCGCAAACACAGTGCAATTCGCCAACCATTATATTCATGCAAATCTTTGACCAGTTCACGCATACTTTCAGGTGTTCCTGTAATAGTATGCATGATCACAACGGTTGGCGTTTCTGCTGGCAAGTCATATCCATACCATGCAACGGCGGTAATCCCTCCATCCTGCATGATCAAACGATCAACACGGTCATATTCAAGTTTAATGGTTTTCTTACGAATCACATCAAAATACAATAAATGTAGATGTGTATTACTCAGCCAAGGCGTAGGACGATATTTTTGCTTTAACTGCGGTAATTTTTCCAAAACATCTTTAATTTTCCCTTTCGGGTCATAGTACATTTTGGGTTGCTCAGCACCGAGCACTGAATCAAGAAGCTCTGCACCTAACACTTTGATTTTATCTAAAGCAGATATACCCATATTCAATAACCGCCTCTATCTAAGCATGAGTAAATGTTTGTCGCACCAAAGTTGCGACCTGTTGTCCCCAGATGGCATAGATTTCTTTGCTTGGATGAAAACCATCGCTTGCCATCGGCAAATCCATTGCTTGAAAAGCTTCAATATCATATTGAATAAATCGAAATTGAAATTGTGGTGCCAACCATTGTTGTAATGCTTGATTCATTTGTTCTGCATATTTTCCAAACAGCCAAGCCAAAGGATTAGGCAAAGCTGGAAAATGCTGCATTGGTGGCACACCCGATACAATAATGAGTTTAGGTTGAAATTGACGCTGTATATAAGTGAATAGCTGTTTTTGTTGTTTAAGCCAAGATTTTGCAGAGATCAGTTTAGTCACATCATTCACACCAATTGAAGTGATAACAACATCATAGCACTGCTGATCTAACTGTTGTACTGCTTGAAAAACCTGTTGAGTGTTATCACCTGTTTTAGCATGCAATTTCCATTGCAACTGATATTCACTCTGTAACTCAGCAATAATCGCCCCAGATAAAGCCTGTTGTTGGGTTTCAACACCAACACCCGCCGCAGCCGAATCGCCAAGAATAAGTAAAGAAAGTGGCTGACCCTGACCCACGATACCGTGGCGGTCACCACTTGCTTCAGAAAGACGTGGTGTATTGTTACGAACTTTCATACCCTGTATGACAAATACAGGCAGTAATACAAAAGTTGAAAGCTTTAACCACATTTTAATTCTCTTAATATTACTTAGGCTATTTTGTAGACATTAATTCGGTTGATACTTGGCAAAGCGTGCACCCATTTTTTCTGCCAATGCGGCCAAACCACTCATCGGGCGAATCATCACTTCAAAATCAATGATTTTGCCTTGTTCATTAAAGCGAACCATATCAATGCCTTTAAGTGATTTTCCGCTGACATTGGCGCTAAATTCCAACACCACATTTTCACCATCTTCAGTGTAAAATTCACGATGATAGGTAAAGTTTTCAAACACCTGAATCACATTGGTCAAAATAAAGAAAACCACGTGTTTTCCTTCATAAGGGTTATAAGCAACTGGTGAACGAAACACCACATCGTCTGCCAACAAATCATTTAAGTTGGATAGGTCACCTGTTTTAATCATCTGATGCCAGTTTTCTAAAGCTTGTTTTGTTGTTTCCAATGTCATTGTTATTCTCCCTTGAGATTTAATGGATAAGTTGGGAGCACGCCCTCAATAGAAAATGCCCCCTAGCATGTTTACAATGTTGCTGCTAACTCAGCACCTTGGCGAATTGCTCGTTTAGCATCCAACTCACCTGCTTCTTTGGCGCCACCAATCAAGTGAACACTTTTACCGTCCGCTTTAAGTTGATCAAACATTGCGGTATACGACTCTTGACCTGCACAAATCACCACGTTATCAACCTCAAGTACGCGACTTTGACCATCAACGGTAATATGCAAACCTTGATCATCTACCTTGTCGTAGCTTGCGCCAGCAATCATTTTTACATCACGATGTTTTAAGCCTGTACGATGAATCCAGCCTGTGGTTTTACCCAGACCTGCACCAACTGACGCGCTCTTACGTTGCAATAAGTAAATCTCACGTTCAGACTTTTCTAACTCAGCTGGTTTTAAGCCACCTACATGCTCATAAGCCGTATCAATCCCCCATTCTGCATAGAATTTTTCAGGATTTAAGCTGCCACTATCACCTTCATGGGTTAAATACTCTGCCGTATCAAAGCCAATACCACCCGCACCAATAATGGCAACACGCTTGCCTACAGGTACACGCTCTTTCAACACTTGGATATAGCTCAATACTTTTGGGTGATCGATCCCTTCAAATTGCAATTGACGCGGCGTCACGCCTGTTGCAACCACGATATCATCATAGTCTGCTTGGCTAAGTTCTTCATAAGTCGCTGTGTGGTTCAGTACCAGCTCAATATTTGGCTGTAGTTCAATTTGACGCTTGAAGTAGCGCAAAGTTTCGTAGAATTCTTCTTTGCCTGGAATGGTCTTGGCAATATTGAATTGACCACCGATTTGATTACTCGCATCAAAGACTTTAACTTTATGACCACGACTTGCTGCATATACTGCAAAGCTCAAGCCTGCTGGACCTGCACCAATCACCGCAATATTTTTAACAGCATTGGCTTCTTTAAAGATAAGCTCAGTTTCGTAACAAGCACGTGGATTGACTAAACAGGTCGCAATTTTCATTGAAAAAATATGGTCTAAACAAGCTTGGTTACAACCAATACAAGTATTGATTTCATCGCTACGACCTTCACTGGCTTTTAATACAAACTCAGGATCGGCCAGCATTGGGCGTGCCATAGACACCATATCTGCATGACCAGAAGCCAATACATGCTCTGCCATTTCAGGGGTATTAATACGGTTCGAGGTAATTAATGGGATTGAAACTTGACCTTTCAGTTTTTCAGTCACCCATGTAAATGCAGCGCGCGGTACTTTAGTTGCAATGGTTGGAATACGTGCTTCATGCCAACCAATCCCTGTATTGATAATGGTTGCGCCAGCTTTTTCAATTGCTTTCGCCAGTTGGATGACTTCTTCTAAGCTTGAACCACCTTCAACCAAATCCAGCATCGATAAGCGATAAATAATAATAAAGTTTTCGCCGACTAAATCACGGGTACGCTTTACAATTTCAATCGGGAAACGGATACGATTTTCATAGCTACCACCCCATTCATCATCACGATGATTGGTACGTGCCGCAATAAACTCATTAATTAAATAACCTTCCGAGCCCATGATTTCGACACCATCATAGCCCGCATATTGTGCCAGCTTGGCGCAGTTAGCAAAGTCATCAATGGTTTGCTGTACTTCAGCTGAACTTAATGCTTTAGGTTTAATTGGATTAATCGGTGCCTGAATCGCAGAAGGTGCAACGATCTCAGGCTGATAAGAATAGCGTCCTGTATGCAAAATCTGCATCGCGATTTTACCACCCGCATCATGTACCGCTTGGGTGATCACTTTATGTTTTTCTGCTTCTGCGATGCTATCTAGCTTAGATGCATGTGCAAAGGTAAGACCTGCATCGTTTGGAGCAATACCACCTGTGACGATTAATCCAACATCACCTTTGGCACGTTCTGCATAGAATGCAGCCATACGTTCATAACCTTGATGCGCCTCTTCTAAGCCAACATGCATAGACCCCATCAAGACACGGTTTTTTAAGGTGGTAAAGCCTAAATCAAGTGGCTTTAATAAATGTGGATAAGCTGACATGGTTTCTCCTTTGGCTCGCACTCTGCTAGCTAATGCAACTTGTTGCATAAAGTTATAAACAAGATTTGATTTTTATGCAACATATTGCATAATTCTGATGAGTCATTTTTTATTATGGAACATCATGTCACTCGCCCATGTTTTACTGACCAGCTTATTGGAAAAACCAAGTACAGGTTTTGACTTGGCTCGTCGCTTTGACCGTTCAATGGGCTTCTTTTGGAATGCGACTCATCAGCAGATTTATCGTGAACTCAACGGGATGCTGAAAAAAGGATGGATTTCTACATTAGAAGAACAAGCTGCCAACAGCCGTAAAAAAACTTATCAAGTTGAACAACTTGGAAGGATACAACTGGCATCATGGATTGAACAACAAAGTGAACCTGCTCAACTCCGTGATGATCTCATGGTTAGATTAAGAGCTGAAGCTCAACTCGGTGGCAATAATATTTTGCCCGAATTAGAGCGTCACTTAGTATTGCATAAGGAAAAATTAAGCCTTTATCAAGCTATTCATGATAAAGATTTTAAAGATAACCAACCAACCAATCGCGTTTTGTTTATCCATAAGATGATTCTAGAACTCGGTATCATTAAAGAAAATGAATGGATAAAATGGTTGGAACAAATGATTCCTCAACTGAAAAAGTTTGAAGAAGCCAACAATAGTGGAGAAAAATAATGCCGTTCTATAGCATGCCCGATCAAGAAAAATTATTTGTGCGACGCGTTGGCGAAGGCGAACCTGTGCTCGTCTTATCCGGACTGGGCATGCAAAGCTGGCAATGGCTCCCTTTCTTATTTGCCAATCGTAAACAATATGAATTTATCATTCCCGATTGGCGTGGTTTCGGCGGTTCAAAAAATTGTGCAATTCCAGAACTCGATGCAATCTCAAGTCATTGGAACGATGTAGATTCACTGATTAAACAATTAAAGCTCGATCAATTCATCCTGATGGGTTATTCCATGGGTGCAACCACAGCCATGCATGGCATGAAGCATGGTGGCTTAGCTGAGAAACTTAAGGCCTATCTGCATATTGATCAAACGCCTAAAATTGCGGTTGATGATTCTTGGCAATACGGCTTATTTGGTCCAAAGCATCCTCAATTTAAAAATCTATTAATTGAGATTCAAACGCTATTACTCGATTATAAACATGCTCAGAAACTAGAGGACTTACCCGATGATATCCGCTATAAGCTGGTCAGCTTGTGGGGTGATTTCATTGAGTTGCAAGGCAGCAATAACTATAGTCCTAAAATTTTCAAGCTCGCTCTAAACCGCCCATTCCTGCAAAAATACTTACTGCCAATTCAGCGTTTAGACTATTTACTGTGGTATGTCGAAAATTATCTTAATCATAATGAAGACTATCGTGAAGCCATCAGTCAACTCAGTTGCCCAACCACCTTCTTTATTGGTCGTGAATCTACACTTTACCCAGAAACTGGCCAAACATTGATTGCTGAAAGCTTAAGCAACGCTACAGCGATTTATTTTGAACGCTCTGGACATACGCCACTGATTACTGAACCTAGAAAATTCAGCCAAGAGATTGGCCACTTCCTTGCGGCTCAATCGACCCAAGCAGCTTAAATCGACTGCAAAGAAAAAAGCCAATCAATTGAGATTGGCTTTTTTATGTCTGGTTTATTTTTTATGTCGCATTTTCTCAGCAACATCCAACAACACTTGTGCTGTTTTATCCCAACCTAGGCAACCATCCGTAACTGACTGACCATAGGTCATATCACAGGATATTTTTTGATTGCCATCAACCAGATGGCTTTCAATCATCACACCACGCACTTTCGATTCAGCACGCTCTGCAATAATTTGCTGTAAAACCTGAGGCTGTAATAATGGATCTTTACCACTGTTACCATGACTACAATCAATCACCAATGCCGGTAATTGTTTATGTTTGAAATGCATCGCTTGAATCGAAGCCAAATCATAATTAGTCCCATGATTTGAACCACGTAAAATTAAATGCGGTAATGGATTACCTTCACTATGCAAAATTGCAGGTAGACCTTGCTGAGTCATCCCCAAGAATTGATGACCATGCTGTGCTGATTGAATCGCATCCAATGCAATTTGAATCGAACCATCGGTACCGTTTTTGAAACCAATGCTGTATGGCATATGACTGGAAATTTCACGATGAATTTGAGACTCGCTGGTACGCGCACCAATTGCGCCCCAAGCCAATAAGTCATCAAAATAACCTGTCGCCATCGGGCTTAAAATTTCGCTTGCGATTGGCAAACCTTTCTCGATTAGCTGCAAGTAAAGCTGACGAGATTTTTCTAAACCGAGTTGTAAATCTGATGATCCATCTAAATTTGGATCATATAAGAAACCTTTCCAACCCACAGTCGTACGTGGTTTTTCAATGTATGCACGCATAACAAGGAAAATCTGATCTTTAACCTGTTCTTGTAGTTGTTGTAGGCGATCAGCATATTCGAGTACTGCAATAGGATCATGAATCGAGCAAGGACCGGTAATCACCATTAAGCGATGATCATGTCCAGATAAAATATTCTGAATCGTTTGACGATGTTTTGAAATTTGCTGCGCTAAAGTTGCAGACAAGGGATACTGCGCTTTGAGTTGTGATGGCAAGCTAAGCATTGATTCTTTTGTATGTGTTTGTGGTTGTGTCAAAGCAGTATTTAAAGCATTCATTTTCAATTCCTTTGGACTGGCCTTCTTCGCAGTCCTATCATTTATTTGAGCAAGTGTGATCTAAGCGATGTTGATTTTTTTGCAAAGTAAAACCAAGAAATCTTGCTAAAATATGAATAATTAAATGTATACATGGTATTTCTCCTAAAATCATGATTGTTAAAGCATAAAAAAACCTGATCGGTGTTGCCGATCAGGTATTAACTGGTTGGGCAACCTTTTTGCTGCCCGAAACGCATCAGGCAACGATCAATATTGCCAAAAGTAAAAGTATGCGTTGGTGTTTACAGTATGCTTTAACATATTTATTTCAAATATCTAAAAAACGGTGTCTAACTATTAAATTACGCACTATTTCAGCATTTGACAAGCACTTTTTATGTTTTTTTAATCATCTCTTCAAAATCTTAGAATTTGACCTTTCACCACTTCCCCCATAGAATAGTGTAAAAATAAACCAATTTGAGATCACGCCAATGAAGTAAGTTCTATTTCCATCATCAAAGTTCATTTTTCTTTTTGATGTGCAAAATAGACTTAGCTATCGTTTAGCGCTGCTTTATTCTAAAACTTATCTCGATCTCTCTATTTTGCATATCCTGTTTACGAGGCTTCTTATGACTCAACAGGCATGTATTGTTTCCAACTTATCCCTTGAACTCGCACAGCTCATACACTTTGACTCACTTTGCTTTCAACTTCCATTACATCAATTCACAGGATTGATTGGATGCAATGGTCAAGGGAAATCGCTATTGATGTCTCTTCTGCATGAACAGACAAAATTCAAGCTGCCCTATTCAGGCCAAATCTCATGGCAATGTCCGCATCAATATCTGGCTCAGCTTCAGCGCGTACAAGCAGATACAATCGCTCAAGCCTTGCATATTGAGGATTTATACCAATGCTTCAAGCGTATCCAGCACGGTACTGCAGCTTTTGCCGATTATGACCAAGTCGAACATCTGTGGCATTTACCAACAGAATGGCAACAGCTTTTGCAAAGTGCGGATTTACCAATAGATCTTGATACACCTATTCAGCATTTAAGTGAAGGCCAAAAAACCAAACTCGCACTGTGTCGCTTATTTCTACTTAAAGATCATTATCTCTTACTGGATGAACCGAGTAATCACTTAGATACACTGGGACGAGAATGGTTGATTGAGCAAATGTCTCAACATCCTACAGGTGGGCTCATCATTAGCCACGATCGACAACTACTGTCTCATGTACAGGGGATTTTTTCCTTAAGTCAGCTGGGACTATATTATTATGGTGGCAATTATGCGCTATATCAGCAGCAACATCAGTTACACGTCGACGCATTATCACACGCAGTACAGCAAGAAAAACGTGAGTTAAAACAGCTGAAAGAGCAGCAACATCAAAGTCAAATGAAAGCTCAGAAACGTCAAAAAGCAGGTGAAAAGTTAAGGGCTTCTGCTTCACAAGCTCCCATTTTACTCGATGCCAAGAAGGAACAGTCGGAACAATCTCTCTCGCATCTTCGTAAACAACAGAGCAAGCAGCTTGCAGATGCAAAAGATGAATTACAACAGAAGCAGATCCAACTGGAACATCTTAAAACTCAATCTTTCGAATTTGCAAATATAGCCAGAAAGTCAGGAGAAATCTTACGTTGTCACCAATTACAACTCGCTTATGCGAAGACAAATCTCATTGATCTTGCAATTAGGGCTGGGGAAAAATTGCATTTACGTGGTGCAAATGGAACTGGCAAATCAAGCTTATTAAAAACCCTTCAAGGTTTAATTCCACCACTTACAGGTGAGGTTTATTGCAAAGTAACTTCTACTTATCTTGATCAGAGGCTTTCGCTACTTGATGACACTATTTCAGCACTTGAATATCTACAGCTTATTGATCCTGAACTAACAGAACAGCAAGGGCGAACCTTATTAGGCAATCTTCAAATTCGAAGAGATAAAGCACTGATGCCAATCTCTACCCTAAGTGGAGGTGAACGCTTAAAAGTGGCTTTGCTTGCCTTAAAGCAACAAGCAGTTGAACTGTTATTTTTAGATGAACCCGAAAACCATCTCGATATTGAGTCTCGTGAATTACTGGCTCAAGCAATTCATTCTTTTAACGGTGCTGTGATACTGGTGTCGCATGACGAAACTTTTGTTGAAGCATGCGGAATGACAGCAACTTATATCTTGGTATAGTTTTTTATTTTCAAATTCAGGCATGGCAAAACCATGTTCATGCCTGAACCCAACATTCATCTAAAGCGATCTGATTATTTTATAATTTAAGCACTCGTATCAAAACTTATAGTTCAGAGTTGCCATAAAATTACGTAGCTCCCCCCAAGTATTGATTGCCGTTCTTTTATAAATGGTATTTCCAACATTATCAACATTGATCGCAAGACTGAGATCTGGATTGATCTGATATCTTCCCATTAGGTTCAATAGAACATAGTCATCTTGTCGATTAAACTGAGTTGCTACGCCGCGTGCACGTGTATCAAAAATTTCACTTTGCCAATTCACCCCAGCCCCTAATGTCAATTTATCCCATTGATAATTTGTGAACAATTTCAGAGTCTGCCGTGGAAGTGAACTTCCTGTAGCTGTTGTTAAGGTTTTTCCATCACGATCTTTTGCATCTGTGTAAGTATATCCAGCAGAAATATGCCAATCAGGACTCAATTCACCAGCAATCGATAACTCCACACCCTTTACCTTAGCGCCATCAACTGCCATATAAGCAAAATCACCATCAGTCGTAAACTTTTCACCATCCCGAACAGCAAAATTATCTTGCTTGGTTTCGAAGTAAGCAAGGCTGGTATTTAAGCGTTGATTAAAGAATTCTGCTTTTAAGCCTATTTCTGCACTATTTCCCTCTTCTGGGTCTAAGAATTGGCCTGTAACATTTTTTCGAGTAGATGGATTAAAAATAGAGGTATAACTTGCATAGGCAGAGATCTGATCGTTCATATCTAAAATCAAACCCACATAAGGGGTATAGATGTTACTTTGTTTTTGTTCAGTACCTGTATTTTTGCGTTCCCAAGTACTCAAACGTGAGCCTAAAATCAGTTTTACTGGATCTGCTAACTGTAGTTTGGCCGAGGCAAATCCACCAATCTGATATTCATCGGTTATCGTCCGCCCAATAGGCGTCAAGTTGATATAGTCTCCCACATCACCATAGTAGTTTTGGATCGGTCTAGATGAAAATTGCCAAACTTTATATGCAGGGTCATTGGCATTTACTTTGTATCCGTTGATCCCAAAACTTAACTCATGGTCGCGGCCAAGTGCTTGAAACTGCCCTGAAACAAAGCTATCAATTGCATGAACTTCTGGTGTATTGATAAACTTACTTCCATGAACACTCATTTCCCCAGGCTTTAAGATAATCGGTTTACCCTCCCAGTCAGTACCATTCACGATACCCTTTTCATCTTGATAATTTAAAGTATAGCCTGCTATGTTTCTAATTTGATCGCTGTCCGTTTTGGAATAACTATAGTTAATCGCCCCTTTCCGATTTGAATTAAATTGATGCTCTACACCCAATAATGCATATAGATTATTTACCGCAAGATTTGAGTTGTTAGTTGCTGGATTATCTCTTGGTCCAAAGGTCGTCTGCTTCAAACCATCTCCACTCACAAATGGAAAACCATGTTGTGCAGCATTATGGATTTTATTTTGTTGCAAACTTAGTGCGGTTGTTAATGTCGTCTGATCACTGAGATCATAATCTACCGTACCATAGAGTAAGGTTGAATCTTTATGATAACGATCTTGCTGATTACCTCCTGACGAATGTGCCGCAATCAATCGCCCTTTCAACGTTTTATCTGCATTCAATCCACCCGATACATCAAACTGACTACGATATCGTTCCCAGCTACCCGCCTGAACTTTAATGGAACCTTGTGTATCTTCGGTCGCGCGTTTGCGTACATAGTTAATACTTGCACTCGGATTACCAGAACCGCCAAGCAAACCTGACGCACCTTTTAGAATTTCGATACGGTCATAAATAGCCGTGTCTTCCATACCAATATTATAAGTTCCACCAAAAGATGCCGCACTGGTTGGAATACCATCTCGCATAAAATTATTAATCTTAAAACCACGAGCATAATAATCTGAAAAGCCAGCGCCTTCTTGTCCATGCTGACTTTTACTTACCCCAGATGTTTCCTCTAAAACTCTGCTGATATCTGTTAAATTTTGATCCTCTATTTGCTGTCGAGTAAACACAGTTAAGCTCTGTGGAGTATCTTTTAAATTTAAATCAAGTTTGGCTGAACTACGGCTCGATTGAACAGTATAACGATCACGATTGTTTTCCGCTTTAACCGTTATTGTAGGCAATGTATTGGCTGTGTCGGCCCACACATCTGAACCAATTACCAAGGAAATCGCTGATACTAAAATTCTGGGAGAAAATAATTTTCTGTTGGAAACTAAGGATTCCATGAACGCACTCGATTGTAACAATGAAAATAAAAATCATTATCAATCGTAGCAGTATTCTGTCGGCCTGATTTTCATAACAGGCCGTAAAAGTAGCCTCTTTGTGCCTAAATTCAGGCTTATCATGGCCTCGCTTATTTAACCGGAATAATAAACATAACCTAGTGTTTTTATGTTGCTTTACTTTTCTTATTCAAAAAATTAAGCATGGTATATACCATGCTTAATGAAACTAACGAACCAATCCTTGCGGCTGCAAAATGATTAAGCCAGCCCCACACAAAACCACAAGACCACCTAGAATATCCCAACGTGTCAGCATCACTTGATCGACATAACGCAGCCACAATAAAGCAGTAAAAATATAGATCCCACCATAAGCCGCATAAATACGACCTGATGCTGCAGGATGCAATGTCAGCAACCAAACAAAGACCGCTAAACTTAATGCGGTAGGAATCCACAACCAATGTGATTTTCCTTGATTCAAAATAAGATAAGGAAAATAACAACCTAGAATTTCAGCAATCGCTGTAACGAAAAATAACCCAAATACTTTAAGTACTTGGGTTATTGAGAAAGACAATTCAAACATTAAGCAGGTTCAGCACTCGGGTTAATATGATCTTCAAACACTTCCAATTTTAGGCCGACGTCTTTGCCATTCTCTGTTTTCACAGAAACTGCAACATTGCCACCGTGCTCAGCAAGCTCACCAAATAAAATCATCTCAGCAAGCGGTTTTTTCAAATGTTCTTGAATCAGACGTTGCATCGGACGAGCACCCATGAGACGGTCATAACCATTAGCAGATAACCAGTCACGAGCACTTTGATCAACATCAAGTACCACTTGTTTCTCGTCGAGCTGTGCTTGCAACTCGGTTAAGAATTTGTCTACCACTGAATCGATGATTGTCGTCGGAAGTGCTTTAAATTGAATCACACCATCCAAACGGTTACGGAACTCAGGTGAGAATGCGCGTTTCATTGCATCTTGGTTATCTGCGCTGTGATCTTGCTCAGTGAAACCAATACTTGCACGAACAATACTCTCTGCACCAATATTGGTGGTGAGCACAATAATCACATTTCTAAAATCAGACTTACGGCCATTGTTGTCAGTCAAGGCACCATGATCCATGACTTGCAATAACAAGTTAAATACATCTGGATGCGCTTTTTCAATCTCATCTAGCAACAGGACACAATGCGGATTTTTATGGATCGCATCGGTTAGTAAACCACCTTGATCATATCCAACATAGCCTGGAGGCGCACCAATCAAGCGAGAAACCGCATGACGCTCCATATACTCAGACATATCGAAACGAACCAACTCTACGCCTAGCAATTTAGCCAGTTGTTTAGTGACCTCGGTTTTACCCACACCTGTTGGACCAGCAAAGACAAAACTACCCACTGGTTTATCTGGTGCTTTTAAGCCTGCACGAGATAATTTGATCGCTGATGCAAGCGCTGTAATCGCCTCATCCTGACCGAATACCACACGTTTAAGATCACGTTCCAGATTCTCAAGTACAGACTTGTCATCTTTAGAAACAGTTTTCGGTGGAATACGTGCAATCTTAGAAACGATATCTTCGATATTCTCAACTGAGATCGTTGTACCATCCACTTCTGCTTTCAAGCGGCGTTGCGCGCCAGCCTCATCAATCACATCAATCGCTTTGTCTGGCAAGAAACGATCATTGATAAATTTAGCTGACAACTCAACAGCAGCAACCAATGCTTTATCATCATATTCAACATGATGGAAATCTTCGAACTTGTTTTTCAAGCCACGTAAAATTTCAATTGTTTCATTGATGCTTGGTTCATTAACGTCAATTTTTTGGAAGCGACGCGATAAAGCATGGTCTTTCTCGAATACCTGACGATATTCTTGGAAAGTTGTTGAACCAATGCAACGTAGGCTGCCATTTGCCAAAGCAGGTTTGATTAAATTCGATGCATCCATGGTACTGCCCATGCTTGAGCCTGCACCAATGATCATATGAATTTCATCAATGAATAAAATTGCATTTGGATTCTTTTTCAACGCATTCAACAATTGTTTTAAGCGCTTCTCAAAGTCACCACGATATTTAGTCCCTGCAACTAATGCACCGATGTCTAAGCTATAAACTTCAGCATTCGCAAGTGGTTTCGGTGCCTTGCCATTGACAATCAACCAAGCCAAGCCTTCCGCAATCGAGGTTTTACCTACACCCGGATCACCGACGAGCAATGGATTATTTTTACGGCGACGACATAAAATTTGTGCTGCACGCTCAATTTCTTTTTCACGACCAATTAAAGGATCGGTTTTACCCTTTTGTGCTTCGATATTTAAGTTCAACGTATATTGTTCAAGTGGTCCAGCATTTGCTGAAGCCGCACTTTCACCTTCAATATCTTCCACTTCTTCTTCAACCTGAATCTCATCTTTGCGTGTGCCATGAGATAGGTATTGAGTCAAAGTCAAACGGTTAATTTGATGACGTTTAAGTAAATAAACCGCGAACGAATCTCGTTCTGAATACATCGCAACTAAAACATCTGCACCTTCAACCGTACGGTCGCCACCGCTCGATTGAACATGGAAAATTGCACGTTGCAAAATTCGATCAAAGCTCTCAGTTGGATGAGGGGCCTGTTCACTATTATCACCAAGTTTTGGGGTATGTTGCTCTACATATTCCTCTAATTCTTTACGCAAGGTAACAATGTCCGCGCCACATGCTTTTAATGCATTTACGGCGGAGTCGTTATCAAGCAAGGCAAGCAACAAATGTTCAACTGTCAGAAACTCATGTCTCTTTTGACGAGCCATGCTAACAGCCAAACGTAACGATACTTCTAATTGACGACTGAGCATGTAACCCCCTTATATCTTGGGCTCTATCAAAAAAAGAAAATCTTTTAATGAAAAAGCGAATTATTGACTTGATCCGCTGAGCTTCTGTAATCGTGATTGGATATACGTCTACAAGTCTCTTTGCTTCATAATCTACTGTTAGCATTAGTTGACTATCTTGGTCAAGATTCAAAACAAAGTATTGTTGTAAAAATTCAATTACAAAGAGAGTAAGACTTATCTAATCGTTCAAAAAGACAGCGAATTTGTTATTCATTTATAAAACAATATTAAACCTATGAAAAATTGTAATACTGCATGATCTTGCTTAAAGCCTAACAAATCATTCATAAGTTTAATATATTGATACTCAGTATATTGTTTCATGTTTTTAGCACAAAACAAGATATGCATTCATTCATCGATTCAAAAAGCTTTACTTTATGTTTTTGCAATACCTACACCATTTCACTCATAGTGTACGAGTCATACAATGGCGCAAGGTCTTGCGCATGAGGAATATATTCCGCAAGAGCGTTGCTTTTCTTAACGCCTTCACTCACAGCATAGCTGTTCGACTTGCGCAGCTAAAAAGCGTTGCTTTTCTTAACGCCTTCACTCACAGCATAGCTGTTCGACTTGCGCAGCTAAAAAGCGTTGCTTTTCTTAACGCTGCTCAGGTTCGATTTGGCATAACAAAGGATGACCTTGAGCTCTGGCATAGTTATTCACCTGATTTGCTTTTGTTTCAGCAATATCTCGTGGATAAATACCCGCAGTGCCTTTACCTTCATAATGAACTGTTAACATCACCTGACTGGCCTGATCGAAGTCCAACCCAAAATAACTTTGTAGAACTTCAATGACAAAATCCATCGGCGTGTAATCATCGTTCATTAAAACAACTGCATATAACGGCGGTCGTTTTAACTCTGGTGGGGCAGTTTGTACAACCACCTCACCCTCATGATCCTCTTGCGAATCACTTAAACGTGGATTCAAGTGCCAATCGACAAACCCAGATTGATGAAAAGAATTTTTCACTTCACTTAAATTCATTTGACGTTTATATCTTCGCATATTGAGTTCTTAATCTAAAATTTATTGAGCATTTGCTTCAGCTTGAGGTATTTCCGACACGAAAGCAGAACCTGCATCAACCGGTTTACCTCTTTGCCAACTAAAGCGTTTAATTACAGGTGTGCCAGCTCCGGTTAAACGCACTTCAATGAATTGAGGCGTAAACCCTTTGGGCATTGTCCAACGCCCCGTTAGGCGCTCAAAATCATCGAAATTGAAGTTTTTATCTTCTAAAGGCACAACTAAGATTTCAGTATCTTTAATTAAGCGCAACTCAACCGAACCAGAAGCACGGCGTTTATTTGGGCTTACTTGAACAAGATCAATCTGATATTCAAAGGCATTTTCCGGTAAAGATTTAATTGCCATATTTTGAATGGTTAAGCTTACACCACCACGTTGTCTCAAAATATCACGATAAATCGCATTCATCCCTTCAAATTGGGTCTTATCCGCATTGGCTTGATTCACTGCTTTGAATAAGTCATCTGCATTACCCACAGCCATATCACGCTCTTGAACAGCAGCATTCAAACTCTTGCTGACCGAATCCAATGCAGTCTTTTGTTTCTGAACCACATCTACCAATTGCTCAGCATCTGCATCATAACCAACCACAGTTAAACCTTGACGGTGGCCGACTGTATAGCCAAGCAAAAAACTACTACCGATAAGAACAGTAGCACCAATAATCAAAGGTAAATTCGTTTTTAAGAATTTATTTTTTTCAACGGAACTGTCTGGTGAAGTAGTCGGTTCAACGTTTTCCATCATCATCTCTATCGTTATGATCTGCATCAAAGCACACATTAAAATCGAAATTTAAATGTGTGTGAAGTAAAAAAGCGTTTTTTATGGTAATAAACCAATACCTTCCAAGCCTGCAGCCTCATCAAAACCAAACATTAAGTTCATATTTTGAATCGCCTGACCTGCAGCGCCTTTGACTAGGTTGTCTTGAGCAACCAAGATAATCAATTTATTGGCTTGTGGGCGGTAGAGTGCAATTCTAAGCTCGTTCGCACCGCGAACACTACGTGTTTCTGGAGAACTATTTGTAGGCATGACATCAACAAAGCGTTCATCTTTATAGAAATCTTCGTAAAATGCTTGTAAGTCAAGTTGCTGACCTTGTTCGGTTAAGTCAACATAAATCGTACTCAACATGCCACGAATCATTGGTACAAGATGCGGCACAAAAATAAGCTGATCAAACTGCCCTTTTTGTCCTGAAATATTTTCCAGCGCTTCAACAATCTCGGGATGATGACGATGTCCAGCAACACCATAGGCTTTAAAATTATCAGCGTTTTCACTGTAAATCATACCTAGGCTTGCTTTACGCCCCGCCCCAGACACCCCTGACTTTGCATCCACAATAATACTTTGTGTTTGGATCAGTTGGTCTGGATTTTTAAGTAATGGAGCTAAGCCTAATTGTACCGTAGTTGGATAACAACCAGGATTACCAATCACTTGTGCTTGCTTGATCTTCTCACGATTTAACTCAGTTAAACCATACACAGAATCTTTTAAGATGGCAGGACAACTGTGTTGCATACCATACCATTTTTCAAACTGAACCAAATCCTGCAAGCGAAAATCAGCCGCAAGATCAATGACTTTTGTACCTGTAGCAATCAATTTTTCAGCATGTTGCATCGCTACACCATGTGGCGTTGCAAAAAATACAACATCACATTGTGCTAATTGATCTAAATCCAGATCTGAAAACTCGAGTGTTGTATGCCCGCGTAGACTTGGGAACATATCTGCAACACGCTTTCCTGCTTCTGTACGAGAAGTGAGAATACGAACCTGAACTTGTGAATGTCTTAATAAAAGACGTAATAGCTCAACCCCAGTGTATCCAGTTCCACCAACAATACCAACAGAAATCACGCGTGACACCTCAAGCTTTCATTTAGATAAATAGTATGGCAGTTTGACCCATTTTACACAATCTTCAAGTACCTAACTTTTAACAAAATAAAAGTACTGTCAATCTTGATTAAACAGTCAAAAGTTTATGAGAGAATACAAATAAACTCATTATATTTGGATTGATTCTACCATTGGTCAAGAAATACTATTGAATCATTTCACTATTCGAATAGAATAAAAAAATTGCGGTAATAATAAATTTCATGGATGCAAAATTTTTTGGAGAGCTGGAATGCCTTCTTTGATGTCAAAACAAAGACTACATCATCATATTTGCTTAGGGCTTAGTACACTTCTACTTAGTTCGGCATTAGTTGGTTGTGGAAGTGGTGAAAGTAAAGCGAAAGTAGAAACGACACCCACAGTATCAGAACCAAAACCGAAGAGTTTCAAGGTCAAAGCAGCAGTTGAAATGCGTGATGTTGTTCTTAGAATCTACGATAACTTTGATAATACATTAGTTCTGGAACAAAATTTAAGTACAACCTCTGACGTCAATATCACGCTACCACGCGTTTTAAATAAAGAACGCTTATACCGCATTGAGATATCAACAAATCCAAATTCTTTGGTTTTTGACTTTCAAAGTGGCCAATACCAAAATATTTCTATGACTCTACATAGTCTTGTCGAAGTAAATACCAGTAGTCTCACGCAAACGATTTATATCAATCCAAGTTCAGAAGCAATCTATCAACGCGCCCTAGTCCGCTCTGGCGGACTGCCGACGGATAGCAATATAAACCCGACAAAAGTGAGTGCTTCTCAATTAAATCTCGCAACAGAAGATGTGAACTCAGCATTAACAAGCGCATTCTATCAATTGGATATCCCAAATTTAAACCCGTCTTATCTTTTAAATGCTTTCTCACCACAAGATGCAACGTTAACATCATATGTATACATCAACACTTATCTCAGTTTTGGTTTTATTCAGCAATGGGCAAATCTTTACCCCAATAATTCCTTTGTTGAATTCACCAAGAATTTAGCAGTTGATTTAAAAGACGGTTATCTCGATGCTAAAAAATTACGCGGTGATCAAAGCACACTGACTTCATTAGTGATTCCTACACCAGACAATGTTGATTCAGCCAAAAATAACTTGATATTTATTGCGGAAAATCAAAAGAATGCAAGAGACACCTTCTCTGGCTCTTTAAAGCAAGCGGTACTACAACTGGCGGACAACTATCGTCAGGCTTCTTTAAATCCACAGGGTTACGCCTTATTACAGCAAAAGTCCTATGCTGGAAATAGCCCCATAAATAATACAGCTAATGCTTTCCGAGTCATTGGTGCTGGTGACTATCGTCGTGCTGTTGGGTTTGCAGACACCACTGAAACATGTAATGGTTCTCTTTATCCATGTAAACAAGGTATTACAGGAATCAATATTGTTAGTGCTGGCTTGCCTTCAATTGAATATTTAATCGGTAACTACAAAGATTCAACTGGTAAATGCCAACTCAATATTCGTGGCGATGGCTGGTTAGAGCTCGTTAAAGATGGACAAACTTTTAGCTCAAAATTGGATGGCGATAGCACTGATAATTTATTACAGGTAGATAAAGTCAATGCTGAATACTTATTAAACAGCAGCTCAACTGAACCAAATAATAGCACGCTGCAATATAGCTTTATTCAAGTAAAGGTAAAGAAAAATCAAGTGTTAAGTGCTAGTGCTGGTTTAGATAATCGTAAAGCGCCAGATCAGCTACAAACCACTCAATCACAGTGCGATTTCTTATAGTTCAAGCTAAATTAAAACATTGATGTCCAAATTCAAAATAATCTTGCCGACTCCAATAAAACAACAGCTTTAATTAAGCTGTTGTTTTATTTAAAATCTGTTATTTCAATCTTAGCTTTCTTCTTCGGCTGATATACTGCACTAATAAACTCATCGATATTATTTTTAATGCCTCTTAAGTATCAAATCCCTACACTTCTTGTTTATTCCAGATTGCTGCTCGGCTTTCTAATTGTGGTAGTAACAGTATTACGGCCTAGCTTTTATCCTCTTTATACCGTCGTATTTTTAACACTCGGACTAATGAGTGATATCTTTGATGGCATCATTGCAAGACATTTAGGCGTATCCGATGAGAAATTGCGTCGCTTAGACTCCAATATCGATCAAATCTTCTTTATTTGTGCAATCACATC
This sequence comes from Acinetobacter sp. Ac_3412, assembly GCF_013072675.1. NCBI lineage: Bacteria > Pseudomonadati > Pseudomonadota > Gammaproteobacteria > Moraxellales > Moraxellaceae > Acinetobacter > Acinetobacter sp. Ac_3412. The sequence goes on along the minus strand of NZ_LXUJ01000007.1, from coordinate 378,960 downwards.
AATTTACTTACAACAACCTGTTTTTTTTAAACAATACATTTGGCCGATTCTAGTTCTAATTTTATTTGAAGTGGCGATTTATATGGTTAGCTTTATTAAGTTCCGTAAAGAAGTGGCCACCCATAGTCTTGGTGCAAAAATTTGGACCTTATTTCTCTTTGCCTTATTGGTACAAGTGACACTTACAGGCCAAAGTCAAATTTTATTCTGGATTGTTTTCTGGCTAGGTCTTCTGACACGCGCTGAAATCATTGCCATTATTTTGGTACTCAAACAATGGCAAAATGATGTACCTAGCCTAAAACAGGCTATACGTATTCGGAAAGGTTTAACTGTTCAGAACAATCGCTTTTTTAATGGTTAAGACAAAACGTATATTCTATTATTTTTTATAGTACCAACTCGGCAATTGCGTCTGTTTCAATTGCTTTCGATGGTCAAGGTAATTGGCATCGTGTTTTGCCACCTCATTCCAAAAAGCAGCACTATGGTCAAAGTGTTTGGTATGCACCAACTCATGTACACAGACTGATCGCACGATATGTTCTGGCATCAGCACCAATGCGGCATTTAACATGATGTCATGTTTGGAGCTACAACTGCCCCAGCGTGTTTTAGGTTTTCGGATACTACATTGCTGGTACGGTAGACTGATCTGCTGACTCACTTGAGCTAAATATTCAGGTAAAAACTGCTTTGCATAAGCCATGACAGCGGCTTGTAAAGCCTGTTCAGACTGTTCATGCCGAATCAGTAATTGTTGTTGCTCGAAATCAAACTTAAAAATATGTCGTTGCTGTTGTTGAATGATCTTAAAAGGCTGCACATGGTGAAACAATATCAACGATTCAGGAAATATCGTAATTTGATTAAATTGCTGTTGTTGTTTAGCCCAAGTCTCGATCAACCATTGTTCAGACTGATGCAGAAACTGCTGAATCTGTCGTTTGCTACAGAACAAAGGAACTGTGAGGCGAATACCTGTTGGCTCAACACGCAAGCGCAAATTTCTTGCCCTTGCATGTCGAACAACTTTAATTTCAGGTAACAGCGTTTCTAATGAAACTGATGGCATTATTGTGCTGTGCGCTCTTCGATACCACTGTCAGTTGCAACAACAGCAATGGTTGCTGCATTTAATGCAAAGATACCATTGGTCACAACACCTGGAATATCATTAATGGTTTTTTCCAACTCAATCGCATTTAGAATATTCAGATTAAATACGTCTAAAATCACATTTCCATTATCGGTTACAACACCTTCGCGATAAACAGGATCACCACCCAAGGCAACAATCTTACGGGCTACGGCAGAACGCGCCATCGGAATCACTTCAACAGGAAGTGGGAAATCACGTCCTAACTGATCTACCCATTTTGAATCATCTACAATACACACAAATTTCTTTGCAATTGAGGCAACAATTTTTTCACGGGTTAATGCCGCACCACCACCTTTGATCATATGCATATGACGGTCAATTTCATCAGCACCATCCACATAAGCATCTAAACCACCGACAGAATTCATGTCGACCACTTCAATGCCTAGTTTTTTTAGGCGTTCAGCTGTTGCAGTTGAACTTGCTACTGCTGCTTCTAATTGCAATTCAGGCAATAAATCAATTAAAAAATTAACGGTACTTCCTGTTCCTACGCCCAAAATGCCGCCTTTAGGCAAATGTTTCAAGGCTGCTTTGGCCGCAGCTTGTTTTTTTTCATCTTGGGTTGCATATAGACTCATGACTTCACTCAACTATTTTGACATTTGCTTTAAGAAAACAGCGCAAATGCACAGGGGTTTGCTACAATGATTGCCTATTTTAAACTGTTATAGGGAAGATGAACATGCTGTCTCGTGTGGTACGACAAATTTTACAAGCAACGGTTTATGATGTTGCGATTGAAACACCGCTTGAAGCAGCTCCACGAATTAGTCAGAAAATTAATAATAACATTCGATTTAAACGTGAAGATTTACAGCCTGTATTCTCTTTCAAGCTACGCGGTGCTTACAACCGAATTAGCCAATTACCAAAAGATCAGCTTGATCGTGGTGTTATTTGTGCATCTGCAGGTAATCATGCTCAGGGTGTCGCTCTATCAGGAAAAAAATTAGGGATTCATGCCATCATTGTCATGCCAAGCACTACACCTGACATTAAGGTTCAGGCAGTTAAGCGTTTAGGTGGCCAAGTTGTGTTACATGGCGACAGTTTTGATGTTGCCAATAAATATGCCAAACAGCGTGCTGAAGATGAAGGCTTGGTTTTTATTCCACCTTATGATGATGAACTGGTGATTGCGGGACAAGGAACCATTGCCAATGAGTTATTGCGTCAATGGCGTGATGTAGAATACGTTTTTGTTGCTGTCGGCGGTGGTGGTTTAATCGCTGGGGTTGCAGCCTACTTAGGTGAAGTTGCACCACATGTCAGAATCATTGGTGTTGAATACGAAGAATCCGCGTGCTTAAAAGCTGCACTTGAAACCAATGAACGTGTGATCTTACCTCATGTTGGTCTATTTGCTGATGGTACGGCTGTTGCACAAATCGGTGAGTTACCTTTCGACATTATTCGTCTTCGTAAATCAGATAATTCAGGTCCAATCGTAGAACCAGATATAGTCACTGTAGATACAGATGAAATTTGTGCTGCAATCAAAGACACTTATGACGAGAATCGCAGTATTGTTGAACCTTCTGGTGCAATGGCCTTGGCTGGGATCAAAAAATATGTCGCAGAGCACCAACTGACTGGCAAAAATATGGTCTCAATTGTTTGTGGTGCTAACATGAACTTTGACCGTTTACGCTATATTGCAGAACGCACTGAGTTGGGTGAACGTCGTGAAGCGATCTACGCGGTAACAATTCCTGAGCAAAAAGGTGCATTTCTGCATTTTTGCCGTGCTCTACAAGGTCGTAACATCACTGAGTTTAACTACCGTGCCAGTGATAGTAATCTCGCTCAAGTCTTTGTCGGAATCAGCCTCAAAGGTGGTGAAACCGAGCGTCATGAAATTCATGAGATGTTGAAACAACAATATGAAGTGGATGACCTGTCTGATGATGAGGTTGCGAAACTGCATATTCGTTATTTGATTGGTGGTCATGCCAATATCGAACATGAGCGTTTATTCCGTGTTGAGTTTCCAGAACGTCCAGGCGCCCTGTTAACCTTCTTAGAACGTTTGGGCCCAACCCATAACATTACCTTATTCCATTATCGCAATCATGGCGCTGCGGAAGGTCGTGTACTGGTGGGCCTACAAGCAACCGATGCGAAGCAAAATCCAGATGGCTTAGTCGAAACTTTAGAGAAAATCACTTATCCGTATGCCGAAATCACAGATAATACGGGCTATCGTCGTTTTCTTAAATAAGCTTGCCAATACTATAAAGCCGACATAATGTCGGCTTTATTTTTATTCGATGTTTTGCTTATAAATGTGTAGCGCAAACAAAATCATTACAAATAGAAAGTTATTCCATCTTAAAATGAATAAAAAGACATTTTTATCATTTAGTTAAGGACAGTTATGGCACAGTTTGCAGTCATTGGTTTAGGTAGTTTTGGGGCAACTGTTGCATTAGAGCTAACTAAACTGAATCATGATGTCATTGGTATTGATACTTTTAAACGCAATGTTGAAAGTCTTGCTGATCGTATTACCCATGCCGTGATCGCCGATGCCACCGACGAGCATGTCCTAGAAGAGCTGAATATCCAAAATTGCGATGCTGTCGTTGTTGCCATTGGTGAAGATATTGAAGCCAGTATTCTCTGTGTTTTAAATCTCAAGAATCTTGGTGTTGAGAAAATTCTGGTCAAGGCTAAAACCAAAGCACATCACACCATTCTTTCTCATTTAAATGTCAGTAAGATTATCCATCCTGAAGAAGATATGGGTGTTCGAGTTGCTCAGGCATTAAATTACCCAATGGTAAGCCGTTATATGGCGCTTGATCATGATCATTATATTGTCAAAGTGCCTGTGCATGAAAAGCTCAACAACGTAAATTTATCTGGCATTTTAAAACAAGAACCGCATATCAAACTTTTATTGTTAAAACGAGATCAAGAAATTCTCTATGAAACAGACGGCAACTTCACTTTAAAAACAGGTGATGTCCTCATTCTAGAAGGTTTACTCAGTCATCTCCGAAAACTTTCAGGATGTTTCGCATAATATGGCATTCAAAATAAACTCCCAGAAAATTTTCAACCTCAGCCCACCGTCTTTACTTGCGATTGGGTTTCTTAGTTTTATTATTATTGGCACGATATTACTCAAACTTCCCATCGCAAATAAAGGCAATGTCAGTTGGATGGATGCCTTGTTTACAGCAACTTCGGCTGTGACCATTACAGGTTTATCAGTCGTAAACCTAAATGATTCATTCAATCATCTTGGGCAGTTTATTATCCTTTTGTTGATTCAATCGGGTGGTTTAGGTTTTATGACCTTCGCTATATTGGCAGCCTTAAGTCTTGCTCCAAAACTGGGGCTAAAACAACAAATGATGGCGCAAGACAGTTTAGGTCAAACCAGCCTTTCTAAAGTCACCTTTGTTGCCAAAGGCGTCGTGCTGTATACCCTGTTCTTTGAGTTGATTGGCGTCATTATCCTGACAGCCTCCTTTGCGCCAATGTATGGTTTTGATCGTGGCCTTTATTATGCTGTTTTCTATAGTGTCTCAGCTTTTAATAATGCAGGTTTTTCCCTGTTTGATAACAGTCTGATTAACTTTCAAAGCCACTATCTGATTTGTCTCACCATCAGTATGTTATATACCTTAGGCGGGATTGGCTTCTTGGTTCTGATTGATGTTAAACAAAATAAACGCTGGAGCAAGTTGACCCCGAACAGCAAATTGATCCTCAGTACCATCGCAATTTTAAACCTTGTCGCTTTTGTACTGATCTGGCTTTTAGAGTCCAACAATCCACTCACCCTAGGTTCAATGAGTTTAGGTGAACAAGCCATGAATGCATGGTTTCAAGCAACTGTGCCACGGTCTTCAGGATTTAACACCATTGATACAGGTTCAATGGAACATAGTACGGCTTTATTGACTATGTTATTGATGTTTATTGGTGGTGGTTCACTTAGTACGGCTGGCGGTATTAAGGTCGGTACTTTTGTAATTTTATTGCTCTGTGTGATTTCCTTTCTACGCCGTAATGAAGAAATTCGGATTTTTAACCATTCAGTTTCACAAGAAACAACTTATAAAGCACTTGCAGTTACTGCCATTACAGGCATGCTCGTTTTTGTAGGGTGCTTTATTGTTTTCCTGCTTGAACCAAAATTAGATGTGCTCGATCTGATGTTTGAAGTGGTCTCTGCCGCATGTACTGTAGGACTGTCACGAGGTGCAACGGGTCAGTTGCATGATGGTAGTTTGTTTGTGCTGAGTTTGCTGATGTTTACGGGACGATTGGGACCTTTAACACTGGCCTATTTAATTGCGACTCCAAAGAAGAGCCGCTTAAAACACGCCAATGCCAATATTCAGATAGGATAATGATCAACAGGCTGTTGAATCACAATCACTTGTCGACAAATTTCATCGCTTTGACGTTGTTGTTCAAACACTGTTTTAGACATCACGTCAAAATGATCACAAAAACTAATTTCGTGTTCATCGATTGAATAAATCAAGGACTGGTTCCCCATACCTTCTAATGTGTCATAAAACACAATCACATAGTGGCCTTGTTCAAAAGCTCGCTGAATCTCTGAATAAGTTAAAGCCGCCTGAATGGGAATCTGAAGATGCTGGGCATCGAGATAACTTTGCTTTTCCCTTTCATCAATATTAGGGTCAGGTGCCGTATAGAACGACACGTCAAACCCTAATTTTTTCAGTGCCACAGCCAAAGCAATGGTAAATGTTCCATCTTCTCGGTCATGGCCAGACAAGCGAATCAGGTCAGCAATATCAATATGGGTATGATATTGCTTCACGATTAACCAGAGTGCAAAGACACCACAATTTGCTTCAAGCTGTAATAAGGACTCTGGAATATTTAAACTCATTTAGTACCAGTTCATTAAAGATACACCCAAGCCGACATAGGTCGCTCGGTGGTTATAATCAATCAAGCTCTCGCCATAGCCATCAAATATTTGAAAATGACCGCGTAATTTATCTTTAATTGGGAAAGCCCAGTCAAACTGAACCGCACCATGCGAACGATCACCACCTTTTAATGAATGGCGTAACATCAAAGAAAAATCATTATTGCCCTTACGGTAAAATGCGGTTAAATCGCCACGACCGATATAATCCTTAATATCAGGGTTATTATCATCTTTGGCATCTTCTTCAACACGGTACCAAGGACGCAGCATCAGTGCGAAGTTGTCTTTTTCAAAACCAAGATTAAAAATCACACGGTTCCAACTACGCGATAACGGATCTGAACGACCATTGGATTGGTGGTTTAAAGTCACCCCAAGCAAACGTGCATTTAGACCTAAAATTTCATAATTGGTTCTAAACATCAAACTTGCTTCAGGCTCATAATTGGTCTCACGGAATGGTCTTGATTCCTCTGAGTTATAAACTTGCCAACGTGAAGATTGCGTGTAACCCAACCAGAGATCACCATTATTACCAAAGATATTTTCCCAAGCTTTGGTCTTAAACGAAAGCTGGAACTTTGCTTCACTCGAGGTCAACTCTTGCTTATCTTTGACTGTATTTTCAGGGTTCGGACTGCTTGGAAATTCATTTTTATCACTGGTCCAGAACACTGGTAACAGATAAACCGGTTGATAAGCACGAATATTCCATACCCCCAATTTACTTTCTTCTGACAATTCCCAACGGCGATCGAGTAATGAAACATTTGGATCAAATTTTGGTGCAGCACCTAATATATGCAAGTCACTGACCTTTTGAACCACCTTATCTTTCAACGACTCTGGTTTGGCTGGTTCACTCGATTCAGCCACAGGCATAGCGGCTGCAACCATAGGTGCGGCATCGGTCTGAACTTGTGTTGGAATAATGGTCGGCGCTTTAAAAAGGCTGTCATAACAAGCCAGACGCTCAGCATTTGCGGCCAAGGCCACACAGGCATCAACGGTTGCAGGACTTGCCGGTGCTGTCGCTTCAGCATGTGACAACGATGTCGCTAAAGAGCCAAGTATCGCAAGGATACTCAGCTCCAAATGACTACGTTCAAAAGATTTGAACGCCATAGATTTCTCCGATTTTTATTTTATTAATTAACTTGCTGGATATTAAATCCAAGTTTCTGCAATTCTTCACGTTTCGCAAATGGCGCAACCACCGCTTTCACTGGTTTTTGAGCCAATAGATATTGCTTCGCAACACGCTGTAAATCCTCCAAGCCCACGTTGAGTAAACGTTCTCGTAAGATTTTACGGAATTTTGGCGTACGTGCATGCAATAAGGCATAACATGCGGTAATTGCTTCCCCGGCTGGTGAGCCTGGTTTATCCATACCAGCCACTAACCCTAGAATTGCTTCTTCGAGTTGATGCGGTTGTTGTTCGGTATTCAGTAACCATTGCACACTGGCTTCAAAATCATTAAACGTTTCCGCTAGACGTGGATCACGATAGCTATAGAAACGGAATGAGCACGCATTGCCATCATAACTTGCACCACCACCATATGCACCGCCTTTTTCGCGAATGGCACTATGTAAGAAACCATTACGTAAATAAGCTGCCAATACCATCAAAGGTGCTGCATCAGGATGTGCGACATCGACTGCTTGATAAGCAGATGAACAAAACTGAACATTCGCTTGAATTAACCATGCTTCATCATCTGAAGTATTGAGCTGTTCTACTTGCGTTAAAGTGACAGGTGTTTTATCAACAACTAACTTATCCCAAACGTTTTGAACTTCTTCAACTAAACGATCAGATTGATGTTCTTCACATACCAACAAGAATTGTTTAGGTGCTTGCAGCAACTTACGATGAATCGACTGTAATTCAGTAATCAATGCTTGATAAGCTTTATCATCTTGATCAATTTTCGCAACCAAGTCACTGAGCCAGTTTAATGCGCCTAAACCCGTATTGTGATAATCACGGCGAGCAAGTGCGCTCATTTGACGTGAGGCAGCTTGCATTGCATAACTATGACCAGAGCCAGACAAACGTGATTGCCAGCGAGTTTTACGCTGTTGCAATAACTCGATGATACGGTCTTTCTCATCAAAACGAAGTTGCTCAAATGCCAATTTTAATAGTTGAATTGCATCCAGTTTTTGCGTCAGTGATTTTGTCGTCAGCGTGAGCCATGCACTGATACGGTCTTTATCATCGACCTTACTGCGCAATGATGCCCCCATACCTAAACCACCACTTACTGCGGTTTGAATCTGCTGGAATTCCAAATAATCGTACTCACCCGCACCTACTTCGCCCATCAAGATTGAAAGCAAATTAAAGTAAGGTGATTGTACGATCTCATCAGGAATCTGAATCAATACTTGTTGGTAATAAATACCATTGGTTCCTGCATGATATAAATTCAACGGCGTATCTAAGCCATTGCAAATAATTTCACGTAGTTGACCTTGCACAATTTGCAATTCAGCAGGTACATCTTCTAAACCAACTTTTGGTAACAATTCAAGATCATCTGGTGTGTCTTGGCGTTGCTTTAATGCAGCCGTTTTTTCTTGGATTTCAACTTTCTGCGCATCCGTCAGATGAGCTGTAATCTCAGCCAAACGTGCTTGTTCAGCCTGTTGCTCTTTCACTGATTTCGTTGGATCAGGTACTAAAGTCATTTGTACACGGTGCGGATTATCCAACAAGTGGGTTTGAATCAAGTTTGATAACCACATCGGGTCTTTTAACTCTTCTTTCACTTGTTCAATCGCAGAGTCTACATCCCAGACATGAACTGGATCGCTATGATGAATCGCACTACCTAATCCATTCAGGATCAGACTGAGGCCATATGGTGTCCCATCACCATTGATTTCACGTTGATGTAATTCAATTTGATGAAGAATGGCATCTACAAAATCAGTATCTACTGGCTTGGAAGCAACCTCTTTTAGAATATCGAGAATGCCATTTTTAAATGTTTCTGCATGTTCAGCATTAGAGCCTTGAACTCCACAATAGAAGGTCATTTCAAAGTTGCTGTCATCAACACCCATCAAAGGACCTGTTGATTGTGCATAACCACAAGTTTCTAAGTAATGGCGTAAAGGTGAAGCAGAATTTTCTAATAGAATTCCCTCAACCAAACGCATACCTAGACGTAATTTAGTATCACTGGTTTCAGGTAACAACCACGACATGACATGGTAAGTTTTGTCTTTCAGATCTTCACTGTCAACCGCATAGCTTTCAGTCACTTCTACAGGTGCAGTTAAACGCTTCTCAGGTTTTGAATATAAAGTTGTCCCTTGAGAAAACTTATGTAGAGCTAATTTCTCAAATTGCTCTTGCAAGTCATACGCACTTTGATTGCCAAAGGTCATGAACACGGCATTACTTGGGTGATAGTGAATTTTATAGAAATCCACCAACTGCTCATAGCTTAGGTCTGGAATATCTTTAGGATCTCCACCAGAGTTGTAGTGATAGGTCGTTTCTGGGAATAAATGATGTGCAAGCTGATGATATAGCTGATCTGAAGGAGAGCTCATCGCTCCTTTCATTTCATTAAATACCACACCTTTATAAACGGCTTGATCATTTTCCAGCTCAATACGGATGCCTTCTTGCGCAAAATCCAAAGGATTTAAATTCGCGGCAAAGGCAGCATCTAAATACACAGACAATAAGTTTTGAAAGTCTTTTTTGTTCTGTGTTGCAAAAGGATACGCTGTCCAATCCGCTGCTGTGAATGCATTCATAAATGTGTTCAATGAACGGCGGATCATCAAAAAGAACGGATCACGTACAGGGAACTTTTCAGAACCACAGAGTGCCGTATGCTCTAAAATATGTGCAGCACCTTTGGAATCCATCGGCTGCGTTCTAAATGCCACCAAGAACACATTTTCGTCATGCGTTGTGGCTAAATGGTAGTGAACTGCACCAGTCACTTTGTGCTTATATTCTGAAACTTGAATATCGAGTGCTTCTACATGGTGTTGACGTAATAGCTGAAACGCGGGATGTGTGGTTTGAGTAATGCTTTCAGTAACATCTACAGTCATGTGATCTCCAATTTATCTCTATTAAATTCATTACAATTGATTATAGAGAGTCTACCGAAGAATACGTATCGATATCCATGTAAATTACTCTATTTTTGTAGAAAAATGCAGCGCCTAATCCAAAACAGCGTTTCATAAAATCTTGTAAAAATTGTGATGTGCTGACACGATAGATTGATATCCCCGACTTTGATAGAAGTGAGCCGCTTGTGCTGTATCAGTAAATAAATCAAGCCGCTCAAAATAAGTCTTTGCGTATTGTTCAATATGCATCAATAAATAACTACCTATTTTTTTATCACGATAATCTGGATGGATATAGAAACGACGTAAACGCCCAACTCTCTTCGATTCGGCAAAAGGATCTTGATTCACTCCACCTATGGCAATCAAAGTATCATGTTGATCATACACAACAAAAAGTGCTTCTCCGATCCGATCAAAACAATTGGTACCTGATTGAAAATCTTGTTTTTATCTATTTAAGAAGCGGAAGCCCTCACATTCTGAATATTGGATCAAAACATCTATTTGTGCAGGCAATTCCAGACTTCTTTCAATTCTAAAGTGGTCTGGCCTCATCTTCTTTCCTTCATTCACTGTGAGCCTATACTTTGCTGAATTTTCTTCAACAAACTACTGTAATCCGTAGCATTCGTGTAAACTTTGCTTTTTGATTTTTACTGTGATGACAAACATGGCAACTGTTGATCTTTTTGCAATTGGTAATGCACTCATTGACCAAGAATTTAAGGTTTCAAATGAGTTTCTAACGCAACAGGGATTGCCAAAAGGCACAATGCATTTGGCCGATGGTGAAACACAGGCAAATTTATATCAAAAATTACAAGATACTCAAAGCTACAAGGGTCAAGCCAGTGGTGGTTCGGCAGCCAATACAACTGTTGCTTTCAGTGCTTTGGGTGGTACAGCATTTTATGGCTGCCGCGTAGGTAATGATGAACTGGGTACAATTTACCTAGACGGCTTGAACGAAGCAGGCATCACAACCACAACACAATCAATTAGTGAAGGTGTAACCGGTACATGTATGGTTTTGATCAGCCCTGATTCAGAACGCACCATGCAAACCTACCTCGGTATCACAGCTGAATTATCAACTGAACAAATCGACCTCGAACCACTTAAAACAGCAAAATGGCTGTATATCGAAGGCTACTTATCAACCAGCGATACTGCTCGTGTTGCAGTTAAGCAAGCACGCGAACTAGCTAAAGCACACGGTGTTAAAATTGCCCTTTCTCTTTCTGATCCTGCAATGGTGCAATATGCACGTCAAGGTTTAGTCGAACTCCTAGATGATGGTGTAGATCTGTTATTCTGTAATGAGCAAGAAGCGCTTATGTTTACCGAAACAGACAATCTTGATGCTGCGATTGAAAGCCTAAAATTAAAAAATCAACATATTGTGATTACACAAGGTGCAAAAGGTGCTGTGATTGTTGACCAAGCACACCACTTCCATGTCAATGGTCGTGCTGTTGAAGCTGTGGATACCAATGGTGCTGGCGATGCATTCTCAGGCGCATTTTTATATGCAATCAATGCTGGTTTAAGTTTGGAGGCTGCGGCACAACTTGCTATTTTGATCTCAAGTGAAGTGGTTGCTCAATTCGGACCCCGTTTAAGTGTAGAAAACTACGCTAAACTGTTTGAACAGTTTAAAAATTCTCAACAGGAATGTGCATAACATGGAAAAGATTTGCATGACTGAGGAAGTCCCTGAGCGTGAGTCTCGTGCATATGACACCATGAAAGGGACCACGATTTTCATTACTCAAAAAGATGGTAGTTTCTATGCCTATCAAAATGTTTGTCCGCATTTGCAAACCGAACTTGAGTATTTAGAAAATCAATTTTTAGACCAAGATAAAGAATACATTCAGTGTTCTACCCACGGTGCACTGTTTTCAGTCGAAACGGGTGAATGTATTTCTGGACCATGTTTAGGTGAGTTCCTTGAGAAAGTAAATTTGGAAGTCCACTCAGATGGTGGTATCTATATTGATTAAGCCCTAGATCATGAATTCTGCGATGACTGAGTTTTTCCTCAATTACTATCTGATGCCATTTCATATGAGTGTCGTGGCTTTAATTGTGCTCAGCATTGCAGAAACCATCGGGATTGTTATTGGCCTACGACCGAGTCAATTGGTTCAAAAGCTCACCCCAGATTGGTTACTGAATTCACCTCTACTTGACGTGAAATTTTCTAAATACCTGATCTTTGTTTTTTTACTGATTAATTTTAGTTTTGCAGGCTATTTTCTAGAACTTTCGTTCTTTGCTTTGCAGCACTACTTCATTTCACCTTACTATTTATTTGTTCCAGCACTAATCATCGATATTTTCTTTACCGTATTTATGATTCACTGCCTAGATCAAGTGATCAAACCCAAAGTCACTCATACACATACCAATTTGGTTGGTCGTTTAGCCACAATCTCAACTGGAAACGCACGCCCTGGTTTCTCAGCTCAGGCACGTGTACGTGATGAGTTCGGACAACTCTATTATGTACAAGTTGAACCTGAGTACGGTGAATTGGAATTACAGTCCCAAGTGTTGTTAATTAGCCAAAAATCAAACTCACACTATCTCGCGAAAAAAATATCTCTCTCAAATAATTTATTCGCACCAGACTGATTTTTGTCTCAAAATTGCGCTTGAATAGAGAAAAACAGTAATTTTTACATTTTATTACAAATATATCCTGCAAAAGTTTTGAATTTAGCTCTTCCCTTCTTGTTGTTTTCATGATCTCACTGGCACAAAAAACACAACAGTGATACCTATCACATTTTTTAAAATAATCTCTACCTATACACTAGGTTTTATAGATACTTCATTGTAAGAATTATTTAATTATGTAATTAAAACGATAAGTCACTGTATATATTATTAATTTTATATTCATACTATTTTAGTTGGTTTAATATTTATTTAATTCAATATAAACCTTATCTTTTTAATCAGATTTAAAAATATAAATACAACCGTTTTGATCAGGTTTTAAAATTAATTCATATTATTTTAGTTGGTTAAAATAAATATTTTAAATTTTTTAACAAAAACATCTCATCATATTGATTTAAAACAATTATTTAATTTTAGATTATTTGAAAATTCTAAAGGTTTATTTTCAATAAATTTTATTTAATAATGTTTTACATCTTCTTTAAATATGAGGCGAGGTTCTATGAACACGAGTTCTCAAGATCCAAATCGGCGACTCATCAGAGAAATCACGATTATTCTTATTATTAAAGTTGTACTTCTCTTGGTGATTAAACACATCTGGTTTGATGCGCCAACGATTCCAAAAGATTTTAACAATGAAGTTGCCGAGCGTATTGCTGGTGACATGTCCAAAACTCAGGAGACACGTTGATGATTTCTGAAAGCGTGGTCGATCTTTCGCGGTTCCAATTTGCAATGACCGCAATGTATCACTTTCTTTTCGTCCCTCTAACTTTAGGTTTAGCTTTTATTCTTGCCATCATGGAAACCACCTATGTGATTTCTGGTAAAGAAATTTATAAAGATATGACCAAATTTTGGGGGAAACTCTTCGGGATTAACTTTGCCTTAGGCGTAACCACTGGTCTGACTATGGAATTCCAGTTCGGTACCAACTGGGCTTATTATTCTCACTATGTAGGCGATATTTTCGGGGCACCGCTTGCAATTGAAGGCTTGATGGCTTTCTTCCTAGAATCCACCTTTATTGGTTTATTCTTCTTTGGCTGGGATCGTCTATCTAAAGTACAGCACTTAGGTGTGACTTGGCTGGTTGCGATTGGCTCGAATATGTCAGCCTTGTGGATTCTCATCGCCAATGGTTGGATGCAAAACCCAGTCGGTGCTGCATTTAACTACGAAACCATGCGTATGGAACTGGTGGATTTTGGTGCACTGATCTTTAACCCTGTGGCACAAGTAAAATTTGTACACACAGTTTCTGCAGGTTATGTCACTGGTGCAATCTTTGTACTTGCCATCTCAAGCTATTACTTATTAAAGAAACGTGATTTACCTTTTGCGCGTCGCTCATTCGCCATCGCTGCAATCTTCGGTTTAGCGTCAACTTTATCTGTGATTCTTCTTGGTGATGAATCAGGTTATGAGTTGGGTGATGTTCAAAAAACCAAACTTGCTGCAATCGAAGCAGAATGGCATACCGAACCTGCACCTGCAGCATTCACCTTATTTGGCCTCCCAAATCAGCAGGAAATGCGGACCGACTATGCAATTAAAATTCCTTATGTGATGGGGATTATTGCAACACGTTCTACCGATAAAGAAGTGACGGGTTTGCGTGACCTCATGAAAGAGCATGAAGTGCGTATCCGTAATGGAATGGTGGCCTATAGCGAATTAGAAAAACTTCGTGCAGGTGACCGCTCTCCAGAATTGTTAGCTTCATTTGAGAAAAATCAAAAAGACTTAGGTTATGGCCTACTCTTGAAAAAATATTCTCCAAATGTGGTTGATGCGACTGAAGAACATATCCAAGCTGCAACTAAAGATACCATTCCAAACGTCGCGGCACTGTTCTTCTCTTTCCGTGCTATGGTCGCTTCAGGCTTCCTCATGCTGTTGTTATTCCTATTCGCGACTTGGGCTGTGGCAAAACGTAATGCCGAAGATAAACCTTGGTTACTCAAATTTGCTTTGTTTGCTCTCCCTCTCCCATGGATTGCAGCTCAAACAGGTTGGTATGTAGCTGAAGGTGGTCGTCAGCCATGGTCGATTGGTGAAATCTTACCAACACACCTCTCTGCATCAAGCGTAAGCGCTGGTGATGTGTGGGGCTCGATTATTGCGCTTGCAGCGTTCTATACCGTACTGCTGATTATTGAAATGTACTTAATGATCAAATTTGCTCGTTTAGGTCCAAGTTCTTTGCATACTGGTAAATATCATTTTGAAAAACTAGAAGCAAAAACTGGGGAGGCTCAATCATGATCGAATATGAACTCCTAAAAATTATCTGGTGGGTGCTCGTTGGTGTACTACTGATTGGCTTTGCACTTACCGATGGTTTCGATATGGGCTCAATGGCACTGATGCCATTTGTAGGTAAAACCGACTCTGAACGCCGTGCTGCAATCAATACCATTGCGCCTCACTGGGATGGGAACCAAGTCTGGTTTATTACAGCAGGTGGTGCACTGTTTGCTGCTTGGCCAATGGTCTATGCAGTTGCCTTCTCTGGCATGTATTGGGCCTTACTACTGGTGCTATTTGCCCTGTTCCTGCGACCTGTCGGCTTCGATTATCGCTCTAAATTAGAGAATACCCAATGGCGTACCTCTTGGGACTGGGGCCTATGTATCGGTGGTGCCGTTCCTGCACTGGTTTTTGGTGTGGCATTCGGTAACTTGTTCTTAGGTGTACCATTTAGCTTAGATGACACTTTACGTTCGCAATATACTGGTAGCTTCTTTGCGCTATTGAATCCGTTTGCACTGATTTGCGGTATTGTCAGCCTATCAATGCTATGTGCGCATGGTGGTGCTTGGCTGATGTTACGTACTGATGGCAATTTGCATAACCGCTCTGCCAAAGCAACACAAATCATGGCAATCGTGTTCCTTGTGTGCTTCTTGGCTGCGGGTGCATGGTTATTGTTTGGCAATATCTCAGGTTATAGCTATGCAACTGCGGTTAATACCAATGCTGCGCTGAATCCGCTTGCGAAAGATGTGGTAACCAATGCCAATCATGGTTGGTTAAACAACTATGCAACGTATCCAATCACCATGGCTGCACCTATCGTTGCGATCCTCGGTGCGCTATTGGTAATTGTCAGTGCAGCGAAACATAAAGCGGCTGTGAGTTTTACAGGTACAAGCCTGATGATTGTTGGTGCAATTCTCACTGCTGGTTTTGCCTTGTTCCCATTCTTATTACCATCAAGCATTGATCCAACTTCAAGCTTGACCATGTGGGATGCTGTTTCTAGTCATAAAACCCTTGGGGTAATGACCGTTGCTGCATGTATCTTCGTTCCTCTCATTTTGATCTATACCTCTTGGTCGTATTACAAAATGTGGGGTGTCATCACCAACAAACATATCGAAGAAAATTCACATAGTTTGTATTAATCAGGAGATATGACATGTGGTATTTTGCATGGATTCTAGGTGTCTTGATGGCATGTTTCGCAGGTGTACTCAGTGCACTTTATATCGAACATCATCAAGATTTAGATGAGGAATAATAGAATGGCTGAAGCAATGACAACACCGAAGAATCGTAAAGCGCAAGTACTTGCAATGACCATTTCGTTTTTGTTGGCATTGCCGCTTGCTGCTATTTTACTGGTCCATCCAGCGCTGATGTTGGATGCCAACGGACATTATAATCATAGCTTGCTGATGTTGGTGATGATTGGGATTTCTGGCGGTTTCGTACATGGGGTTGGGTTTATACCAAGATTCTGGTTATGGAAATGGTTATTTAGTCCTTATATCGCTTGGCCATTAATGGTGTTGGGATATTTCATTTGGATTGGAAATTAATTTCTGAGGAATCTAAAAAAAAGAGGAAGCAATATTGCTTCCTCTTTTTTATCAACTTGATATTAAAACTTGAAGGATACAGAACCCGTTACACTACGCGGTGCACCAAAGGTTTGATTTGACGTATTTAAACGATAGCTTTTATCCGTAATATTATTGAGATTTAAACCCACTGTTAAATCTGGGCTGAGTTCATACTTCGCCATTGCATCAACCAATGTAAAAGCTTTTTGACCATTGCTATCACGAGCAAAGCCATCCATATCATAACTACTATAAATTTTACTCTGCCATGTCACGCCAGCGCCAATACTCAGCTTGTCTAAATCACCCGAAAACTTATAAGTAGCAAAGAGCTTAAACTGATCTTTTGGAATATCGGTATTGATACGATCGCCTTTTTCTTTGGTCTCTGAATAAGTATATCCCCCATTTAGATTCAGATTAGGCAGCACTTCTCCAGACACTGCCACATCAAAGCCTTTTGTCTTCGCACCTTTTGCAGAACGGTAATAAGATGTTCC
Source organism: Acinetobacter sp. Ac_3412 (assembly GCF_013072675.1). Taxonomy (NCBI): domain Bacteria; kingdom Pseudomonadati; phylum Pseudomonadota; class Gammaproteobacteria; order Moraxellales; family Moraxellaceae; genus Acinetobacter; species Acinetobacter sp. Ac_3412. The sequence goes on along the minus strand of NZ_LXUJ01000007.1, from coordinate 361,705 downwards.
AGCAACGGCACCAGGCACTTCTTCACTGGTTGCATATTTACCAGCTTCAACAGCAACATTATCCATATTCGATTGGAATAAAGCCAAACTGGTGTTCACACGACCCGCAAACAGCTCACCTTTTACACCTAGCTCATAGCTATCACCTTGTTTAGGATCCAGCAATTTCATTTGATAGTCTTTATTTGCTTGTGGTGAGAAGATACTGGTATAACTACCATAAACTGCCCATTCAGGTGTGACATCAAAAACGATCCCTGCATAAGGCGTAAACTGATCATCAATTTTAATTTTTGTTCCACTATTTTTATTACCAGACTCGGCATAATAATCAATGCTCGAAACACGCCCACCCAATATGACTTTCAAATGATCAAGAAGATTTAAACGAGTTGCTAAATAACCACCATATTGTCTAAATTGCAGTACAGAATTTCCTGCACTTGCCGCTGTATATAACCCAGCAGGCTGTGCAGTATAACCATTCCAGCTTTTGATATTAATTACGCCAGTTTCACCCATTACCCGATTGTAATAAGGATCATTTTGGTCTACATCCTGAAAGTTTGCACCTAGCATCAGCTCATGTTCACGACCAAAAAGTTGATATGGTCCAGTCACACCCAAATCAACAGAATGCTCAACAGGTTTAGTGTGCTGATAACCAGCAGTCACAGTTGATGTATTTTTTTCATAATCAGTGTAATAAACAGGTTTACCATCAGCGCCAATGACCTGTACACGCTTGCCATCTTGCGTCTTATAAACGCCAGATGTATTTGACCCAATCACACCATAAATACTTTCTGTATCGGTTGTCGCAAAATTATAATTTGCATTCAACTTCCAACGATTTTCAAACTCATGCTGCAACTGCGCAAATGCATTTAGACTATCGGTATGGGTATAAGCCCATCGTGGGGCTGAGTTGTCCTTACGTCCCATTGGAGAAAGAATATTCTTCGCATCAAAATTTGCGTAAGCGTGGATACTTTGGCCATCACTTTCATTACGGCTTAATGATGTACCAATACTTAAAACTGTTTTATCACTTAAATCAGCATCCACTACACCATATAAAATGGTTGATGCAGCGTCACCCCATTTCTGCCAGCTATCGCCTTGTTGATGTGCTGCGACAACACGACCACGAATACTCCCTGATTCATTCAAGGCTTGAGAGGCATCAATTTCACTACGCCAAGTATTCCATGAAGCATAACTCAGCTTGGCAGATGATTGAGCATTTGCTGTTGCATGCTTACGGTTAAAATTAACACTGGCGCTTGGCAAACCACTACCATTTAACAAGCCAGTTGCCCCCTTAACAACAGTAATATTTTCAAAAATAGCGGTATCAATATTACTGAGAGCGGTGTTACTACGACCTTCTATCGCAGGACTCGACAACAATCCATCAATCTGAAAGTTAATAATTTTAGAGCCACGCGAATAATACGAAGTATATTCACCACCCGTTCCCCAAGCAGATGTGGCACCATAACTTTGACGATAAATACCAGGAACCTGATCAAGTACCCCAGATACGCTTGTCAGATTTTGATCTTTCATTTGTTGTTCGGTTATCACACTCACTGACTGTGGCGTTTCTTTTAAAGACAGCTCCAGTTTGGTTGCCGATTTTGATTTTTTAATGGTATATGCAGAAGCTTCATGATCCGCTTTAAGATGAATAATCGGTAAAACATCCGATTTTTTTAAGTCTTCTGATTGATCTTCTGCCCACGTCATTGTTGTAGAAGCCCCAAATAGGCTAAACATAATCGCTATATATAAGTTGTAATGCTGCATTGCTCCCCCGAGATGAAATATTTTTTTACATAGTATATAAATGATAACAATTATCAATAGCATTTAATTCATCATGTTCCGATTAAATCAGTTAAGTTTTTGAATATAAGCTTTAATTTTTATTGAATTTAAATAATAATTATTATCATTATAGTTAACAGATTATTAACATGACTTTAAAACTCTTAGGGATCATGGTTTCACTGCTTGCCTGTATGAGTGTCTATCTCAGCCACACCCATCAAATTTTTCTGAAAAAGCAGTTGTCTCGGCCATTCTTCTACCTCGGACTTGTTGGCTTATTCGTCGGGTTAAGCATCTTGATTTATTGCTTACCCCTTTTGGTTGCTATTTTAATCTGGCTGGCAGTTGCTACGCTGGTTTGGTCATTTTCCCCCTTCATTATGCTCATGAAAAGGCCAACTTAAATGAACATGCTTAAACAAAAACTACAACCTGATTGGTGGACCAAAACATTTGTTGGTGCCGTTCTCGGTCTCAGCTTTGCAATGGCGATGGGAGCAATCATTCTTTTACTCAGTAAATCCAATGCTGATTCTTCGATTGCACCACAATTGGGAATGTGGTCAATTCCTTGGATTTGGCTATGCGTCTTTTTTATTGTCTATTTCATCCCGAAAGGCTGGCAAAGCTTAGTGATCTACAGTATTGCCAATGTCCTTGCTTATGCCCTGTTATTTTGGATAAGAGCTTAAAATGAAAATTCGTGCGGATATTATTAAAACAGGCAAAAATCTACATACGTGGGTTGGCATAAGCGCAGGTATTTTATTATTTATCTGTTTTTTTGCTGGTGGGCTAACGATGTTTCAACATCAACTTAGTCAATGGGCAGCGCCTCCTCAGCAAAAGTTAGCAAAAATTCAAACCAACCAATACAACCAATTGGTCGATAAAGTTCAGGCGAAGTTCCCTGAAACACAAAAGGCATTCACTTTAAGCTTTAACTGGCCAGAAGGACATAATGCACCCATCCAATGGGAAGCAGCGCATGAGGAAACTGAAGATCATCATGGCATTGATATTGCTCAAACAACTATGATGGCAACACTCGATAACAATGGACAACTGATTGCCAAAGAGGAAAATGTATCTAAATTAGGTTGGCTGATTGAACAACTGCATGAAACTGCGGGTATCCCTGGCATGATGGGACACCATACCGCAGGTGTAATGGTGATGGGTGTTGTGGCAGTTTTATACTTTCTTGCCATAATGTCGGGTTTAATCGTGTTACTCCCCACGCTGATCAGTGATTATTTTGCTGTGCGCAAAGGTAAAAACAAGAAACGCTTTTGGTTAGATACGCATAACGTCATTGGCATCACCAGCTTGCCCTTTCATATCATCATTAGTGTAAGTGTTGTGGTTTTTGCTTTTCATGATATTTTTTATGGTGCGCTCACTCAGCTGGTTTCGAAAGATAAGCCACTATTTGAACGTCCACCAGCCGTTAAAATTGTTGAGCCAAAGCCACAACTCGATGTAGAAAAAGTTTTTCTCAACATTCAAAAAGCAGCACCTGATTATCGTATTGATGGCATTCGTTTTAACCAACTGGATAATCCTGAACGCGCATCTGCCTTTGTTGCTTTATATCATCCGGATCGTATGCTTCGCGGTGATACCTTTGACTATATGTCATTTAATCCATATCAAAGTACACCTTACCCAACTAAAACCCTATCAATTGAAGAAAGCTCAGCTGCATCACTGATTCGTTCAATGTTTGCCTTACATTTTGGTAACTATGGTGGTGAACCCATTCGCTGGATCTATTTGATCTTTGGCTTAGGTGGGGCTTATCTGTTCTATTCAGGCAATATTCTGTGGATTGAAACTCGCCTGCGTAAACAGAAAAATCCCAACCTACCAGCACCGCAACAGCGTAAAGACGTCATGTTTATTGCCAATCTGACCATAGGTGCTTGCTTAGGTTGTATGTTAGCGATATTTACCAGTATGTTGATTGGTCGATGGGCCTATGTCATACCATTGCAATTACAAAGTCATAACCATGTATTTATGTATAGCTACTATTTAGTATTTATTGCTTGTATTTCATACAGTTTTATTATTGGTGCAGCAAAGGCTTTAGCCCAACTGTTCTTCGCCATTGCGCTTGTTTTATTGCTGATTCCTGCGACTTCTCTACTTGCTTATGTGTTTCCAATTCAAGGACTTTGGTATTCAACAGCACATTTGATTTGGATTGATATCGTTGCTTTGGTATTTGCTTTAATATTTATACGTTTTTATCAACAAGCCAGAGAGCGTGCTCAAGCTGCACCAGTTGGTTCAATTTGGTCTACGCAAAAAGTTGACCAAGCACCATCGCTTACTGAAAACCAAGCATAACCTCCTGTTCTTAACGCCATGATTGTTCCAATTCATCATGGCTTTTTTATGCATTAAAGAGATTTTTTCATTTCAATCAGTTGAATAGGTACAATGGGTTGCCCTACATCAGCCTCAATTGGATATTCGCTTTTCCGTCCCGTTATTTGGTAACCACGGCGCTGATAATAGGCCAACAGCTCAATACGAACATCCAGAACATGCATGACTAAATCACGAATCTTTGGATAATTTTGAGCAATATATAACTCAGCATAATTGAGTAATTCACGCCCATGGCCTTGATTCTGTATGCTTGGATCAATCGCAAAAGTACCTATCTCTATACAATCAGCATTCAAACTTAATCCAATGCAGGCAATAATCTCATCATTACCTAGCTCACCCACCAATAATTCGAAATTTAGTTGCTGCAATATTTGTTCTAATTGAGCTTTACCAATGCGATCGCCTTGCACATACGCTTTTTCAGTTGTCCAACTACGTTCTGATTGTTCTCTATAAGCGATATTAATCAGCTTAACCAATTGTTCCAAATCACTATTCTTTGCTTTTCTAATCTTTAAAGACATTTTTATTTTATTCCACACAAAACAAAGCCGATGAAAACATCGGCTTTGTTATTCAATTTTAGATTAGTTTGTTTGACCAGCTAACCAAGCCATAAATTTTTGGCGCTCAGCTTTAGATGCTTTCTGCCACAATTCTGCCAATTGTTGATCTGTGGTTTTTGCTGTACCGGCTGCCGCTGCTGTTGTTACCGCTACAGGCGCAGTTGCAACTACTTGTGCTGTGGTTCCTGCATAAACAGGTGCAGGTTGATTCGTAGCATTATTCTTATTCTTTTGGGTTAAATCCAAAGTACGGCTTAATAAATTACTGCCAGTGAACCATGGCTGTGCCTCATTATTTGCACCCGTTTGCTGCACCACCAGTTTTTTATTTTGATCATACAAAGCAACGGTAGGTTGATCTGCATATTTCTTTGCAGCATCGAAGTTTTTAGGTGCATTAACCAAACCTAGACTATAAGACTGATTGTCTTGTAAATCTGGTACTTGAATGGTTACAACGCCTGATTTAACGATGTCATGTTCACCATTTAAATGCTCAAAATATTCACGATAGCGAACATTAACAGTTAAATTGCCTGGATCTACTTGATAGTTATTCTTCTTTGATGGAATTAATCCACTATTTACTTCTTGACCATTTACAGCAAGAATCACGATTTCTTCAGGGGCAGTAATAGTGACTGCAGAAAAAACTGAACTACTTAATAATAAACCGAAAGCAGCAACACCAACTCTTAAAGACATTAGACTCTTCTCAGTATAAACAATTTATGAAATCGTAAGCACTATGCTCCGCGATTATGACCATTTTATGACAAAAACCAAAACTGTCTATTGCAACAATTCGGCTTATTTAAGATATATACAGCATATATATGGCAAAAGAAAATGACTTTATCTAACATTTTGTTTTGTAAAACAAATATATCGTTAAGAATTGTCTTGCTGCAAAATATAAACAAAACTGTATGTTAGCTTTATGTTTGAATTGGCCAATTTGACATCAGGTCTATTTCGAAGCCATGTTGATTTGAAAGGAAAATATTAAATCTAACACGCTGCATTAATGTAGCTTCCTGACAACAAAAAAGCCCATCTTTTGATGAGCTTTGCCGTTAACTAACTTATTCCCCAATTGGGATTGAGAATTTAAGTTGATTATTTCTCTGATCCAATGGCACCGGGGTATGTTTTGCAATTTTTTGCTGGTAGTCTTTTTCAGAAATTAAACCTCTGTTCTTCGCCTTCAAAATTGAGTTGAACTGTTGCTCATGTCCTTCTGCATTCAAAGCATCGAAATGTCTATGTTCCAGATAATATTGGGACCTATCATGAGGACTCATATTAGATGTATGCTGTTGTACTACGTGCGCTTGCTCTAATTCATAATTACGTTGATTGACACGATCTTGTTCTTGTTGCTTCATCGACTCAAAGAAATCAAACTGTTCACTACTTTTAACCTCTTTATGAGACTCATCATTATTTAGAATTAAAAGTGATTTATCTTTGCTGAAGATATCATCTGCACTATACACCGAACCACAAATTACCGTACTTATAAGAAGAATTACTAATTTTTTCACCAAAAAAACTCAACACAAAATAAATAAAGACAAGTGTATATTTTATTATTTACTCACTATTATTTCAAATTAAATATTAAAAACAAAAACTTATGATTATTATAAAAAATCATAACCCTTTTACTAAAGATCCATGATGATGTAATTCTTATAATTTTTTACTTCATAAGTGAAATAAATTTCCCATAAAAAACCTCCCGAAGGAGGCTTTCTATTTCTTGATTCAATTAAAGATCAGTTCCAATAAACACACTCGAAATAAAGAATTCCGCTTCTTCATCATCAGTTGAATCAAACTCCACCTCAAGGTGAATGACTTCAGCACCAGTCTTGTCTTTGAATTCTGCAAATTTCTTCTCAAGGAAATCTGAAATCTCATTTTCTAATGTTGCTCGTTCTTGGCGATATTGTTCTATTGCTTCTTTCATGATGAATTCCTATTAATCTGAACAACCATAAAAGCAAACTATTATGAAAATAACAAGACAACAAAAAAGCACTTTAAAGTGCTTTTTTAAAAGTAATCTTTGAAACAACTCTACCAATCGTATTATTTATTCTCAACACCTCTTTGTGCAAACCTTTTGTACTATCTAAACCTAATACTTTAGCTTGCTAAATTACAACCAATTCAGGCTTATCTTTAAACAATTGATCAATTTTTTCTTTAAATCAATGATTTCAAACTCATGCTCATCAGTTATTCTTTTTCTACTATCCTCTAACTCAACATTCTGGATTACCAGTTCTCGCAAAGTATGTACAAAGCTGCCCATTTCGTCAGCACTACTTGAAATTCCATTCGTAGAAATAAAAAAAGAGCACTAAACAGTGCCCCTTTTTTGCTACTCGTTTTAACTTAGTTAAAAGTTTTGAAACGTGCAGAATCATCCATATATGTTTTCTCGCCTGCCGCTGCTTCGATTGAACCGAATACAAGCTGAGCACGTAATTTCCAGTTTGCTGGAATATCAAAAGTTTCTGCAACTTCGGCATCAACAATTGGGTTGTAGTGCTGTAATGATGCACCCACGCCAATTTCAGATAAAGCAGTCCATGTTGCGAACTGAGCGATTGCACTTGAATGTTCTGACCATACTGGGAAGTTATCAGCATATAATGCAAATTGCTCTTGTAAGCCTTTTACAACATCTTGATCTTCATAGAATAACGCTGTACCAAAACCAGCAGCAAAGCTATCAATTTTTGTACTTGTATTTGCAAATGCTTCTGCTGGTACCATTTTACGCAAAGTTTCACGTACGATTTCCCAGAATTTAACATGAGATTCACCGTACAAAGTCACAACACGTGAAGTTTGCGAGTTGAATGATGATGGGCTGTGTTTTACCGCTTCACGGATGGTCTCTTCAATTTTAGTTTGGTCAACTGTAAGGTTTTTACCAATCGCATAAATGGTACGGCGTGATTTAATGCTATTTAAGAAGTTGCTCATGTTGTTATTCCTACCTTTGTGCCCTTTGGGGCGTTATCTTGGATTGAATGTAGTGTATAACGACGCATTTTTTAGGAATAGTCTAAAAAACATGACAGATCGTTTTATTTTTGAAACAGTCTTATTTTTTATTCGAAATAAAAAACTCCACATGTCGTGGAGTCTTTTTTAACACAATTTAATTACTTATCGGTTTCAAATAATGCAGCAACGAATGATTTAGCTGAGAAAGGACGTAAATCATCAATCTTCTCACCCACACCGATATAACGAATCGGCACATGGGTACGACTTGCAATATTAAATAACACGCCGCCTTTTGCTGTACCATCAAGCTTGGTAATGGTAATCCCAGTTAAGCCAACCGCTTCATCAAACAGCTGAACTTGGTTAATTGCATTTTGCCCCGTACCAGCATCAACGATGAGCATAATTTCATGTGGCGCAGTTGCATCAATCTTTTGCATCACACGCTTCACTTTTTTCAGCTCTTCCATCAAGTTGGCTTTATTCTGCAAACGTCCTGCAGTATCCGCGATCAAGACATCAATGCCTTTAGCACGCGCACTTTCAAAAGCATCAAAAATAACCGAAGCACTGTCTGCACCGTGACCTTGAGCAACCACAGGGATGTCATTACGCTCTCCCCAAATTTGCAGTTGTTCAGTCGCTGCCGCACGGAACGTATCACCTGCAGCAAGCATGACTTTCTTGCCTTCACCTTGTAAACGCTTCGCCAATTTACCGATGGTTGTGGTTTTACCCACACCATTTACACCGACCATGAGAATCACATAAGGTGATTTGTTAGGATCGATATGCAGTGGTTTAACACGCGGTGCGAGTAAAGCGACTAATTCTTCTTGCAGTGCTTTGTACAACGCATGGGAATAGATCAAATCACCACGAGCTGTTCTTTCAGTCAAATTGGCAATAATGGTTTTGGTTGCATCTACACCAATATCGGCAACCAACATTTGTTCTTCAACTTCTTCTAATAACTCGTCATCAATCTCTTTGCCACCAATCAGGATATTGACCATACCATCGGTGAAACTACGACGTGTTTTAGTCAAACCATCTTTCATACGGCCAAAGAATCCCGTAGCTTGGGTTTCTTCTTCGACAACAGGTGCTGTTGCTGCAATTGTTACAGGTGCTGACGTCTCAACTGTAGTTTTTACAACTGGCTCATCAATAATGGGAACATCGACAGCAGGTAAATTCGGTAATGTGACATCATCATCACCAATGTCAGCATCTATCAAGAATTTATTTTGCATATTCGATTGCTGTTGCATGTCGATTCCTTGAGAATAAAGCAGCTTTTAAAAAGACCGCTAGTCTAGCATAAATTGATTTCTTTTTTCCGACAGCGGCAAACCATTCATTTATAAATAAAAATGAATCGTTTAAAACTCACTCATCTTCTTTTGCCATTGCCGGGTATTGTTTAATACGATTCGATTCAAATTGATAAGCATTTAAAAGCTTTAGATAATCTACACGTCGAATTTTAGCCTGCTCCAAAGTGTCTTCGGCCAAATGCTGTGTTCTTGGATGGCTGGCTTGTTGTGCATACTGAACAACTTTTTGGTACTGCGCTGTGTTAATTGGACGTTGCAATGCGTTATACGCAAGTATAAAAATAGACAAAATAATAATACCGACCAAAACATTGTAAAATTGGTCCAACTTAAATCCTAATTTGGATTGCATAACCTTATGTTTAAAAATTATAGACAACATAATCTACCTCGAATTAGAGGTAGTGTAAGTCTCTGATTCGCTAAGGACAAGCACAACGTTCAATAAGTCACAATTCCACAACTTATTGAACGCACACTACTTTAGCAATGATTAACTGACTAATGTACGAACGAAGGAAAAGTACAAAATAAATGCAATGATGACTAAGGTAATAAAAATGGCAAACATCCCTACACCACTTTCAGCATCTGCAGGATGCAAGTCATCATCATCGGCAATATTTTTCAACTCTCCATCGTAGATCCTATAAAACTGATCTTTTTGTTCAGGACTTAAATGACTCGCAAAGTCATACACGCGTTTACGTTGTGCTAAGCAGTAATCACCCAAATGAATTTCTTGATGGAAAATGGCTTCATCAAGTAATTGACGATGATGATGAGCTAACGCAATAATTTGACTTTCTAATGGTGGAACATCCACAGTTACGCCATCAATGACATTGGACATGTTATTCTCCTTTTCTATTATTCTCACTTTGATTTTACTTAAAATTATTTGCGACAAATGTTTAATCGTGTAAGATTTTATTTACGTAATGACACCGAATATATTTGACAATTCAATCAATTTTGTCATAATAATTTAACAAATCTAAGTTAAAGTAGCTTAAATTCAAAGTAGAGTAACTTTGAATAGAATTTGCGGTAATCATAATTAAAATAAGGAGTTATATATGATTCAACAATTTACACACCATGAACTAGAGCATGTATATGCAAATGCGGTAAATACAATTCAATCGCAAAAAAACTTCCAAGATGCAGTGAAAGAGCTTGAAGAAGTAGCTAAAGCAGGTCACGGTAAAGCGGCATTATTTTTAGCAGAGTTGTATTATCAAGGCTTCCGAGTAGAACGTGATTCCTTGAAAGCACAGTATTGGCAGAAGATGGCAACCTTACAAGCATAATGAAACGTCACTTAGGTGGCGTTTTTTAATACCTATATAAAACGTATTAACATAGTTCTTTCATATTCTTGACTTGCGCTGTACCAAAGCTTTAGTCGCTTTGTCTTGCTCAGGTGGCGTTTTTTAATACCTGCATAAAACGAATTAACATGGTTCTTTCACATTTCTAACTTATGCTTCATCAAAGCTTTAGTTGCGTAGATTAGATACCTACAATATTTGCTTACGATTTAGATCAATTGTTTAAACATAACTGCCATCTATCTTTCTTATAATAAAACATAAGTTTAAGAATATTAGTTTAATAACATGTATCGTTTTAGCCATTTCCAACCAGTCTCACGTGAGTTGATGTTTAAAATTTCAATTCTAAAAACAATGATGTATTGTGGCGTTCTTTGGGGTTTATACCATCAGGGTTGGGCAATCAAATCGGATCAAGATGGTCATGTATTCCCCTTTTGGCTGAACGGCGTACAAGCTCATCGCTATGCTAAAGCACACTGGAAAAACTACACACCACGTAAGATTACGCCGAAAGATTTCCATGAGTCCTTGCTTCCAACTTTAACCCGTTTACAAGTTGAACCTGCTTTATTTAACTCTTCACATCGTAAATTTAAACTTTCAACTCAGCAAATGCAGCATTTCTTCTTTATGCCACATCAATCAGCAGTGACGGTTTAATTATTCTCTCTATTCCAATGATGACTTTTTAGACACTCATGAAGAAAAGTTATCATTGGAATGAAATTAGGGCTTTGCATTTAAAAAAAATACCGTTAAGTTAAATGAAAATGACAATACAACACAGGTGGATAAACAATGACAATCGTTGCTCAAGTCATCAAGAATAAAGCAGTACAATCAATTTTCACCATTTCACCCAATGCGACTGTACTTGAAGCAATTAAAATTATGGCAGAAAAAGGTGTTGGTGCTTTAGTCGTTGCCGAAGATGAGAAAGTCGTTGGAATTTTCTCTGAACGTGACTACACCCGTAAGATTGCTTTAATGGAACGTTCTTCAAACAATACGCCTGTGTCAGACATTATGACATCAAAAGTAATTTCTGTAGGTTTAAACCATACGGTAGAAGAATGCCTTAACCTGATGACTGACCGTCATTTACGTCATTTACCTGTGCTTGATCAAGAAAAGTTAGTTGGCTTTATCTCTATCGGAGACTTAGTTAAAGCTGCGATGGACGATCAACGTATTCTGATTGAGCAGCTTCAACAATATATTTCTGGTTAAAGATTTAATCAGACATAAAAAAGGGCAAGTTGATTGCCCTTTTTTAATAGATATTGTTTCGTTAAGCTTTAAGGAAATTTTGAATAGCAGGCACAAGACGTTTTAACAATTCATCTGCTTGTGCTTGTGTCATGTTTAATGGTGGTAATAAACGTACCACTGAACCTGCCGTTACATTGATAATCAGCTTATATTCATCACGTGCAATCGCAACCAGTTCAGCACAGTCTTTTGGCAGCTGAATTCCAATCATCATGCCAAAGCCACGCACTTGAACGTTATAATCGGCCAATTGTGCTCTGAGTTGATCAACAATATAGGCACCCACTGTAGCAGCATTCTCAACTGCATTTTCTTTTTCCAGAGTATCAAGCACGGTATATACCACACGTGAACCTAACACTGTTCCACCATAAGTTGAACCATGGCTACCTGCACCCAGTAAACCCACGGCTTTACCTTGTGTCATGACGGCACCAATTGGGAAGCCATTCCCTAAACCTTTAGCCGTTGTCATGACATCAGGAATAATGCTGGTGTGTTGATAAGCAAAGTATTTACCTGTACGGCCATTCCCTGTTTGAATCTCATCTAGCATCATCAACCAATTATGTTGATTACATAGCGCACGTACATCTTCTAAGTAACTAAACCCTTGTGGTGCGGTATTCACGCCGCCTTCACCTTGGATAGGCTCAATCAGGATAGCAACAATATCTGGATGGTTGATGGCTGCTTCTTGAATTGCTTCCACATCTCCAAACGGCACACGAATAAAACCTTCAACCAAGGGCGCAAAGCCTTCCTGTACTTTCTTATTGCCTGTTGCGGATAAGGTTGCAAGTGTACGGCCGTGGAAAGATTGTTCGGCGACTAAAATTTTAGGGTATGCAATGCCTTGTTGAGCACCAAATTTACGTGCAATTTTGATCGCACCTTCATTTGATTCAGCACCACTATTTGAAAAGAAGATTTCTTCCATCCCTGAAACTTCTGCCAGTTTCTGTGCTGCAGCTGTTTGCCAAGGAATTTCATATAGGTTACTGGTATGCACCAAAGTCGCAGCTTGTTCAGCAATCGCTTCTGCAATAACAGGGTGTGCATGTCCTAAACCGCACACAGCAATCCCCGTTAACGCATCTAAATATTCTGTACCCTCTGCCGTATATAGATACGCCCCTCGTCCTCGTACAAAGCTGATCGCTTGGCGACCATAGGTTGCCATAAGATGTGATGGTTGATCAGGTTGCACAGGAGCAAGAGTGATATTAGTCATAACAAACTCAATCTATCAGTAGTTGTGGTGAAAAAAGTTATATAAGCAAAAACTTGCGTAGATTGAAAGCCTAAAGTCACATTTATATAAGAAAAATCTTTCGCAATCCTCCGCCACGCTTTTTTTTAGGTATAATGCAAGGAGATTAGTTGAGGATCTATCTATGACGGAACAAGCGCGTGATACAGTAGCGTTAATTCGTGATCAAATTGCGAAACACCCTGTTTTACTTTACATGAAAGGCACTCCACAATTCCCGCAATGTGGTTTTTCTGCTCGTGCAGTAGAAGCACTTAGCCAAATTGGTCGTCCATTTGCCTATGTAAATATCTTGGAAAATCAAGATATTCGTGCAACTTTACCTCAAATTGCGAACTGGCCTACTTTTCCACAATTATGGATCAATGGCGAGTTAATCGGTGGTAGCGATATCATGCTTGAAATGTTCCAAAATGGTGAGTTAAAACCATTAGTTGAACAGTACAGCCCAGCGCCTGAAGCATAAGCTGATAAGCAAAAAGCCAATCAAATGATTGGCTTTTTTATTGGAAGGATTTTAATGTTGACTAAATCCAACATAGCGGAATAACCCTTCTACACCTAAATCTGCTTTATAAATGTGCATGTCGGCATAGTGAGCTTGAGTAACACTAGCAAAAATATTCATATTTGGATCTTCATGAATTTCATCTACTGACTGGGGTAAAACTTCTTCAAAACGATCAGCAATAAATTCAAAACCTAAATCCATTGCCATAAATAGCGTATGTTCACAAGGTTGAATATACTGCTCCTGATCCCAGTCGAGGACAGCATGCTGACAAAAAGGACATACAATGTTTTGAGTCGCATCGACAATATTGATAAGTTGATATGACATAATACTTAAGCGAAAAAAATTTCAGCCAGTTTAAAAGAATATGACGCGCTAATCTATCTTGAAGCGGAGGATTTAGCTGATGGCGACATTAGAACAAGCGATTGCATTTGCCGCAAAACAACATGAGGGCCAAGTCGACAAAGCCAATGCCCCTTATATTTTACATCCACTCAGAGTGATGCTGAATGTACCCAGTATGGATCATAAGATCATTGCTGTTCTGCACGATGTCTTAGAAGATACAGAAACAAGCATTGCAGATTTACAAGCTTTAGGATTCCAGGCACACATTATCGATGCAATCGTTGCACTCACAAAACAGGATGGTGAGTCTCGAATCGAAGCCGCTCAGCGCACTGTACAAAACCCTTTGGCACGTGTTGTGAAATTGGCTGATATCACTGACAATATGGACTTATCTCGAATTCCATCGCCAACCGCAAAAGATTTTGAGCGAATGGAACAATATCAGCAGGTTCAGGCTATATTATTAGCCCACAATGTTTAATAATCACTTTTATATTCATTTAACTTGATCACAATAAGCTGGAGTTTATAGCGTAATGCTAACGGATTTAGATGATTTTTATTGCTTCGCGCTGGTTGTAGAACATGGTGGCTTTAGTGCTGCTGAACGTGCAACAGACATTCCTAAATCTAAACTCAGCCGTAGGGTTTACAATCTCGAAGAACAATTAGGCGTGCGTCTGATTCAACGTAGTTCACGTCATTTTGCCGTGACTGATATTGGAATGGATGTTTACCGACATGCACAAGTGATGATGAATGCAGCCCAAGCAGCGCATGATGTGGTCAATCATTTGAGTAGTCAGCCACGTGGTGTCATCAAAGTCAGTGTACCAGTCGATATTGCTCAAAATCAGATGGCGAAAATCCTACCCGCCTTTTTGAAGAAATATCCTGAAGTTCGGGTGCAAATGATGATCAGCAACCGCCGTATTGATGTCATCAACGAAGGTGTCGATCTGGCGTTGCGTGTTCGATCTAAATTAGATGACGATCCGAACCTAGTATTACGTCAATTTGAAGCAATTGAACAACGTCTTTTTGCCAGCCAAGCCTATTTAAATGAGTTTGGTAATCTAACTACGCCTGAACAACTGGCAGAACATCGTATTATCAGCATGGCAGAAGATCATCTCGATCAACAGTTCTTGTTGACAGGCCCTGACCATCAGCAGAAAAAAATCAAAGTAAACCCCGTGATTATGGGTTCAAATTTACTGATGCTGGCGGAATTAGCCACTCAAAACTGTGGGATCGCCCTGCTTCCCGACAGTATTGCCCAAGACTTTGTAAAAACAGGGCAACTTGTGACTGTCTTACCCGAATGGACGGCACCACACGGTATTTTCCACGCAGTTTATCCATCGAGACGCGGTCTATTGCCCGCTGTTCGTGTTTTTATTGATTATTTGGTTGAACAACTTACCCAATGCTCAACTAAAAAAAAGCGCGATTAGAAATCGCGCTTTTTTTTATCGGATAACTTAAACGGCTGGATAATGTCCTGTGCCATTCGGCCATGGCGTTAATAGCTCAAAACCATCATCCGTTACAGCAACCATGTGCTCCCACTGAGCAGACAATGATTTATCTTGTGTCACCACAGTCCAACCATCATTCAGCTCTCGGACATGGCGTTTTCCAGCATTCACCATCGGCTCAATGGTAAACACCATGCCTTTTTTTAGGACCAAACCTTGACCTTTCTGACCGTAGTGCAAGATGTTCGGCTGTTCATGGTAAATACGGCCGATACCATGTCCGCAGTATTCACGCACAATGCTATAACCTTCACGCTGTGCAACAGATTGGATGGCATAGCCAATATCACCTAAAGTTGCCCCAGGTTTCACTGTATGAATACCCGCTAACATCGCTTCATAAGTGGTTTCAACCAGTTTTTTTGCTTCAGGCTTTGGCTCACCAACAAAATACATTCGGCTGGTATCGCCAAAATAACCATCTTTGATCACAGCAACATCGATATTTAAAATATCACCCTCTTGCAAAATCTTTTTCGCGGAAGGAATGGCGTGACACACTTCTTCATTGACAGAAATACAGGTCGTTTTGGTAAAACCGTGATAGCCCACATTGGCTGGAATCACCTGCAACGTATTCACAATATAATCATTACAGATATCATCTAAATATTCAGTTGAAACGCCAGGCTTGATATAAGGCCCGATCATTTCTAACACTTGTGCCGCTAACCGCCCAGAGATACGTAATTTCTCCAGATCTTGTTCAGTTTTAATGGTCACAGTAGAAGCTCTCATTCGAGATTTTCCTTATTCATCAATCAGATTAAAATCACATGCAGAAAAATTAATATGGGGACTGCATAAAGTATTTCAATATTTGTACGCCTTCCCATTGAAATCTTCAATCTATTTAAGACTAAAAGAGCATTTTATTTTTGATATTTAAATTCAGTTAGGCCAATAGGAAAGAATCTATACCCTTCTGCATTTCCGAGTTTTGGAAAGCTTTTCAACACATTAGCTTTACCATTACTAATTATATGATTTTCATCATTTCTTTTTAGTCAAAAATCAACCAAATTTCACATAAATTAGTTTCAAAAGAACGCATTTTTGTTCTAAACTTCGCACTTTTATTTTATGCCTCCCTCTTTATGAATCAACTTCGTACAGGAGATATCATTGCTTTAGGTTTTATGACCTTCGCGTTATTTATTGGCGCAGGCAATATTATCTTTCCTCCAATCGTTGCTCAGCAGGCTGGTGAACATGTCTGGCTTGCGGCCTTCGGTTTCTTAATTACCGCAGTTGGTTTGCCTGTCATTACGATTATGGCCTTATCTCGCATGAAAGGTTCAATCGAAATCATCAGCTCTCCACTTGGACGCTTCTTTAGCTTACTGCTCACCATTGTTTGCTATTTGTCTGTAGGTCCACTGTTTGCAACACCACGTACTGCAACAGTTTCTTATGAGATTGGCTTCGCACCGTATTTTGGTACATCAGGTAGCAGCCTTCTTATTTATAGTATTGTGTATTTTGCATTTGTGACTGCAGTTTCACTGTATCCAAATAAACTACTCGATACGGTTGGTCATGTACTGGCACCTTTGAAAATCATCGCCTTGGCAATCTTAGGTATCGCCGCATTTGCGATCCCTACAGGTATGATTTCAGCACCAGTCAACAACTATATCGCAAGTCCAGTTTCTGAAGGTTTCGTTAGTGGTTATTTGACCATGGATACCTTAGGCGCACTGGTATTTGGTATCGTAATTATTCAAGCGATCCAATCACGTGGTGTAACAGATACAAAACTGATTACCAAATATGCCATTATCGCAAGTTTGATTGCGGGTGTTGGGCTCACGCTTGTGTATGTCAGCTTGTTTAAACTTGGTTTAGGCAGTCATGAAGTCGCACCTAATGCAGCCAATGGTGCAATCATTCTGCATGCATATGTACAACACGCGTTTGGTGATTACGGATCGTATTTCTTAACTATCTTAATTTTCCTTGCATGTATGGTAACCGCAATTGGCCTTACTTGTGCTTGCGCTGAATATTTTACCGAATTAACAGGCTTATCTTATAAGTTACTTGTTTTTATCCTGACTGGCTTTTCTTTGTTGATTTCTAATCTAGGTCTAACAAAGCTGATTGCAATCTCAGTTCCTGTACTCAGTGCAATTTACCCGCCAGCGATTGTTGTGATCATGCTCAGCTTCTTCTGGAAACGTTGGAACAATCCGTCCATCGTGGTTGGATCTGTGACTGCTGTTGCTTTCCTCTTTGGTATTTTTGAAGCAATTAAAGCGGCTGGTTTTACTGCGCAATTACCGACTTTTATTCAGCACCTACCATTGAACGAACAAAATCTCGCATGGTTACTGCCATCGCTGATCGTTCTTGTTTTTGCAATTGTGGTCGATCGCGTATCAGCATCTAAAGATTAAAATGATTTGTCGTTAAAATGATGTTTTACCCAAACATGATTTTAGCTATACAAGAAATGTTCTTTTATCCAACGCTCATTTTTTGTTTACGACAAATCTTTCTTTTCTTAATTTAAAGCTGACGCTGTCAAATATGCCTCAATGTCTTTATTCGTGATCTAAAACGACTATTTCAATTGAATTAGTTGATTGGCAAATTTTTCAAAATGTAAAAATAATGGCTAATATTTTACTAAAAAATAGTATAAATCAATATAAAAAATACTTAAAAGTTATATAAATCAATACATTTAGAAATTTATTTTCAAAATAGTCACTATCCCTATTGAAATGCTCAGAAAATAGCAGTACAACTTAAAAAACAATTCAGACAAAAACACATGGTTTTGTCGTCACAACAAGGAGGGATGGAGATGTTATCAATACATTTCAACAAGCAAGTCTTCATTAACGCTCTGAAGGCAAATGATTCAATCGTATATGCAACTACAACGCTTGCCTTAATGGTCACGTTGTTATTTCAAGGCACAATTAAAGGTAATTTAAAACCCGAATATTTTGCATATGCATTGATTGTATCTCTGGCCTTTTGTATGTGGGCGATCGTCGATCGAAAGTTTCGACAGTTAAGCGCAGTGCGCCAAAAAAATTCTTTAGGAAAAATGGATGAGTGATCATCCATTTTTTAATGTAAAAATTGAGCAATAGTTCCCAATACTAAAATCCCAGTTGCACCCAACTCTACAAGAATTAAACTCAACATCATCAACGTCATACACCATGCTGGTAAAGTCCATTTCCCCACTTGATGCGGCTGTTTGAATTGATTGGTTGTATCTCTTAATAATCCATGCAAAATATAGATTAAAATCGACATCGCAAAGAAGAATAGATTTGCAACAACACAAAATAATGCGATTGAATCAGATAGAACTGTAAAAAAACTTAATGCTGCTAAAATTAGACTGGCTGCCGCGTAAAGCAGACTACTCCGATGTGCAATATCGACATAATAATGTGCTCTTGCCTGCGCTGTTTGTCTAATTTGATAATATTTCCAAACTCCAGTCAGCATCCCCACCCATAGAAAAATCCCACTAAATACAATAGCAAGCTGTGTTGCAGCATTTAAAACAAACATACAATCCCCGAAACTAAAAAATTCCTTTTGTGTGCGTATATTACATAAAATTTGACTTTTAAGTCATTTTTTAAACGAGTTTCTTTTTAGAACTTGTGTAAAGTAATACTATGCACATATAAGAGTATCTTTCTAATGAAGAGTTATGAATCTTTTTGGATGAGCTGCAAAGATGACTATCAACTTGCCGCACAATTTTATCCTGCACAAGATCATACCAAACCCTACCCGATCTTGATTTGTCCAGCGACAGGCATTACCAAAAATTTCTATCATGCTTTCGCAGAATGGCTTAACCAACAAGGTTATAGCGTTTTAAGTTTTGATTTTCGCGGTATAGGTGAATCGCTTCACGGCCCGCTCAAGAATTCTACGGCCAGTATAAATGACTGGGGAATTTATGATATTCCAGCCGCAATTGAGACCTTATTAGAGCGAACTCAAGCTGAAAAAGTGATTATTGTTGGGCATAGTGCTGGTGGGCAATTACTTGGGATTACTTCAAACTATAACAAGGTTGCTAAGGTTTTGGCGATCGCTGGCTCTACAGGTTATGTCAAAGGCTTGAAAGGTAAAACTAAAATCCTTGCGCCCGTTATGTTTAACGTTATTTTCCCAGTTTCTAGCTTCTTGAAAGGTTATGGCGCAACTCAATTTATTGGGATGGGAGAAAACCTCCCTAAAAATGTTGCAAAACAATGGGCTGAGTTTTGCAGTAAACCTGGTTATGTCATGAATGCAATTGGTAAAAGTATCTTCGAAGATTATCATCAAGAGATTCAATGCCCGATTACTTCTTTTTGGGCAACTGATGATGAAATTGCCACCCAAGCCAATGTCAAAGATCTATTGCGCTTATACCCCAATGCACCAACCAAATTAATTGAACTGAATCCACAACAACATGGCTACAAACAAATTGGACATATGTCGATGTTTAAAAAGTCACATCAAAAGCTATGGCCCCTAATGGAAAGTGAACTTAAGCTTTAAGAAAAACATCAGTCATCACAATTTTGCACTTTACGCATCTAAACCTGTAATCCTGTTTAGATGCGTCTTTTTATCTATTTAATCTCCGAAGCTCAATTGTTACCCCTTTCATATCTTTTTTTGATTTCTCACTATTCGTTCTACACACCAAATTTATATCTCAATTGACCCATCAAAATCTATTCAAAGCTGCAAATTTTAAAATTTCATCGAAAAAATGTGATAAAGAATGTATTTATTCAACTTTTTTAAAAATTTTTATGTGCTATATTTTAACCAATTGATTAATTCAAATAGTTGTATTCGCTATTTTTTTAAGCGTTATTTATTTTATAAATATATTGATTTCGTATATTTATGACATTTTAGACAGAAAATATTATAAAAATGTCACGTCAAAAATCGTATTTTTTTTCTACAATATGATTATTCTACAAATAAGCAGTAATGCTAGGCTGTAGGACAACCTTAAAGGAAAGACGACTGGATAGTACATCATTAATAGCTGATTTATGTGAATTTTATGATGACTTATTCATTCAGAATAAAGATAATTTCACCGTTATCTTTGAACAGATTTGTTAAAAAATGGAATGCTAAAAAAATCAGAGGATCGATTTTTTTAACAGGCAAGTTATAGACATTTCATGGAATCTAGGAGCGACTAGGAGTGGCTCCTTGTGCAAGTATAGGAAATAAGTGATGCCAAAAAAATATGCGCGTTTTTTACCTACAGCCGATTCATTTAACCTGGAAGACTTTCCTTTTTACTGGATTTCTCAAGTAAATGCTCAGTACGTTCAAAATATCGATAACGTGCTCAAAAAATATGGCTTAGACAATTCTCGTCGCCGTATTCTCATTGCCTTGCATGTCAAACCTCATGCCAGTGTGTCGGAGCTTTCCGACATGGTCATTTCCAAAATGTCGACCACAACCAAGATTGTTTATCGCCTCAAAGATGAAGGCTATATCGATACGTATTCATGCAAGGAAGATGGTCGTATCACTCGCGTCTATCTAACAGACAAAGGTCAGGAAATGATTACCAAAATCAATGATCTTACCTCAGTTATCCTCGAACAATCATTTGATGGCTTAACGCCATTGCAAATTGAAAAAACAATGGAAATTCTGCGCCATATGTTTAAAAATCTTGCGCGCTAAGCAACTGATCCAAAAAAGGCTTCCAATAGGAAGCCTTTTTTAATCTCATCAACTCAAATATTAAGCTCAATCAAACATATTCAGTTGCGGTGTTATTTTTACAATCTTTGCTTTAGGAACATGGGAACACTCAAATTCTTCTACAGGAAAACCCTGCATAAATTCATAGAGCTGATGTGGCTGTTTTAAGCTTAACCATTCATCTAAACGTTCATGTGGAATAACGACTACTGACCGCTTTACATCTCCCGGCTCATGAAAGTCTTTCATCATCGGATGGTCTATGGCATCCATCGTAAGCATGGTTGCCGAACGGATCACCTGATCGCCCAACTTTCTGATCTCATATAAAGCCGCGATAAAGAAAGCCTTTCCATCTTTACGGCGTACACCCCATCTTTGAGGCTTATTATCTATGTATTTACTTTCATAGAACTCGGAAACAGGAATAACACCAAATTTGCACTTGGAAGCAGCCTCCAAGAAACTAGGTTTCTGAAAAATGGTTTCGTGTCGAGCATTATAAGTATGCTTGGAAATATTGGTATCTTCCGACCATTTTGGTACCAAACCAAACAATACTTCCCGCCACTCCAGCCCTTGCTCTGATTTAAATAGCAAAGGCGTTGTATAACTTGGGTAAACTTCTTCCCCATATTCAAATGGAATCAAAGGTAAACCAAGCTGTTGAGCTTGCTCGACTGTTAATGGTTTATAGTTGGCACACATAGTTTGTTGAGTATTTATCCTTAAAAACAAAGTTAAAAAAAGGAGGTATCAAGCCTCCTCTTTCTAATTGCATAAATTAGCCAAATAACTTTTTCATTTTTGCGCTTAAACCGTGGATAAAGCGGTGCTTGGCATTGGCTTTATCGCTGGTTAAAAAATTAATTTGAATTGACTGACGCTGTCCTTCAAAAGGTACATAACCATGCCAACCATTATCAGTCACTTTAAATGCAACCAATGTACCGGGACCCGCATCAATTTCTTCGACGTAGTCATCCATGTTCTTTTCATCATTCAAGATACGTAGACGACCTGTAGGTGCATCCCAAGACTCATTTAGATAAATAAGAATAGTCAGAAGTTTGGTTTTCGAGTCAGAATGAATGCGACCATCTTTTTGGCGTGAATAACCACGTAAGGTGATCATCATCGGATGTTCCATCACATCCACATCAAATTTTTCAGTTAAAATCTGACGGAATTCTTTAGTATCTAAAGACTTTAAAAAGCGATCAAAATTAGGTTTAATTTCAACATCTTCAATGTTGTAGCTACCACCCTGTTCAATCTTTGGAAAATCCTGAATAACAGCTTTCACTTCGCTGTCTATGATCGAATTTTCTACGACAAAGTAAGGGTACGGCGAAGTAGAAACTTGCGCTTGTTTTAAAGCATCTAATTTTAAAATTTGTGACATCGTTATAATTCGGCTAAATGATCAAACTGCGAGAATTATAACAAAAATTTCATTAAGATGATGTTTTATCCTGTTCTAGCTGAATTGAGTCGCTTAAATTGAGCCTATATTTTTACAGTTAAAGTTCATACCCTACATACCAAATAAAAAAGCCTCCGAAGAGGCTTTTTTATTTTAGATGAACTTAATCACCTGTATAACCTTTTAATTTTAAACGTGCAGCATGTAACAATGGCTCTGTATAACCTGATGGTTGCTCTGCACCTTTGAAGATCAAGTCAGAAGCAGCTTGGAATGCAATCCCATCAAAGTTTGGTGCCATTGGTGTATACAATGGATCATTAGCATTTTGCTGATCAACAATCACTGCCATACGTTTAAGCACTTCTTCAACTTGCGCACGCGTTACGATACCGTGACGTAACCAGTTTGCAACGTGTTGAGATGAAATACGTAAAGTAGCACGGTCTTCCATCAAACCAACGTTATTGATGTCTGGTACTTTCGAACAACCAACACCAAGGTCTACCCAACGAACCACATAACCCAAGATACCTTGACAGTTATTTTCAAGTTCGTTGTTTAACTCTTCTGCAGTCCAGTTTGTTTCTGGTGCAAATGGTGGTGTTAACAAGTCATCTAATGACAACATGTTTTCAGCAGCCAACTCATCTTGACGTGCTTTTACATTGATCTGGTGATAATGCAATGCATGAAGTACAGCACCCGTTGGAGATGGAACCCATGCACAAGATGCACCTGCATTTGGATGTGCAGTCTTTGTCGCCAACATATCTTTCATGCTGTCTGGTTTTGGCCACATGCCTTTACCAATTTGCGCTTTACCTTGTAAACCACATGCTAAACCAATTGCCACGTTACGGTTTTCGTAAGCAGCAATCCATTTTTGTGTTTTAACTGCTTCTTTACGTACAACTGGTGCAGCTTCCATAGAGGTATGGATTTCATCACCTGTACGATCCATAAAGCCTGTGTTGATAAAGATGGTGCGATCTTTCGCAGCAGCAATACAGTTCTTCAAGTTTACAGAGGTACGACGCTCTTCATCCATGATACCGATTTTGAGTGATTTTGCAGGCAAACCAATCGCTTGTTCAGCACGCTCAAATAATTCAACCGCAAATGCAACTTCTTCTGGACCATGCATTTTTGGCTTAACGATATACATTGAACCTTTACGAGAGTTTTGGTTTTCGTTTTGACCACGAATATCCGCAACTGTCAGTAATGGAGTCACTAGAGCATCCATGATGCCTTCAAACACTTCTTGACCATCAACAAGGATGGCTGGGTTTGTCATAAGGTGACCCACATTACGAAGCAACATCAATGAACGACCATGTAATTTAGTCGTGCCACCAATCAGGTTCTGAACAGTACGGTCTTTGTTTAAAGTACGAGTAATGGTCTTACCATTTTTCTCGATTGACTCTTGTAAGTCACCTTTCATTAGGCCTAACCAGTTACGATAACCTTCAACCTTCTCTTCAGCATCAACTGCAGCAACTGAATCTTCCAAATCCTGAATGGTTGTTACCGCAGCTTCAAGTGTTAAATCTTTCACACCAGCAGCATCTGTCTTGCCCACTGGGCTGTTGGCATCGATTTCGATAATCACATGCAAACCATTATTTAATAAAACAATCTCAGTTGGGCTTGCAGCTTCGCCATTGAAACCAACAAATTGCGATTCATGTGCCAAAGAAGTGGTTGAACCATCTTTTAAGGTTACAGCTAAACTGTTATTCACCACTGCATATTGAGTTGCATCTGCATGCGAACCTTGAGCCAATGGGAAAGTTTGGTTTAAGAAATCTTTTGCGAAAGCAATAACTTTATCGCCACGAACTGGGTTATAGCCTTTGCCTTTCTCTGCACCGCCTTCTTCAGAAATAACGTCCGTGCCATACAGCGCGTCATATAAAGAACCCCAACGTGCATTCGCAGCATTTAAGCTATAACGTGCATTACGTACAGGTACAACCAATTGTGGGCCTGCCAATAAAGCAATTTCTTCATCCACATTTTCAGTTGTTACTTGGAAGTCAGCAACTTCTGGAACCAAGTAGCCAATTTCAGTTAAGAATGCTTTATAAGCATTTAATTCAAATTTATTATTGCGGTGCCATTCATCAATCTTTGCTTGAAGATCATCACGCTTAGCCAATAATGCTTTGTTCTTTGGGCTAAGGTCTACAACGACTTGCTCGAAGTTTTTCCAGTAAGTTTCACTATCTAAACCAGTGCCTGGTAAAGCTTCATTTTCGATGAAATCGTAAAGTTCTTTAGCAATCGCTAGCTTGCCTTTTTGAATACGTGCAGTCATTGTCTTTCCTGATGGTGCTAACTTTTTATAACAAGAATTCTAGTATACTGATTTATACTAGCCTGAATAGTAATATCACATTCCTAAATAGTAAGCATTTTCCCCATTAGAAGTATTGACAAACACAATTTTTTATACTTATCAAAATATCAAATAATGAGTTTTTACTATCCTTATGCGACACACTCCCTTTTTCAAACTCATCTAGTTATAGCAAAATTTGACCAAGAATAAAGCCTTATCCATGTAAGTTTATAAAAAAAGGCATTCCGAAGAATGCCTTTTCATTTATGAAGTCTGTGCGACCTGAATTTGTCGATGCTCCGAATGTAGATAATCATCCGATTGCATTTCTAATAAACGTGAACGCGTCCGTTCAATTTCAAATGCCAGTTTCTCACCTTCATACAAATCGATAATCGAATCTTCTGAGGTAAGAATCAGTTTTACACCACGGTCATAGAACTCATCGACCAAGTAAATAAAGCGGCGAGTTCCTTCTGACAGGAAATCGGTCAAATGCGGAACATTACTCACCAAAACCGTATTATAGATATTCGCGATTTCGATAAAGTCTGCTGGGCTACGTGGCTTAAAGCATAACTCTGAAAATTCACACCACAATACATCTTCTGTATGACCTAAAGTTTCTACCACACGATTATTGATCATAATCGGTGAATTTGACTGTGTCTGGGTTTGTGTCAAAGCTTTAAAACGACCAGATAACCACGCTTGAGCATCATCGGTTAATGGATATTTGAACAATTGCGCCTGCTTCAATACACGCAAACGATAATCCACCCCAGCGTCAACATTCAGAACACTACAGTTCTTCTTCACCAGCTCAATCGTCGGTATAAAACGATCACGATGAATTCCATTTTTGTATAGACCATCTGGTGCAATGTTTGACGTTGCAACCAATGTTATTCCACGATCAAACAGCTTTTGGAACAGATCACTTAAGATCATGGCATCGGTTACATTCGATACGAAAAATTCGTCAAAACAAATGACAACGGCATTCTTATAAATTTGATCAGCAACCAAATCTAAAGGGTTTCGTTGGCCAGAAAGTTTATTCAACTCTTTATGTACATGTTGCATAAAATGATGGAAATGCATACGTGTTTTACGGCGGAATGGTACAGATTCATAGAACTGATCCATTAACCACGTTTTTCCACGACCTACACCACCCCACATATAAACGCCTTTAGGATAAGTCTGACGACGGAAACGTCGAAATGCTTTCTTTGAAGCCTTATAGCGAGTGTGTAACTCTTTCCATACTCGATCTAACTCTTGCACAGCCTGAGCTTGTGCTTCATCTGGCATGAATTGTCCTGACTCAATTGCTTGAGCATAACGCTCGGCAGGTGATGTTGGGATAAATGCAGTGCTATGTGAGTCTGGTTTAGAATTTGACATAAGGTGTTATTGCAATTTTAATTGGTGAAAATTATATCGAACATTCCGTTCAATGACATTAGATTTTAGGCTTAATTATCATAGAGTTTAAACATCATAATGTACCATTTTTAATCATTTAATGATTTCGATTATATTGACGAGGGCTCAGTCCAAACCATCTTTTAAAGGCATGATTAAATGCTGCAGGCTCAGAATAACCCAACATTTCGGCCACCTGTTCGATTGAATATGAACTATTTTCAATAAACTTTATTGCCTTCTGTTTGATTAATCTTTCACGAATTTCTTTATAGCTGGTCTGCATTTGCTGCAATTGATGCCGCAAAGTACGCTCAGGAATATCCAATGCACACGCCGTTTCCGCCATACTTGGAATCACCCCATTTTGCATTTCCAGATAATCCTCAACATACTCAACCACAGTCAATTTGAGACTGGCAGTTTTTTCTAAATGTTGAATATCCTGTAGGCATTTTTCTTCATAAATGCGATACGTCAAAATATCGGCAGACGGAATTTTTGTGTTTAAAATTTGTGTATTTTCTAAAATAAAAGCAGCTTGCGCACATCCAAATTTGACATCTTGCCCATAGTAATCTTGATATGCTGCGAGCAGCGTTAAATCTTTGGGCCGATGAAATGGCAGTTCAATTTGAATTTGAGGGACTTCAAGTCCCATCATCTTAAAGATATCTTGTAAAAACTTATAAGTGCCCGAGATTTCGCATTGCGCTCTCAATTGACCTAAATGCATACTTAAATCAATCGGTCGATACAGTAAATAAATCAAGCCATCTTCTATCTTTAACTGCAATGAACCAAAAAGATGAGTCAGTTGCTGATACTGAACCCCATTTAATAGGGCCTTATGCAAGGTATCACTAGTAACCAATAGCATCAGGAAAGGCCCATAACCCGCTAACGCATAATGTTGTCCGATAAATAAACCTTGTTCGGGTGAAATATCCTGACTAATATGCTGCAAAATATCCCATTCAATCTCATCTGGAATAATTGAACTAGGATCTAAAGCATCGGCCTGTATTCCCATATTGGCTAAACGTGCATCCACGTCAATTCCGACATGACGCATGCCCTGAATCAAATACATCAATCCGAGGATAGATCTCTTCATAAGTCCGAATGCAGTTCTCAAAACTTTAATGTTTTACTATAAAACGTTGTGCAAATGAATTGCCGAAATGATCAAGTTTTACGTCTATACAATCATATTTAATCTCGTCAAAACCGTTAAACTTGCACAAAATTTAGCTGTGTAGGACGTAGACTATGCGTGATGTAACCAAAAATGCGATTCAAAAAACAAAAGTTGCAATTATTGGTGCGGGCTTTGGTGGCTTAGCGATGGCTATTCGACTATTACAAAGTCAAATCAATGATTTTGTAATTTTAGAAAAAACCAATGATGTTGGCGGTACATGGCGAGAAAACCAATATCCTGGCGCAGCGTGTGACGTTCAATCACATATGTATTCCCTTTCATTTGCACCCAAAACAGACTGGTCAAAACGCTATGCTGAGGCAGATGAAATTTTTTATTATATTCAAAATATTACTGAACAATACCGACTTCGAGATTATTGCAAATTCAATCACGAAGTGACCAATGCCGAGTTTGACGAAAACCGCAATGTGTGGACGCTAGATTTTAAAGATCAGACAACTCTTGAGGCTCAATTTGTCATCTTTGCGTCTGGTCCCTTACACGTGCCACAAATTCCCCATATCAAAGGCATTGAGAAATTTAAAGGTAAAGTGTTCCATTCTTCGCAATGGGATCACAATTACGATCTAAGCGGCAAAGCAGTTGTTTCAATCGGTACTGGTGGTAGCGCGATTCAATATATTCCTGAAATCGCAGTAGAAGTAAAACAGCTTTATGTGTTCCAGCGCACCGCAGCTTGGGTCATTCCACGTGATGAGCGTAAATATTCTCAGCTAAGTAAGCGCTTATTTAAGGCGTCGAATATTTATCGCCAGATTCACCGTACCCGTCTCTATTGGACCAATGAATCACGTGTTGTACCAATCGTACAACCACAGATTATGAAATATGGTCAAAAACTTGCTGAAGCCTTTATTCGCTATCAAGTGAAAGATAAAGCGCTTGCGAAAAAATTGACACCAGATTTTGTCATGGGCTGTAAACGTATTCTTATTTCAAATAAGTACTTCCCAACCTTCAACCGTAAAAATGTTGAATTGGTGACAGATGCTATTCAGGAAATTACAGAGAACGGTATCATCACTAAAGATGGTAAAGAACGTCAAATTGATTGCTTGATTTATGGTACTGGCTTTATTACTGATCCACGCATTTACTTAAAGCATTTCAATTGCGTTGGCCGTAACGGCATAGAGCTTAAGCAAGCATGGAAAGATGGTGCGGAAAGCTATTATGGTGTGAGCACCAAGAACTTCCCAAATTTGTTCCAGTTACTTGGACCAAATACGATTCTTGGACATAATTCTGTGATTTTCATGATCGAGTCTCAGGTCAACTATATTCTACAATTGATTCAAACCGTTGATAAAACAGACACACAAGCAGTTGAGATCAAGCACGAAGTTCAAGACCAGTTCAATCAACGTGTTCAAGATCAGCTCAAAGGTACAGTCTGGCAAGCAGGTGGCTGTAGCAGTTGGTACCAAGCAGCAGATGGTAAGAACTTTTCTTTATGGCCAACCTATACATGGAGATATTGGCTAGAGACACGTAAAGTGAATGTTGCTGATTATAATTTTATCAGCACAGCGGTTAATTCAAAAAACCATGCTGCTTAAGCAGAAATAGCTAAATTCTTCCAAATATCAAGAGCACCTTTAAAACTTAAAGGTGCTCTTTTATTGCAACGCTTTATGGATCTGATTTAAATCCCCTGTTCTTCTCTATGCAAGACCTAAATATTCATGTTAATATTTTAACTACCTACCGTTAGGTAGTTAAAATAAATATTGTTCCCCTCGAAAGAGTACACAAAACATGAACGCTGCACCTCCCGTCACAAAGATCAGTTGGTCTTTGTTGCTGTTGCTCTCCCTTTTTACCGCCTTGGATGCATTGGCAATCGATATTTATTTGCCAGCATTTCCACTGCTTGCAGAAAGTTTTGCGACAACGCCAGGCCATATACAACTCACGCTCTCAGTATTTCTGATTGGACTCGCTATTGGTCAAGGTATCTATGGTCCATTGCTTGATCGCTTTGGTCGCCGTAACCCATTACTAATCGGAATTGCTGTTTTTATCTTAGGATCAATACTGGCAGCCGTTGCACCAACGATTGAGTGGTTACTGGCTGCACGTTTCTTACAAGCAATAGGTGCATCAGCAGGTCTCGTGGTTCCAAGAGCAATTATTTCTGATGTGTGCGATGCCAAAACCAGTGCCAAGAATTTTTCTATTTTGATGCAAGTCATGATGATTGTACCGATTCTTGCCCCCTTATTGGGTAGCTTGATCTTACGCATCGGCTCTTGGCATTTGATTTTCTATACATTGGCAGTGCTTGGTTCGGTCCTGTGGCTATGGGGAAATCAAGCCATTCCAGAGACATTGAAACCTCAATATCGACAAGCATTACAATTCACTGCGATCAAAAATAGCTATCAAACGCTTTGTCTGAATAAAAGCTTTATCAGTTATACGATTGCTGGTGGGTTTATCTTAGGTGCTTTCTTTGTTTACCTCAGCCAATCGCCTTTTATTTTTATTCAGCACTACCATATTCACAACGAAAGTTTTAGTACCTTATTTGCAGCGAATGCGATTGGCTTAATTATTCTAGGACAAACCTCAATCCTGTTACTCAAACGTTGGTCAGCTCAACAATTGCTCGTCATTGGTATGTGTTTATTCAGCGGTTCTAGTTTTGTTTTGATGCTCTGCCTATATTTTTATGACTTAAATTTATGGCAATACATTGCGCTTTTGGGATTAAGCATCTGGTCGACTGGATTCATTTTTGGCAATTTAACGGCACTCACCATGCAGCAAAGCCCACAACATTTAACGGGGGCTGCATCCTCATTAATGGGCTTACTACAATATGCTTTCGCGGCACTGATCGGGTTTGTTGTGAGCTTAATAGAAATCAATGTCAGCTTACTTCCAAGCAGCTTGTTTATTTGTGGTGCTATCGCTCTGGGCTTATGTCTTTATGCTGCGCTAGAACAGCTCGAATCATTTGCTAGAGTAGAAACAGAATAAAGAAATTACACTTGATCAGTGTCTAAACTTAGGCGCTGATCAGAATATTTAATGCTTTTAAGATCGCATCCAATCTGAGGTGAAACTTCTCTCGCCCACCATAGATCAATTCACTTTGTAAGGCATCGACAAAGCTCATGCATACACGAGCCAGAGCGACACTATCCAGTTGATGCTTATTTTCTATTAAAATAGAGTGTTGAATGGCTTGTAAAAATACATTTTCCAGTTCCGCCATAAAGACATGCATCGGTTCAATTACCTGATCATATAAGTGCACAGGCGGACTAATTAATGCATTCATCCAAAATTGAACACCATATGATGCATCAAAACGCTGTTCGATACTTTCAAAGTAATGCAGTAATTGCTGCTGGATTTTTTCTCCGCCTTGCAATACAACCTTGGCATGTCCCAATTCTTCATCAATCATGATTGGAATCAGACTGAGATACAATTCGTCCTTATTCTTAAAATGTGCATAAATTGAAGGTTTTTTTATCCCGACATCAGTCGCAATCTCGTTTAGCGATGTTGCTGCAAAGCCCTGTTTTGCAAACCGTTCTAATGCCACTTTTTGAATCTTAGCTGCTGTCACAAATCATCCACCTTTATTACTGCTAAAATTATATTTCAGCCAACAGGATATTCATAGCTGAATAAGAGATTGTATTTATATGCCATCTACCTGAATGACAACATAATCATCTACTCAGTATCCCCCAAGTTTATTGATATCCGTTTATCTTCAAAACTTTCTATATCAAATGATATATAAATCTATTCAAGTATCAGATTTCCCTGCATAATAAATCAGCACTATAAACGCTCTGATTGTATGACCTCTCTTGTTTTAATCTTCCAGATTTTTGTTTGCATTAGCTTAGGCTATTTTGTCGGGCCACATTTATCACAGACAATTAAACAATTCGTATTTAAAATACTGCCCTATTTTTCTTATATTTTACTGATTAGCGTCGCATTTGAACTGACTCAAGCCTTAAATCACGTTCAAAATCCTACTGCTATTCTACCGCCAGCATTACTGATTGCATTTACCACCTCGATTGGTTCATTTTTTATTTGCTTGATCACCTACAAACTGATTGATCGCCAAAGTGTACAAGGAAAGATTTCCTTACACCTATTTCTCAATGCACTCAAGAATATCGCCAAAGCATTTTTGGCTTTGGGGGTTGGTATTCTATTCGGCGTCATGGTCAATAGTTCAGGTTTAACGATCAGCTTTAATAGTTGGTATTTATTACTGATCTTTATTTTTTTGATCGGGATCGAACTGGCCTTCACCCAATTTGATCGTAGTTGGTTGAGTTGGAAAATTTTGCTGGTTCCCGTGGCTGCATTTGTTGGTTCATGCTTGGCATCCCTGTTAAATTATTTCATCTTATCCAATGAATATAGTCTTAACGAAGTCATGGCCTTAGCCCAAGGCTATGGCTGGTATTCCATGTCAGGGATTTTATTCACTGAACTACACTCAGCCAAACTGGGTGGGATTGCTTTATTAACGGACTTGTTTAGAGAAATTTTTGCCATTTTATTAATGTATTGTCTTGGCTGGCGTTTTCCACGCTCTGCGATTTCCAGTGCAGGTGCAACGTCAATGGATGTCACACTTGCCATGGTCAAACAATCATGTGGCACACATTATGTTCCACATGCCATGATGAGTGGATTGATCTTGTCACTTCTCGCACCACTCTTAATCAGCTTATTTCTAAGTATGAAGTTTTAACATCGTACTTTATTAGATTGAAGCCAAGATTGATTTCAACATCTCAGTTGGATTCTCAGCCTTGGTAATTGGGCGGCCAATGACTAAATGCGTTGATCCGTCTTGCATTGCTTGCTTTGGCGTTACGATACGTTTTTGGTCATCTGCATTTGAACCCTCAGGACGAATCCCTGGTGTGACCAATGCAAACTCTTGTCCTAATAGTTCACGAAGGATCTTGGCTTCTTGTGCTGAACACACGACACCATCTAATCCGCTGTCTTGAGTAAGTTTTGCTAAACGCTTTACATGATCGACAGGTTCTATATCCAAACCTAGATCACGTAAGTCTTCACGGCCCATTGAAGTCAAAACTGTGACTGCGATCAATTGAGTTGAATAATTACCCGCTTTAAGGCGCTCTACACAGGTTTCCATCATTTTACGGCCACCCGATGCATGCACATTCACCATCCACACACCAAGATCCGCGGCAGCACACACCGCTTGAGCAGTCGTGTTCGGAATATCGTGAAATTTTAAATCAAGAAAAACTTCAAAGCCTTTATCTTGTAAATTTTTTACGATTGATGGGCCTTCATGAGTAAAAAGCTCTTTGCCTACTTTGACACGACAAAGTGACGGATCAAGCTGATCTACAATTGTTAAGGCGTCATATTGGCTTTTTGCGTCTAGGGCAACAATAATACTCACGAATCTAGTTCCATCACATAAAAATCGGCTAATTATAAAGTGATTAGTAGAATGAACAAAGCAAGAAAGTCATCATAATACAAAAAAGCTTTTTTAAAATGATGAAATGATCTTTATCTTTGCTCCGATATCAAGATCGCTCTAGTATCCACTTCCAGAGCTTCAAAGATATGCGCTTGATCTGCGGGATAACAAATATAATCCCCTTCATTCAACAAAATAGGTTCCGCAACCAACCCCACTTTTGCTCGTCCTTTCATAATAATAATATGCTCAACACTCCCAATCGGGTGTGGCTGACTGCAACGTGGCTCACCGGGTTGTGTCGTTAATATATATACATCCCGTCTAGCGCCTGTTGGGCAATTGGCCAATAAGATTGCTTGATAATGCGCGATTTCAGAACTGACTGACGGCCCCTCACCAAAACGAATCACTTGAGTTTGCGCAATATTTGATTCCATCAATTTCGCAAATGGAATATCTAAAGCAACACATAAGGCCCATAAAGTCTCCAGACTTGGATTACCTTGAGCGGCCTCCAATTGAGACAATGTCGATTTCGCAATCCCTGCTCGGCGAGCCACTTCTGCTAAAGATAATCCAGACTTCTGTCTTTCTCGTTGTAAGCCTTTGGCGACAATTTCAATTGGCAAACTCATATAACACCATAAAAAACGAACGTTCGTTTTGACGAACGGTATAAAATTAATCTATTATATCGTACGTTCGTTTGATATAGAAACCAATGATGCAAGATAAAGAACAATTTAATCTAATCAAAGCCATCGTACTGATTTCAGTTGCAACAGGAATTGTGGGCATTTCCTTGGGCTCAGTAGCTGCAAGCTTCGATGTACCGATGTGGATTCCTTTGCTGTTATCACTCACAGTCCTCGCAGGCGCTGCAGAATTTACATTCATTGGTATGATTGCAACTGGCACCAATCCTATTTTTGCAGCATTGACCGGTATATTGATCAATCTACGCCATCTGCCATTTGGTTTATCCGTTGCAACATTTATTGAAAAGAATGCTTATCGGTTTATTGCCTGCCATATCATGAATGATGAAAGCGTCATGTTTGGACTAAGCCAACAAGAAGATCATGCCAAGCAAAAAGCCTATTGGATGTGTGGATTCGGGATTGCTATTCTCTGGCCAATTGGTGTTTTTATTGGTTATCTGTTGAGTAAAAATATTCCTGATATCTACGTATTTGGTATTGATGCTGCATTTCCTGCCATTCTTTTCGCATTAATCTTGCCTATGCTTAAGAATAAAACCACACGACACCGTGTATTTTTAGGCAGTACATTATCTCTGGCATCAATTCCCTTACTACCAACAGGCTTACCAGTGCTTGTTTCCATGTTAGGTCTACTATTAAAAGGCAAGTCAAAATGAAATATAGTGAAAGTTATATCTTTGTTGGAATTGTTGTACTTGCGCTTGGTACCTATTTGATTCGCTACTCAGGTTTTTATCTAGCCAATCGCATGACCTTTAAAGAGCATCACAAACAACTACTGGCTGATTCTGCTTGTGTCCTACTGTTTACCCTAGCAGTATTTAATACACTTTTTACTGAAACCCATTTTAGTGGAATC
The DNA here is from genome assembly GCF_013072675.1 of Acinetobacter sp. Ac_3412. NCBI lineage: Bacteria > Pseudomonadati > Pseudomonadota > Gammaproteobacteria > Moraxellales > Moraxellaceae > Acinetobacter > Acinetobacter sp. Ac_3412. Next base: position 327,035 of record NZ_LXUJ01000007.1, on the reverse strand, counting down.
AGCAAAATCATTGGTGTTTTCGTTGCAATCATTTTTGCGTGGAAAAAATATTCACTCATCGTTGTTATTCTCGTGGCCATGCTCATTACCGCCACTTTAAGATATTTAGGCTTTCCATAAAAAATGGCCCTTTAAATCCAATAAAGGGCCATTTAATTGAGTTATAAATTCTTCAGATTTTACAACCCTCAAAATATTTTTAATTACAGTGGCGTACGCGTTTGACTTTCAGAATTAATATCCAACACTGTTTTTTCATGTCGTACACTTGCAGCAGCTTCTGCGGCAGCTTGTTGTGCAAGTTGGATCTGCTCTTTTCGAAGATAGTCGATATCTTTACGCAGCCGCTTAATTTCCCAACTGGTCTGGAAGACTCGGAAAACTTGAACGCCTAGTAATAAACCCACCACAATACCCAATGCAAGCGTCAATAAAAGGAGAAGACCTAAACGCATAGCTGGGACTTGAGTAAATAATAAATCCACTTGTAACTCAGCTGGGTTCTGAAGAACCAAAGCGAGTGAATAACCAAAAATGGCAACGAGTAATGCAATTAATACATAACGCATAAACACCTCAATTCTTATTCAGCAGATTCGTTTACTGCATCACGAAGTGCTTTACCAGGTTTAAAGTGTGGGACCGCTTTCGCTGCAACATCTACAGATCGACCTGTTTTAGGATTACGACCTAAACGTGGCTCACGGTGATGCAATGCAAAACTACCAAAACCACGGATTTCAATACGATCGCCGCTTGAAAGCGCTTCAATCATTTGATCAATCATAATCTTAACTGCATCTTCTACCAAAGGCTCAGCCAAGTGTGGGTTTTTAAGTGCAATCCGTTCAATTAAATCAGATTTATTAAGTGCTTCAGTAGTCATTGATGACCTCTTTAATTATTGCTACTTTTCAATGTTTTTAATAATAACCTGTTTAAATACAAAACGGTAGCGCAGTACATGATTACTACGCTACCGTTTGCAGTATTTTTGTATAAAAAAGTACGTCTCAGTTACAAGAAACGTACTTTTTAACAAATTACTTCATTTGAGCTTTAATTAAGTCACCAATAGTCTTAGGACCATTGCTTTCTGCAGTTTGAGTTGCAGCAGCTTGACGAGCATTGTTTACAGCTTCTTTCTCTTCAGCTTCGTCTTTCGCTTTGATAGACAAGTTGATAGAGCGAGATTTGCGATCAACGTTGATGATCTTCGCTTCAACTTCTTGGCCAACTTCTAAGAACTTAGTTGCATCTTCAACGCGGTCACGGTTGATTTCAGAAGCTTTAAGCGTTGCTTCGATGTCATCAGCTAATTTAACTGTAGCACCTTTAGCATCAACAGCAGTTACAGTACCTTTAACTAAAGCACCGCGCTCGTTTGCAGCTAAGAAATCATTGAATGGATCGCTGTTTAATTGCTTGATACCAAGGCTGATACGGTTACCTTCAGCGTCTACAGATAAGATAACTGCTTCAACTGTGTCACCTTTCTTGTAACGACGGATAGCTTCTTCGCCTTGTTCGTTCCAAGAAATGTCAGATAAATGTACTAAACCGTCGATACCACCAGATAAACCGATGAAGATACCGAAGTCAGTGATTGACTTGATCGTACCAGAAACTTTTTCGCCTTTTTCATTTGCTTTAGCAAACTCTTCCCATGGGTTAGCACGAGTTTGTTTGATACCCAATGAAATACGACGACGTTCTTCGTCAACTTCAAGAACCATAACATCAACTTCGTCACCGATCTGAACAACTTTAGATGGGTGGATGTTTTTGTTTGTGTGGTCCATTTCTGAAACGTGTACTAAGCCTTCAACGCCTTCAGCGATTTCAGCGAAGCAACCGTAGTCAGTTAAGTTAGTTACACGTGCTTTAACGATAGAACCTTTAGGGTAACGGCTCATGATCGCTAACCATGGATCTTCGCCTAATTGCTTAAGGCCTAAAGATACGCGGTTACGCTCGCGGTCAAATTTAAGTACTTTAACAGTAACTTCTTGACCAACTTCAACAACTTCTGAAGGGTGCTTGATACGCTTCCAAGCCATATCTGTGATATGTAGAAGACCATCAATACCACCAAGATCAACGAACGCGCCGTAATCAGTAAGGTTCTTGATTGTACCTGTAACTGTTTGACCTTCTTCAAGTTGAGCAAGTAATGCTTCACGGTCAGCTGAAGATTCAGCTTCCATAACTGCACGACGAGATACAACAACGTTGTTACGTTTAGCATCAAGTTTGATTACTTTGAACTCTAACTCTTTACCTTCAAGGTGAGTCGTGTCACGGATAGGACGAGTGTCAACTAAAGAACCTGGTAAGAATGCACGTACAGGACCGATGTCAACAGTGAAACCGCCTTTAACCTTACCAGAGATAACACCAGTAACGATTTCGCCGTCTTCAAAGATTTTCTCAAGTTTAGTCCAAGTTTCAGCACGTTTCGCTTTTTCACGTGATAAAACTGTTTGACCCATACCGTTGTCAAGCGCTTCAACAACTACGTCAACAGTATCGCCAACTTGAACTTCAAGTTCACGTTGTTCATTTAAAAATTCAGCACGGTCAACTACGCCTTCAGATTTAAGGCCAGTGTCAACAGTAACCCAGTCAGAATCGATACTAACAACAGTACCTTGGATGACTGCACCCTTTTCAACGTTGAGGTTTAATTCACTTTCTTCAAAGAGGGCTGCAAAAGATTCGGTCATGATATACCTGATAAAGTCCGCGGTCTTGGATCAGACAAGGCCGGTTTAGTTAAGTTGTTACATTGTCCAAAAAATCTGATCAAGCAATGCTTCAACTGATAAAAAATTGTGTATCTATTTTATACAGCCATTGATATAGTCAACCATTAACTGAAACACTTCATCGATGCCTATTGTAGAACTATCAATGATATACGCATCATCTGCTGGTTTGAGCGGAGCAACTGTGCGCTCCATATCTCGCTTATCTCTAGCTTGTATGTTAGATAAAATGTCGCTTATTTTAGCATCAAGGCCCATGCCCTGCAACTGTTTTACGCGTCGCTCCGCCCGAGACTCAGCTGAAGCAGTTAAATAAATTTTCGCTTGGGCTTCTGGAAAAATAGAAGTTGCCATGTCACGACCATCTGCAACCAATCCCGGTGCTTGAATAAATGCACGTTGGCGCGAGAATAATGCCTTTCTTAATTCAGGTACAGTTGCAACTTTAGAGGCATATTCACCCACTTGTTCCGTTCGAATAGTGTTAGTGACATCTACACCCTCCAAAAAAACAAGTGTCGCTACTTCAGTCGTTTTAAATTCAATATCCAAATGAGTCGCATACTCAACGCATTGATCTAAGTTCGCACCAATTTGGTCCAGCAAGCCTCGCTGAAACAATGACAGTCCGAGTAAACGATATAAAGCACCAGAATCTAATAAATTAAAATGATAATGTGCTGCAATTTTAGCAGCCAATGTGCCTTTGCCCGAACCGCTTGGACCATCTATCGTAATAATATGAACTGTCATTCCCATCTCTTATGAAGCAACTGATTTGGCTAATTTTGAGAACCCTAGTGTAATCGCTGCTTTGAGTTGTGCAAGAACTAATTTACTGACTAAAGGTGCTTTTGCTGTAAATTCAATCTTATAAGTTACTAAAGTTATAAAAGGTGTAATTTCTTTAAAATCAATTTGCCCCAAGTGATGCTTCACCAAAGGATTATTAATCAACTTATACTCAATACGCTTATTTTCTTCCAACAAAGTGATTTCTTCTTGTAAAGGCTTAATCGCTCCAAAACCCATACGGCGAATCGAACCTACACCATCAGGACGTTCTGGATCAGCAGAATCCTTTACACGAACAACCTGTAAAGGTGCAAATGCCTTGTTATAAGTGGCATGTTTTGACAGTAAGTCAAAAACTTCGGAAATCGGTGCATTAAATTCTTTTTCTATGGTGATTGCATTACGCATAAGTTCGCCTTTTGATGTAACCCAAAATCATCGGAGGCTTAGTTTGCCACAACTCATAAGACATTTTTAATCATTTAAGGACGTTTTTGACGAACGGATTTTCTTCTTTTCATTTCTTCTTTGTTTAAAAAAATCACTCAATTGCAATGAACATTGTTCTTGTAAGCAACCTTGTTCAAAGACAAACTTATGATTGTAATAGCCACTATCAAGCAATTGTCTAGCACTCACCAATGAACCTGCTTTTGGTTCGGTCGTAGCAAAAACCACACGCTGTATCCGTGCATGAATTAATGCACCCACACACATGGTACAAGGTTCAAGCGTCACATAAAGTGTTGTATCGTCGGGCAAGCGATAGTTATTTAAAGACTGACAAGCAGCACGCAACGCTTGTATTTCAGCATGTGCTGTTGGATCCGACAATTTAATTGGCGCATTATATCCAGCACCGATTACCTGACCCTTGCTGACCAGAATTGCTCCGACAGGTATTTCATCCTGCGCTGCTGCTAATGCAGCCTGCTCATAGGCAAGCTGCATCCAATATTCATCATTAAAATTTTCAGAACTCATAACAATCAGGCAATGACACCGTATTGCTTCAATAAAGCATTCCAGCTTTCGATATTAGTCACAGGAGGACAATCTCCCAAGATACCTTTCAAGCTGAGTTGCTCAGTTGCCTGCCATTCTGGAGATAAGTCTTTATCAACCAAACGCGCACGAACCCCTTCGACAAAATCTGGATGGCGAATTTTCCAATCAGAAATCTGTGCCTCCAATGCAAACACTTCATCCCATGCATGCCCTTGCTTACCCCATTGCCATAACAACCATGTGATTGCAGCCGTGCTTGGCGAGCCTTTCTGTAAGTTTTCACTGGCTTGACGCAACCAGTCACTACTTGCATCACTTAAACCAATAATCGACTGATAATCATATTCAAAGCTTTGACCGCGACATACGCTATGAATTACATCAATCGAGTTTTGTAGTGGCCCAGACGCCACAGGGCGATGCAAACTATTTAAAGTATCGTCAATCGCTCTAAATGCGCCAGCAGGGTAATGATTCCAATCCACACTGAGTACTTTTTGAAGCATATTATCACGTTGCGCTTCGCAGATATGCGTCGCCCAACCGATGCTAAATGCACCCGCTGCCGTCATAATTGAACCCGTCAAGCCGGTAAACAAACCAATTTGCCCACGATCAGCCAAGAAGCGGCTTGCACCAACATCAGGGTATAAGCCGATATTGATTTCTGGCATGGCCAAACGTGAATAAGGCGTAACTAAGCGAAATGGTGCAGCCATAAATAGACCAAGCCCACCACCCATCACATAACCCTCTCCCCAAACCACGATTGGTTTAGCATAGTTATGCAACAGTAAATCAAGTGCATATTCCTGCTGGAAGAATTGATTCGCAGCATCCACTTCCTGATTAATCACCAATTGACGTAACTTGCGAACATCACCGCCCGCACAAAATGCTTTTGGTGTGGTTGAGTCAAACCAAATCGCTTTAACCGTCTCATCGACATGAAAATCTTCAAACACTTGAAGCAGCGCACTTACGATTGATTCATCTAAAGCGTGCAACGATTTAGGTCGATTCAGACGAATGATTCGCCAACCATTTTTTGCGTGTTCAATAACTAAATCTGGATGATAGCTATTTAAATCAGGAGAAGTCATTATGCGTCCAATTGCCAGTCTATAGGCTCAATGCCATGTTGTTTCAAGTAATGATTTGTTTTTGAAAATACTTTACAGCCAAAAAAGCCACCACGATTCGCTGCTAGTGGTGATGGATGCGCTGCACTTAGTACTAGATGTTTATTACGATCAATACGTTGACCTTTGCGCTGTGCGTAGGCACCCCACAAAATAAACACGATATGTTCACGTTGTTCATTTAATACATCAATTACGCTATCCGTGAACTCTTCCCATCCTTGTTTTTGATGTGAAGTCGGTTGTCCTGCTTCTACCGTGAGTACACTGTTCAGTAAAAGTACGCCTTGTGCCGCCCATTTACTTAAGTCGCCATGTCGTGAAACTGGTACTGCCAAGTCCGTATGTAATTCATGAAAAATATTACGCAAGGACGGTGGTAATGCAATCCCTTTTTGTACCGAAAAGCTCAAACCATTAGCTTGGTTTGGACCATGATACGGGTCTTGCCCTAAAATCACCACTTTGACGCCACCAAGTGGTGTCGTATTCAGCGCATTAAAAATTTGTTTACTTGGTGGATAAATGGTTTTTTCTGCAAGTTTTTCTTGTTGCAAAAACTCCCTCAAATTATCCATTTTTTGACTCAATAGAAACTCTGAAAGTGAGATTTTCCAAGACTCATCCAACTGAACTTTACTTAGTTTGTCCTGTTGCTGTTCAGTAAATTGCATCCACATTCCTTGAAATAAATTCACTCACTGGAGTGAAAACACACTCAAATATTAACTTGTAATTCTACGTTTGGGTTTTGGAATTTGATTCCTTTTTTCAGATTTTCATACATCTGAACATCACTCCATTCAGCTTGTACTTGCTCTGAAAATACAATTTGATCCAAATTTAATACACCCATTTGCTCATTGTCGATATCTTCTTGAAAACTCTGTGCGTAACCTGTATCCGTTTCATGCACAATAACAGAATAAACCTCAACATCACCCTCACCATTTTGAGTGGTAGTCGAGTTCAATACCTGCTGAGCAAGATAAAAGAAAATACGAGAAAACTGTTCAGCCGATGGGGAAACAGGTAACGCAATCCAACGCGCGCTAAATGTTTTACATGCATCAATATAAGCAGGATCATCTTTCTGCCAAAAACAAATTGCATGATCAAAACTATCATACAACTCTTTGATGACGCCTTTTAACAGACCGAAGTCATAGACCATTTGCCCATGATCTAACTTTGACGCTTTTAATAATAATTCAACTTTATAGCTATGCCCATGAATCGAACGCTTACAACGGTCCGATGTACAGTTACGTACAATATGAGCATTTTCAAACTTAAACAATTTACGAATTAACATGCACCAAGCTAATCTTTTATCTGCAAACGAATTTTATTATAAAGCAAAAAAACAAGCATTGGGATTGATTTTAAATCTTGTCACCATTTGATAACTCAATAAAGAATACTACTCAAATGGCGAAAGACTTCTAGAATAAACAAATACTTGCTTGTCTTTTCGCGCTAATGAGCTGGTAAACTGCCTTTTCCGTTCGCTTAAAACAACTTCAATTTGAGCAGTGAAATAACTTGATTTACTGTCAAGGAAAGTCGCAGCATCAGTTTTGCTTTGCTCATCTATTCCAGAAAAAGCACTTAACTTCCATAAATCTTCAACATTATTGAAATAAGTCAAATTGGTTTGTTTGGTTTTCAGTTCCTGCTCTACCGCCTTAACATCAACTTTCGGATCAATACTGGCGAGCAATAATGCTGGTGCCGTATTCATATTTACTTTGGTCTGTTCTGGCAATGCTGTGACATAAGGCCTAATTAAATCGTAATTTTTACCTTCAAATCCCTTCACCAGTTTCAGTTCATCTACACTATGAAACTTCGTATTCGGCGCTAAATATGCAGGGTCTAAACCTTGATAATAATTACTCTCAGCGCCCATTGCACCTGTTGTCTCATCATTAACATCTTGCCAGTCAATCACAGCTTGACTAAGTTCAGCGGGTAAACCAACTCGCTGCAACAATTTTTCAAACCAACGTCGAGCCGAATCATCAACTTGACTACCATCCGCTTTAACCAAATTATTAAGATTAAATTTCCCGGATTCATCCAATAAGCGCCCAGAAACAGAACCATCCTCTACTGGGAATGGTGGCATAGGTTTGGCCCAATTCTCTTGTAAATGATCAATCGTGCCACCATTATCACTGTCTTGAATAAGCAACTCAGAAAAAAAAGCTTCTGCACTTTTTGCATACAATAAAGATTGATCTTGGCGCATCAAATACCCAGTATTTTCAGAGGTATTGGTCTGGCGTTTGGCAATAGTCGCTGCCAAAATCGTTGCTAAAGCGACCATGACCAGAATGGTTAATAATGCAATGCCACGCTGAGCAACTCCATAACTTTGAGCTTTTCTAATCACTGAATATGCCTCTTGCTCATTGTGTTGGAAGTTGAGTATGATTAGATGAGTTTGAGCCATCTTTATTATCAGGTGAATTTGCACCCCCACCCATACCACTTGAATTTCCTATCGACTGTAAATATGCCTGTGTATTCAATAAACTATAGATCCATTCATAGTCCATGCCTGCAACAGTTAACTGTATTTTTATGCCTAGCGGTAATTTTTTAAGTTCAGCAATATTGCTCGGGTCACTATTCTCAGGCCACTGTGTCAATTCTTGCGGGTTCAAAACCAGCACTTTAAACTGATCTACATTCTCCAACAATGTACTTGATATCGGTTGCACACGATTCGGGATATTGAGATTTGAGTATTTCAATCGATACACTTTCTTCTGTGCAGAATCATAGCGATATTCAATGCGCTCATAAGGTGATAGTCCCTGCTTCAATGGATCAGAAACACCTGCCTTACTAAATGAAAAACTTTGATCATTCAATACAATAGCTGCTTGCAACTGCCTTCCATCATTTGCTGTCAATGGAATAATCTGCAAGCTATCTCTTAATACTTGTTGATATGCATCTTGCAAGGCAAATAGGTGCATTTCATGCTCAGCATTTCGATCTTTTACTTTTAATAGGTAATCAAAGACCTTCCACCCCAGCATCGAAAGCACAGCAAAAATCGCAATTGCAACCAACAATTCAACTAAGGTAAAGCCTGAGTGAGGCGAAAAGCGATGCCCAGCATTATATTTCATTGTGTTCTCGCCTTTGCAGGATAGTTAAAGAACACAAGATTGGTAACACCCGCCTCGACCTTACCTTGTTCATTGTTAAATAAGCTGACTTGCAACTCGATACGTTGAATTTTCGGACTAATCGTCGATTGGGCTTTTTTATCAATTTGCCAGGTTTCACCTTGAGAAGTCACTTGCTTGGATTGTGTTCCCTCTAGCCACTCCTGATTGATTTCCATCGATGCAACCTCATTCATCCCCACAAATTGCGCTTTGGTACGCAAAATCGCATTCGATGTCGACTGAGTATATTGCATGGCCACTTTAGTTAAGGCAATTGCAGCTACAGCAAAGATTGCCAAGGCCACCATCACTTCGAGCAGGGTAAATCCTGAGACACGATTAAATCGAGCAAGGCTCGATCGTGTCGCAAGGCGAGAAGCTATGCTTCGAGTTGCAGGGTTAATGAAACAACGTTTCACCCTGAGAAGCTCAGCTTCGTAAGAAGACTGAGAAGCTTTGCTTAAGGTATGAGGTTTCCCTGCTGCAAGACCGAAAGCTATGCTTCGAGTACACGTTGAAGCGCGATTTCCCCAATATCTAACTTTCATCAACTTTACCCAAGTGATCTAACTGCAACTCATGGCCAATCGGTTTTTGCTCATAGTAGAACTGAATTCGAACTGGTTTCACTTCACCGTTCCCAAACCAAATCAATTGAGGAGCTTTCCCCCCCAACAAGTCTTCATTTTTTGCTCTGTTATAAGTCGCTGTATCCAAACTTTGAATACTGAAAGACACATGATCGGGTAATTGGCGAGTTTTAAATTCTTTATACAATTGCCAAGTACGGTCTGCCTGCTGAATCTGCTCACGACTTTGATCATGGTATTCAAACAAGTTATAGCTAAACGGTGCAACATCTGTGGCATTCTGAGTATTTAGAGCAAAAACTTTGGCCTGATCTGTTGCTTCTTTATTTATTTTTTTTAGATCAAGAATAAACATTTCTCTGGCTTGCATGGCTCGGCGTTGATCGACCCCACCAATATTTAACACCACCAGAGATGCCATGATTGTCATAATAACAATCACCACCATGATTTCAATCAGGGTAAAGGCTTTTTGCGAATGCAGTGGTGATCTCATTATTGTTTCAACTATGGGAGAACAGGTTCGAGTAGCTTAGGTAATGCTAAAGCCTGCTCAATATAGGCAACACGTAAGGTATCTCGAGAACCTAAATAGCGTTGATAGAAACTCGAATTCAAAATAACCGCTGCACCATAAGTCAACGACCAAATTGACGCGAGATAATCACGTGTGGTCATCGTGCTATTGATACCCAATAAATAACTTTCAGTCATACGAATAATGATACGTAAGCGCTGTCGGCGTACTTTATACAACTCACTAAAAAGCAATTGAATGCCCTGACCCGTTGTCGAAAGACGTTCTTCAATTTGGTGAAATAATGCTGTACGTTCTGGGTGATGTAAATGATGCAGCATAAAGAATGCTAAATGTTCAGGAAAAGCCTTTTCCGTATCCTGAATCATTTCCAATAACATACGCTCATTACGGATAATGAGCAGCATATACAATTCATCTTTACTTTGAAAATGCTTATATAGCGTACCTTTGGCAAGATCCAGCTCAGCTGCCAAGGCATCTAGCGTCATACCAGCTTCGCCATTTTCTAATAGGAGTTGCTCCGCGATTTGAAAAATTAATACTTCTCGTGCTCTAAACTGAGCCTGACGATCCATTTTCACGTAATAACTCTCTTTCCTAGTACATCAAAAACCGTTTATTTCAAATTTAAGAGATTCTCAAAATTTTGTGTTGTAATCATGCCAATCTCTTCAACCGATTTATCATATACATCACTTAATGCTTTTGCTACAAAAGGAACGTATTTCGGTTCATTGGTTTTACCACGATATGGCACAGGCGCTAAATAAGGGCTATCTGTTTCGATAAGCAAACGATCAAGTGGTACCTGCTTCGCAACATCACGTAAGTCTTGCGCATTTTTAAAAGAGACAATACCTGAAAAGGAAATATAATAGCCGCAATCTAATACAGCCTTTGCGGTTTCCCAGTCTTCAGTAAAACAATGCAAGATGCCATGTGTAGATTGTTCGGACCGAATGATATCGACCGTATCGTGTTTCGCTGCTCGGGTATGCACCACCACAGGCTTTTTAACAATTTTCGATGCTTCAATATGACGTGCAAAACAACGTTTTTGCTCAGCAACAAAATCAGTACTGTGGTAATAATCTAAACCCGTTTCTCCTAAGGCCCAGACTTTGTCTGACTGAGCGAGTTGCACCAGATAATCCGTTGTTGCACGTGCCATAATATGCTCGTCTTCACAAGGGTGCACACCCACTGAATAGCCTACATCCTGATGGCGAGCAGCAATTTCAGCCAATTTAACATGATCATCAAGATCAACTGAAATCCCCATGAACTTGGAAACACCTGCAAGTCGTGCTTGTTCAAGTGCTTGATCCAAATCCCCTTGATAAGGACTGAGATCTAACATGGTTAAATGGCAATGCGTATCAACAAACACTCGTTCTTCCTATTCTCTTTACAACTACATCGTATAGCTTGGACGATCCAAGCCTTTCATACCCGCCAATAATTTTTCAGCTTCGTTTTTATAATACACACCTTTTTCCCCCACAAGTTGGATCGCAAAGCCTTGCGGTTTAAAATGCGTCTGTTTATGCGAAATCCAGATCACTTTTCCAGTCAAAGGAATCTTTTGTGATTGCTCTGGCAAGGTTGCCAATACAAACACCTCTTGTCCCATTTTAACGGCTTGTTTCGTCGGTACGAACAAGCCACCACCCACAACAAAAGGCATATAGCTGGATTGCAATGTGGTTTTATCTGGAATATTGACCTGTATAATTCCGCCCATCATTTGTGGTTGCATAACATTCCCCTGTCAAAAACGAATTCATCAAAACGTTAATAATTTTATACCATTGATAAATCTAAAAATATTACTAACCATACATAATTTTAGAGAATTCTCATTGGTGACCGTCTAATAAAAAATCTATACTCGATTTATGACTTGATTATAGAAAACAATCGAACAAACAACAAATAATGTTTAAATAAAACCCGAACAAAGCAATCAATCTGCACTTTATTTAGACAAGCCATGCATTCTAGAAAGGATTGTTTAAAACTAGATGACAACTCATCAAAACTGACTAAACCGACTCGATTAAAACATAAAAAGGCAGATCCAACGGAGTTTAGAATGAAAAGAATAAGTCTAATCATCTTGTATAGTGCTTATCTATTAAGTCCGTCCGTGCTCTATGCGAAGATTTTGAACAAACAACCCAAATTCACCGACTATCCAGTGCAAATCTATACAGGACCCACTGCAAAATTAGACATGAGTGATGCTGATGCTCGTTTGTTTAGAACACGATTATCAGAAGGACTGAAACAAAAAACTGACTATGCTGGAGAATATGTCGCGGTTGGTTGGGGTTGTGGTGCTATGTGTTTCAGCCTCACTTTAATCAGCAAGAGAACAGGAAAAATTCTCGAAGTATTCGGTGGAGAAACTGGAGAAAAATTAATTGATATCCAACCCAATAGCTTATTATTGGTCACCCATGGTTCCGTTCAAATGAATGGGAAAGATATCTATGCTAAAAAATTCTACCTCCTCAACAATAACCAATTGAAACTGGTTTATCACACGCCCATTTCTGCAAAAAGTGAAGATGATAACAACACGTTAAACCCATAAATACTTCAGATCGATAAAGATAGTAAGGCTTGCTTACTATCTCGATCAAAAATATTACTTTGTGGCTTTTACGATCTCGGCTTTATCAAATGAGAACCAACATTCACCTTGTGTCGCCCATTTCGATTCGGTGGTACCAAGCACACCCGTCACGGTAATTCGATCGCCAACTTTCAGATTACTAATCTTGTCTGTATTTACTTTTAAATCGTCACGAGTCAGGCCTTGCCCTTTACACTTGCTATTACTTGGATCTTTAAAAATAATCGCGATTTGGTTTTGAGAAATCACTTCACCTGTTTTAGTAATCCGAGTAATGATTCCGGGTACTTCAAGACGTTGAGCATCCCATTTCCGTTTTGCAGTAATTTCGTTTTGTTGCCAATCTCTCCAGATTTCAGAAAGTGTTGCTTTCTTTGCAGGCCCTAAACCACGAAAGTCCCCGCTCAGGATATCTCCAGTTTTATTTAAAATTCCATCCGTTGCAGACATTGCTGAATCCAATGTCTGACAAGCACTCAATGACAAAAAGCTTAAAGCGACCAAAAGTGTTTTTATGTGCATATCTAAATTCCCTAGCATACCTAGCAAAGCGCCATGTGAAAAAATAACATATTTATTTGTATATGTGAATTTTTAACATTCAGCATAGGGGAAATTTTTCCCATAAAAAAAACCGCTCTTCTAAGCGGTTTTTTACTGAGTATTCAATATATGCATGATTATTTTTCAGTACATTTATAATCAAAATCCAATGTGCTAATCATTTGATCTGTATTTCTTGAAATCACGGAAATATTACTTACCCCAGCTTCAATATAAAACTTACCACTGAACTGACTCGCTACCACACCTTTGGCATGATTGAAAGAATAGCTATAGACACATTCATATGCTTGAGAACCTGTATTTGAAGCATTAATCGCAAATGAGGAGCCATTAATATTGGATACAAATTTCGGTTCAGCCATTGCAATATTAGGTATCATTGCAAATGATAAAGCAATCGCGATAAATGTTATTTTCATCTCTATATTCCTTATTTTTTAATATTATTGTGAAGTAACTCACATTTTATATACTTTTAATAAGGTTTGAAGAGCATCGAACAATTTATATACAAACTTTACATAAACATGATAAAAACCCACCCTCCTGATTATTCCAGAGGGTTAAGCCTATAAATCTAATTAAAATATTTTTAAAATTTACTTAAGCAACATTCATCAATTGAATAAACAACTCATCCAATACCAGTTGGGTTTGTACATTTTGTTCAATCATTAACTTTTTTTGCTGTAAGTCAGAATAAATAGTAAAAAGTGCCTCTAAACTGTAGAACTCGGCTAGTGATTTAAAGTCCAAATCATTATTCTTTAGTGATTGATTCAATTTTAAACTAATCAGATCCCCTAAAAGATATTCAAACATGGTGATCAATTCAGAGAAATTTAATTCTTTAGACCATTTATTTGAATAGTTTAAAGGCATATTCTTTTCAGCAACCAATTTAGACCAATCATTCAAGAATAATGCACGTTTCTGTAACCACTCACTCTTTTCAATCTCAATAGCAGTCAAAGGCATATCATTAGCAAGACTCAGCAATAATGATATTTGTTCATTCGAGATTTCTGGAATTTGCTGCTGCACAAATGTTTGTGCATCCTGAATCGTCAAGCGATCTAAAGCGAAGTGCTGTAAGCGACTTCGAATGGTTGCAGGAAGTTTTAAGTAATGATCTGCAAGCAAGATCAATACAACCTTCTCACCAGGCTCTTCCAAGGTCTTGAGCAGTGCATTAGCTGAGGCGGTATTCAGTGCTTCGGCAGGCTCAATAACCACCACCCGCCAACCTTCTCCTGTTTGTTGAACAAACGGAAGTAGATCCCGAATTTTTTCAATTTTAATCTTTGCATTTTGCTTTTTATTGTCTTCATCTGTGGTGATATGCACATAGTTTGGATGCGTATCAGACTTCAACCATTGACAACTGGTACACTCACCACATGCCCGTTGTGCTTGCTTATTTAAACACAGCACCCAAGCCACAAATCGCTCTGCAAACTCTTTCTTGGCGCAACCTTTCTTTCCGTAAAATAAAAGACCATGCCCAAGTTCAGGGAACCGAGTTGTTAATAGCTCCCATGTCTGAGCATGCCAAGGATAAATCACTGTAGCTTGAGTATCGACCATAATTATTCAAATGCACTCAAAGGCAGAGTATTTAAACGGTCTAAATCTGCCTGAGTATCAACCCCTGGCGGTAAATTGGCTTCAGCCACAGCAATAGCAATACGGTGACCATTTTCGAGTACACGGAGTTGCTCTAAACTTTCCAACTTTTCGAGATGACCTTGTTCCCAAGTGACATAATCTTGTAGTAATTTCACACGATAGGCATATAGACCTAAATGACGAAAAGCTTGATCATGCAATGTTGGTTCAGCCTGTTTCGCAGCATCACGATCATACGGAATGGTTGCTCGGCTAAAATACAGCGCCTCATTACGCTTACTCATCACCACTTTAACAATACTATCTCGCTGAAACTCTTCTAACTGATGGATTGGTTCACACAGCGTAGACATTGAACATTGCGGATTTTCAACTAAAAGCTGACTCACCTGCTGAACCAATTGTGCAGGCAACAATGGCTCATCGCCTTGTACGTTGACAATAATATCATCTTGTGACCATCCTTTCAGACGTGCAACTTCGCTTAAACGGTCGGTGCCTGAAGGATGTTCTGCACGGGTCATCACCACATCAATCCCTTCCGCTCGACATACCTCTGCGATGCGCTCGTCATCCGTAGCCACACACAGATCATCAAAACCAGCAACTTTTTTGGCTTGGTCGACCACACGCAAAATCATTGGACGGCCATGAATGAGTAATAACGGTTTTGCTGGTAAACGAGAACTGGCAAAACGAGCTGGAATGACAATATGTTTCATGGTCGCTCTCTAAGAAAATTGAATACCGACGTGTTGTAACTGCTGTTTCAGCAAGTCATAACAATCGGATGATAAAACAGCCTCAACAGGAACCACCCAAATCGGCGTGTTAAATTCAGGATGTTGCTTTAATAAGGTTTTAAACTTTACGGCATCTTTTTCAGTGGTGATAATAGCTTCTTGGTTGTCGAAGCTTAAATCATCAATTTCATAATCATGATGATCTGGAAACTCATGCGCCTGATATTGCTGCACGCCTATCGTATTTAAGGTGTGATAAAAACGTTGTGGAAAGCCAATACCAACAACCGCATTAAAATACTGATTAGCATCAAACCAATCCACTTCAACATTTGTATTTAAAAGGTATGGCTGGCCAACCGCCAAATGCATACTTCTTTGTGCTTGTGCGGTTTTGCTATGCTCAATGACAGTACTACCATTTAAGCGTGATTTAGGCTCACGTAGATAACCTTCTGGTAATAATTTTTCATTACCTAAACCTCGATTTTGATCGAGTACAATCCATTCAAGCTGACGTGCCAGAGCCCAATGTTGTAAACCATCATCACTAATAATGAGATCCAGTTGTTCATTTTCGAGTAACAACTCAATCGAAGCTTGTCGATTCGGCCCAACCGCCATTGGTACTTGGGTAGATTGGACAATAAGGCAAGGTTCGTCACCTACAGCATCGGGCTCAGATTGTTGAGTCACCAAAAGCGGAAATGGACCTTCGCCGCCATAACCTCGACTAATCACACCCACCCGAATCTGCTGTTGCTGTAAATATTTGACCAGCTGAATCAACAATGGTGTTTTACCACTCCCACCAACAGTAATATTACCAATCACCATGACAGGTACGGGTGCTGTATAAACGGGTTTAAGTCCGTATTTATACAAGGCTTGATTGGCACAAAAACCAAATCGGTATAACCAAGACAGTGGGCGCAACACTACCAACCACGAAGCTTGTTCATTCCAAGCATCCTGTATTCGTTGCGCCATCGACATACTTAGTTTTCCTCAAAATTGCGTTGATGAAGCTGATAATACATGCCATGTTTTGCTAGTAGCTCAGCATGGGTACCTTGCTCAATAATCTGACCTTTATCCATCACCACAATGACATCTGCATTTTCAACTGTAGATAAGCGGTGAGCAATCACGATAGTGGTACGACCTTGCATAGCTTCATCAAATGCTTGTTGGATGAAGTATTCAGATTCGTTATCCAAAGCACTGGTCGCTTCATCTAAAATTAAAATCGGAGAATCTTTTAAAATTGCTCTTGCAATGGCAATACGTTGACGCTGGCCACCTGATAGGTTTAAAC
Organism: Acinetobacter sp. Ac_3412; assembly: GCF_013072675.1. NCBI lineage: Bacteria > Pseudomonadati > Pseudomonadota > Gammaproteobacteria > Moraxellales > Moraxellaceae > Acinetobacter > Acinetobacter sp. Ac_3412. The sequence goes on along the minus strand of NZ_LXUJ01000007.1, from coordinate 310,105 downwards.
CTTGGGCACCTAGAATCGTGTCATAGCCTTGTGGCAAGTTCATAATAAAGTCATGTGCATAAGCAGCTTTAGCAGCGGCAATCACTTGTTCATCACTTGAGTCTTGTAACTGACCATAAGCAATGTTATCGCGTACTGAACGATTGAATAACACCACTTGCTGATTCACTGTTGCAATTTGTGAGCGCAAATAAGCCAACTCAATCTCTTGAACAGGAATACCATCAAAATAGATTTGCCCTTCGCTTAACTCTTGAAAGCGTGGCAGCATGTTGACCAATGAGGTTTTCCCAGCCCCCGAACGCCCAACCAGTGCAACAGTTTGACCCGCCTTAATATCCAAAGAGAAGTCTTTAATCGCATGGGTGCCATCATCATAACGCAGGTTGGCATGATCAAATTGAATATTCCCTTTCAATGCAGGCTTAAGTTGACCATTATTGACTTCTTCAGGCATATCCAATAATTCAAAGACCGAATGTGCTGCTGCCAGCCCACGTTGTAGTTTTTCATTGATATCAGTCAGGTTCTTCACTGGCTTAGAAATCAAGCCCGCTGCGGTAATGAATGAAATAAACTCACCCGCTGAGGTATCTCCAAATACTTGAGGACGCAACGCTAACCAAAGAATGATTGCCATCGCCATCGATAATAACAGCTGAATAATTGGGCTGTTAATATTTTGTACCACCACCATTTTCAAACCACGGCGTAAGTTCTCTTCTGAGGACTTATAAAAACGTTTTTGTTCAAACGCCTCACCCGTAAAACTCTTCACAACCGAGTTAGCGGTAATGGTTTCTTGAACCACATGGTTCACATCACCCATGGTATTTTGGACTTGGATCGAAAGTTTCCGCATTTTCTTCGATGCGATTCTGACCAATATTCCAATAAATGGCATGAAAACCACGATACAAAGGGTTAAACGCCAGTTGGTATAAAGGAGATAGCTTAATAGGCCGATAACAATCAAACCATCTTTGATCAGTGTCTGCAAAGATTCAGAAGAAGCAGCTGTTAACTGCTCTACGTTATACATCAACTTGGCACTGATATGACCCGCACTGTTATCAAGATAGTATTGCGCTGGAAGCCTTAACAATTTTGCATAGACTTCCTGACGGATACTAAACACCAAACTACGCGAAATAACAGCGGAAAAATATCCACCAAGAAATAGACCAACACCACGGAAAAACATCAGTAAAACAATCAGCGCTGGAAACCAATCTAAGTTTGTACGACTACCTTCTTGGATGGCATCAATAATGTATTTCAGCAACTTTGCGACAGAAACCTCCGTCGCCGCGTTGATTCCAAAGCCAAGCAAGACTAATAAGGCAACGCCCCAATAAGATTTTAAATACGATATTAAACGGACATATACCTTAAAATCCTGATTCACTCAGTAAAACCTCTCGTTGGAACTTTAGTGCTGATATTGACGTTAACAAAACCGAGTTGACCTGCAACATCCATCACACGAATTACGTCTTGATGCGCAGCTTTGGCATCAGCCGCAATAATAAACATAAAATCACGACGATCTTGTGCAACCTGCTTAATTGCCGTGCTTAAATCCGCAATATCCTTACTTGATAACGCTTGACCATTCACAGAATAATGCCCTGTGGAGTCTACCATGATTTCAATTTTGTGATCGAATTGTTTAGGTGGAACACCCTGCGCATCTGGCAATGTCAGGTTTATACGACTTTGTTGACTAAATGTCGTCGACAATAATAAAAACACCAAAATAAATAACATACAGTCAATCATTGGTGTCAAATTGATATGAATATCTTCAACTTGAGAGCGCTTAAACTTCATACGAGCACCTCGGCTTAGCTTGCACGACGGTGTTCTTGGACATGTGCTGCTTTTTTATAAAAAAGCGCAGCATGAAACAAAGTCGATTGTTGCTCTAATTCAGCAATATATTCATGCACAACTCGCTGGAAATAGCGATAAGCAATCATTGCAGGAATCGCAATCAACATCCCGACAGCGGTTGTAATCAAGGCTTTAGAAATACCCGGCATCATCATACTGGCATTACCAGCAGAGCCAACATCAATCACCAAAAATGATTCAATAATCCCGAGGACCGTTCCAAGCAATCCCAATAAAGGTGCAATTGCACTCAAAGTGCCTAAGAAATTGATATTTTTTTCGAGATGACTGATTTCTTGTGAGGCCGTTGCTTCCATCTGAGCACGCGCGAACTGTTCGCCTTGATCTTGATGTTCATAACCCGCTTTTAAAATACGACCTAGTGGGCTTTTTGCTGCATCATCTTGTTGTAAACGAGCAATCACCGATTCAACATCCGAACCATTAACAAGCAACGCCTGCGGCAAAACTTGTGACCGTTTTAAACGAATATATCGTTCAAGTGTAATCGCAACCGTAAAAATTGATGAGAGAATGAGGGGCAGCATTAACCAACCACCCGCTTTCACAAGTTCCCACATATTATTCCCCAATAATATTTAAACTATAAAAGGATAGATTCGGATTCATTAATCACTCAATAACCTCGAAAGCGACTAACAAATCCACCCTTAATATTAGTTAGGTAAACAAATATTGAGGATTCCATCCAACTCATCCAATGAGTGGTAATGAATGACCATTTTCCCTTTACCTTTTTGGTTATGGTCAATTTTCACATTTGCCCCGAAACGCTCTGAAAGTTTCTGAGTCAATTGTTCAATATCTGGAGAAATTTGGGCCTTTTCCTTTTCAGGCTTTGGTTCACTCCACTCACGAACTAACTGTTCAGTCTGACGTACTGACAAACCTTTTTCAATCACGATTTGCGCAACTGCAATTTGATCTTTGGGCTTCAAAGTCAGAATTGCACGGGCATGTCCCATATCAATCTGACCTTGTTGTATTAGGTCTTTAATCGGATCAGCTAAGCTCAACAAGCGCAACAGATTACTCACCGTTGTACGCGCCTTACCCACCGTATCTGCAATTTCTTGATGACTTAAACCAAATTCATCATGAAAGCGCTGTAAAGCAACTGCCTGATCGATCGGATTGAGATCTTGTCGTTGAATGTTTTCAATTAGAGCCAATGCAATTGCGACTTGATCATTTAAGTCACGCACAATCGCAGGAATTTCAGTCAAACCTGCTAATTGGGCAGCACGCCAACGACGTTCACCCGCAATAATTTCGTAAGGATGTTGCTCATCATCCACAGGACGGATCACAATCGGTTGCATCACACCATGTTTTTCAATTGATGCTGCAAGCTCTTGTAAATCTTGTTCTTGGATAAAACTACGTGGTTGATATTCACCACGTTTCAATAAATTGACATCAATTTGCTTGAGTTGACCATGATCCAAGGCTTGTGCTTCAAGTTGCAATTTCTCTTTTTGAATTGAACCCAATAGCGCATCTAAACCACGACCTTTAGCCAATCCGCGTTTTTTGATGCTCATACAGCACTTCCTTTTTTCACTTTACTTTTCTTCAACATTTCTGCGGCTAAGTTCAAATATGCAATCGCACCTTTGGAACTTTTCTCGAAATAAATCACAGGTAAACCATGGGCTGGTGCTTCTGCTAAACGGATATTTCGAGGAATTACCGTTTCATATAACTTTTTACCAAAATATTGCTCTAACTCAGCAGACACATCACGGGTCAACGCATTACGAGCATCATACATGGTACGTAATACCCCAACGATTTCCAAGTTTGGATTAAGGGCTTTTTGTATACGGTCAATGGTCTGTGTAAGATCAGCCAAACCTTCCAAAGCATAGTATTCACATTGCATTGGAATAATTACCCCATTCACGGCAGCCAAGGCATTCACAGTGATCAGGCTTAAGCTTGGTGCACAATCGACAATAATATAATCAAATGCAGAATCGACTTCTTGCAGTGCATTTTTAAGAATGAACTCTCGCCCTTCCTGTTCTGCAATGGCAAGTTCAACACCCGCAAGTTCACGGTTTGCACCTAAAACCTTATAACCCACTTCAGCTTTTTGAATCGCCGTTTCAATCGGCACTTCACCCAATAACACATCTGTGACTGAATAAAGTAAATCATTCTTTTGAATACCAGACCCCATGGTGGCATTCCCTTGTGAGTCCATATCGACCAACAAGACACGTTTTTTCAAGATCGCCAAAGAGGCAGCAAGATTGACTGCTGTCGTGGTTTTTCCCACACCACCTTTTTGGTTTGCAATCGCAATAATTTGAGCCATGACTACCCTTAATATTTTTTATTGAATACGTTGAAGTAAAAGTAAATGACGCTGTTCATCCAATCTTGGCACACGCAGTTCAATGATCTTACATGAATACTGATCTTTCATCTGCTCAACTTCATCCTCTGGGATTAAGCCTTTCATTGCAGCAATGATACTTTGTTCATGCATATATGGTTGTGCTGCATCTACAAAATCGGTCAATGAAGCAAATGCTCGACTTGTAATGACATCAAACTGACCAAGTTCTCCAATGCTGTCTTCATTTTCAACACGTGTTTGAACTGCAATTACATTTTTCAGTTTTAAGTCTGCAATAAATTGCTTCAGGAAACGAATCTTTTTCCCATTCGAATCTAATAGTACACAAGAACGTTCTGGTTGGCATAATGCAATGATCATGCCCGGCATACCACCGCCCGTACCCACATCTAACAAACGGCCTTGAGGCAAATCATTTAAGATACTTAAACTATCTAATAAATGTTTAACCAGCATTTCTTTCGGCTCGCGAATTGCCGTTAAATTGTATGCCTTATTCCATAGCACTAGCGCATCTTGATATTTCAATAAGAGTGTTAGGGCTTCTTCACTTAGGTTAAGACCTAAAGCTTGGCTACCTTGCTTTAATTCTTGAAAAAAAGGATGCATAACAGTGCGACATCTCGATAAACTTGCTGTGCAGTATACCGATTTCTGATACAAGGCACAGCAGGACTTGTTGAACGATTATGCAGTTAATCATTTACAAGCATGATAAACTGCACAATCCTTTAAGTTTTTGTCTTTTCTTATGCAAAGCACAGATAGACAAAGCATTTTTTATTATGCAAACGCGCCCTGCTTGATTTGTTGATCAAGCTGCTCCAAACGCTCAGGTGTACCAACATCCACCCAAATTCCTTGCAACTTTTCAGCCGAAACTTGCTGCTGCTGCATGGCTTGTTTCAATAATGGCGCTAAAGGTCGTTTGCCATTTTCCAAACCTGCAAACATCTGTGGTGCGAAAACAGCAACACCACTATAAGTTAAGGCTTCACCCAATTGCTCTTGCTCAAAAGTGTAAGCTAAATCATTCGCTAGGATAAAGTCACCTTTTAAGTGCTGAGGTGGATTTTCAACCAAGACTAAATGTACTTGTTTATCTTCCAACTGAACATTCAACAATGAAGAAAAATCCATTGTGGTCCAGACATCACCATTGACCAAAATAAAAGGTTCATCACCCAACAATGGCAAAGCATTAATAATGCCGCCTGCTGTTTCCAAGCCTTCACCTTCGTGTGACCATAAAATAGTTACACCAAATTGAGAGCCATCACCTAAAGCAGCAGCAAGTTTTTCACCCAACCAAGCCGTATTAATGACAATCTCGGTGACGCCGATTTTTTGCAACTTCTCAATATGCCAAACAATCAGTGGCTTCCCACCGACTTCCAGTAAAGGTTTTGGCGTATGCAAGGTTAATGGTCGCATACGATTACCAAGGCCTGCAGCAAGAATCATTGCTTTCATTATGCTGCAACCTCGTAGTGACCATATTTTTCAATAAACTTCGGCATCACGATGTCACGAATGAACTGCATAAAGTCATTCAGTTCATCATAACCTTGGCTTTCTTCAAGCAAATACCACATCACGCGCGGTAAATCTTTTAAATAACCTGATTTGCCATCACGTTCAAATAGACGCACAAAGATACCCAAGATTTTCAGGTGACGTTGGATCGCCATCAGATCTGCATCTCGCTTGAACTGCTCAAAACTACGATTTTCTTTCGCTGCAGCTGGCAATAAGTTATAGAACACTTCAAACCATTCATAGACACGCCCAGCATTCCACTGCACATAAGCATCACGCGTAATCGAGATGAGATCGTAGGTATCCGCACCGATCACTGCATCTTGGAAGTCAATTACACCAAGCTCGTGCTCATCTTCGATTTTCATCAAATTACGACTATGAAAGTCACGATGTACAATCACTTGCGGTTGATTAGTCGCCTCGATCGCAAGGAAATCAAATGCCTGCTCTATCGTTTCCAACTGCTGCTCTGTCGGCTGAATGTTTAATGATGGCAACATCCACTCTGTCAACAGACGCATTTCCGTCATTAACTTTTCATAAGAATAAGCTGGCAATTGCGCATGACCATCGATCTGCTGTAATTCAATCAACTGCTTAAAACTTTGTGCATAGTACTGATCAACTGTTTGATCATTGAGTAATGTTGATAAAACAACATCACCAAAATCCTCAAGCAGTAATAAACCCAAGGTTAAGTCTTTCGCAACGATATGTGGAACTCGCACACCATTTTTATCAAAAAACTCATCAATGCTGACAAATGGTGCACAATCTTCTTTTTCAGGAGGCGCATCCATGAGCATATATGTTTTGTTTTGTATCGTAATTCGCGCATAGCGGCGAAAGCTTGCATCTCCTGCTAAAAAGTTGATCTCAAATTGATCAGATTGGAGAGTGGCTTGAAGCCAAGTTTGTATCAATTGTTCACGTTGTGTATTCATTTGCAATAAAATCTAAAACTAGCTGAGATTTTGAAAGCTTAAGTGTAGCCACTTATCAACTTTTTCTCTATGATGCGACAATAATTAATTGTGAATTAGCGTATTGGTTAATGAGACAATGAAACATCAGTTTAAATTTAATCCTTTAGCAACAGCTATTTTGACACTCTTGTGCGGCGGCTCGATTCAATCAGGTTTCGCGGCGCAAGCTGATGCTGTCTCTACGCTTGACAATAAACAGCTCAAAGCTGCCATTCGACAGAATCAAGAACAGCAAAACCAAGAAAGTTATCCTGGGGAAAGTTTTTTCCAGCAATATTATGTAGATAAATCTGCACCAGAAGCGCAATTACGTGACAATCGTTATTTAAGCTCTTCATTTTGCCAAGGGACTTGGGTCACCCCAATCAACCCTGAAACAAAGGCTGGTAATGCAAATACGACCACTTCTGTGCTCACCGCTGATTATGGACATTACAACCCGACAGGTGATTCTGTTTTACAAGGCAATGTTGTCATCGATCAAGAAGGCCGAACTATTCGTGCTGATCAAGTTACAATCGATTCGACACAAACATTTGCCAATGCCGAAGGTCGTGTTCAGGTTGCTCAATCAGGATTACTCACCCAAAGTGATGCGATTAACTATAATTTAAAAACCCAGACTGGTGATTTAAACAATAGTTTCTATATCTCTGAACAACAGCATGCGCATGGCCATGCCAGTCAAATAAAACGGGAAAATCAGAATTTAGTCATTTTTAAGGACGCGAGCTATACCGCTTGTCCTCCTGAGCAAAAACCTGCATGGAAAATTCAGGCCAAAGAAATTGAGCTAAACCAAGATACAGGTCGCGGTGTAACCCGCGGCACCAAGCTTTATGTCAAAGATGTACCTATACTTGCAGTTCCATATTTCAACTTTCCGATTGATGATCGACGCACTACGGGTTTATTGAGTCCAAATTTTGGCTATAGCAATGATGGTGGTGCGCAGTTAATCACCCCTGTTTATCTCAATCTTGCGCCAAACTATGATCTCACACTCACCCCGAGCTACATGAGCAAACGTGGCCCGAAATTAGATGCTGACTTCCGCTATATGACTGAAAACTTTGGTTCTGGTCGTATTTGGGGAGGCTATATCGCCAAAGATGATCAATATGGCGGCGAAGCACGTGATGACCTTCATTTTGTTCACAATTGGAAAATCGATGATCAATGGTCGACCAATTTAGAATATAACTACGCATCAGATAAAGATTACTTCGCAGACTTCAATAACAACCCGAACACACGAACCGATCTAAATTTACGCCGTGCTTGGGAACTGAATTACCAAAATGGGATTCCTGGCCTTAAAGCTCAGTTGAAGGTTGAAGATTTCCAAACCCTAGATAAAACCATTAAAGATGTCGATAAGCCTTATGCCCGACTTCCACAATTCTTATTAAACTACGTTACTGGTGATCCACAAGGTCTACAATACGAGTTTAATAACGATACCGCTTATTTCAAAAAGTCTGTAGATGATGGTTCTGCGCTAGAATCAAGTGGTACGCGTATCTACAACCAGTTTGCAGTTCGCTACAACTATTTAACCCCTTCTTGGTTCTATGTCGTTCCAGAAGTCTCTGTACGTAGTATTAACACCTTCTACGATCAAGACTCAAAAGAAGGCCGTGGACTGTCTGCTTCTGATGATTTAGAAAAATCAGTTGTTGTTCCTCAATTCACGCTTGCCACAGGCTTAACGTTCGAGAAAGAAGGTAAATACTTACAAAGTATTTCTCCTCGTGCTTTTTATGCGTACTCACCTTATAAGAACCAAGATGATCATCCAAACTTTGATTCGACTACAGCGTCGATCAACTATGATCAACTGTTCAACCCATATCGCTTCTATGGGCATGACCGTCTAGATGACAATAATTTCTTGTCGCTCGGTGTGACTTATAGCTTGCTAGATACTGAAGGCCTAGAGCGCATTAAAGCAAGCATTGGTCAAAGTTATTACTTTAGTGACCGCCGTGTCAGTCTGAATGAAAAACTCGATGAGTTTGATACCCAAACACGTACAGGCCCTATTGTTAGTTTATCAAGCCAGCTTAATCAGAACTTTACCATCACATCTAACTCTGCATGGATGTCGAATGGTGAAAATGCACAGCGAGATTTCCAAGCCTACTATACGGGTGACAAAGGTAATCTTTACAACTTAGGCTATTTTTACCGTAAAGATATCCCAGATCGACAAGATTCTTATGACCAAGTTGTTGCATCCTTTATACAACCTGTAAAAGACAATTGGCGTATTATGGGTCATGCTCAATACGACATTGACAACAATGTGATGCGTGAATATTTACTTGGTGTAAATTACGAGTCATGTTGTTGGGCTGTCTCAGTTTATGGTCGTTCTTATTATAATGATCTGGATGATCCAAACACCCCAGGCGTTCGTAAAAAGAATGCTGTTATGGCTGAATTCACCCTGAAAGGTCTCGGCGCTTTAAACAATAAGCTTGCTTCTCTCCTAGAAAACAGAGTTTTAGGTTTCAACAAAATTAATCAATCTTGGACACAACGTTAATGAAGATAAAACCTTTTCAACATATCTTTAAAGCAACTGTTCTCGCTGCCCTAATTTCTTCATCAATGCAAAGCTTTGCACAGCCTACGGATGAGGTTGTTGCCATTGTAGATAGTAGTGTCATTCTTAAAAGTGATTTAGAACAAGGGATTGCTGAAACAGAACACCAGTTGAAAGCACAAAACAAAACTGTTCCCCCACAACAGTATTTACAAATGCAAGTGCTTGATCAACTCATCATTCGCCAAGCTCAATTAGAGCAAGTAAAGCGTTATGGCATTAAGCCTGATGAAAAGAGCTTAAATGCTGCCGTACTAAAAGTCGCAAATCAATCAGGTGCAAATACTCTTGAAGCATTTCAACAAAAGTTAGATGCAATTGCACCGGGTACATATGAAAACTTACGCAACCGTGTCGCAGAAGACTTAGCCATTGGTCGTTTACGTCAGCAACAAGTGATGTCACGTATTAAAATCAGTGATCATGATGTTGAAAACTTTTTAAACTCCCCAGAAGGTCAAGCTGCGCTAGGCACTCAAGTCCATGTGATTCACATGCGCATTTCGGGTGAAAATAACAATGAAGTACAGCAAGTCGCGCAACAGGTAAAACAATCCCTCACAACAAGTGATGACACCAAATCGATTAGCTCTAAGCTATCAACAGCTTCAGTAAAAGTCGATGGTGCCGACATGGGTTTCCGCTCATTATCAGAAATTCCAACGGAACTCTCAGCACGTATTGCCCCACTTCAAGTTGGACAAACCACCGAGTTAATCAATGTTCGTGATGGTGTGCATGTATTAAAGCTACTTGAACGTAAGCAAAACGAACAAAAAGCATTAGTCTCTCAATACCAGACACGCCATATCCTGATCCAACCGTCTGAAGTTGTAAGCATAGATCGCGCTAAGCAAATGATCGATAGCCTATACAACCGTGCTAAAGCGGGTGATGATTTTGCAACACTTGCTGCAACCTATTCTAATGATACTGGTTCTGCTCGTGATGGCGGTAGCTTAGGTTGGGTGAGCCCAGGTGTAATGGTTCCTGAGTTTGAAAAGGTGATGAAAGAGACACCTGTTGGACAAATCAGCAAACCATTCCAAAGCCAGTTCGGTTGGCATATCTTGCAAGTCACAGATACACGTGAACAAGACATGACCAAAGAAGTACAAGAACGTATGGCGCGTCAAATCTTAGGTGAGCGTCAATTCGATACCGAAGTTGATAGCTGGATGCGTGAACTTCGTGCGAATGCCTACGTTGAAATCAAAGATGCCAACTTAGATTCTAAAGCACAACAGAAATAAACCAGCTTAAGAAAAATGCCAGCAATTCGCTGGCATTTTTCTTCCCGAAATTAAAGGTAAAAAAATAGCGGCAATCGCCGCTATTTTTTTACCTTACAAATTGATTATTTGTAACGATCAACCATTTTCTCTAAAGAAATTGGACGAATTTTATCTGCATTACCTGATGTACCAAATGAATTATAACGATCCACACAGATTTGCTTCATTGCTTCAACTGTTTCACCAAAGAATTTACGCGGGTCAAATTCACTTGGTTTTTCAGCCATCATACGACGCATTGCGCCAGTAGAAGCCAAACGTAAATCGGTATCAATATTAATCTTACGTACACCGTGCTTAATCGCTTCTACCAGCTGATCTACAGGCACACCATAAGTTTCTTTAATATCGCCACCATACTGGTTAATCACAGCTAACCACTCTTGTGGTACAGAGCTTGAACCATGCATTACAAGATGCGTATTTGGTAACGCAGCATGAATTTCTTTAATGCGGTCAATAGCCAAAATATCGCCTGTAGGTGGACGTGTAAACTTGTACGCACCGTGCGAAGTACCGACAGCAATCGCCAAAGCATCAACATTGGTATCCGCAACAAACTGAGTTGCTTCTTCAACTGAAGTTAACAGCTGAGAGTGGTCAAGTACGCCTTCTGCGCCCACACCATCTTCTTCACCCGCCATACCAGTTTCAAGGCTACCTAAGCAACCAATCTCACCTTCAACTGAAACGCCACAAGCATGTGCCATCGCTACAACACGACGAGTTACATCAACATTGTAATCATAGGTTGTAGGCGTTTTACCGTCCGCACCCAATGAACCATCCATCATCACTGAGCTAAAACCCAATTGGATTGAACGTTGGCAAACATCAGGACTTGTACCATGATCTTGATGCATTACCACTGGAATATGTGGCCACTCTTCAATCGCAGCTAAAATAAGATGACGTAAGAATGGTGCACCCGCATATTTACGCGCACCAGCCGAAGCTTGCACGATAACAGGTGAATTCGTTGCATCTGCAGCGAGCATGATTGCGCGCATTTGTTCTAAGTTGTTTACGTTAAACGCTGGTACGCCGTAGTTATGTTCTGCAGCGTGATCCAAGAGCTGGCGCATTGAAATTAGAGCCATAATATCCTCCCAGGTAATGCGCCATATTCTACATGCTGATCTATTTCAATTCAGCAAATAATCACAGTAATTATAAAAAAATCTTTAATCTTTTGTGTAATTTGAGTTGTTATTCTGACTAAATAATCAAAAAGGCCAAATCACAGTCTGATTTGGCCTTTTTCTTAAAAGATATTGCGCTTAAATACATCCAATAAAATGGATCAAGACTTAGCAATAACCCTCTAAACGCGTTAATGGTAATTTTTTACCAATCGCTTTTTCAATTTCTGGCAAATAGAATGCATCATCCTCCGACAGGAAACTGATACTGACACCCTGAGCGCCAGCACGCCCTGTACGTCCAATACGATGCACATAATCATCAGACTGTTCAGGCAAAGTAAAGTTAATCACATGCGAAACACCGTCCACATGAATACCACGACCAGCAACATCAGTTGCAATCATAATATTGTTCTTACCCTGTTTGAATTGATCTAGCATCTTTAAACGCTTATCTTGTGCAATTTCACCAGATAACATACCAACTTTATAACCATCACGTTTCAAATGGTCATACAAACGGCGTACCTGATCTCGACGATTTGCAAAGATCATGACTTTATCAATTGGCTCTTCACGCAAAATATCTTGCAATAACTTGTATTTATCTTGTTTAGCAACCACATAAACACGTTGTTCAACATCATTATTGGTTTTTTGCTCAGGTTCAATTTCTACCGTTACAGGCTCGAACAACCATTGACGTGCAAGATTTAAAACATCATAGCTAAACGTCGCAGAGAACATCAAAGTTTGACGTTGTTCTTTAAATGGCGAAAAGCGAACAATTCGTTTAACCGATGGAATAAAGCCCATATCCAACAAACGATCTGCTTCATCAATCACCAGAAATTCAATTTTATCCAACCAAACTTCTTTTTGCTCCACAAAATCGATCAAACGGCCTGGTGTTGCAACAATGATATCAACAAAGTTGCGATCCAACATTTTCTTTTGTTTTTCAAAATCTACGCCGCCCAATAAGGTTACTAGATGTAGGTTTGAAAACTTGGTTAATGCTTGCGCATCACTTTCAATCTGTAATGCTAACTCGCGTGTCGGCGCTAAAATTAACGCACGTGGCTCACCACGGAATCGTTGCTCTTGAACTGGATTATTGAGTAGATCATTGATCACACTAACCAAAAAGGCAGCTGTTTTTCCTGTGCCTGTTTGTGCTCGACCAATAGCATCATGCCCTGCTAATGTATATTTTAAAACCTTTTGCTGAATTGGGGTCATTTGTGTAAAACCCAAAGCATCAATCGCTTTCTTCAACTGCGGATGTAAATTTAAGGTTTCAAAACCAGATGTCATATATGCTCTCGAACCATCAACGACCAAAAGAAAGTCATTATTATAAACCATAAAAAATAAAAACGCCCCAATAAGATTGGGGCGTTTTTTATTGCGTTAAGGCAACAAATTAGTCTAAAGGCTGAACGTTTTCAGCCTGGAAACCTTTTTGTCCTTGAACAACACTGAATTCTACGCGTTGGCCGTCACGTAAAGAACGGTGGCCATCACCCATAATTGCGCGGAAATGAACAAATACGTCATCACCACCATTACGCTGAATAAAACCAAAGCCTTTAGTGTCGTTAAACCACTTTACTACGCCTTGTTCACGAGCTGTCATAAGTCAATCCTCAGATATTGAAAGATAAGGACCTTCCGGTGTTGCAAACAGCAGAGCCAACAAGGTTTTAAAATATTTATAATTTTAAAGCTTGTAATCATTCTGTAAAACTATCAACAATTTCCGGTTACATCCATTTGTTATAGAGTTTAAAACAATTAATTTGCATTAAACAACTTTCTAAAACGCATCGAGCTTATCATGGGTTTATCACAATTAATAGAATTATTTTTAGTTATTTCCGATGTTTCTATCTGTTTTTTTCAATAATTTAGCTGTTTTTTTAATGAAATTTTTCTCTCAAAAATTACGCAAAAATTTGTTAAGATAATTTTGAATGAAGTGATTTAATCGTATATGACCAACACATCCAACACACCCATCATTATTGATGCTTTAGGGCAACCTTGCCCAATGCCACTATTGATGTTGAAGCGCGCCTTAAAGAAAGCCAACGGCATACAACAATATCTATTGAAATCTTCTGATCCACATAGTGAAATTGATGTAACACGATATTGCCAAATTCAGCAACTTCAATGTTTAACTCAGAAAATTTCAGATCGTGAATTTCACTATTTAATTGAATCTACGTGATTCTTTGCTAAACTCTAGCTAAAGATAAACTAGATAACTTTACATTTTTATACTCAAATTTCCTTAGTGATGAAGAACATTCGCATTAAGATGAAATTGTTGACTTAAATACCATCCTATAAGGAGACTCCATGACTACTGACAGCAGCAATCAATTGATGCCCCTGTCATTGTCTGCGCCAGGCGTAAACCTTGGTGCATATATCAGTACTGTCAATCAAATTCCAATTCTAACGGCCGAGCAGGAAAAAGAACTTGCTGAGCGTTATTATTATGACCAAGATCTTGATGCTGCCAAACTATTGGTAATGTCACACCTACGCTTTGTTGTCCATATTGCACGTAGTTATGCAGGTTACGGATTGCCACAAGGCGATCTCATTCAAGAAGGTAACCTTGGATTAATGAAAGCGGTCAAACGCTTCGATCCAAATATGGGGGTTCGCTTAGTTTCTTTTGCAGTGCACTGGATTAAAGCCGAAATCCATGAATATGTGATTCGTAACTGGCGTATTGTCAAAATCGCAACGACCAAGGCACAACGTAAATTATTCTTTAACTTACGTAGTCTTAAAAAATCAAGCAAACGACTCACTTTGGAAGAAGCGAAATCAATTGCCAATGATTTGAATGTCACACCAGAGCAAGTGCTCGAAATGGAAGGTCGCTTAACCGCTTATGATGCTGCTTTTGAAGCTCAAGGCGATGATGATGACGATACACCACATACAGCACCTGCACTGTATCTCGAGGATAATCGTTACGATCCTGCTCGATTAGTTGAAGAAGAAGACTACGAAGAACAAAGCACCACTGCCTTACATGAGGCAATGGATCAGCTTGATGATCGTTCACGGAATATTTTACAACGTCGCTGGTTAGATGATGACAAATCAACTTTGCATGAACTGGCTGCAGAATATAATGTTTCCGCAGAACGTATTCGCCAGCTTGAAAAGAATGCAATGGAAAAAATCAAAACCGCCATGTCAGCAAGCTAAAATCGAATCAAACACAAGGGCTTTAATGCCCTTTTGTTTTATCTGGCTTTGTTTAAGCACCCGAATATGTTAACTTTGTTCATCAAATTTCCAGTTCCATTATCATTATGTGGATAGCTATCTCGGCGCTTAACCTCGCGCTTGCAGTTATGTTGGGTGCTTTTGGTGCTCATGGACTCAAATCTTTTGCAACCCCAGAACAACTTACTTGGTGGGGTACAGCAACTCAATACTTTTTCTATCATGCGATTGGATTGCTTATCTTAGGCGTCCTGCATAAAACTACAGCAACATTTCCAATAAAAATTCCTTTTATTTTGATCCAAATTGGTATCATCTTTTTCTGCGGTTCGTTGTACATTATGGCGCTCGGCCTACCTCGCATTTTAGGTGCGATTACACCGATTGGCGGTGCGTTTATGATAGCGGGCTGGCTGTTACTCGCATGGCAAGCAATCAAGCATGCGAAATAAGGATTGATCATGCACATCTATTTAAATGGCGAGTCAACAGACACGTCTTGTGAAAACCTACAGCAATTGATTCAGAATTTAGCCTTAGAAGGCAAACGCTTTGCTGTAGAGAAGAACCAACAGATTATTCCGAAAAGTAGACTTGAGCAAACGACGATTGCTCCTGAAGATCGTATTGAAATTATTCAAGCTGTTGGTGGCGGCTAATCGGCTAAAAATGGAGTAAGCCCATGCAAGATTCCCCTTTAATTATTGGTTCACGTACTTTCCAATCTCGTTTATTGGTCGGAACGGGTAAGTATAAAGATCTCAATGAAACTGATTTAGCCATTCAAGCCAGTGGCGCTGAAATTGTCACAGTTGCAATTCGTCGTGTAAACATTGGTCAGCATGCCGATCAGCCGAATTTGCTTTCAGTGATTCCACCAGAAAAATACACGATTCTGCCGAATACAGCAGGTTGTTTTGATGCAGATAGCGCGATTCGTACCTGTATGCTGGCACGAGAACTGCTTGATGGTCACAATCTGGTGAAGTTAGAAGTGCTCGGTGATGAAAAAACTTTATACCCAAATGTGACTGCAACACTTAAAGCTGCGCAGACCTTGATTGATGATGGCTTTGAAATCATGGTCTATACCTCGGATGACCCAATTGTTGCTCAAGAACTTGAAAGTATGGGCTGTGTTGCGATCATGCCTTTGGGTAGTTTGATTGGTTCTGGCCTTGGTATTTTGAATCCACATACCATTTCAATCATCAAAGAGAACGCTAAGGTTCCTGTGTTGGTGGATGCAGGTGTGGGTACCGCCAGTGACGCTGCCATTGCAATGGAACTCGGTTGTGACGGCGTATTAATGAATACAGCAATTGCTGCTGCACAAAATCCAATTTTAATGGCTTCTGCCATGAAAAAAGCGGTTGAAGCAGGTCGTGAAGCATTTTTAGCGGGTCGTATGCCGCGTAAGCGTATGGCCAATGCCAGCTCGCCTGAGACAGGTTATTTCTTTAAGTAAGAAAAGAAAAAGCAAAGGGAGCTATTTGCTCCCTTTTTTAATCGCCAAAACACTCATTTCTTTCTAGCATTTTAATGTTATCTGCAATGAGCTTTTTATATCATTCACAATATATTTTGGTGCAAGGATAAACAAAAGCATTTCAGCCCAATAAGGCTCACTCTTAGCATACACTTCCATCGATAATTTTTTCATTAATTGGCAATAATCATGATAAGCAATGCGATGAGTTTTATAGTTCACAGGACCATCAAACAAATTAAAAATCGTATTAAGTTCATATTGAGTTATATCAGCATTCCTTCCGACCGGCTGAGGATAAAATTCCTTTAATGTTGAATATTTAAACAACAACCAGTTTAAAGAATAAATGACTCTGGAATCATAAACTGCATAAGCCTGATCATCCATAAATGATGCGACTTTTGATAAAGAAGAGATCACTGAAAAAGTAGTTCTTGTTAAAGCACCTTTTGTAAGTTCACTTTCAAATTTAAGCAATAACAGGTCATTTTTAGGATTTTGCTTAAAAGAACGTATACCTCCCCACTCTTGAATCAACCAGTACCGACCAGCTAAATCATCTGAATTCAATAAAGAATTGAAATTATGTTTTAAATAAATATTTTGCTCAAATACGGAGGCAAGATGTACAGGGATTGGTAATGGATTACTTTCTGGCAACTCCCATATAAAATATTTTTCTAACGGATGCTGTTTCGCTAGCTCTTTCAATGTTTGAATTAGCTGATCCATGATTCTCTCAATTCTAAATGTTTAATATTCGATTTAAATTTTGCTTCGCCCTTGGCTCCAAACTCTGTTGAAAATGTTCCGTTTGATACAGCGGTTCTGTCTGATAAAAATGCGCTAGAACTTGTTTTCTTTTAATCGAATAAACATTTGGATCTACCCAAGCATACTCCTGCTGAATCTGCTGCTCATACTCCGCAAAACGCTCTGGCAAAGCCGCTAGAATCGCTAAGTCAATATCCAGTAAAAACTGCAAATCCAACTCATTCGTCGACTCGTGCTTTTGCGTGGCAATAACCCACTGCTTTATCTTCTGAACAATATCAATTGATAAATCTTGAGCCAAATACTGCTCGAATAGCTCGGCACTTTTTAGCTCATTATCTTTTGCTTGTGGATCATAAACCGCATCATGAAACCAAAGTGCTAACTCAACTGCATGTGCATCAATTAAATCAGCTCGAATCGAGTCAACTAGAACTAGACATTCATACAAATGTTGCAGCGTATGATAAGCCCGCTGCTTTTCACTGTAGGCAGCAATCAACTTATTAAAAACTTTCTGCGGTTCAGAAAAATGATAATGCTGATGCAGCTCAAACCATGATTTTTCTAATGAAGTTAAATATTGCGGCATTGCTCATCCTCATTGGATTTCTTTATTCAGCCACTTTGCCAATGATTCAGCATCTTTACGCTCTAGAAAAAGCTGATACAAGGTACAGGAACCAAACTCATGTTTTAGTTCCTGTTGGCGCATAGGATGATTACCAAATCGGAATCGTCGAGTACCGTCTCGATCAAGCGGCAATGCATACACCCCGTAACTTCGAGGTTCGGTCAGGTGTCCTTTGACACAAACTTGATCAGACGATATCGCGTGTTTTAATAAATGTTCTTTGGTTAACATCCCACCCTGCCTAAGGCAAACCTAAGCTGCGTGCTGTTCATCTCGCTTAAAGACCAATTCTTTATTCGATGAACTTTCAGCATCAAAGTAATACCCTTCACTATCAAATGCTTTTAATTGTTCTACTTGGCTTAATTTATTCTCAATCAAGTATCTTGCCATCAGACCACGCGCTTTTTTCGCATAGAAACTGATGACTTTATATTTTCCGTTCTTTTGATCCAAGAATACAGGCTTGATAATTTCTGCCTGAATTTTCTTTTCATTCACAGATTTATAATATTCGTCAGAGGCCAAATTTACCAACACTTTTGCATCAATTTCAGCTAAATCTTGGTTAATTTGATCGGTGATAATACTGCCCCAGAATTCATATAGATTATGACCACGTGTATTTTTTAATTTAGTGCCCATTTCCAAACGGTACGGCATCATTAAATCTAATGGACGTAATAAACCATAAAGACCAGACAGCATACGTAAATGCTGTTGGGCAAAATCAATATCTTGATCTTTTAGATGATAAGCATCTAAACCGGTATACACATCTCCCTTAAACGCAAATAAGGCCTGACGTGCATTGGAAAAATCAAAATCTGCATTCCAGTCATGGAAACGTTCTACATTTAAATTGGCAATTTTCTCGCTCACGGTCATCAACGATGCAATTTCTGTCGCAGAAAGCTTGCGACAAACATCAATCAATTGCTGTGATTGCGCCAACAAACGTGGTTGAGTATGTGTATCTGTAGGAAGTGCTGTGGTGTAATCGAGTGTTTTAGCAGGAGAAATTAAAGCAAGCATAATCAATCAAAATAAATTTATCTTGGTGAAACTATAACAGTTGATAATTTTTAATGCCAATTCGTGTTCTCGTTCAGTTTTATCGGTAAAATAGTGGATTCTTCCATTATCCATTGCATATCTTATGTCTGAGCAATTATTCATCCAAGGTCCTGTTGGTCAAATCGAAATGTTTGTTGATCAGCCCCAAGGTGAAATCACAGGTTTTGCTGTCGTCTGCCACCCACATCCTTTGCAAGGTGGTACACCGCATCATAAAGTCCCTGTTTTACTGGCTCAGATTTTTAATGAGATGGGGTGCGTGGTGTATCGTCCTAGCTTCCGTGGTTTAGCTGGCAGTGAAGGTACTCACGACCAAGGGCATGGCGAAACTGATGATATTATGGCCGTGATTGAATATGCCCGTGCAAAACATGCAGGACTTACCTTCTATGCAGGCGGTTTCAGTTTTGGTTCTCATGTTCTCGCAAAATGCCAAGCACAACTCAGCGATGAATTACGTCCTAAGCAATTGGTATTATGTGGCTTACCTACAGGTTCGGTGGTGGATTTACGCCACTACACAACTCCTGCAATTGACGGCGATATCTTATTTGTACATGGTGAGCAGGATGATATTACCCTGCTCTCAGATATGATCGCGTGGGCAAAGCCACAAAAACATCCGATCACGATTTTGCCAGGCGCCAATCATTTCTTTACTGGTTATCTAAAACAGTTACGCCAAGTGATTGCTCGCTTTTTAAAACTATAGACTTAACAACAAATTACTAAGAAAAATATACGTGTTTTGAATCCAATGTCTGTTATATCAATATAGATGTACAGACATCAGGTTCTTCAATAATGAAATTAAATAAAAAACAGGGACTTTTTTTAAAGCAAACCATTGAGCAATGGCAACAGCAAGGTACGATTACGCCTGATGTGGCCAATGAGCTAAATCAAAGTTTTTCGATTCGACCTTTTGATTGGGAGCGACTGGCAAAATATTCATTCTGGATTTCCATGATTTGTGCCGTGATTGCGGTTGCTGCTATTACTGCAGATAAGTTCTTGATGGAACTGATCGAAAAACTCTTTATTGACTCTAAAATCATCCCTTGTTTAATTTTTGCTGCAGTTGCTGCAGCTTTTTATGGCTTTGCCTATCGTCGACGCAAGACCAAACCCTTACATCAATTTAGCAATGAAGCGATTATTTTTGCAGGCGTATTGTCTACCGCAGCATCCGTCGCCTATTTTGGCCAAGCGATTGATACAGGCAGTGGGCATTTTTCTTTGTTATTCCTGCTGTCTACAATTATTTATACCGCACTTGCCTTCTGGTTCCCCTCTAAACTGATTTGGGTGTTCTCCCTACTTTCGCTCGGTTCATGGTTTGGGACGGAAACAGGCTATATGTCAGGTTGGGGTGCCTATTATCTGGGGATGAACTTCCCCCTACGCTTTGTCTTGTTTGGCGGTGTATTGATTGGCTTAAGTCTGCTGTTTAAACGCTATGTGCATTTTAAGGAATTTGCCCATTCAACCTATGTCATGGGCCTGCTGTATCTATTTATTGCCCTATGGATTCTCTCAATCTTTGGCAATTATGGTGACTTAGGGAGTTGGTATAGCGTCAAGCAATATGAGCTGTTGCATTGGGGCGTGCTATTCGCGTTTATTGCCATCATCGCAATTGTCTATGGTTTAAAACACGATGATGCCACCTCACGCGGTTTTGGTATCACCTTCTTATTTATTAACCTCTACACCAAGTATTTTGAGTTCTTTTGGAATGGCATGCACAAAGCCATTTTCTTTATCTTGCTCGCGGCATCTTTCTGGTGGATTGGCCGACATGCTGAAAAACTCTGGAACTTAGAGTTTCTACCCAGCCAATCTCAAATAAAGAAAGATCATTCAGCTGAATGATTACTGAAAGTCACTCCAACTCAAGCCAAACCGAGCCAAATACTTTTTGACTCGGTCGCTGTCATTGGTGGTGTTACGTTGCTGGCGTGAAGCAGCAAATAGCTGACGTCCAGCATCCGCCATCGACTTGGCATGTTCACAGACTTGCAGGACGCCACGCAGTTGAATCTGATCAAACTCATCGATCTCGCTCAACTGGGTTTGATCTAAATATTTGAGGAGAATATCGATATCTTTAGATTGGTTTTCTGAGGTTTGAATCGACCACAGTTGCTTTAAACGCTGAATCTCTTTTTCCACCGTTTCTGAACGGATCAACTCACTACTGGATAATGTCGCCAGCCGTGTCACACTAGCAGTCAAATCACGAAAATTTCCCTGCCATGATGCTTCCTTCGACTTGGCAAATTTCAAATACACATCAAGTGCATCACGTTGAAAACGTAATTGTCGCTGGTGATTTGCCGCAAAGCGTTGCAACTCGAACTCGATATTGGGGGCAATATCTTCGATTCGATCTTTAAGATTGGGTAAAAAGAAAGTCCATGTATTCAATCGTGCCCACAAATCCTCACGGAAACGCCCTGCTTGCACTTCGGTTCTTAAATCTTTATTTGTCCCTGCAATCAGTTGAAAATCGGCCTGAACCTCTTTGTCACTTCCGACAGGAAAAAAGGATTTATCTTCAAGTGCCTTAAGTAACATCGCTTGCTCATCCAGCCCAAGCTCACCAATTTCATCCAAAAACAGAATCCCCTGATCAGCACTTTTTAATAAACCGGTTCGCGAAGCCGCCGCCCCTGTAAAAGCCCCTTTGATATGCCCAAACAAACTCGACATGGCACTATCACCACGGAGTGTCGCGCAGTTCACATCAATAAAACGCCCACTTAGATGAAACTTGTCTTTCTTTAATTGAAAAATTTGTTTGGCTAAATGCGATTTACCTACACCTGTCGCCCCCATAATCAAAATCGGTGCGCTAGAACGAGTAGCAACTAGTTCAACTTCGGCGATCAGCTGATTAAATTCATGGTTATAAGTTGAAATATTGGCTTTAAGTTGTTGCCAGTTTTGTTGCTGCTCATCTTCAAAACGCTGCTTGAGAACATCGTAGCGAGATAAATCCAGATCAATAATGCGATATTCACCTTCTGGCGTTTTCTGTTGATTTGGCGCACTTTGAATCAGTTTGGCAGGTAAATAATTGGTATTGACCAGTAAATACCAGCAGATTTGAGCAACGTGTGTGCCTGTAGTGATATGCAAAAGATAGTTATTTTTTTCAGTATCAAAGGGATAACTTTTCACAAAGTCATATAGCGCACCATAAACCTCAGCAAAATCCCAAGGATCACGGATAGTCACTCGCTGACCCGACACTGTAGTCAATGGCGACACATCCTGAGCATCTTCAGCAATAAATTTGACTAGATTATGATGTTGTCGATCATGTAATAGTACCAATTCATCTACTATCAGATCTTCATGCATCAAAAGACTGAGGGTTGGACGCCAACGCTGCCAACGATCAGGACGCTTTCCCTGATCTAAAGTAGAGCCCACGAAGCCAATTACGACGGTTTTCTTTGCATTCAGCATAATTTCTATAATATTTTATATATGTCTATCATATACAATACGCAATTCAATGAAAAATTCCAACAATATGCTTCATTTTACTTTTTTAGGCACATCTTCAGGTGTACCCACGCTCACACGCAACGTTTCTGCCCTAGCAATCCGCAACAGCAAAAATAAAGACTGGATATTGGTTGATGCAGGTGAAGGTACACAGCATCGCATTCAACAGGCCAAACTCTCATTACAAAGCTTAGTTACCATCTGTATTACCCATGTACATGGTGATCATTGTTATGGATTGGTCGGCTTATTGGCCAGTGCCGGTATGAATGCGCGTACTGCACCTTTAACCATTATTGCTCCAAAAGAAATTCAACAATGGATTGAAGCCACAGCACAGCTAACCGATCTGCATTTGCCCTACTCGCTTAATTTTATTGATGTGAATGAAGCCACTCAAATACAACAAATAACAGATGAACTTTCGATTCAAGCCCATCCACTCAGTCATCGCGCACCCAGTTTTGCGTTTAGTATTATTGCGCAATACACCCAAAAGAAATTAGATACCCAGGCTTTAATTCAACTCGGCGTACCAAAAGGTAAAGTTTGGGGCGATTTACAGCAAGGCTTAGACGTCCAGTTTAATGAGCAAACCTTAAAAGCGGTTGATTTTACTCAAATCCAAACGCAACGTGTTCATGCGATTGTTGGTGGAGATAATGATCGTCCTGAGTTATTGGCACAAGCTTGCCAAGATGCCCAGCTCTTGATTCATGAAAGTACCTACACTCAAGCCATTTTAGATAAAGTAGGTTTAGGCCCTATGCATAGTTCAGCAAAGATGGTTGCAGAATTTGCTCAACAACAAAGTCTAAGCAACCTGATCTTGACGCACTTTAGCCCGCGGCATCAAGACAGCGTTGGACAGCAAGCCATCGCTGAAGAAGTCCGACAGTTCTATCAAGGCAACTTCTACTTGGCTCATGATTTTGATCAATTTAGCTTAGACGAGATAGGTCGGCTTTCAAAAATCGATAAATCCTAATAGATCACCTAATATATGATCTATCAATAAAATCCAAGGATAGATAATTTATCTAAAAAGATATTTAAATATCTTTTTAGATATACAAATATCAAAAAACCCACCTACATACATGCTTAAGAAAAATATTTAAAAATTTATTTTTATTAGTTATCAATATTTTAAAATAATTTATAGTTGATTTTTAAAAAGTTGGCACAGCTACTGCAATAGTATAAGCACACAATATCATTGGGATCTTGTGAATATCACCTGCCTGCAAACGCTTGGCAGGCAGGCTTTGAAAGGAAAATGAAAATGTCTGTCGTTGAACAAATCAACCAACAAGCTCAATTTGAAAAAAAACAGCAACAACGTGCTTATCAGGTTCTACAAAATGAAAAAAGTATGCCTGTAAAAATGTGGACCAATGGCGTACTTGTTGATGACAACTCAAAACAGCAATTATTACAAACAGCACAAATGCCCTTTATTTATAAATGGATGGCAGTGATGCCAGATGTTCACTTTGGTTTAGGCGCAACGATCGGAAGTGTGATTCCAACCAAAGGTGCGATTATCCCTGCTGCCGTAGGTGTGGATATCGGATGTGGAATGATGGCAACTCGTACCAGCTTAACCGCATCAGATTTACCTGATAATCTATATGCTTTACGTACTGAACTTGAACGTTTAATTCCACATGGAATGACCAAACGTGGACGAGATAAAGGTTCTTGGGAAACACCACCTGAAATGGTAGATCAAGCTTGGGCAGATTTAGTTGCTGATTTTGATTTCATCTGTGCAAAGCACCCTCGTCTAAAAAACACCAACAACCGAAAACAGCTAGGAACACTAGGTACAGGAAATCACTTTGTCGAAGTCTGTTTGGATGAACATGATCATGTTTGGATTATGTTGCACTCAGGTTCTCGCGGTGTCGGTAATGCCATCGGTAATCATTTTATCGAACTGGCGCGAAAAGATATGCAAAAACACTTTATTAACTTACCCAACAAAGATTTAGCTTATTTAGTTGAAGGAACAGAACATTTTGATGATTACTGGTTTGCGGTAGGTTGGGCACAACGCTTTGCCATGAAAAATCGTGAAATCATGATGCAGTCTGCGATTAAAGCGTTAGCATCGATTATTCCAAAACCGTTCCAAGCACGATTAGAAGCCGTGAACTGCCACCATAATTACGTGGAAAAGGAAGAACATTACGGCGAAGAAGTGATGGTCACCCGTAAAGGTGCTGTACGTGCACGTTTGGGGGAATATGGAATTATCCCAGGTTCAATGGGTGCCAAGTCCTTTATTGTTCGTGGGCTTGGAAATCAAGAATCGTTCTGTTCATGTTCGCATGGCGCAGGCCGCGTAATGAGCCGTGCTGAAGCAAAACGACGCTTTACTGTAGAAGATCAGATTGCGCAGACTGAAGGTGTCGAATGCCGTAAAGATGCTGCTGTAATTGATGAAATTCCATCGGCCTATAAACCGATTGAAGATGTCATGAAAGCTCAAAGCGATTTGGTTGAAGTGGTTTATACATTAAGACAAGTGGTATGTGTTAAGGGTTAAATATGATCCATGAGGTTGAGGAAAATAAAATGACTACTCTAACTGATTTAAAAAATTTAATTACAGAGGCTTATCAACTATTTTCCTCATATTTAATGGGGGATCAATTTGAGGTTTGTCATGGTACTTGCTGCTTACAAACAGCTGATGGTGAATTATTAAAACGTCTACCAGTGGCACAGCTTAATTGCCGATTGATTTATGAATATCTTGATGCTGCTGAAAGTATAGATAAATTTGCATTAGCACAACAAATTAAACATTTGCTACCTAAAATATTGGAATTACTGATTCAAGGCGAAAACCTTCGTCATAGCACAGAAATTATTTTAAACAAATGTTATTTTAATTTAGAGAACGCTTGGAAAACGAAAGAAATCCAATTTATGCAGAAATTTGCTTTGGCTTTCTTCCAATATAAAGCAATATATTTCGATGAAAATTATAGCTTAGATGAATACATTACTATGTTTCATCTAGCAGGCTTAGATATTCAACCATTACTTGATGAGTGGGTTCTTTTATTAACTCACCATTCAGCATTAATCAATTTAGCAAATATGCTCAATTATTGGTTCTACAATGGTATCTACAACAATAGTTTTGCAGATCATAAGCTAAAACAAATCATGTATGTTTGGATTAAAAATTCAGGGCATCAAAATATCATATTAGATCAATTTCTATATGCACTTGAACAGAATAGTTTAACTCCACAGCAAATAGAAACAATCAATTCCGCCTCTTATCATCTTTATTAAAGAGAAATGAAAATAAAGGTAAATTCAAATGAAACTCGCAGAAGCACTTTTACTTCGAAGCGATCAACAAAAAAAGCTCGCTTCATTAAAACAACGGATCAATGCCAATGTATTGGTACAAGATGGCGATGAACCAAGCGAAGATCCAAATGAACTGATCAAACAGGTATTTGCTTTAACCCAAGAAAGCAATCAACTGATTTGTCGTATTCATTTGACCAATGCGCAAGCCAAGTTGGAGGATGGCAAAATTCTGCTGTCCCTATTAAGCTTACGCGATAGTTATGCTGAACAACATAAGATTCTCGTTGATGCGATTGCCAACACCCATCGTGAACCGGATCGTTATAGCTCACGTGAGATTAAATGGCAAAAAGTTATCCCTGTTTCTAGTTTGCAAAAACAAGCCGATGATATCAGCGCGAAACTACGTGATTTAAATATTAAAATTCAGGCTGCCAATTGGCAGATTGATTTAGTCGAATAGACAATAGATTTTGTGAATTTAATTCACAATTACAGTTTGAACATACTGGGCGAGTACAAGATCCTGCGTTACTCCGATCTGAGGGATTGAAAATAATTCAGGCGGCTATGGCAGCATGTGAGCCGTGCATCAATCTTCACTGATTAGGCTCAGCACCATGTACCTAGCAAACCTTTGCCAAAAGCAAAGTCACGCGTTACTTCGCATTACCATGTACTGACAGTATGTTCATTAAATTAGAAAATAAGGAAAATAGACGTGAATAAAGCTTTGGCAAATATGCCAGCAACCATCCAGATTGATGGTTCACAAGGTGAAGGTGGTGGGCAAATTTTAAGAACGGCCCTTGCCCTTTCAATGATTACCGGTCAGGCATTCGAATTAATAAACATTCGTGCTGGGCGGAAAAAACCAGGTTTAATGCGTCAGCATTTGGTCTGTGTACAGGCATCTCAACACATCAGCCAAGCCTATGTGGAAGGTGCTGAGCTCCATAGCCAGCGTTTGTACTTCGCACCACAGCATGTACAAAGTGGAAAATACCAATTCCAGATTGGTTCGGCAGGAAGCACGACACTGGTTTTACAAACCCTGTTACCTGCTTTGTTATTGCAAAATGAAGCCAGTGATCTCACGATTTCTGGGGGTACTCATAATCCACTTGCACCAACGGCAGATTTTATCGAGCATTGCTTTTTACCAACATTAGAAAAACTTGGAATAGAGGTCGAGTTTAAGTTAAACAAAGCAGGCTTCTTCCCGATTGGTGCTGGTGAAATTCAAATCAAGATTCAGCCTTGGCAACATCGAAACAAGCTAAATTTATTAGATCGTGGTACTTTGCAAAGCACTGAGGCTTTTGCAGCAGTATTAAACCTTTCCGAAGAAGCACAAATTGCACAGCGGGAATTGGCAACTTTAAATAAAAGACTAAAACTGGATACACAGCAGCAGTTCCATTTAAGTGGGATCAGTCAGGGCAATACGATGTATGTCAAAGTTGAGCATAAAAATCACGTTCAGCTATTCACGGCTTTAGGTGAAATGCGGAAAAGTGCAGAACAGATTGCCAATCATTTGGCTGAACAAGTGAAGCAATATATTGTTTCTCGAGCTACGGTGGATGAATATTTAGCGGATCAGTTGTTATTGCCTTTGGCATTAGGTCAAGGCGGTGAATTTACGGCACAATGTATTAGCGAACATACCCGTACACAGGCAGCTATGATTGAAAAATTTATTGATTGTGAGATTGAATTTATCGAGTTGGATAAAATGCTATTTCAGGTCACTGTTAAAGTAAAAGAAGCCCATTCATGAGCTTCTTTTTTTGAAAATTTATTTAACAGACTCTAACGCTGTCACCAACAACTTCCAGCATTTCTCTACGGTGTCTACTTTGACTCTTTCACCCGGTGCATGTGCGCCCTGAATATCAGGGCCAAACGATACCATCTGTAAATCAGGATAATGCTCCGCAATAATGCCGCATTCCAAGCCCGCATGAATCACTTTCAAGTTTGGCTCGATCTTAAATGCAGATTGATAAGCTTGTTGTAAGCATTTCAATGCAGCCGAATCTGGATTCGGTGTCCAACCTGATACCAACGGTGTTAATTCAGATTGAATCTGGAAATTGGCAAAGTGCTGTTGAATGTTCTGAGCAAAGCTTACCGCCTCTTGGTTCACCATTGAACGAACCATAATTAAGGTTTTGCCTTCCTCTTTAGTCAATTTGACCACACCGATATTATTTGAAGTCTCAACCACATCAGCTAAAGCACGACTCCACTGTGCAATACCATATGGACATGTCGCCAATGCCAGTAACCAAGCTTGTTGCTGCCGTAATGTAATAACTTCACTGATCTGATTGGAATTTTGCTGTACGGTGATTTGCAGTTGATCATCAATGCCTTGTAGTTTTTGTTGCCACTCAGCTTGTGTTGCCGAAACTGCTTTTTCTAGACCAGCCAATTTTTCAGTTTCAATGGCAATGGTTGCGGCAGCCTCACGCGGGATGGCATTACGTGCCGTTCCACCGACAAATTCAAACAGTCGACCATTTGATTGTGCCAAATAATCATTGAGGAAATTGGCTAGAATGACATTAGCATTACCACGACCCAAATGAATATCAACCCCTGAATGGCCGCCTTTTAAACCTGATACTAACAAATCAACATAAATCAAATTTGCAGGTGCTGGTTCATATTCAGGTGATTGCTGTACTTCCAGATCAATACTGCCTGCGCAGCCAAGATACAGCTCGCCCCATTCTTCGGTATCAATATTAAATAACCACTGTCCAGTTAACACGCCTGATTCAAGCAAACGAGCGCCACTCATTCCTGCTTCTTCATCAATGGTTAGCAGAACTTCAATCGGCCCATGTGCGATATCACTGGATTCTAATACCGCCAGTGCCAGCGCAACTCCAATACCATTGTCTGCACCTAGTGTGGTATTTTCAGCAATTAACCAGCCATCTTTTAATACAGGTTGAATGGGATCTTTAAAAAAGTCATGTTGCGTACCACGATTTGCCTGAGTCACCATGTCTAAGTGTCCCTGCAAAATCACTCCTGCAACTTGCTCCTTACCTGCTGTAGCAGCTTTTCTAATAATTAAATTACCAATGTCATCGACATAGGTTTCCAAATTGCGCTGTTCAGCCCAATCTTTTAAATGTTGTCTGAGTTGTTGTTCATGCTTGGATGGTCGAGGAATCGTACATAAGGTCTCAAAATGTTGCCAAACTGCTTGGGGTGATAATTTAGAAAAATCGACCTGTATCATGCACCTATACTCTCAAATAAAGCGTTTAAATAAATATACACCATACACCCAAACGGTCATGATGTTAAATCACTTCAATTAAGATTTAATGCGCAAAATTGACTTAGCTTTTCCAGACAAATTGGGAAAAACTATGTTCCGCTTTTAAGCTATTTTCGACAGCCTGAGCCAATTGGCGGATAATACTTTGTGTCTCAATACGCTCAAACCAAGCTTGTTCTTGCTGTGGATTGGCTGAGATTTCACAGAGAATATGTCCTTCGGTATCTTGCTGCGAACATAGAATTGAAAGCGGTAATTGATGATTGTCGATGCGCACTTCAATCTTTTCATGCTCATGACGAATATGTTGTGCATCAAAACCATATTGTTCTAATTGTTTATACAGCAATGCAGCCACGTACTCTTGCGTGATATAGCATTCATTCGGTGGATGATCAACCACCCCATGTTTTGGGCAATCTGCTATAAATTGCAACGTTTTCATGCTATTCCCTCTATTTTTATGTTTTTAACTCTGGATCGCAGAGTAAATCCGACGCGAACGGTAAGAATTATTATATATACAATTGTCTTTAATAGATTAGCTGATTGTCTTAGTTCTATTGCTAAATTGATAAATTTAGACCCGATTAGATATGTACATCTACAAACTCAGCATTTTTATTATTTAAGCGTTTTCGCCTTATGTTTAGCCAATTGTTTTTATGAATATGCTTATAAAAAAAGCAGTATTTAACTTAATTAATCAAGCTAAACACTGCCTTTTCAAATCAACTTATGGATTCACAACCTGTAAATCCAAACCTGCTGTATTTGCAAGTTCGGTAAAGGTTGGGAAACTAGTTGCCACAGTTTCTGTACCATGAATGGTGATGTTACCTGAAGTACGTAAACCAGCCATACTGAAACTCATGGCAATACGATGGTCATGATGTGATTCAATTTCACCGCCAGTGAAAATGGCTGCCCAGTCACCAGACTTACCCTTACCTTCAATGATGATGCCATCGTCGGTTGGGGTACAGTCAATGCCCATGGTTTTTAAACCATCTGCCATCACTTGGATACGGTCAGATTCTTTAACACGCAGCTCAGCCGCTCCTGTCAGAACCGTTTGACCTTCGGCACATGCAGCAGCAATGAATAATGCTGGGAATTCATCAATGGCTAATGGCACTTGGTCTTCTGGCATATGAATGCCTTTCAGTGTTCTAGAACCTTTGATATGAATATCTGCAATTGGCTCACCACCTGCAATACGTTCATTTTCTACAGTTAGATCAGCACCCATTTGCTTAAGAATTTCGATCACACCTGTACGCGTTGGATTGATCCCAACTGCTTCGAGGACCACATCTGCACCCTCAGTAATTGCAGCACCGACCATAAAGAACGCAGCAGATGAAATATCAGAAGGCACTTGAATATCGGTACCGACTAATTTACCACCACCCACAAGCGAGATTTTATTGCCTTCGGTTTTCACATCATAACCAAAAGCACGCAACATACGTTCAGTATGATCACGGGTTGGTTCTGGTTCAGTCACTGAAGTTACACCCGCAGCCCACAAACCCGCCAATAAAATGCCTGATTTCACCTGGGCAGACGCCATTGGTAAATCGTATTGAATCCCTTTAAGGGCTTGGCTACCTGTAATGCTGACTGGAGGTGTGCCTTTCTCGCCTGTGGTTTGGATTTGAGCACCCATTTCACGAAGTGGTTTCGCAATACGTTCCATTGGACGTTTAGACAATGACGCATCACCCGTCATCACTGAATCAAATTTTTGCGCAGACAACATGCCTGACAGCAAACGCATACTGGTGCCAGAGTTACCCATATACAAAGCGCTTGCTGGCGCTTTTAAACCTTGCATGCCCACACCATGAATAGTGACTTCACCGTTCTTCGGTCCTTCGATGCTCACACCCATATCACGGAAAGCCTGTAAAGTTGCGAGTGCATCTTCACCTTCCAAGAAACCTGTTACATGTGTTGTGCCTTCTGCAATCGCCCCAAACATGATTGAGCGATGTGACACAGATTTGTCACCCGGTACGGTGAATTTACCTGTAAATGTTTTCTTTCCCGGTAAAATGGTAAATTGCTGTGTCACCTTGTTTTTCTCCATCAAAGGTTTTTTGGCCAACATATGGTTGAAGTGCTGACGTGCTGCTTGAGCATGCCCGAGCAGCCCCATCAACGCGTGTGAATCTTCCTGTTCAATCAATTTCTTTAAAACGGACAATTGCTGTTCAAAGCCATCAACAGCATTTAAAATTGCGGTTTTATTGGCAAAGAAAATATCATGCCACATCTGTGGATCACTGGCAGCAATACGCGAGAAGTCACGAAAACCTCCTGCAGCATAGCGGAAAATATCTAAATTATCTTCACGATTTGCCAGTTGCTCGACCAGATTGAATGCCATCAAATGCGGTAAATGACTGGTATGTGCCAACACTTCATCGTGTTTAGTAACATCCATGCAAATCACTTCTGCTTTTGCTGCAGACCAAAGCTGAATCAATTTTTCAACCGCCCAATCAGCACTGGTCGGAAGTGGTGTCAAAATCACTTTATGATTGACAAATAAATCAACTTTACCAGCATGCACCCCTGTATGCTCTGCACCTGCAATCGGATGGCCTGGTACAAAACCGACAGGTAAATCTTCACCAAATACAGCTTTAGCGGCTTCAACCACATTACCTTTGGTACTACCGACATCAGTAATAATGACATTGTCTGCAAGATAAGGCTTGATCTGTTCCAGCACTTTTTGTGTCGCGCGCACAGGTAACGCTAAAACAATTAAATCTGCATCCTGAACTGCATCTTCTGGTGTTGCATAACCGTGTTGAATAAGACCGAGTGCCCTAGCATCTTCTAATGTTTTTTTTGAGCGTGTTGAAGCCACAATTTGAGATGCAAGTTGTTCTGCCACAATCACACGGGCAAGACTCGACCCAATCAGTCCAAGCCCAATAAATGCAACTTTCTTAAATAATGGTTGAGACATAAAACATATTTGCCTAATAAGACGACATTGATATGGATAGATACCGAAGTCATCTATCCATTCGATAAAACAGGATTATAAAACAGCGATTGGATACGAACCGAGTACGCGTAACTCTTTCACCATTGGACGGATTTCTTCCAATGCCGCTGCAACATTTTCCTGACCAATATGTCCTTCTAAATCAATAAAGAACACATAAGCCCATTTTTCAGGCAATGCAGGACGTGTTTCAATACTGGTTAAGCTAATTTGATGCTTGGCAAATGGCGCAAGAATTTCCAATAAAGCACCCGCACGATCATGCGCAGAGATCAATAAAGAGGTTTTATCATTACCACTTTGTGGAATCTTCTCACGACCAATCACAAGGAAACGCGTGGTATTTTCTGGGTTATCTTCAATATTGCTATGTAAAATCTCAAGGTTGTACATGCTTGCCGCAATATCAGATGCTATCGCAGCTGAATGCCATTCGTTACGAATACGGCGTGCCGCTTCTGCATTTGAGTTTAGCGCGACACGCTCTACTCCAGGATAATGTGCATCTAACCACTTACGGCATTGTGCCAAAGTTTGCTGATGTGCATAAATCTGCTTAATACTATCTTTACGGGTGTTTTCAGACACAAGGAATTGGTGATGAATACGAAGTTCAACCTCACCAATCACATTGACTGTCGATGATTTAAAGCAATCCAGTGTATGGTTGACGATACCTTCAGATGAGTTTTCCACTGGAACCACACCATAATGTGCACTACTCGCTTCAACTTCACGGAACACTTCGTCAATGGTTGGCAATGGACGTACAACAGCATCTTTACCAAAATGCTTTAGCACAGCCGAATGGGTATAAGTCCCTTCTGGTCCGAGGAATGCAATGCTTTGTGGTGCTTCAAGTGCCAAACATGCAGACATGATTTCACGGAACAAACGTGCCATAGTTGCATCAGACAAAGGCCCCTGATTACGTTCCATGACTTTACGTAGCACTTGTGCTTCACGTTCTGGGCGATAAAACAGAGGATTCTCTTCAGATGCAAATTTCGCTTTTGCTACAGCTTCTGCAAGCGTCGCACGGCGGTTGAGTAACTCTTGGATTTGTTGATCAACACTATCAATATCGTTACGAATTTGTTCTAAATTAAGTGAATTCGATGTGTTTTGTCCATCGTTTACCATTGAATGCAGCCTCAGCAAAATCATCTATAAGAATGGATTACAATTCATCTGTGAATTGATTATCCGAGCTAGTATAACAACACTTTAAGCTATTAAACACGCTGAGTTTTAACTCTTTTTATTACCAAACTTTATTGATAATGATTTTCATTATATATTGCTAGCAAAATTTCAATGCTTGCGAATAAATTATGTTTAAACCACTTGGTATTTTGACTTTTTCTCTGCTCATGGCAACACCATTGGCTTTTGCTCAACCGACGACCTCTAGTTCAAATAAAGCACCTCTTAAATCACAAACCAATATTCAACAAAGCTTTGTATTGGCATCCAAATATACAAAACATGATTATTTGATTCAGATCTCTGTTCCTGCTGGTGAAGTCCCAAGTGAAGGTTTTCCAGTTCTGTATGTATTGGATGGCAATGCCGCATTTGATAGCGCTGCCAATATCGCTAAATCAGTGGGTGGTGGTGCAAATCGTTTAGGTTTGAGACCAGTTGCCATTGTTGCAATCGGCTACCCACAGCAAAACAGTTTTGATGTAGAAAAGCGTGCTTTAGACTACACCCCAAAAGCATCGACTGAATTTCAAAAACAAGCCAAATACACTTATGGTGGCGCAGACCAATTCATTCAATTTATAGAAAAAGAACTAAAGCCTGCGATTCAGACCAAAATTAAAGTTAATCCACAGCAACAGAGTTTATTTGGACATTCCTTTGGTGGACTATTTGTTTTACACACTTTCTTTAGCCAACCGCAAATGTTTCAACGTTATATTGCGGCCAGCCCTTCACTCTGGTTTGATAATTATGCGTTGCTCAATCGGCAGGCAGATTGGTTAAAGAATCAAAATAAAACTCAAGATATCATGCTGATGACCACAGTGGGTACACACGAACATGGTCGAAGTCCAACACCAGACGCTGAATCTTTGCAGAAGCAGAATAACTTCTATCAAAACTTTAATCAGCAACGTTCAAAGCATTTCTTGTTCTGGAATTATCGACATCCTGCTGAACAGCATTTGACTAATATGTATGCCAGCTTACCGAAAGCGATTATGTTGGCAGGTTGCCAACCTCAAAGTTGCTCAAATCTATTTGATGAATCGACACAACAAAGTGCTGAATAAACACAGCTGAATTTAAGCGGACGATTCGCTCCGCTTAAATTTGAACATTTCAATAGAATAGATTGGTTATACTGCAAGAAGATGTCATAACAACAGTAAAATACAATGAATAAGATTTTCAGCTTAGGTTTATTGAGTTTAATTAGTCTCGGTTTAAGCGCATGTGGTGGTTGCCCCATGATTGCAGGTTGCAATGGCACCGATCGCTCGCCTTACTTTATCACCCCAGTGGGCGGTCAAGTTCGGGGAATAGCTGTACCGCCTCAAAGCAAACTCACTTATCAATCACAGCACTTTAAACAAGAATTTCAGCAAACTCATGCCTTAAAAGAACAAAACTTAACCGGTATCGCCTTGCCTGAAAATACTGCAATTTTTTGGGGAGGTATGCCCGTTGAGCGGTTTACTCAATATGCCAATCCCGCAATGAAGGGCTTTACGGTTTACCCTGCAACAGGATTCAAATCAGAACAATCGAATGCATTCGTAAATTTATGGAAAAGTTGTGAAAGTGATTTAAGCATTTACCTAAAAAACCCAAATGATTGGTCATTTAATCCATCTAACATGCAAATACAAGGCTGTGGCCGCTTTCAACAACGCAGTGAATATACGGAAGATATCTTTCGGCAAGATGAAGCCGATGAGTTTCTACGTAAGATCAATCAAGCCTTACAGCAATTGCCTAAACAGCAAAACTATCCTGTTCTTCAATCGAGCAAATAGTGAAAACAAAACAGCCTGCTCGAAAGCAGGCTGTTTGACTAGATAAATGCAAATTAAGCTTTACCGATAATGCCACGCGCCACGATTTCTTTCATGATTTCGTTGGTACCACCGTAAATACGCTGAATACGTGCATCCACAAAGAAACGTGAAATTGGATATTCAGTCATGTAACCATAACCACCGAATAATTGCAGCAAGTTATCAGCCACTTTCATTTGCATATCGCTACTGAAGCTCTTCAATGCCGCAGCAGTCTCTACATCTAATTTGCCTTCATTATATAAAGCCACGTTTTGATTATAAAAAGCTGCTGTCGCCAACTCGTCAATCTTCGCTTGCGCCAATACAAAACGTGTATTTTGGAATTGTGAAATTGCCTGACCAAAGGCTTGGCGTTCTTTTACATATTGCGTGGTAATATCAATCGCACCACGAATTGCACCCAATGCAGTCGCAGCAATCGCGGTACGTTCACGTGGAAGCTCTTGCATCAAGTAAGCAAAGCCTTGTCCTGCTTGGCCCAATAGTTGATCTTTCGGTACTTTGACATTATCAAAGAATAATTCCGAGGTGTCTTGTGAATGCAAACCAATTTTGTCGAGGTTGGTGCCCTTTTTAAAGCCCTCTAAATGTGTATCCACTAACATGAGTGACACGCCTTTCGCACGCGCTTGTGGATCAGTCTTCACCGCAAGAACTACAAGATCTGCATGCTGACCATTTGAAATAAAGGTTTTTGAACCATTTAATACATAGTGATCATCTTGCAGGATGGCACTGGTACGCATTGCCTGTAAGTCAGAACCTGCACCCGGTTCAGTCATACCAATGGCACCGACTACTTCACCCGACACCATTTTTGGTAACCAATACTGTTTTTGTTCTTCTGTAGCAATGTGCTGGATATAGGGTGCTGCAATTTCAGAGTGACATGAAATCGCGGTTGATAATGCACAGTAGCCCGCACGTGCAGACTCTTCAACCAACATCAATGAATAATGGGTTGGCACACCATAACCACCGTATTCTTCTGGGACATCGACACACAAGAATCCATTTTCGCCTAATGCGTTCCATACTGAACGCGGCATGATGCCTTCACGTTCCCATTGCTCATAATGCGGTGCAATCTGCTCGCTCATAAAGCGTTTAAAGTTATCGCGGAAGAGTTCCAAATCTGAATCGTAAGCTAACATCATTATTTCCTTTCGCTTTCATTGTTTTTAAAAATTTGTTCGCAGCCATGCTAATAACTTTTAGATGGGATGTCATGTCCCGTTTACATCAAATCACTAGACTGATTCGGTCAATAATTTTGTTTGCATCGTCTATCTTTAGACAACAGTTGCTTATTGATTAAACAGCTTGTTGGTTTTTTTATGCTACACAGCTCAGTTTTATGTCATATTCATTTTATTCTTTGTGACAACCTTCAATACGACCATGAACACAAAACGTAATATCTATAAAACCGCAGAACATCCATTTGCTCAGTATGTTCGTATTTTAGGTAAGGGCAAAACAGGCTCCCGTTCGCTCAGTTATGAAGAAGCCTATCAAGCCTTTAGCATGATTTTAAAAGATGAAGTCTTGGATGTGCAGTTGGGTGCATTCTTAATGCTACTCCGTGTTAAAGAAGAATCTGTCGATGAACTAGCAGGATTTGTCCAAGCTACGCGTGATCAACTCAACTTTCAGCCACTTGATGTCGATCTTGACTGGTCTTCTTATGCAGGCAAGCGTAAGCACTATCCATGGTTCTTATTGGCAGCACTGACTTTAGCACATCATGGTTACAAGATTGTGATGCATGGTGCATCAGGTCACACCATTAACCGTGTCTATACCGAGCAAGTTTTACAATACTTAGGCTATTCGATTTGTCAAAATCAACAAGATGTCCGTGAACAACTTGAACAGCACAATTTTGCTTATCTACCACTTGAAGCCATTTCACCAATTTTAAGTGAATTGATCTCACTGAGAAATGTGATGGGGTTACGCTCCCCAATCCATACTTTGGCACGCCTGATTAATCCATTTAATGCCAAAGCGACCTTACAAGCGATCTTCCACCCTGCTTATCGAACTTCACATCAACAGACAGCGTTCCGCTTGGGTTATCAAAACAGTGCTGTGATTAAAGGTGAAGGGGGTGAGTTTGAACGTAATCCTGATGCCAAAACGTTAATTTGTGGGATTCAAAATGGTGAGTTGTACGAACATGAATTGCCAAAGTTAACACCTGATCGTAGCCCAATTGAAGAAGAGCTTGATTTAGCTGTGTTTAAAGCGGTTTGGTTGGGCGAACATACGCATGAATATGGCGAATTGGCAATCGTCGAAACGATGGGAATCGCGTTGTATACCATGGGTGTAGTCAATAACTATGATGATGCAATGGAAAAAGCGAAAGAATTGTGGAAGAGTCGTTTCTAATTATACGAATGACCAAGGTTATATTGGATAGCCTTGGTTTTAAGGTTCAATATAATAAAAATCTGGCCAAAACGGATATTCCTGACCTGAAGAATGAATATTTCTTAACTTCAGATGATCACCTATTTTGATTGTAATCTTGTTCGGATCGTGGGACCCCGAAAGATAGGCATCTAGTTGCTGACCTATAAGTGTCTTACAATATGTCTGATGGGCTTTGATCTTTTGGGAGCTTCGTATTGATTGCGACTCCATCACCTGAATCCCAATCAATAACATGGGATAACCATCGTTCTTTATACTTGTATATTCGGTTTGGGGAGAAGTGTATTTCTGGTTGGCAACGACCTTCACCTTGAGTAAACATTCAATGGGTTGTTTAGCCAATACAGCACCACTAAAAAATATAAGAGATAATAGTGCATAAACAGATTTTAAATGTTTCATAAGATTCTTTATTATATTTTGTAAACATAAAAAAAGCCCAGTAATCACTGAGCTTCTTAAATTAAACAAAACGAATCGGTTTAAATTCGGGCTCATGTTTGTGATGATCATCATCACATTCCTCACCCTCATCTTTAGTACCGCGATCAATATAACCGCTACGCTGCTCTTTTGGTAAATGTTCCATTTCCCATGCGTACACCGCTTGCATACAGATTTCACGCTGTTCTTTGGTTAATGCAATCCCATTTGGCCATTTGCCAATTTCAACAGCAGTACGAAGGCGCTCAACAATTTCAGGATTTAAAATAGCGAGCATTTGTTCAATATTCATGAGTCATCCTGTTGAAAAGATTCAAAATCTTGATTCCACCCCAATTTGGTACGACATGCCATATAGAAATCATAACCTGGTGGATGTAATAAGCTTAGTTTAAACGGATGTTTGCGAATATGCACCGTGTCACCGACATTTAATGCAACACTATGTTGACCATCGGCACTGACCATCGGCAAAACACGGTTTTCACGAATGGTGATTTTAACTTCACTGTGACCACCCACCACGATCGGTCGTGACGACAACGTATGTGGATGCATCGGCACCAAGGCTATTGCATCCATACTCGGATGTAAGATTGGCCCGCCACCTGAAAGTGAATATGCGGTTGAACCTGTTGGCGTTGAAACAATCAAGCCATCACTGTGCTGACGGTAGACATATTG
This sequence comes from Acinetobacter sp. Ac_3412, assembly GCF_013072675.1. NCBI lineage: Bacteria > Pseudomonadati > Pseudomonadota > Gammaproteobacteria > Moraxellales > Moraxellaceae > Acinetobacter > Acinetobacter sp. Ac_3412. The sequence continues at coordinate 271,193 of NZ_LXUJ01000007.1, read as the reverse complement.
TCCATCAATATTCAGTTCAAAATCGATCATATGAACCGATTTCCCAGAGTGTAAAACCACATCATTCAATGCAATTGCATCATAAATCGTTTCACCATTGGTTCTAACTTCCATTTCCAATAAGAAACGGCGATCCAGCTGAAATTGACCTTGTAGCACCTGATCAAGCTTAAATATCGCTTCTGCTGGCTTAATATCTGTTAAAAAGCCCAGTCGACCGCGGTTAATTCCAATTACAGGCGTATTATGTCGAACCAATGCACGTGCAGCATGTAAAAGTGAACCATCACCGCCTACAACCACAACTAAATCAACCACTTCCCCAAGTAAATTTCGGCTCACTGTCTGCCCATAACTATAAGGCACCAGTTTGGCTGTTTCCTGATCAAAAACGGGGTTTAAACCTAAAGTGATCAAATGATCATGAATTAAACATAACGTTTCTACTACAGAATACTTGTCTGGTCGTCCAATTAGACCAATATTTCGAAAGGATTTATGTGAAATTTGCACGAATAATTTAGCTCCGTCGCGATTACTGACTATCATATCATTAACAACCAATGTTGCGTTGATGATTGATTAAAAAGTATAAAAATGTCTATCCGTTGTTTTTTATACGTTTAATGTCAACGCATTCTTAAAGTTTTTATTGCATGTTGCTATTTATTCACAGTTTTATGATTGCAAAATGACAATAAGCTATCGCATCATTACCGACATTGTTTTGGTTTTAACGCAAATCTATGAAGTTTGAACGTGGTATTGGTTTTCTAGCACTCATTTTCTCAATGTTAGTGATAGGTGTCTTTGTTGCTTTTAGTATCTATCTGATCCGCTTGGATAATATTATTCGTGACAAGTTTGAAGGTCAGCGTTGGGACATCCCTGCCAAGGTGTTTGCTCGCCCATTAGAAATCTATTCTAGTGCACCGATTACTCAAGAGAATTTTACCCAAGAGTTAAAATTACTGGGTTACAAAAACACAGCGAATTATGACAAGTCTGGTAGCTATGTAGTACAAGGCAACCAGATGTATGTACATACCCGCGGTTTTGACTATGGCGATAGTAATGAACCTGAGCAAGTACTAGAACTTGCTTTCGCTGATGGTCAGGTGAGTGAAATCCGTTCAACCAAGCCTTCGAGTACAGGTGTCGCTCGTTTAGAGCCTTTATTGATTGGTGGAATCTATCCACAGCACAATGAAGACCGCGTTCTAATCAAACTAAATAAAGTGCCAAAAACTCTGATTGAAGCACTAATTTCAACAGAAGATCGTAATTTCTATCATCATCATGGTATTTCGATCCGTGGTACAGCACGTGCCTTGGTCAGTAATGCCACAGGTGGTCGCCGTCAAGGTGGTTCAACTTTAACGCAGCAGTTGGTCAAGAATTTCTATCTATCACCAGAGAAAACGCTGAAACGTAAAGTCAATGAAGCATTGATGGCTATATTGATTGAATTACATTACAGCAAAGATGAGATTCTTGAAGCCTATTTAAATGAAGTGAATTTAGGCCAAAATGGTAGCTATTCGATTAATGGCTATGGTCTAGCATCACAGTTTTATTTTGGCTTACCTCTACGTGAGCTGAATATCTCACAGCAAGCCTACTTGGTTGGTCTGGTTCAAGGCCCTTCTTTATATAATCCTTGGCGTAATCCTGAATCTGCGAAAAAGCGCCGTGATGTTGTGTTAAACAACATGAAAGTGATGGGCTATTTAACAGAAGCTGAATACCAAGATGAAATTGCCCGTCCATTAAACGTGGTGAGTAAACCAACTTTAGGTCCTGCAAAATTCCCAGATTTCTTGGATATTGTGCGTCGTCAACTCCGCACTGAATATCAAGAAAGTGATATTACCAATCAAGGCTTAAGAATCTTTACCACACTTGATCCAATTGCACAGACCCAAGTGCAAAATGCATTTAAGAGCACTGTCGATCGTTTAGCCAAAGCCAACCCTGCCCGTTTGAAAAACTTACAAGGTGCAGTATTGGTTGCTCATCCTGAAAATGGTGAATTGGTTGCAGCTGTGGGTTCCACTCAAGACTTTACAGGCTTTAACCGTGCCTTAGATGCTAAACGTCAAGTGGGTTCATTACTCAAACCAATTATTTATTTAAATGCAATCGAATCTGGGCGTTATACATGGGCAAGCCCAATCGAAGATAGTGCAGTCAATATTCCAATTGATGGCGACAAGAGTTGGACACCAAAGAACTACAGTGGTGGTGAACATGGTGTTGTGCCAATGCAACAAGCATTAGCAAATTCATACAACCTTTCTACTGTACGCTTAGCAAATGAATTTGGTTTATCTGCATTCAGCAATAAGCTCAAACAGTTCGGGGTAAGTTCTGATATCCCTGCCTACCCTTCGATTTACCTTGGTGCTGTAAATATGTCACCAATGGAGGTATTGAGTATTTACGGTAATTTTGCGACAGGTGGCTTTAAATACCCACCACGTTCAATTCGTACCGTAGTCGATGCCAAAGGCCATTTACTGGAACGTTATGGCTTGAATGTACAACAAACCATCGACCCAGCAGCTGCATACATTATTAACTATGGTTTACAGCAAGTGATGCGTTCTGGTACGGGTCGTTCTGCATATAACAGCCTACCAGAATCACTGAATTTAGCAGGTAAATCTGGCACTACAAATGACACCAGAGACTCATGGTTTGCAGGTTATTCTGGCAATCATGTTGCAGTTGTCTGGTTAGGTCTGGATGACAATAAAGTAACAGGCTTAACCGGTTCATCAGGTGCATTGCCTGTGTGGATCAATGTGATGAAACAGCTCCGTCAAGAACCTGTCAATCTGCGCCAAACCGATAATGTTCAATGGCAATGGATTGATAGTGCCAGCGGTGATTTATCTGCTCAAGGCTGTGATGGTGCGATGTATATTCCATTACTGCGTCAGACTGTTCCACGTCGTGCAACCCTATGCGGTCAATCTCACTACGAAGTAGAACCAACTTATATTCCGAACGATGCAACACCTGCAGATGATCATAATGACGGTATAAGCAACTATATTCGTGAAAGTGAAACTCAAATGGATACAGATTTATCCAATCACACTCCAACACGCGTTATTTCTAGCGGCAGCTATAACGGTAACAGTGACAATTAAGTTTACAAGGATGATTGGACATGATGAATAAAACCTCGGTTCTACTTGGTGTGCTGCTACTCGCGGGTTGTACAACTGCGCCAGAGAAAACCACCAAACCAGCAAATCAGCCACCAACGAGTAGCTCGCAAAAGAAGAAGGTCATCCAATCTTCTTCTGGTGTAAAAATTACACCTTATGAACAGAAAGAAATTAAACGTCAAAGTGTGCCCGTTGTTGTTCCACAACAAAAGGTTCAGCAAAAGTTTAATGATGGTAGCCAGTTACCTGCATTTAAGACTTTAATGCAGAAAACACAAGTGGCGTACAAGCAACAGCAACTCGCAGAAGCTGAGCGTTATGCCTTACAAGCACAACGTATTGCGCCACAAGCCACAGAAACTTATTTGTATTTGGCAATGATCGCGGATCAGCGCAAAGAATATGCCAATGCCGAAGCATTGGCACGTCGTGGCTTAAGTTATGCGCAAAGCAACGCTATGAAGAAACAGCTTTGGTTTATCATCCTGAAAGCGAGCGAAGCACGCGGTCATACCATTAAGGCCCAAGAAGCACGTAGAACCATTCAGACACTTTAAGCTTAATCAATTGAACTAAACTGTCGAATTCCAGCAAGCCCATAAGCATGATGTTTTTGGGCTTGTTCTAAATCTGCCGGTGCAAGCCCACCTAAAGCAAATACAGGAATATCACTATTCTGTGCCAATTCCTGAAAACGATCCCACCCCAATACTTTCGTTTCTGGATGCGTCTCTGTGGCATGTACAGGACTCAAAAACACAGCATCACAGCCAATATGCTGTGCGTGTTGTAACGACACAGCATCGTGACAAGCAGCGATAAAGCGTTTCCCCACGACCAAGCCACCTTTGCTTAAACTCATCAGCTGCGATTGCTTTAAATGAATGGTTTGTATCTTGTTTTGCAGTTCTACACTTAGTTTTTGCCACAGATCAACATTAACAATGAGTTTTCTCAATTGATCGACCTTTAAAGCATCAAGCTGCTGCTCAATTTGCTTAATACCATCCGTTTGTGTACGCCAATACAATAGCGCCTCTTGTTGCGGCAAAGCGTCGATCTGATCGCTAATTTTAATCAGATGTGGCCAACTTAAACGTTGCAGAATTACGGTATTTGCTTTCGGGAAATTGAGATCAATCAATTGATCACGGTTATACCAAGCCCATGGTTGATGAATAAGATTAAGTAACTCATCAGGTACATAAGCATGGAATAAGTGTAAATTGACAATGATGTCTTCATATTCATGTCGAATCACATCAAAAGCATGCCACTCTTTTAAACCAATCCCAACTTCCTCATAAATTTCTCGACGACAAGCCTGTTCGGGTGTTTCACCCTCCTCAACTTTTCCGCCAGGAAATTCATGTTTATTGCCTTGATGTTGGTTTGCTTGTCGCCAACCCACTAAAACTTTAGTTTTGTGTAATAAAATTGCGATCGCAACATCAACTGTAGCCTTTGTCATAACCGTTTAAAATCTCTCAGCTTTTCAGATTCATTCTAAGGAATTCCACACAGCATTCCCATGTCAAAAAATAAAATTAATAGATGATTTTGTAAATTCTTAAAATTTCCGTTGACAGGCCTATTCGATAATGATTATCATTTAAAACATTAAAAAACACACCACGGAGCATAACAAATGAACGCACCATTCAGCCTATTTACTCGTAGTACCGATGCAGCTCAATCATTGCCAATGTTGCATTCAAACAACCTTTTTGCCTTAGGTCGCGAAATCCGCATCATGCATGCTGGTGAGGAATATCGCTTACGTTTAACCCGTAATAATCGCCTGATTTTAACAAAGTAATATAATAATAATCGGACATAACAAAAAACGTGGGAATAGCAGTATGTCAGCGCATACTGCTTTTTTAATGCGTTTGATCTCACCCCCAACCCAACTTAACGTTTAAGCAGGATGCTGACCTTCAGACCACCATATTGGGACTGTTCAAACTGAATTTTGCCTTGATGTAACTCGACAATTTTGCTGCAAATTGATAAACCCAAACCAGAGCCTTGTGTTTTGCTTCCCAAAGCTCGATAAAAACGTTCACCCAAACGCGCCAAACTTTCAGCATCCATCCCTTGTCCTTCATTTTCGACAATCAAAGCCAAATATTGCGGCTGTTGCTGTAAAGTGATATAGACTTGTCCATGTTCTGGCGTATAGCGGATGGCATTGTCCACAAGGTTTCGAACACAGGTAAAGATCAACTGCTGATTGGCAAGAATCTGCCCCTGCAGATCTGCTGCAGCCTGCCAATGCAATTGAATATGCTTTTCCTTGGCAAATAAGTGAAGTGCCTGTATGGCCTCTTCAACACTCTCCTGCATCGAAAAATAAGTCTTGGGCAAATTATCCGTGTGCTCTGGGTCTAAACGTGCCAATAACAATAAATTCTCTAAAATTTGAATGCCTCGACTCACATCCTGCTGCATTTGGCTAAAGTCAACTGCGCGTTCTGGATATTTACGCTGCAATAACTGCAAACGCATTTGAATGGCAGATAACGGTGAACGTAACTCATGCGAGGCATCCGCAGTAAAACGTTGTTCAGCCTGTAGGGACTGTTCTAAGCGCTGTAATAAGCGATTGAGCTGACTCAACATCGGTTGTAGTTCTTTTAACTCCACATCACCCGCTTGAACAGGACTAAGATCATCTGCATTCTTGGCCGAGATTTGCTTTGATAGTTGATGAATCACGCTAAATTGGCGCTTGATCAAGAAATGCAGCATGATCCACTGCATTAACCACACCAACATTAAGACCAGTGCATATCCCACAAAGTTATGCAGTAAATCTTGGAAACGTTCCTCTAAAGGTTGCAATATCAACACTTGCATATGCGAATTTTCATCTTCACCCGCATAACTTCGCCAGAGTTGACCTTTCTGCCAAATCAAACCATAGTCGCCATGTGCGGCCTCAATCAAGCTGTAATACTGTTGGTCGAGTTGAAAGTCTTCTGACTGGGTCAGTACCTGCTGCTGATTGCTCAAACGATATTGAATATCAAACTGATCACTGAGTTCATCAATTTGCTGCCCAGAAGGGCTAGTTAAATCCGCGATAAGCAACATATCTGAAATCTCATCCATGATTTCGTCTTGTACTTGCATGGTTTGGTACGCAGAAATGACCGCGAATAAAAGCAGTGCCACACATCCTGCAACGACGGAGCTGATTAAAGAGGTTTTAACCAGTTTACTTTGTAAAGACACCACTTTCATGCTGTTATTCCTGATGCATGCGATAGCCTAAACCACGAATGGTTTTAATATATTGCCCGCCAATTTTCTTCCGAATCTGATAAATAAACACTTCAATGGCATTACTTTCAATTTCATCCCCCCATGCATATAAGGATTCTTCCAGTTGTTCCCGTGTCAAAATATGATCGGGCTTTTGCATGAGTTTATGCAAAATCTGAAATTCCTTTGCGGTCAGATTAATGGCCTGTCCTGCTTTGCTCAGTGTTTTGGCTTGTGGGTCTAGCTGTAAATCGGAAAAATTTAGATACAGCCCTGCTTGGGCTTGATGCTGGCGTAATTGTGAACGGACCCGTGCCGATAATTCCTCTAAATTAAATGGCTTCACCAAATAATCATTAGCACCAAGGTCTAAACCTTCGACCCGATCATGAATATGATCTTTGGCTGTAATAAAAATAACCGGAGTTTTGCTGTCCTGACGGCGAATCGCTTTCAGAATGTCATCCCCTGTGGCCTGTGGTAAGCCCCGATCCAGTAAGATACAATCATATTGATGCTGTTCGACCGCCAAGATGGCATGATCACCACGTTCAACCCAATCAATGCTATAACCATCCATCTCTAACCAGTCTTTAATACTCTCTGCCTGAGAGGCATCATCTTCAGCCAATAAAATTCGCATAAAATAACCCTCTCTCTTGATCTATAAGATTTTTCTGAGAATAAAGCATAAGCAAAAAACCACATGATTGTCATGTGGTCTTTTGGGATAATCCGATTGCTTAGAATTGAACTTGATCTACATCAACCTCAACACGCTTGGCTGGTTTGTAATCAATATCAATTTCACCAATCAATGTTACAGGCGTTTTTGCCGATACAGCTTTACCTTGCCATAGGTCATCATCAATATCGACGGTGATTGAACCGGTTTGATCGCTAAACTGATATTTCTCATCACCTGTTGCTTTCACCACATAACCCTTTAATTGCACTGGCGTATCATCTTTCATCGTCAATGCTTGTTTAACGGTAGTGATTTGAGTTGGTGCCAGTGCTTGTTGATTTACTGCATTTGTATTTGCAACTGCAAAAGTTGTCACACCAACCAAACCAGCAATCACTGCAACTTTAGAAAAAACGTTCATCTTGATACCCTCATTGTGGCTTCTTCATTTCGATGTAGGCATTAAAACAAATGAAGATGAGGTGAATCTGAAGATTCAAATTTTCTGTTTAACTCAGAGGCACCACGCGTAAAACTTCTTCCAAAGTGGTTACCCCTTCAAGGACTTTACGTGCCCCTGCAATACGCAAGGGCTCAATCCCTTCTTTTTTGGCTTGTGCCCTTAAATCATTGAGTGTGCAATTTGCACTGATCAATGACTTTGACTCCAAACTCACTGGCATGAACTCATAAATGCCAACGCGGCCTTTATAGCCAGTCTGACGACACGCCTCGCATCCTACTGCCTTATACATTGTGGTCGGCATATCCATCATATAGTCAAAAGTGAGATGTTCCCATTCTTGCTCATTGATGGCGGTTTGCTGTTTGCAATGCGGACAAAGACGACGCACCAAACGTTGCGCCAAGACACCGAGAATAGTTGCTGCAGTAAGGAAAGGTTGGATTCCAAGATCATGTAAACGAGTCAAACTCGACGGCGCATCGTTGGTATGTAAAGTAGAAAGCACCAAATGCCCTGTTAATGCCGCTTGTATCGCCATATTTGCAGTATCGTGATCACGAATCTCACCGACCATAATAATGTCAGGGTCTTGACGCATTAAGGCACGCACACCATCCGCAAAGCCTAATTCAATATTCGGATTGACCTGCATTTGGTTAAAGCTTGGCTCCAGCATTTCAATCGGGTCTTCAATAGTACAGACATTGACCTGCTCGGTTGCCAATTGCTTTAACGATGAATACAGCGTGGTGGTTTTACCTGAACCTGTTGGGCCTGTCACCAAGATAATGCCGTGACTGTGCTGAGTGAGTTGCTGCCAGCTCTGCAATAAATGCCCTTCAAAGCCCAATTGTTGGAAACTACGTACCAACACTTCTGGGTCAAAGATACGCATCACCAATTTTTCACCAAAGGCGGTCGGCAAGGTAGAAAGACGCAATTCTGTTTCTTGCCCTTTCGGCGTACGCGTTTTTAAGCGCCCATCTTGCGGTTTACGCTTTTCTGCCACATTCATACGACCAAGAATCTTTATACGTGAAATCACGGCTGTAAGCGTATTAGCAGGCATGTTATAGATCGTGTGTAAGACGCCATCTATACGGAAACGTACCTTACCTTTATCTTTCCTTGGCTCCAAATGAATATCACTGGCGCCTTGCTCGAAGGCGAATTGCAGCACCCAATCCACCAACTTCACAATGTGCTGATCATTGGCATCAGGGTTTTGGGTATCACCTAACTGTAATAAAGCCTCAACACCTTTATTTTCCCGATCGTAAAGACTAGAGTTCTGCGATGAACTGACCGCTCGGCTGACTTGATAGTATTCAACCAGATAACGTTGCAGTTGCTCGGGATTGAGCAGCACTTTCTCAATTTTCTTCGGTGCTAAGCTACGCTCCAAATTATTGAGCCATTCAGTGGTAAAGGGTTGATCGGTTCCAATCAAAATCCGATCTGCGTGTACTTCAACCGCCAGAATATGGTTTCTGGCCGCAAATTCTTGTGACATCACACTGGTTAAAGCGGCCACATCCGCTTTCAGTGGATCAATCACAAATAAAGGAATATCTGCTTTTTCAGCTAACCACTGACACAAGCGATTCATCGCTAGCGTGGAACCGACATTGAGTTGATCTTTTAAATTAAAATTGGCAATCCACTGCAAAGGATGCCATTTCAACTGATCCTTCTGACGATGTGTGGTTTGGATGAGTAACTTATCCCGTTCAGTAATACGACCATCTTTCAGTAGTTGCTCTAAGCACCACGTTACATCAATCGTAAACGAAAAGTTTGCAAATTTTTCCTGCGCTTGTATCACCGTCAATTCCCCAAATATATGACTCAATTATTTTTTTAAAGTTTTTTAGCTTTGCTCTACAGCGACAACTGTGACACTCCGATCATCCACTGTAAAACGAATATTCAATTCTGAAAAACGCATGCCATATACCCGCTCAGCATCATCTTGATACGCAGGTCTTGGATCTAAAGATAACACTTGTTCCAGTTCATCGAATATCTTTTTATCCAAAATCCTCTGCTTTAATAACTGTTGCTGTTGTGACTGTGCAGTTTCCGTCCAAAGTACTATTTTTCGGATTGGTTCTTCTTGCGCATAACCACTGACTGAATCCACAATTGCATCCGAATATTGGATATACGGTTTGATGTCTAAGATCGGTGTACCATGCAGTAAATCACTGCCCATAACATACAGACGAACTGATTTACCCTGCTTTTCAACACGTAAAAAACGTACCACAGACAACCCCATTGGGGATGGACGATACATACTACGCGTGGCAAAAACACCTATTTTTTGATTACCACCGAGTCGTGGCGGCCGCACTTGTGGACGAAATTTAGACATTTGATTCAAAGAGTTATCTTGATTTTTGTTTTCATGGAACTGCCATAGCAGCCACAAATGACTAAAATCTTCGATACCTTCAAAAGCTAGAATATCGTTATAAGGTTCCACCATCTCTATATAGGACTCGACTTGTACGAGATTTGGCTGTCGCGGAATACCAAACTTCTCCCGATAAGGCGAATGCATATGGCCAATGATCGGCATGACTACTGAGTTGCTCATCACTTTTTCTTATAAACACAATTAAATATATTCAGTTTATCGAGAATGATTTTAGATTAGAATAGCCATCTGTTTCTTTTAACTGTGATCGAGACCTTTAATGGCTGCTTTTAACGTTGAACGCATTACTCATGTTCACCACTGGAATGACACGCTTTTCAGTTTTAAAACTACACGCGACACCAGCTTACGTTTTAAAAATGGTCAGTTTGTGATGATCGGCCTTGAAGTGAATGGTAAGCCTTTAATGCGTGCTTATTCGATCGCGAGTGCGAATTATGAAGAAGAACTCGAATTCTTCTCTATTAAAGTACAAGACGGTCCATTAACTTCTATCTTACAAAAAGTACAAGTGGGCGACGAGATCCTGATTTCTAAAAAGCCTACAGGCACTTTAGTACACGACGATTTATTACCAGGTAAAAATTTATACCTTTTATCTTCTGGTACTGGCCTTGCTCCATTCCTTTCACTGCTTCGTGATCCTGAAACTTACGAAAAGTTTGAAAAAGTAATTATGGTCCACGGTACACGTTATGTATCAGAACTTGCTTACCAAGATCTAATCTTAAATGAACTTCCGAACCACGAGTTCTTTGAAGAATTAGGGATTAAAGACAAATTGGTATATTACCCAACTGTTACACGTGAACCGTTCCATACTCAAGGTCGTGTAACGACTGCAATTGAATCTGGTGAACTATTTGAAAAAATTGGTTTACCACGTTTCAATCGTGAAACTGACCGTGCCATGTTGTGTGGTAGCCCTGCCTTCCTTAAAGATGTTGCAGCACTGCTTGATGAACATGGTCTGGTTGAATCACCGCGTATGGGCGTGATGGGTGACTATGTGATTGAACGTGCATTTGTTGAAAAATAAATTTTTTCATTAAAAAGGTGCTTAAAGCACCTTTTTTTATAATTAAAAAAAGGAAAGTCCATTTATGACAACTCAAGATTCAACGATAAATATTGAAGACTATAAAAATATCATGCAGTTTTTTTATGACTTTAATGATGAGAACACTGAAAAACGTAGTCAGGCGCTGGTTTGGTTTTATGAGAATTTTGAATTGGTCTTATCATTTCCCCTCTATTTATCCATACAACCAATAGAAGGTACCAACGAAAGCCAGATTAGCCCTCACATTAATATTTTAGAGCTAAAAGATGATCAGGGTATCTCCCATCCAACCTATGTGATCGCGACTTATGCCTATCAGCCCACTGTTGAAATGCAAGAACAGCTCTCAAACGCTGAGTTTAAATTTATCAACCTTGAACTTGGAAAAATTCTTTTCAACATTTTCCCAGCGATACAACAAAAATATGAAAATACTGTCATCTCTATTTCATTTCCGAATGATATTCATCAACAGTTCTTTTTAGAACAACAAGAGAGTGCATTTATTAGTTTATTTAATGATGATATTGAGATTTTAAGAAAAATAGCATTTACCGCATTATCAAGTCAAGATTCCAATTTAAGTGAAGAACTCTGGTCACGCCACTTAAATCATCGCCAATTTAGACGATTCATTTATACTTTTGGCTTAGGGCATCCTGAAATTGAAAAAATTTGGTGTTGGGGGCTTGGGAATATACTTTACATCACACTTGATTGCCCATCTTCGTATTTTACTCAATATAAAGAGCTACTAACACTTGAGTTATCGACTGTTATACAAGGTTCTGAACTTTCGTTACAAATTTTAGATTTAACTCAATCAGAAAAAAATGAAATACAAGAAAATATATTAGCCGAAAAATTTAGTTTATTTTTCCAAAAAACATGGAATCATTTTTTATTATTCCGCTGGTGGCGTAATCTTCGAAAAATACCTTTTATCGTTGTCAACAATCAATGATAAAGCAGTGTCATCCTTTTATAAATAAAGGATGACACGAACATTTAGGCCGCCTCTAAATGAATCAAACGCTCAATATAATACCAACACTCTTCGATTTGAGCATGATCCTTATTCACTTTTGCATAAGCTGTCATACCGTCTAAAATATTGATATACATGGCTGTGAGCACATGAGGTTGAAATACTTTAGCCTTTTCAAATAAATCTTCAACCAAAGCCATTAACCACTCTCGATATTCGACAATTGGCCCAATAATAGAGGGATATTGTTGTAGAATTTCCAGAGAAGCTTTTTGAAACATACAACCATGAAAATCATCGGAATTGAACCAAGATAAATGCCAAAAATAGACTGCCTTGATTTTCCCCAAATAATCATCTGCTTCGATTAAGCTAATTTCATGTTCAATAGCCGCCTGAATACTTTTATTCCTTCGAGACAAGCATTCTTCGATCAAGTTCTCTTTGGAAGGAAAGTATTTGTAGAACGTCATCTTAGCAACACCCGACTCACTAATAATTCGATCCACACCCACAGAGCTGTAGTTATGACGGTTAAAAAGGTCTAGAGCCGTTGCAATAATATCTTCTTTTTTTGACATTTTATTATCCTTGTAGAATTCTATCAAAAAACTTAATGCATTATTTAGACATAGTTTACATGCTGGAAAATTCTGGCCACTATGTATGTTTATGTTATTTTAAGAGCATTAATAGAAAAGTCGTATTTTCTTTATTGTTCCTTTTATAGGGTATGTAAAAATCAGTCTACATACAAGATCATTTGTAAAAAAATCTTTCTATTTTTAAAATATTTGTTTTTTCCGTGAAACACTTCACTGTTTACTTACAGTTAAGTTAATTCATAAACTTTCTTGCTATTTTTTAGCCGACTTAATAAATTGATTTCACAAAAAATTCATTTTATATTTAAATCATCCAATAAAAAGTTCTTTGGTTGAACTAATAGTTATATTCATAAGCAACCAAACAAAATCTAACTAAATAATTGGAAAAGCAATAATATTATTAATTCATCGAGTACAAGACTATGCCAAAAAAATTTGAAAACTTTAACGACCCAAGACAGAAAGCTATTGAAGGAATGAAGAATAGTATTTCTGCAGAACAATGGAACAAGAACCTGAACTTTCTGAAACAACTACGTGCAGAAATTTCAAATCACCCTGTTTCACGCCATCCAGCTATTCAACTTTTAAATGACGGTGTTATTGATAAAGAAACCTTAAAACACATTCATTTAGAATATCGCCATGCCATCGTACAAGTATTTACTGATGCGTTATTAATGGCTCAATTTCAAACCAAACAGTTAGAACCACGTTTATTATCGGGTTCTAAAATGTTCCCTCGTTTTTTACTTAATCTTAATATTCTGGATGAATTTGGTTTCCGTCCTGGTTTAGACGAAGAAGGTTACTATTCAGGCAATCCTGAGTATGCCCACTACCCACTGTTTGAAGATGTGTTAAATGACTTTGAACTCAGTCAAGCAGAACGGAATGACTATCAACCTTCTCGCATTTCACAACGTGTTCGCAATTATCTGGAAAACTCATTTCACAGCTATCAAGCCGTTTCTGCCCTGTTAGCAGTCGCGGAAGAGGAAGTCATTTTATTTAGCCCTGCATTACGTCAAGCAACCAACGCTGTCGGCTTTGATGTTAATAGCGGTTACTACTATGTTCATGGCGTTTCACATGATGCCTCAGCGGAAGCAGCTGATGATGATCATGAAGACGATTTATGGTTCGTATTGGCACAGGCCTGTGTTGAATCTGAATATGCATCGATCCGCCAAATTTGCCTTGAATATTGCGATTTATGGGAACAGTTCTGGGATGAACAAATTGCCTATTATGGAACATTCAAAAAACTGGCTTAATCTCTTTTGCTCAAGGAAGCCATCTTCAACTTTTAGTTGAAAGATGGCTTTTTTAATGTCTTGGAGAATCTACAAAAGCCTGAGTGTGAAAGCCTTCCCCTCTCCTATTAAGATGAATTTAACCGAAGTTAGCCTACATTTTACGATATAATTCAACTTTCTTTCCCGCAAACGTTTCGCGCATGTTTTCACAATTTGATGTCAACTTATTGGTTCTGCTTGTTTTATTGGGCTGCGGTATCTTTAGTCAAAACACGGCAGTCACAATCGCAGCAGCATGCCTGATCTTGGTTAAACTGACTCCTCTGAATCAGTTTTTCCCCTATATTCAAAATCATGGTTTGAATATTGGCATTATTATCCTGACCATTGGTGTCCTTGCGCCGATCGCAAGCGGCAAAATCAGCGGTGAAAGTATTCTAAAATCATTTATTAGTATTAAGTCTTTGGCTGCGATTGCGGTTGGATTATTGGTGGCTTGGCTCGGTGGACGCGGGGTCAAACTAATGAGTAATCAACCCGATGTAGTTGCAGGACTTCTGATTGGAACCGTGGCAGGCGTTGCGCTATTACGCGGTGTTCCTGTAGGTCCACTGATTGCCGCAGGGATATTGTCCTTGCTGATTGGTAAATCTTGATTAGACTAGAACTATAAAATCGGTACTTATCTTGCGTTAAGAAATAGGTAGTGGCGCTGCCACTACCTGTTAACCAACGATCGCTGCTTACTGTTCATAATATACTGTACGTAATTTGGAAAACTTCTCCAACTGCTTAATAAAGCCTTCAAAGTAATTCTTTTCCTTATCTTCACTACGATAACCCGCATAAAGCTTCCGTCTTAAACCCTGTGGAGAAACACAGTCCAAGCGACGGCTTACCACCCAACCCTTTTGTTCATACTCATTCACCACCCAATCAGGTAATGCTGCAATACCACGCCCACTGGCAACCAATTGGATCAGCATTTGAGTTAAATCTGTGGTACGAATATGTTTGGGTTGAATATTGGCTGGGATAAACAAATGCGCCATGATATCAAGACGATGCTTATCGACGGGATAGGTAATTAAAGTTTCTTCTGCCAAATCTTCGACTGAAACCTGTTCAGCACGCACCAAGGGATGGGTGTTAGAAAGCACTAAACGAGATTCATATTCAAAGATTGGGAAATACTCAATCCCTTTTAATGCAATGGGATCAGCCGTAATCAATAAATCAAATTCCGCATTTTGCAATAACTCGTGCGGATTCGATTCAAAGCCTGCTGCAAAGTCTAGGTCCACATCAGGATATTGCAGGCGATATTGATTGAGTAATGGCATGAGCCAATCAAAGCAGCTATGGCATTCCGATGAGAAAATAATTCGTCCAGTTTGCCCATGCACAATACGGGTAATATCGGTTTGTGCAATTTGCACCTGTGGCAGTACATCATCTGCCAGTTTCAGTAAACGTTCACCCACATTGGAAAAACTCACAGGGCGGCTACGACGGTTAACCACTTCTACCCCATACCAGTGATCCAATTCTTTTAATTGATGTGAGATTGCCGATGGCGTAAGACATAAATCTGTCGCTGCAGATACTAATGAACCGTGCTCTCTTAAAGCAATTAACGTTTTTAAATGACGGAGTTCTAACACGACCACTACCATTATTGAATTTAATTCATCTTAGCATGATATTAATTAGTTTGTCTCAACATGACTTTTATTTCATTACTTACCTGTTCACGGGCGTTTAAAAACTCAGCACACCAATTGCGATTAACACTCCAGTGCTTTTGGTATTTAAAAATTTTCAGCTTGAGCTGAGAACATTTCATGGAATTAGAGCTCCAAAGTCGTTTAAAGCTTTTACAATAAACAATTCACTTTTGCAGACTATGCCGACGATGCCTCATCCAAGTCAAAAGACGCTTGAACGCCAAACACTCAGCCTACCTGAAGGACACGACAAACTGTTGCTGCATTCATGCTGTGCACCATGTTCAGGTGAAGTGATGGAAACCTTGATTGAGTCTGGCATCGACTTTTCAATTTTTTTCTATAATCCGAATATTCATCCTGTGAAAGAATATTTAATCCGTAAAGAGGAAAATATTCGCTTTGCCGAAAAGCATAATATTCCTTTTATCGATTGTGACTATGACACGGATAACTGGTTTGCCCGTGCCAAAGGCATGGAAAATGAGCCTGAGAAAGGCATTCGCTGCACCATGTGTTTTGATATGCGCTTTGAACGTACCGCACTATATGCCTATGAACATGGCTTTAGTTTAATCAGCAGTTCACTGGGCATTTCACGTTGGAAGAATATGCAGCAAATCAATGACTGTGGTTTACGTGCCGCTGCACATTATCCAGATATCCAATATTGGGATTATAACTGGCGTAAACATGGCGGCGCAGTCCGTATGCTGGAGATCAGCAAACGTGAAGAATTCTATCAACAGGAATACTGTGGCTGTGTCTATTCACTCAGAGATAGCAATCGCTGGCGTATGAGCAATGGTCGAGATCGAATTAAATTGGGCGTTAAATTTTATAGTAATGCGATGGATGATGAGTCAAATCAATAAAATTGACATCAAAATAAAAGGCTAATTCAGATGAATTAGCCTTTCTGCTTCTTAATTTACAGCAACACTGATAATGCTATAGAACTGATTGCTTGGCTTTTGCTTGGCATCGACTGCTTCACTGACTTCAATCAGATACTCGCCTGCTTTAGCAAAGACTAAATCAGCACTGCCATCTGCGGCTGTCTTCAAACTAATGCCTTGCTTATCGGTTGCACCTTTAGCACGAATGACCACATTGGCATTGGCCAATGCTTGATTGGCTTTCGATGCTTTAATTTTCACCGTTTGATTAGCCTTTAGCTCACTAGGATGGGTTAAAAACTCAACTTGAATCGGTGCTGTGCTTACTTGCACTGGCGTATTTTTCTCTTTAGACACATAAGTCAAAAATGTCCATTCACGGGTAATTTCAACAGGGGTAAATTTTTTCGCTTTTAAATCTGACGGAATGACAAAATCACGCTCAGCTTTAGCAGGTGCTTTGTCTGCTGGCATATCAAAGAACATTTTCCATTCTTTTTGATCTTGTACATATTTCAATGGATAACTGGCACTGGTTTTGACCGTATAAGTTCCTGCTTCAGGCAATTTCAAATCAAATACAGTTGCCGAACTGAGCTTAGAATCTGGCTCAATTGTGGTTTTAGTTTTATTCGGTGCGGTAATCTCAAACTTCGCATCTTTTAATGCATATTCACTTTGTAAAGCTTCTTCTGCATAACCCGAGATAATTGCGACTTGGGTTTGTTCCGTTGTATATGCAAGCGGCGCAACATAGGGCTCATGAGCAAAGCTATAAACTGAAACAAGCAACAATGGACTAATTAATAATTTTTTCACTCTTTTCCCACCCTTTATAAAAATTCAGCTAAAAATGTCTGCTTTGCATTATACATAAATGAAAATAATTATCATTCAATTATTGTGTTTTTATATAGTACCGCCCCCAAACCAATTGAGATAAAAATTGTGTTCTATTTCACCTTTCCCAAAGCGAGTCGAATATAATACGGCGGTACTTTTAGACTCGAGATATTATGTCCTCGTCAAGCTCTCCCTTGCACTCATCTCCCTCACCCAACTATTCCTTATTCCTAGTTATTTTCTCCCTTGCAGTGGGTAGTTTCTGTATTGGCACCACCGAATTTGTGGCAATGGGGCTAATTCAAGAAATTGCCACCGATTTAAATGTCAGTGTGCCACATGCAGGCTATTTCATTAGTGCCTATGCACTCGGTGTCATGGTGGGTGCACCGATTATTGCGATTTTAGGGGCAAAAGTACCCCGTAAGACGCTATTGCTTAGCTTGATGCTTTTTTATGGCTTGGCCAACGCAGCAACCGCTTTTGCCACTACACCTGAAGCCATGTTGCTGTCTCGCTTTATTGCAGGATTTCCGCACGGTGCTTACTTTGGTGTAGCGGCATTGGTTGCGGCTGAACTGGCAGGTAAACAACGCCGTGCCACAGCGATTGCACAAGTCATGATGGGTTTAACGATTGCTAATGTCATTGGCGTGCCGATTGCCACATGGTTGGGTCAACGATTTGGCTGGAAATCAGGTTTTGAATTTTCTGCGGTGATTGCGTTTATTACACTGATTGGGGTCAGCCTATTTGTTCCCAATATCCCATTGCAGAAAACCGCCAGTATCAAAGCAGAATTGGCAGGTTTAAAAAATATCAATATGTGGCTGACTCTTGCCGTTGGTGCAATTGGCTTTGGTGGCATGTTCTCGGTGTATAGTTATGTCTCACCAATTCTAACCGAATATACCCATGCCGATATTCGAGTGGTGCCTGTGGCCCTCGCGATTTGGGGTGTAGGTATGGTGATTGGTGGTCTGGTTGCTGGCTGGTTGGCTGATAAAAATCTATTTAAAACCATTATTGGCATTCTGATCAGTTCTGCACTCGCCTTTGTTGCCGCCAGTTTTATGATGTCCAATCTTTATACAGCAATTGCTGCCCTATTCTTGATTGGTTTTACCGTGATCGGTCTAGGCGGTGCTTTACAAACCCATTTGATGGATATTGCAGGTGATGCACAAACTTTGGCTGCGTCATTAAATCACTCGGCTTTCAACTTGGCCAATGCGCTCGGTGCATTCTTAGGAGGCTGGGTCCTCAGTCATAATATGGGTTGGTTAGCGCCAATTTGGGTGGGTTTTGTATTAAGTTTAGGTGGTCTGGCGATTCTATTGATTGCGCTAGCCTACGCCAAATATTCACAAAAAAATGAATCTGCCGTGTCTTAATGGCAGATTCATTGCTTTGGCAGTGACTAGATTAACTCTGCTATTTGTCGATCATGCCTTCGAGAGAATAACAATAAGGCTGTGATCGACCCAATCAGGGCAAAGAACATATCTGACTGTGTATCCCACTCATCCCCTTGAGCCCCCAAAAACTCTTCGGCCCCTTGACCCAAAGACAATGCTGCCGCCCATTCAATCAATTCATAGCTGGCACTGATGGCCAACACAACACAAATCACAATGAAACTGAGCATTTTGCCTTTGCTTAAAATATGATTACGAATCAGGATTTCACGCGCAGCTATGGCAGGTACAAAGCCCTGCATAAAATGTCCAATTTTGTCATAAGGGTTACGTTCTAAACCAAACCACTGTGCCATCTCAAAACCCAACGGCACGCGTGCGTAGCTATACGCCCCACCTACAATCAGCACGATGGCATGCAAGAAAATCAGCCCATATAATAGAGGAGTGAGTGGAAAAGCTTTATAAGTGGCAAATAATAACGGGACTACGATCAATACGGGTATCACCTCAAGCCACCACGTGGTTCGATCAAAAGGCTGAATTCCGGAAATCAGCAGCAAAATGGCTAAAATCGCCGTACCCAAATGCAATAAAGAAATACGCATGATGTTATAAAAGTAGTGATTTATTAAATCCCATCATATAAAAAACCCAAAGAAAGTCCTTCGGGTTTTTGTTATAAAATCAGCAAATTGAATTTTTATTTCACAGCATCTGCCACTTCTTTCAACATGTCCTTCATGCCATCTAGACCATTGTTCATCAGATACCAGTTACTTGAATCCAGATATACGATATTGCCATTTTGCGCGGCTTTGGTTTGGTTGATAATCTTATTATTCAACACTTGTTTTGCACCTTGCTGATTTTCAGTAATTGCAGCACCGCGGTCAATCACGAATAGATAATCTGGATTTTTCTGAGCGATAAATTCATGCGACACAGCCATACCATGCAAGCCGACTTTGATTGAAGGATCTGCAGGAGTAAAACCATATAGATCATGGATATTACCGAAACGTGAGCCTGGCCCATACGCTGCAATTTTGCTGTTATTGACCAAGATCACTAAGGCTGTTTTACCCTTAGTCTTTGCTTTTAATGCGTTAATGTCTTTTTCTAAAGTTTGCAACTGCTGCTCAGCTTCTGGCTTTTTACCCACCATTTCAGCGATATTTAGTGTTTGCTGTTTAAAGGAATTAAACTGATCGTTGTAATCCACATCCACAAAATAAGTTGGCGCAATCTGTTTAATCTGACCCATCAAATTTTCCATACGGCCACTCATGAGAATCAGTTCAGGCTGACTGGCTGCAATTTTTTCCAGATTCGGTTCTTTGGCTGTTCCAATATCCAGATACTTTCCATCATTAAAATCTTGCAATACTTTCGGTAAGAGCGTGCCCTTGGGTAAGGCCACCACTTTATCACTCGCACCCAAGGCATGAATGGTATTCAGGGCATTGGTATCCAGTACCGCAATACGAGACAAGTTTGCAGGAATCGTGATCTGACCAGCCTTACTATTAAAGCTCAAACTATCCTGTGTCGCAGTAGCATTTACATCCTGTTTTGCAGAAGGTGCTTCGGAATTACTACATGCAGCCAAGACCACACTCAGCATCATGACTGGCAATGTTTTTTTGAAAAGCATAACGAACTCCTAACTAATAAAATACAAACCTAATTTGTGCTGTTGAACCTGTTGAATCGGGATGTGAAAATCAAAAATATCTTTGAGAATGCGTTCATCCATCATCTGCTGTGGATGACCTTGGTAGACCAATTGCCCTTCTTTCATGGCAATGATGTGATCGGCATAGACCGAGGCAAAATTAATGTCATGAATTACCACAATGATGGATTTTCCATGATTTTCAGCCAGATCTTTTAACACCTTCATAATCTGTGAAGAGTGCTTCATATCCAGATTATT
This sequence comes from Acinetobacter sp. Ac_3412, assembly GCF_013072675.1. Classification (NCBI taxonomy): domain Bacteria; kingdom Pseudomonadati; phylum Pseudomonadota; class Gammaproteobacteria; order Moraxellales; family Moraxellaceae; genus Acinetobacter; species Acinetobacter sp. Ac_3412. Next base: position 250,403 of record NZ_LXUJ01000007.1, on the reverse strand, counting down.
CAAAGGTTCGTCCAGCAAAATATAATCGGTGTCTTGTGCCAGAATCATGGCGATATAAGCGCGCTGACGTTGACCACCTGACAGCTCACTCAATTGGCGATGGCGTAATGCTTCTAAATCCATATAGGCAATGGAGCGGTTAATCACCTCACGATCTTCTGCGGTCAAGCGTCCTTGTGAATATGGGAAGCGACCAAATGCCACCAAATCTTCAATACTCAGTCTTAACTCGGTATGGTTAGACTGTTTTAAGATGGCCAGTTTTTTTGCAATCTCGGCACTTTTCATTTGGCGTAGATCCTGTCCATCCAGCAAAACTTGTCCTTGATCAGCCTCGATTAGACGGCTCATGATCGAAAGCACGGTACTTTTTCCCGCACCATTCGGGCCAATAAAAGCAGTAAACTGCCCCTTGGCAATACTGAGTGAAAGCTCTTGTACCACCTGTTGTTGCTGATAGCTTTTGCTTAAATTCTTTAGCTCTATTGCCATTTTTTATTTTCCTTCAGTAATATCCAGAAGAAATAAATTCCACCGACAAAATTAATGATCACACTGAGCGTGGTTTTAAGATTCAATAGATGTAATACGATGAATTGCCCAATCATCAGACACAGGATGCTGACCAAAATAATGCCGACTAATAAGATGTGATGCTGATGGGTCTTGAACAGCTCAAGAGTAATGTTAAGTACCAGCAAGCCAAGGAACATCATCGGACCTGCCAAGGCTGTAGCAGAAGCAAGTGCCAGCACCACAAGGATGAGAAGCAAACGACTGGTCTTGTCATAATCTAGACCTAAGTTCAGAGCATGATCTCGTCCCAAGGCCATCACATCGAGCTTGTGGTAGTGTTTGAGGCTGTAAAATAGAATCGGCACAATGGTCAGTAAAGACAGTCCAACGGTTTCCATTTTCACCACATTAAAACTGGCAAAACCGGCATAGGCTGCAATCTGAAATTCATCAGGATCGAGTAAAACTTGAAAGAAGGTAGTCATGTTGTCGAATAAAGTCGAACAGATCAGCCCGACCAACAGCAGGAAGTAAATATTTTGCTGTGCAACTTTCTTGAAAATAAAGCGATACAACAATAAGGCAAAGCTCAGCATTAACACCAAGCTAATCAAATAATCCAAGACAAAGTTAAATGACAGCAAGGTACTGGCACCAAAGAAATAAATAATCTTGGTCTTGGATAGTTCATATAACTTATCCAATCCTAGTGCCTGCGGTGTCACGACCCGATTATTGACAATGGTATGAAACACCAAAGTCGACACACCTACAGCAACGCCTGCGACAATGATTGCGGCAATAGTTTTTAAACGCAGACCGAGTGCATATTGCCATGTCACACCTAGGCCCCAACCTAAATACAAGGCAATGCTGAGGATAGTTAAAAAGGCTAAAACAATGAGCTTGGTTTTATGTGGCATAGCGGTATCTCCTGAGCAATAACCACAGGAAAATCACACTACCAACGATGCCCATAATCAGGCTCACCGACACCTCATAGGGGTAAATCACCACCCTGCCAAATACATCACACAGCAGAACCAGCAAAGCACCGAGGAGTGCCGTATGTGATAAGGTCCGGCGGATATTGTCGCCTAGATATAAGCTGACCAAATTCGGTACGATCAGCCCAAGAAAAGGAATCGCACCCACGGTCACAATCACTACACCTGTAATCACCGAGACCAATAACAAGCCCAGAAATAAGGTCTGTTTATAATTCAGTCCAAGATTAGTGGCAAAATCCTGTCCCAAGCCTGCCAAGACAAAACGATTGGCAAAGATATAAATCAGAATCAAAACAGGAACACTGAGATAAATCAGCTCATATTGACCATTTAAAATGGTGGAAAAATCACCTTGCAACCACCCCGCCAAGTTCTGCAATAAATCCATTTGCAAGGCAATGAAAGTGGTAAAGGCTGAGATAATACTGCCGAAAATCATCCCCACCAGTGGAACAAAGACGGTATCTCGATGCTTAAGGGTTGCCAGAATGCTCATAAAGGCCATTGCCCCGATCAGTGTCACAGTTATGGCAAAACCTGTTTTTACAAAAATTGAAGCATTCGGTAGCAAGATGATCGAAACCAGTACACCTAAACGGGCACAGTCATATAAACCTGCGGTGGTTGGAGAAACAAAACGGTTGCGGCTGAGTGATTGCATAATCAAGCCACAGACACTTAGGCCCGCACCTGCCACAATAATTGCCATGAGACGTGGTAAACGACTGGTCCAGAACAGTTGCCATTCTTGAGGATTGCCAGCCCATAAACCAGCAAGACTCATCTCACCCACACCGACAAATAAGGAAATAAATGCCAATGGAAGCAATAGTAAAATTAGATAACGCCGCTTAATCATGTTGGGAGAACTTCATAGGATGCGCAAACTTAAAATAAGCTTAAAAATTACAAAACATTAAACAAGAAATTATCACAAATGATAAAGATTATTGTTAACTTTTTTAAATGAAATAACTTTTGTGTGAAGTAGCACTTAATGAACTGAACTTTTAATTTTTAATAAAAAAGCCCTAAGTCTCAGTGTTACCGAGCTTTAGAGCCGAATTGAGTGTCGCCACATCCGAATAAATGGCTAAGCATTACCAATTTATACTGAAGCATTAGGCTACATTTTTATAATAAATTTCAAATTATTCAGGAAGCTTTTCACCACAGTGTGGGCAGTAACGACACAGTTTCTTTTCCTGCTCCTGATCTTCAAGCAGCTTTTCTCTGACCAGTTGCATAATAATTTCATGGGTCTGCTCTTTGGGTAAACCGACTTTTTTGCGAATCCGTTCAATTTCCACTTGATCATGCAGCAAGTCCAAACCTTTGGCCTGGAGTACTTCCCTAAACTCTTGCTCCAGTCGCTGATTACGCATATTTAATTCATTGGCAAGGCCAGAAGCTAAAATACCCGCAGGTAAAGCAGCAATACCGACACCAAGAATGGTAATGAATGCACCAAGTATCCGACCCAAGTTAGTTACTGGTGTTACATCGCCATAACCAACCGTGGTTAAGGTAACTACTGCCCACCACATCGATTGTGGTATTGAACTAAACGCCTCAGGCTGAGCTTTGTTTTCAACTACATAAATCGCAGATGCGGTCATCACGATCATAATCACCAAGATAAAAATGACCGCTTGGAATGAGCCTTTTTCGCGTTGAATCACGCGCAATAGAATTTGCAGGGAAACAAAATATCGGGTTAGCTTGAGTAAGCGAACCAAACGTAAGACCCGTAAGAAACGCAAATCAATCGGAACAATGAAATTGAGATAAGCAGGCAAAATCGCCAATAGATCGATAATTGCCCCACCACTTTTCATCCAGCGAATCCGTTGTTTCCACGCAGCCTCTTGTGGCTCCTCCTCAACAATACTCCAGAGCCTAAGCAGGTATTCGCCACTAAAAATCATGATCGAGAGATTTTCAAAGATATCGAAATAAGGCTTGTACAGTTGATAAAATTCGTTGACGGACTCCAACAAAACCGCAGCAACGTTGCCAATAATCAAGGCAATCAATAGATAGTTTACGCAGGTACTTACCGTACTTTTATAGTCATCATTATGCAGATTGTCATAAACAAAGCGTCTTAATTGCTGCCATGAAAATTGAGTCATACCATACTTATTGTTTGATCAAGCAAGCTGAAAATGTAGCATGATGCTTTCATATTTAATAAGAGATTTTAAGTGAATGCCCTATTTTTCTCGAATTAAACAAAATCATTCGCTAACTCATTGACCTATATAACGCGGTTTCAACAAAACTTTCTTTGCAGTTTGGCGCTCGCTTCAACGATAATAAAAGCTTAGTGGTTATTTTCTTTAACGATTCATTCATAAAGAACTATAAATTTTATTAAACCCGTACAACAAGGGGAATTTACATGGGATTCAAAGCTCTCCCGACGCTGATCTCTTTATTTATTGCATTAATTATCTGGTTCGTGATTCCTGTACCCGCTGGCGTTGATCCTGATGCTTGGCATTTACTGGCGATGTTTGTCGGTGTGATTGCTGCCATTATTGGTAAGGCCATGCCGATTGGTGCGATTGCGATTATTGCCATTACATTGGTCGCCGTGACAGGTGTTACCAATGATAGTCCAAGTGGCGCCATTCAAGATGCGCTCAGCAGCTTCGCCAACCCACTGATCTGGTTGATTGGTATTTCAATCATGATTTCTAAAGGTTTACAAAAAACTGGACTCGGTGCGCGCTTAGGCTATTTATTTATCGCAGTTTGGGGCAAGAAAACCATTGGTATCGGTTATAGCATGGTACTTTCCGAGCTGATTCTTGCACCTGTTACTCCAAGTAATACCGCACGTGGTGGCGGGATTATTCACCCGATTGTCCGTGCAATTTCCACCAGTTATGACTCTGACCCTGCCAAAGGCACCGAAGGTCGTATGGGGAAATACTTAGCTTTGGTGAACTACCAAGCCAACCCGATTACGTCTGCCATGTTTATTACCGCAACCGCCCCTAACCCGTTGGTGGTTGATCTGGTAGCGAAAGCAACCAACAGTCAGATTTCCTTGAGTTGGAGTACTTGGGCACTGGCGATGCTATTACCGGGTTTGATTGCCTTGATCATCATGCCGTTGATTATGTACTGGATGTATCCACCTGAAGTCAAAGAAACCCCAAATGCGGCTCAGTTTGCCAAAACCAAGTTAAAAGAAATGGGCCCTGTCAGCAAAAATGAAATCATTATGCTGGGTGTATTTGGGATTTTACTGCTGTTATGGGCAGGCATCCCTGCCATGATTTTTGGTTCAGCTTGGGCGGTTGACCCCACCACAACAGCCTTTATTGGTTTAGGCTTACTGCTGATTACGGGTGTATTGACTTGGGAAGATATCCTGACGCAAAAAAGCGCATGGGATACCATCACTTGGTTTGCTGCCTTGGTGATGATGGCGACTTATTTAAATAAGCTCGGTTTAATCACATGGTTCTCAGGTGTGTTAGAAACTGGGATTGGTCATTTAGGTCTCAGCTGGATGCCGGCCTGTTTATTGTTAATGCTGGCTTATCTCTATGCACACTATATGTTTGCCAGTACCACGGCACATATCACCGCCATGTTCGCGGCCTTCTATACAGCTGGACTGGCGTTAGGTGCGCCACCGATGTTATTTGCCTTAATGATGGCAGCAGCGTCAAGCATCATGATGACCTTAACCCATTATGCAACGGGTACATCGCCTGTGGTATTCGGTTCAGGTTACACCACGCTGGGTGAATGGTGGAAAGCTGGCTTTGTCATGAGTGTCGTCAATATCATCATTTTTGTGGTGATTGGCGGACTTTGGTGGAAAGTGTTGGGTTATTGGTAGGATGATTTAGCTTAAAAAAAGCCCCTTACGAAGGGGCTTTTTCATGTAACTAATTTAAAGGATACTAGAAATATAAACCTACACAGCTAATAAAATGATATCAGCGTCATTAATCAGGCTTGATGTCATAAACCCAATTTCGTGCTTGTTGATCCGTCGTCGTTTCGCATACATAGTAATCTTGATGCCACGAGTCTTGATGGAAAATTTCCTTTTTGTGGTAGCTGACTTGTTTGCCATTTTCAACACAGATAAAACTGTCACCTTGATCTTTCACCGCAGAACCGTTAAGAAATCCACCAATACATAAGAAGCGGGATTGTTTCGCCATTTACTTGAATCAACTTTTAAATCATTCATTTTCGATGATTAAACGATGGACTGGTTGGAATGTAAAGTGGAACGAACAACATGTATAAATAAGTATCCATCAGACCAACTGAGTTTTGATTAAATGGATTAGTTTAATAAATTTTGTTTCGTACCCTCAATCAACTTTTCAATTGAAATCTTATTTTCTTTAAAATCGTTAAAAAGATTATATAATATACCACCTTCAACCCGAATATTCATATTGTTACCATTCAATTTTTTGTCAATTTGAATCAAACTACTATAGACTCTTTGAAATCTTTCAAAATTAAATTCTATATTCAACTTACTAACAGGAATAGGTATTTCTATATTGTACCCCTCACTATCTACCTGTAAATAGTCATCATGAATTACAGTCAATTCGCATTCTTCTTCTACAAGTTGAATTTCTTGATAAAACAAACTGTTGCTTAAATTTTGGCTCATCAAAATAGTATCTATTAGACAATGATGCACAGTATTTCTAAATTGACAGTTAAAAAGATCAAAATAAACTTTATCCTCTAAAGAATCTAGATGATTTTCAAAACTTTCTAAATAGCTTTCAATATTAGAATCTAAAAATAATTCAACATGGGCTAATTCATGTGCGATACATGATATTTTTTCCTGACTAGTTAAAGAGTCATCAATTCCGATCACCCCTGACTTTGAATCAAAAAATCCTTTATTAGATACATCCCCATTCTCTTTATATCTTACCAGTAACTTATAGTTTTTGTTCTGACATATTCCTAATATATGTTGATAATAAGTGTGCAAAGAGTCATCTTGCTGTATAAAACCTAAAATATCCATAAAAAATAAGGGCTGATTAATCAGCCCTTATTTTTAGCAAAAACAATCGATTAGGTCAATTGAGCAGCTTGGATTTTCTTGGTATCAACTTGATCAGCTTCTTTTGTATATTCACTCATCTTGTCGAAGTTCAAGTATTTGTAGATGTCAGCAGAAGCGCTGTCAATTTGCGACGCGTACTGTTGATATTCTTCTGGGCTTGGTAATTTACCAAGAACCGCAGCTACAGATGCAAGCTCAGCAGAAGCCAAGTAAACGTTTGCACCTTGACCTAAACGGTTCGGGAAGTTACGTGTAGAAGTCGATACACATGTTGTGTTCGGTGCTACACGTGCTTGGTTACCCATACACAATGAACAGCCTGGCATCTCTGTACGCGCACCAGCACGGCCATAGATGTTATACAAGCCTTCTTCCATCAATTGATGCTCGTCCATACGAGTTGGTGGAGCCAACCATAAACGAGTAGACAATGAACCACCAGGTACTTTGTCAAGTAACTGACCCGCTGCACGGAAGTGACCGATGTTGGTCATACAAGAACCGATGAATACTTCATCAATCTTGTCACCTTGAACGTCAGAAAGAAGTTTCGCGTCATCTGGATCGTTCGGGCAGCAAAGAATTGGTTCTTTGATGTCAGCAAGATCGATTTCGTAAACTTTTAAGTATTCTGCATCAGCATCTGCTTTTAACAAGCTTGGGTTATCTAACCACTTCTGCATGTTTTCAGCACGACGCGCCATAGTACGCGCATCGCCATAACCTTCTGCAATCATCCACTTCAACATGGTGATGTTAGAACGTAAGTATTCAGCAACTTTCTCTTCAGAAAGTGTGATTGAACAACCAGCAGCAGAACGCTCAGCAGATGCATCAGAAAGTTCGAATGCTTGCTCAACAGTCAAGTCATTTTCCATTTCTGATAAATCGATCTCAAGGATACGACCAGAGAAGATGTTTTTCTTACCTTTCTTCTCTACAGTTAAGTCACCCGCTTGAATCGCGTAGTAAGGAATTGCATGTACAAGGTCACGTAAAGTGATACCAGGTTGCATTTTACCTTTGAACTTAACAAGTACAGACTCAGGCATATCCAGTGGCATAACACCAGTTGCAGCTGCGAACGCAACAAGACCAGAACCCGCTGGGAATGAAATACCGATTGGGAAACGTGTATGTGAGTCACCACCAGTACCAACAGTATCTGGAAGTAACATACGATTTAACCAAGAGTGGATAATACCGTCACCTGGACGTAAAGATACACCACCACGGTTCATGATGAAGTCAGGTAATGTATGGTGAGTTGTTACGTCAACTGGTTTTGGATACGCAGCAGTGTGACAGAAAGACTGCATCACTAAGTCAGCTGAGAAGCCTAAGCACGCCAAGTCTTTTAACTCATCACGTGTCATTGGACCAGTTGTATCTTGAGAACCAACAGTGGTCATCTTAGGTTCACAGTAAGTACCAGGACGGATACCTTGGCCTTCTGCTAAACCACATGCACGACCAACCATCTTCTGAGCTTGTGTGAAGCCTTTACCAGTGTCAGCAGGTTGTACAGGTGTACGGAACAATGTAGAAGGTGCAAGACCTAATTCTTCACGTGCTTTAGTTGTCAAACCACGACCAATGATCAAGTTAATACGACCACCAGCACGTACTTCGTCTAAAAGTACAGGCGTTTTAAGCTCAGCTTCTGCAATTTGTGCACCGTCTTTGAATGCAGTTACTTTTGCAGCAGCGTGATCAATTTTCAATACAACTTCGTCGCCCATGTTCATGTTGGCAACGTCGATTTCTACAGGTAATGCACCTGCATCTTCCATTGTATTGAAGAAAATTGGCGCGATTTTAGAACCTAAGCACACACCACCATCTTTTTTGTTTGGAATGTGTGGAAGTTCGTCACCAAAGAACCAAAGAACAGAGTTCGTTGCAGATTTACGAGAAGAACCTGTACCAACAACGTCACCTACGTAAGCAACTTGGTTGCCTTTCGCGATCAATTCTTTGATTTGGTTTAATGGACCAACTTCACCTGGTTTTTCAGGGTTGATACCATCACGCTCGTTTTTCAACATTGCGTTTGCGTGTAATGGGATGTCTGGACGGCTCCAAGCATCTTGAGCTGGAGACAAGTCATCCGTATTGGTCTCACCTGTTACTTTGAACACAGTGATTTTGATTTCTTCTGGAACGTCAGCACGGCTTGTGAACCATTCTGCATCAGCCCAAGATTGTAATACCGCTTTAGCAGCAGCATTGCCTGCTTTTGCTTTGTCAGCTACGTCATGGAACGCATCAAATACAAGAAGTGTTTTCTTTAACGCTTCAGCAGCTAATTCAGCAAGCTCAGCATTGTCTAGAAGTTCAACAAGTGGTGCTACGTTATAACCACCAAGCATTGTACCTAGTAAGTAAACTGCACGTTCTTTAGATACGAGTGGAGAGGTTGCTTCGCCTTTTGCAACAGCAGCTAAGAAAGCAGCTTTTACATATGCAGCTTGGTCAACACCTGCTGGAACACGATTTTCTAGTAAATCTACTAAATAAGCTTCTTCACCTGCTGGTGGATTTTTTAATAAGGCTACGAGTTCAGCAGTTTGAGCATCATCAAGCGGCTTCGGTGGGACTCCGAGTGCGGCACGTTCTTCAACGTGTTGGCGGTAAGCTTCTAGCACAGTGTTATTCCTCTTTTTTAAAAAATTACTTGTAAGTTCCAGCTTGCTACAAGCTTTACAAGTAATGTGGACAGCAAAATTTTACTAGACTTCGCGTTAAATGTTAATGCAACTACCGTATTTCTACGTGATGCCCATTATTTTATAGCGAAATGTTCATCCCTTGGAAATACCGCTTTGGTCTTAGGTTAAAGTCTAATAAAACAATAAATTACATCCATAAAAAAAGACAAACGGTGTTGTCTTTTTTATATACACATTAAAAAAGTTTATAGTTTGGCAGCTTGTCATGTGGAGTAACCAAGCATTCTTCCATAAACTGTTTCTTTAAATTTTCACGTAATGCTTCTGGATCTTTTTTCAATTGATCAACAGGAAGTGCATAAACCGTGTCCAAAATTTTAAAGATAAATTTGCGTGTCATTTCATCTTCAATCTTTGCCGCATATTCCGTTGCTTGTTTTTGCTCAATTCCATTTTGACGATCCAACGTGATCGAACGTGCAGCGTTACCCACACTGACGCAATAGCCATGCCATTGTTCTTCAGGGGTTAACGGCTTTTTCTCAGCACAACCAGCCAAAACTAAACCTATTACAATAAACAAAACTTTTTTCATCATCATACTGCGGCTAATTTGATGCACACATCATACTGAAACTTGTTTATTTTGCAAAAGGAAGCCTTTAAAACAATGCTTTCCGTAATAAAAACATACAAATCATTTGCTACAACGCATGTTATTGCCTAACTTTTGACATTTTCCTCCATTGGCAGAGAGATATGTCGTTCCTGCGACGAGATTATAGGACTTACCTTTCGTATCCCAACATCTGACCCCATTGCAGTTTTTGACAGGGATAAGTACGTCACTTGTCGCAGTAAGATTACTTGTGGCTGTCGTGGTTGCAGTTACTGGCTTGTTTGGTGTTGTTGCTGTAGTTGCAGTCACTGTTGTGATTTTTGGCTCTTTCGGTGCCGTTCCAGTTTGAGCAGTCGGCTGTTGTACAGTGGTAGCGCTATTCTTTTTAACAGGATCGAGCTGAGGTTCTTGTCTTTGTACAGGTTGGGGCGTTGCTGAATAAGTGGTGACGCCTTTGGCATCGACCCACTTATAGTATTCCTTGGCATTGACTTGGAGTGTCGAACTAAGGAGCACTAAGCCAAGCACTGCCCAAAGCTGACCAAAAGTGACAGATTTCATTTACTTCCTCCAAAAAATGTCATAAAATCATTTATTTTCAATAAGTTATATTAATTTTATCACAGTTTTTATTTTCTAAAACCATCCGTTATGAAATCTGTTTAAAAATTAGCTCAGACCGTTAACACATCTGCCCTCATTAATTTTTATGTGAATGGTTTTTGGGGAGGTTCAAGTAATGTTACAACCATAAAAAAAGAGGAACTATTTCATCGAAATAATTCCTCTTTCTGACTCTAAACCCAATTTAAAACAGGGTTAGAAACGCCAGTTATAGAATACGTCAATTGCACGCTCTAAAGACTGACTTGCTTCCAGATATAAACGACGGTTCATCTGATAACGCAAGGTCAATTTATTCACTGGGGTAAATACACCAATACCATAACGAATAAACAGATCTGGCGTGATATAGCCTGTCAGACTCACCTGCGTATCATCACCTGTACCTTGTGCATCCAACGCCAAACCACTCAAACCAAAGGTACGACCAATCTGGTTGGTCAAGGCACGCGTACCGCCTAAGCCCATACTGATACCCGCAGCAGCAATGGTGTTATTTACATCAGACTTAAAGCCTTCAGTATTGCTTAAACCACTGTTACCTTCATTAATACGACCTGTGAGTAAGGCATTCAAGGCTTCTTGTTCAGACAAGCCAGCATCGTTATAAATTTGAATATTCGGCACGGTGGCTGTACCTGTGACACGCACCCCGACCATACTACCTTGAACCGGTTTATTGGCATCAATATCCAGTGTCGGATTCGCCAATGGTCCATTGAAACGTGCAATCGCTCGATTCAAATCAAGACTTTGGCCATAGGCTTCAATCTTCACTTTTTGACTGACACCAATCGCACCATTGGCACGCATGGCAGTTTCTAAACCACGTTGTGATAAGTGCAAACGACCAACCAATGGAATGGTACTTTCAAAACCTTGGAAAATGACTTGGTTGCCTAGAGTTACGGTCATATCGGCACGGATATCCCACGGCTTAGCCGCTTTTAAAGTCGCCAGCAAGTCTTGGCCTTGTTGAACCACACGCACATCAGGTGACAAGTTCACCACCGTTGCAGAACTTTCTGGCATCGAAATACGTGCACGTGGCACATCAATTTTCCCTTTCAGGCTTAATCTCTGATCAAAAGGATAAACATCCAAGCTTAAATCAGGTTCTACAATCGCCGTGATCATCGGTGCTTGGCGTACCAATAAGTTGTCGCCTTTCAGGGTCAGATTTAAATGTGGGTCATTCTTCCAATCAAAATTACCCTTCAAACGCCCAACACCCTGACCACTATTAAATGCGCCATCAATACTGGCAGATTGCTGGCGTATTGAGGAATAAAGCTGGATATTGCTTAAATTCACAGGCAGCGAGATCATCGAAATTGCGCCATTTTTCAAGCGCATCTCACCGACAAACTCAGGTTGAGTCAAGGTCCCATTCATTTTACCGGCCAAAGCCAAAGTCCCTGACATTGAACGTACGTCTTTAATAAACGGCTTAAACACTTTCAACTGCACATCATTAAATGCGACTTCACCACGCATTGGCATATTGGCTTGGTACGGATTAACAATTACATTGGCATAACCTGTACCAATATCTGGTGTCTTCATATCGACACGTAATAACAAACCTTCGCTGATACTTTTTGCAATCAGACTCAACTCATCATAAGTGACCGTTGTCGCAGGATCTTGTGGATCATCCGCCGCCAATCCGATTTCACCTTTCCGAGTGACTAAACGAGCATCTAGTTTAGGATGACTACCCTGTGCCCAAGACGCTTTGGCATAACCATTGAGTTGACCTGTAACTGCCAAACCTTCAGGCATAAATGCAGTAAAATCTTTTAAATCCAGATTTTTGGTAATGAAGGAGAAGCTGCCTTTGGCTTTGCTAAGACGTGCAGGCTGATCCAGACATAACTGACTGCTCGAACTCTGCCAGCAATGTTGACCAACATACAATTCCTGTTGCGTCGTGGTATAGATAATCGGCGCACTTTGGTTTTGTACCAAACTGATATTACGCGAAGTAAAGTTACCTTTTTGCAATTGGCCTAACCAGTCGTTCTTCGGATTAAAACCACCCGCAAGTTGCAGATAGAAATTCGATTGACGGTTTTTGCTCTCCACCTTCAACACATGTGCCTTGCGTGTTCCGGCCAAGTTTACTGTCGCTTGTTCAATTTCACGATTGCCATTACGCAAACGATCTAAAGTTGCAGTCAGTTGTGTTGGTGTGGTCTCTGAGGTCGGTAATTCACCCTGTACTCGTAACGATCGAATCGTCACCAGATCATTAAAGGCAAAATTATCAACCATCATATTTGCCGTTGCTTTTAAGCGTGGCTGCGACTGTACATTTAAGCTACCATATGCACGACCACGTAAGCCCGGGTAAAGCTCATATAAGGCAGGCGCATTCAACTTAATACGTAAGTTTTGCGCATTGCCTGTGGCTTGCAACTGGTTCTGTGCATAGGCAAAGAATAAGTCATTGGCTTCGAATTGTTGTGGCAAGAAACCTTCTTGGTTTGAATCAAGCAATAAACTCAGATTACCGCGACCACGAATTGGTTTGTTATTCAGGAAACCTGCAACATTGAGCTGACGGATATCAATACGTTTCAGTTTATCCGACCAAACACCAAGTGTTTTAACTCGTCCAGAGACTTCACCTTTGACACTTGATACGAAATATTGCGGTTTAAAACGTACTAGCGAGGCATCAATATCCCAACCTAGTTTATCTTTAAGATTGACTGCACCCGTTGCAAAGATTTTTCCTGCCACACCATCATGATTAAGTTCATTGATCTTGATGTAATCAGGCGTACCTGCAACCTTAATCTTTAATACACCATTACCCTGATTCAAAGCATTTAAAGAGCCATTATAATCCACGGCAAAACTTTTAAAGCCGCCACCTGCTTTTTCATCATTAAAAATCAAGGCAGCCGTACTTTTCCCTTTTAGGGCAATGGTTTCTGTTTTATTGTCTTGTGGTAATTGCCCTGTTAAATCAATCTGTTCAAGCTGAATAATTTGTTGATTCGGTTTGGCAAAACCAGTTGCTTTTATTTCACCATTTAATAAGTTAATCGGTGCAGCAGCGGCAACTGTTTGCGGATTAAAATCCTGAGCTTTAAGCTGAGCTTGCCATGAAAGCTGTTGCTTTTCGGTAGGCAACTTAACTTTGGCCTGTCCCGACAAGCTGCCTTTTTCCGCCTCATAACGGAAGCTTTCCACATCTAATAGATCGCCTTTTACATCTAAACGTGCATCATATTTTCCTGTTGGTAACAAAGCTTGCTCATGAGGACGAATCGTTGTTGTGAGATAGATATCTTGCTGACCTTCTTTTAAGGTCAGGTTAGTATGACCTTCTTCACTGCTGAGCCAGCCAATATATGGCATGGCACGATCAATCCCTTTCCATGAAACATCCAACAACATCGGTTGTGCTTTATTATCTTTTTCTTCCGCTTGGTCTAGCTTAACCGCCCAAGTTTCAAATTTATCAAATGCAAGTTGTGCGTTCAGCACCAAGCCTTTTTCCATTGAACCTGTAGAACTTAAATTCGCATCCAAGTTTGGTGGCAAGAAATCTTGTGCAATTTGCGGTACGGTTTTGTCTTTCGGGTCTAAGCGCTCTAAGCGACCTTTAACATCCCAAGACACATGATCATGCCAGTTTACAAAACCCAGTAAGCTGACCACACCGCCCATCAACTGGCCATTAAACTCACGGATATTCAATTGGTGAGTTAAATCAGTATCCATCTGTGCTGTATATTGACCCTCCGGCACTTGCTCGCCTTTTAGGTCTGTATCCAACGTTAAAATCAGTTTTTGGATATCCCCATTAAATTTCGCAATACCATCCTTAGCAAACAACTTTTGATCTTTCAGTAATGGCAAATGATAGTTTTTAAAGAATAACTCACCATTCATCGGTACATGATCACGAACTGGATGGACGACTGCCCAACCTGTGAGCAGGTCTGGGGTACGTGTTGCAAATCCTACTTTTAAGGTATCTAAAGAACCTCTAGCAGCAACTTTAATGACATCAATATCTAGGCTTTTGAGTGATGGAATAATCAGATCTGCTTTGGCATTGATTGGATATTTTCCACTAAAGTCCATTTCTCCCGTTGCATTTTGGACGGCCAAATACTCCATTTTCATGCGAGAGTCTTTGAACTTTAATTTTGTTTCTGACCATAAAGCATCTTTTAGATAGATATCGCTAAAATCGACTTTAGATGTTGTGGTTTGAAGTTGCAAATGGTCTAGGCTGGCTTCATCAACACGCAATACAAAAGGAAGTTTGATTGGATCAAATCCAAAAGGTTTACCTGATGGTGGTTTCTTATCAAGAATTTTTAGATTACGAACATCGGCATGGCTAAGGTGTACTTCTTTCTTAAGAATCGCTCTCCACCCTAAAGATACATCGGCACGGTCTAAAGAAACGTCAATTCCTTCCAGTCGTACCAACACATTTTTTAAGATAATGCCTGAAAGCAGATTACCGCTTTCATATTCGTATTTAATGGTTTTCTGGCTTTGAAGTACACGGTCTAATAGAAAACGGCTCCCCTTATCCGTTGACATCATCACAACCAAAGAGCTGACCAATAATAAAAGAATGATCAGCACAATCAGCACAACATTTCGAGCAATGCGCCGCGGTGGTCTTGGTTTTGTTGGAGGGGTAAGTTGCTGTTCTACTTCCGTCATAATCAACCCGAGATTGTTTGCCCTGATCAAACACAGGGCTAAAAAGTTTTAAAGCTGTGGACCAATAAAGAAATGCAATCGAATTGGATTGTTATCATTAGAAATACCAGATGCGATATCTAATCGAATTGGTCCAATTGGTGATCTCCAGCGGATACCTACACCCACACTATATTCTGTTGGGTTGCTAAATTGTTTGTCATAAGCGTTACCGAAGTCCGAGAACACAGCAGCACGCCAGCCATCTTTAAATTGATAATTATATTCTATAGAGCCAACCCCTAAGGCTTGACCGCCTATCTTATAGCCGTTTTCTTCAGGTGATAAGCTCTTATAGTCGAAACCACGCAAAGACTGATCACCACCGGTAAAGAAGCGCAAGTTATAAGGAACTTTATTAAAGTCATCGGTGAAAATATAACTTGCATCGCCACGACCGACAAATTGATGATTGTCGTTTTCACCCAATGAATAGATGAAGCGCCAACCAGCACTTACAATTGCCATATTGGCATCAGAGAGTAAAGATTCAGTCCCCAATTCCACTTTATAAGTCTGTTTAAATCCACGGGTTGGATTTAAACGGGTATTGGTATTAGTTTTTGATGCCTCATAACCCAAGAGCAAAGATTCTTGCTCAGAATCAATTCCCGAAACTTTAAACGCATCGGGTAACTCATCGACATTGACATCACCTTTTTTGGTTAAACGATCTAAACGATAACGTAAGCCAAACGTATGTTGCCAATCACCCAATGGATTCTTAATTACACGCTCACCACCCAGTACCGCAGATTCAACCAATAAATTTATATCTGGACCAATGTCATCACGGGTTTCACGCTCATAACCGCCGACAAGGTTAAAGTAATCATTCAAGGGATGCTTATATGGAATACTATAACGACCATCAATCGATTGACGGATTTCTGAAACCTCAACGTTAGCATCAAAAGAATGACCATATTTATTGACGATAGCACGACGATACTGACTACGAATACGTGCACCCGTATCTGTCCCATAACCAATACCAGTTTCAAGACTATTTAAACGATCAGCATTCAGCGTCACCACAACAGGAATTTTACGTTCTACCCGTGCTTGCTCTTCGAGTTTTTGACGCTCTTCATCGTCATCATCATGTGCAGGGGGCATTGGCATTGAACGAGCCAAAGCATAAGGTTGCGCAGGTTCAGCACCTGAGAATTGCGATTCATCTACCACGTCCTGCGTCACTTCTTGTGCTGAGGTAATTTTTGCACGCGCAAGATCTGCTTTCTGTTGACTGCTCATCAATTGCGACTCTTGCACACGTTGCTGATCAACTAAAGCCTGTAAGTCTGGCGGTAAATCTAAAGGTGGTTGAATCGCATCTGGCTTGATCGTATCAACCAAAGTATAGTTAAAATAACGGCTGTTGGTTAAGTTATTTGCCAAGACATTGACACGCCAGAAAGCATAATCATCATCTTCTTTCCAAGGCGCCAAACTGTCTAGTACCTTCTGAGTGAGTGGCAATGGCTTGCTTGGATCACTCATCCGATACTCAACTTGCTTTAACTTATAGCGCTCGCCCGTTTCATAATTTAAATTAATTTCCGCAGTTTTCTCTGGTTGAGTGATTTTGACATCATGCAATCGCCAAAATGCATCGAAATAACCGTTATCCGATGCCACCGTGGTAATTTTGGTTTTGGTTGCTTCATAAGCACCATGATTAAAAATATCACCGACATCTTGCTCTGGAATTAATCGAATCACTTGGAATTGCGGCGTATTGGCACCTGCACCAGTAAATTCAATATTTTGTTCTTTAATCTTTACAGGTTCATTCGGCACCACAATGACTTTCACTTTGCTTTCACTTTCTTTCACAAAGGTATAAGTGGCATTGTAATAGCCTACTGCTTGCGCTGCCTGATTGGTCAAAGCACGTAATTGCGGTAAGGCAACATTAAAATCTTCAAAGGATTCTTGAGTAAAGCTAGATAGTTTGGCTTTGATATTCAGTGCCAAAATCGCAGGCGCACCTGTTACATCCGCGGAAATACGTGGAATTTTATCGGTATTGAGTAAATTATCTGGACGGAAACGATTCACAATGCGCTTAAAAAATCCAACTTTTTCCTGTGGTTGATCAGATTTAGGCTGCAAATCAGCCAATGTTTTACCTGTTTCATTGGCTTCAACCACAATCTTACTATCGGCTTGGATTTCACCCATTAACTGGTCAATATTCAGCGGGGCTTGCTTAATTTCCGTAAGTTCTGTCTGAGATGCATCCGTGATGATTGGCTCAGGATTCTTTGCAGTATGCTCACGATAGGCTTGCGCTTCGTTTTTCGCATCTTCAGCAACACGGAAGATCTCATTTGCCATCCCCTGATCCACTGGGATCACAGGCAGATTTTCTAAATTGTCATCCAACTGAATCGGTTTCAATTCGTTAATTTGATGAGTGGATTGTTCTTGTTCTTTTAACGCAGCCAAACTGTCTTGCCCAGGCAGCACCCCTTGATCCGCAAGATTGATTGCTGGAGTTGTCGGTGCGGCCGCTGCAACGGCCAGTTCGACTGGTTGTTCCGTCTGTTCAACTGCCTGATTTTCAGACACAGCTGGATTTTGTTCTTGCGCATAAGCAACTGATATACAAGAACTAATCAAAAAACCACTACAAATAAGTTTAGGAAAACCCTGCATTTTAAAAATTAAATGCATAGAATGAACCAGTGTCGACTGTTTAAACTTCGTTTTAGATGGCATGTAAAACTCTAAATTTGTTTTTTAATTTATCGTTTTTGATGGGTGAAATAACTTCAAATCTTTGATTTTTCATCCAATCAGACCTAGGTATCATACATGCATTTCATCACATTTTTACAGTTCGTCACATTTTTTTATAAATCACAATGAAGTGAACACACGATGAAACAAGACGAGCACTTAATGACTTCGCGTCGGTTCGCCCCGATGTTTTTCACTCAGTTCTTTGGCGCACTTAATGATAATGTTTATAAGCAAGCGTTGCTGTTAGTTATTACCTATGGCTGGATTCAACAACAAAGCGCCCCTGTCAGTACCCTCAATAATTTAGCTGCTTTATTGTTTATTTTGCCCTACTTCTTTTTTTCGGCAACTGCAGGCCAAATCGCGGATAAATACGAGCGCTCACAACTGATCCGCTTTATTAAAATATTAGAAATCGTAATCATGTTGATTGGTACTGCTGGCTTCTTGCTTGGGAATTTGTGGTTACTGTTGTTCGCCTTGTTTTTAATGGGTACTCACTCAACCTGTTTTGGGCCAATCAAATATGCGATTTTGCCTGAAATTTTAAAGCCGCAAGAGCTCATGTCAGGCAACGCCTTGTTCCAGTCTGGTACTTCCATTGCGATTTTACTCGGGATGATTTTAGGTGGTGCCGTGATTGCATCTTCAGAAGGTAATCTGTTATGGATCAGTGTTACCGTTGTAGCGATTGCATGCTTAGGCTATTTATGCAGTCGATTTATTCTGCCTCAGAAAGTCGCCGCACCCGATTTAAAAATTGACTGGAACTTTATTCGCACCAGTTTTCAAACCATTAAATATGCCAAAAGTATCCCCATCGTATTTGTAATTTTGCTAGGCAACTCATGGTATTGGTTCTATGGCGCAACCTACCTAACCCAAATTCCGCAACTGACGCAACAAAACCTACATGCTTCAGAAAATGTGGTGAGCCTATTACTTACCTTTTTCTCGGTCGGCATTGGTGTCGGTTCTTTACTTTGCCGAAAAATTGGTGGGTCAGACATTAATATCAAGATGGTGCCTTATGGTGCAATTGGTTTAACCGTTTTCGCACTATATCTGGCAGCAAGCCTTGCTTTTGTACCTGAGCGTACGGGCGACTTACTCAGCTTAAAAGATATGTTTACACTCGGTGCAGTCTATTATCATGTGATGTTGGCAGTAACTTTGCTGGGCATTAGCGGTGGATTTTATATCGTTCCACTCTATGCCATGATGCAGGCCTATTCACCACGCTCACACCGAGCACGAGTTGTGGCAGCAAATAATATTTTAAATGCTGTATTTATGGTCTCTTCCGCAGTTTTTTCGATTTTAATCTTAAGCATTTTAAAAATTGATATTAAAATCTTATTTACCATTACCGCTGTTTTAAGTGCAATTTTTTCATTTTGGTTATTAAAACGCCTAAAACCTTTATTGGAAAATGCTCCCAATACTTTAGAGGATTAATCTATGCGTCATTACACAGGTCTCGATAAAATGATTCATTCGTTTGATCAAGCCTTACGTAGTTTGGTACCAGGTGCAACCAGTGCACAACGAACGAATCCTGCCAGTGATGAACCGTCACAACTTTGTGTCAGTGATGCCCGTCATGTTGCAGGCTTGATGCGCGTTAATCACAGTGGTGAAGTCTGTGCTCAAGCGCTTTATCACGGTCAGGCACTCACTGCAAAATTGCCGCATGTTCGTGAGGAGATGCAGCAGGCCGCAATTGAAGAGCAAGACCATTTAGCTTGGTGCGAAGATCGCTTAAAAGAACTGGATAGCCACACCAGTGTGTTAAATCCAATTTGGTATGGTTTATCTTATGGTATGGGTGCGATTGCAGGGATTGCAGGCGACAAATACAGCTTAGGTTTTGTCGCAGAAACTGAACGTCAAGTTAGCCAGCACCTACAGGAACACATTCAACAACTTCCCGCACATGATGAACGTTCACGTAAAATTTTAGTCCAGATGAATGAAGATGAATTGCATCATCGCGATACCGCTTTAGAAGCTGGCGGTGTGGACTTACCTGCACCTGTGCGGATTACCATGACTGCCATTTCAAAACTCATGACTAAAACCAGTTATTATCTTTAAGTTATCTAAGGGAATTATTGCGAGGTAATTCCCTTTTACTTTGCAGCACTTAATCAAGCCTAACGAAATACAATTTTGCCTTTATCGGTTGAATAACGGTCACTCCAAAAGCTTTGCGACTGCTTGTCTAAATCGGTAAAAATCGTGTAATCGATTTTACCCTGTCTGAAACTTAGCTGATCATTCTTCTTTACTGCAATGACACGCGTATCATTGACCCAAACCCGCTGCTGCTGATCAATTTTAATCACAGCCAAAGCGGTGCCATCTGATCTTTCCGCAATCCACTGTGGTTGCTGCGTTGTTGCTGATGCACTCGGGCTTGATACGTCTACCGTCTGCTCGACAAAACCCGCCTTGCTATTTTCCTCTTTGTTTTTCGTTATATCACAGCCCTGTGCTTCACTAACTTGGGTACAACCCGATTGTTCTAATTGTTGTCGATACTTGGCATCAATTGCATAGGCTGAGTTCATGCTGCCATAGAGAACAATCCCCAGGGCAATAAGTAACTTGGCTTGCATAAATAATTCCTTCATTATTCGCTTGTTATCTATTTAAACATCCCTGTATACATGCGTATGTAACTCAAATGTGTTTCATCTCAAACAAAAATCCATGGGCTTAGCCATGGATTTTTTTTAAATCATCACTCAAGCATCACTACTTAATACAAACCATGTTCAGCCTTAAAGCGTTCTAAATCTCTGACAGCCTGATGATAACGTGACTGTACCCAACTACTATTGATACGTAGATCATATAAACGTTTTTGATAATCATCCCGAACTTTGCTTGAAAGGTCTTTCCGCTCCAGCTCTTTCAAATAACGGTTCATATCATTTTGAGAGCGATTAAACTCTGAATCTGCTTGATAATACTCATAGGCGACTTGATAGTAGCTGCGCAAGGATTTACGTTTTTCGATTGGACAAACACGAATATCACCTCGTCCTTCGAGCGCTTCACTAAAAATAATTTCTGGTCGGCAATAATAGCCTAGACCTTTTTGATAGCCTTGTTCATAGAGCTTTTGATTGGGCACAATATTGGCTTTTTGACAGGAAGAATAATATTTGTCTAAACGGGATTCATGCCCATCGGAGCCATCTCTTTCGCCCACATTAAACCAATTTGCTGTTTTGCATTGCTCGACACTCATGGCCGCACAACCCGAAAGTAAAACCGTTAAAGTCGATAAAATTAAAATAAGTTTCATAAAAAACTTCCTATTATTATAGTGTTACTTGATTAAAGTATTACATTGTAATGACAGGATACTGCGTACTTTCAAGATAGGCTAAATCTGCATGCTGCCATAAATCATATAAAGGAATTTTTACATCCAAAGCCAATGGTAACTTTTTTGGATTAAATTGCATATGATCTAAAGTTTCACCCCACGCAATCACATCAATATCCAAACTAATATGATGTGACGGGCGAACTCGACCAGACTGCATTTCTAATTGTTTAAGGATTTCTGTCACTTCATCGACACAAAGGCGACTCTTTAATAGGCAGGCAGAATTCCAATAATCAGCCCCGATCCCGTCTCGACATGGAATTTCATAAATCGGAGAAAATTCCACTGTGCCCAAACGTGAGAGCTGCTCATAGGCAAAAGTGAAATTTTGTTGCTGCTGGACATTACTCGCCAGTGCGAGCGCAAAAATTGTTTCTGTTGCGTTCAAGGCGAATTCCTACTGCATTGGCTTGTGCAATGATGGCGGGTTTGCGAATGGTAATACTGATCGAGTTGATCGAGGGGAAAGTCGTAAATAGACATTCAAGTACCAATTGTGCGGCGTGCTCAATCAGTTTCGGTTTCGCCTCTTGTATGACTTGGGCTGCAAGCTCACAAAGCTGCGCATAGTTGAGCGTATCTTCTAGCTCATCCGAATGGGCAGCGTGTGATAGATCATTATGAATGGTGAGATCTAGCATTAAAGGTTGAATAATCTGGCGTTCCCAAGTGAAACAGCCAACCACAGTATCAACCTTCAACCCTTCAATTATAATGGCATCCATAATGACCTAATGAACCGATAAATAAATTAATGCTTTAAAAACGAAGCAGGTTCAATATTGTGAACCATTTTTAAACGTTGGTCAGCATAAATATCGGTATATGGTGCGAGAACACGCATGAAACGATCAAAATATAGCATTTGCTTGAATAACAAAGCGAAGTCACGCGGGAATTTGATGCCGTGACGCTCACCTACAGCCACCATATCCATCATGATGTCATTCAAATCTGCAGGATTGGAGCTGAGAATTTCTTGCGGATCTGCCAATAACACACCACTAAACAAACGCTCTAAATCATCAGCCAAGACTTGGGTATCAATTTTCTGATGAGTCATGCCCATTTTCAGCATATTTTCAGCCATTGCGTTGTAATTGGTATGTTGTAAAGCATCCATAAATGCCATACATGCTGTCCACACCTCAGGGTTTAGCTGCCCAACAATACCGAAATCAATAAAACCAATACGCCCATCTTCAAGCAGCATCAGATTGCCTGCATGTAAATCCGCATGGAAACTCTTACATAGCATTAAACTGCCAAACCACGTATTCATGGCCGTAATCAAGACTTGTGTCGGGTCTTTGGCGTATTGTTTCACCACATCAAAGTCAGTCAATGACACACCATATAAACGCTGCATAGTGAGCACACGGCGAGTCGAAAACTGGTGATAAACTTTTGGTGCAGTTGCCGCTTGGTTACCTGACACATTCAAGTACTGAATGAAGTCATCTAGGTTCTGAGCCTCTTCAATAAAATCGACTTCACGGACCATACGTGTTTTGATCTCATCTACAATTTCAGAAAGCGATGCAAACTTGATTTTTGGTACAGCTTTTTCTAAAAGTTTTGTCGCCCAATGCACTACATTTAAGTCGGTATATAAAATGGTTTCGACACCCGGTTTTTGAACCTTTAACACCACATCTTCACCCGTGACTAGTCGAGCGGCATGGACTTGTGCAATTGAGGCTGAAGCCAAAGGTTTTTCATCAATAAAACTGAAAATTTCATTGAGATTGCGGCCTTCAAACTCTTCTGCCAATACTTTTTGAATATAG
Organism: Acinetobacter sp. Ac_3412; assembly: GCF_013072675.1. Lineage (NCBI taxonomy): Bacteria > Pseudomonadati > Pseudomonadota > Gammaproteobacteria > Moraxellales > Moraxellaceae > Acinetobacter > Acinetobacter sp. Ac_3412. Next base: position 227,201 of record NZ_LXUJ01000007.1, on the reverse strand, counting down.
CTAAATGGTAAGGTCGGGGTTTGATCTAAACAGCCTTGGAATTCCTGAACATATTCGCGCGGGAATAAAGACGGTGTACTGGCAATAAATTGTCCCAGTTTGATATAAGTCGAACCAAGCGACTCAAAGGTCTCACGCATAAGTTTGGCGTTGCTTGGTTTTTCAGTTGCATATTTCACACCTGCTTGTGCTGCAACCACCACTGTTTCACCAATACGTGCAACAGATCGTAATCCATCGAATAAAATATTTCTTTTCATAATCTTTCTTGCCTCACAGATGGCATTAGTTTAGCAAATTTTGCTCAATTTACCGATCAAGTTTCCTGACAAACTGGACAATTTACATCTTTTTCAAATTTAAGAATGCGTTGCGATAGATTTAAGCCGTTCCAAAGCAACAATTTTTGCTTAAGTGGGGTCAAACCCAAGCCTAAAAACAGCAAAGTGTGATGTGCTTGTAATGACGCTATCATTACAGGTGTGGTTGCCAATACGCCTGACTCTGCACAGCGTAGCCCTTCATTGGCATGCTCTTCTTTCGGAAACAAACATTCATAACAGGCTGAATCCGATTCCACCATAAACATCTGCCCTTCAAAACCAATGGCTGACGCACTGATCAGTGGGACTTGATGTTTTTTACACACCGCATTGACCAGATAACGGGTTGTAAAATTATCACAACCATCTAAGACTACATCTTGATGCTGTACGAGTTCATCAGCATTCGTTTCATCAAATCGTATATTTTGATAGCTGGCCTGTATATGCGGATTAATGTCTTGTAGATGTTTGGCCAATATTTCGGCTTTGTACCGACCTAAATCATTTGCTGTAAATGCGATTTGTCTTTGTAGATTACTTATTTCAATGGTATCAGCATCGACAATCGTAATCTTGCCCACACCTGCGCGTGCCAATAGCTCGGCACTGGTACAGCCAATTCCGCCTGCACCGATAATCAGTACATTGGCGAGTTTTAATTTTTCTTGTGCTTCGATATCCCAACCATCTAATAAAATCTGACGACTATAGAGATGCATTTCCTCATTGCTTAGCTCAAATTCGTTTTCTAAATGGTCTGACACGTGACTTGCTTCTTTATCATCAAGGGTAATGCTGATTTTAAGTCGATGTAGGATTTGAGGAAAGTAATAAATTGGAACGAACATTGTTTTCTTTTGACAAAAAGCTATTTTTACCCCAATATTTTTCTTACTCTTTAACAGCTTAATAAAATCAATAAGTTACCATATCAGTTAAAAACTTTGGGTATTTCTGCCTTTTTGGATATAACTTGATGTTTTAGCTTATATTATTTTCATTATTTTATAGTTCATGACGGCATACGTCATTTAGAAAGAGAGAATTAATTGATCTTGGTTATGCCACACGTTCATGACGGCATACGTCATTTAGAAACAATGCAGAACGGTTGCGCTTAATGACGTTAAGTTCATGACGGCATACGTCATTTAGAAATTGGTCGTTTTGTGCAATGAATTTGGCGTCATGTTCATGACGGCATACGTCATTTAGAAAATACTTTAAACTGATCAGCCGCACCAAGATAAGTTCATGACGGCATACGTCATTTAGAAAGTTTGTCAAGCTCGTAGAAATTGACTTTAACCGTTCATGACGGCATACGTCATTTAGAAAAACAAATATTTTTAAATGAATGATCTATCCCCGTTCATGACGGCATACGTCATTTAGAAAATGCTTTGTTTTCATTGATATAACAAATGAATGTTCATGACGGCATACGTCATTTAGAAATGTCTATGGCAAGCGTTGGCTCATTGATAATGGTTCATGACGGCATACGTCATTTAGAAAAAGAGATTCAGAATTTAGACAATCCAACTGCGGTTCATGACGGCATACGTCACATAAATTAATGTTCTAACTGGAGATAAGATTTAAACTGAAAACCACGATGTATCAAAGCGTTTAAAGAAATAGGAAATCGAATTCTGGCAGTTTGTAATACGTGAAGAACCCATGTTTTTTCAGCTAAAAATTCAAATAAGATTTTATCATCACATATCCTAGGGCCAGTAAAGATATCAGTCTGATAAGCCAGCCCTATCCATAATGACTCCAACAATATATTTTTATCCAGATCGACTAAGGCCAAAGTTAAAGTTTCTTCAAAGATACAATCATGGCTAAGGAAAAGAAGATAGCAGTGAGAATATACACAAACCACACCTTCTAACACTTTACCCTCAACCATAACCCCTGTGTTTTCCCCCTTAATCATCACTTCAGACTGAGGCAAACACTTATCTGTCATATCTTGGATCAATGCTAAACCAATATAATCAGCCACATACATATTCAACTTTGCCTAATAAAATGATTACCGATTATATTTCCATCTATTACTTTGACTCTACTTTCGATCATGCATCATTTCATATGACTGCGCTCTTAATAAATCTTCTTTAGTTCCAAATGATTGATTGCGTAATTGATTAATCGACTGCTGTTTACTGGCATCACTCGCATCACTTTTTAAAATTTGGTCACGTTCAGCCAAATATCCATTTACCTGCGTTTGCCATCCTGCTTCTTCTTGATCAACCTTTTCCAAACGATCCGCCGCTTCTGGCCCTAATAAACTTTCACGCATATTGCGCAGCTCTTGTGCAGAACCACCCTTTTCCCGAACTTCTTGGGTCAGCTGCTGCAATTCGGCAAATTGCATCGAAACCCGAACACCATCAGCCAATGTCGCAGGAAGTTGATCAATCAATTTCGCCAACTCAGCCGCCTTTTGCTGAGCGCTCAGGGTTTTATTGGCATGAATACGCATTTGATCGATATTAAACTGGTTCAAATTACGTTCATTGCCAAATAAAGCATTGATCTCAGCAGCATTAAAAAACTGCTGTTGTACTTTGTACATCTGCTCAATCACTTTTTGATAGCCATCAATATCACCAGTTTTAAAATTGCCCGTCGGTTTTATATTTTTTAAGGCATGGGTATAAGCCACATATTGATCTAACAGATAGCTCGCATAACTTGAAGCTGTATCAGGTAACGTCGCAGTGAGATACTGTCGAATATCGGCAATCAATTCCGTTTCAGTTTTTTCACCTAAACTAGAAAAGAAATAATCAAAACAACTGCGAATTCCAACGGTTAAAATCAATTTACCATTGGCATCAACCTGAATCGGACAGTCAATTTCGGTGCCTCGCAATGAAGATGCCAATTCAGGCATTTTGCCTTTTAAATTATTTTGCGCACTCACCTCTAAGCCATTTTCGGAGACCTGTGATTGAACCTGCTGATTTGGTGCTTGCTGGGTATTTTGAGGATCTGGTTTAAATATCCAATAGATTAAAGCCAACAAGAGCAATAAACATGCGATTAAAACTATACTGATGGTTTTATTATTCAAAAATTTACCGTTCATCATCCCTTGCTCTATTTATCATTCTTTCTTTGTTTGAACCGTTAAAACCAAAGGAGCAACGGATTGCTCCTTTGGTAAATGAATTATAAACCTTGATTTTTTAAGCGATTTGCTTGAGTACGATAAGGTGTTACTGGGTTCTGTAAGAATCCAACTAACCCCAGAATCTGATTCACTTCATCCAAATGGTTAAATGCATAATTGTCACGAATCACGGTGCCCAAATGACTCGAACAACGTGGTACCAAGCCATCATTTTCACCAGAAATCAGTAAGGAAGTTGCTGTTAATGCATAATCCATAGGATCTAAAGCATTGGTAAATGGACTGGTTCCACTCCATGAATAATAACGTACACCATTGACCAATTCTGTTCCTGATCCACAAGCTGTGGTTGGTACCCCTGCTGGAAAACGTCGGTTAAAGTTTGCTGAACCGCTAGTGGTTAATGAATTTAAGCCCGCCAGTGCATCTTGATCATAATAATGTCCTGAACCAATCCCCACCAACGAGAAGAAAGCATTTACGCCTGCTGCAATAATCGGTGCAAGTGCTGGTCCCACAGGTGACTTAACCACTGAGTCAACCACGTCTGCAACATCTGAACCTTTGGTTGGGCCACCTACTGCTGTGACTGAAGCAACTTTATTCGGCAACAAACTGGCGACATAACGAACCGATTGAGAGCCATGACTATGGCCAATTAAGTTAATTTTCTCCGCACCTGTAATTGCCAATACTTGCTTCGCCTGTAGCAACAATTGCTCGCCGCGTACCTCCGATGAATTAAAAGAAGCTTGCTGTGCAACGAATACATTCGCACCATTACCCACCAAGTCCTCTGTAATGCCATTCCAATATTGCAAAGGACCAACAGCAGAGAAGCCTGCCATCCCATGCGCAAGTAGAATCGGATACTTGGTTTTTGCATAGCTTGATGTAACACTGGTGCTACCGCCGACTGAACAAGAGTTCACATTACAGTTTTGCCATGATGCCTTTGGTGCAAAAAAATCGAACAAACCTGCATGTACCACAGATCCGCTGCTCACCACCATGCCTGCCATCAGCGCCATGACATTTAAATATTTTTTCTTCACGTTTTGCTCCTAGCATTTTTCATTTTTATTACAACGATTTAGTCTTTTTCTTCGTATCTGGAATCATTCCGAGCATACAAACGACTGGCAAAAATTATACTCCTTCGAAATATTGTGTGATTTTTAGACTAAAACAAACTGTGCCAAAATCATAACAATTCGTGCCAAAATTACGCTGGATTGAAAAAATTCCGATGAATGCACATTTTCAAATCCATCACTCTGCTTTAATTTCGGAATGAATTGGATCAGCTTTAACATGGAGTTTACTTCGCACTATGAGTATTCCCCGTCTTCATAACCAGCATTTTATTAGCAGCTCTTATGCTCACCTACTGAGTGAGGTGGTATCACGATGGAATATTTCAGCTGAAACATTATTCTGGGGCACTGGTGTTGAAATCGACAAACTATCTGATCTCAATGATAAGATCAGCCTGAATGCCTTTAAAAAAGTGATTGCCCGAACCATTGAACTGACACAGGAACAAGGCATCGGTTTTTATGCAGGTACGCAGTTAAAAATCAGTTCGCATGGCTTACTCGGTTTTACCGTTGCCATTTCAAAAAATGCCTTAGAGGCTATTGAAACCATTAACCAATTTGTCAGCTTGCAATGTTCATTTGTCGAATTAAATTTTAAAGTTGAGAATGAACTAGCCTATTACAACATTGCCTATGATCGTTCCTTACTGAATTTTAATGATGAATCGGATACACAAGCCTACGAATTTAGCTGTATTTTCTTTCTGACCGGTTTTGTGCATTTAGTCCGTTTCTTTATTCCAGATTTCAAGCCAAGTGTTGATCTACAATGTAAATATCCTGATTATTTTTCTCGTTTTGATGAGATCTTAGCATCGACTTTTGCAGAAATACGTTATGAACAGCCTTATACCCGCTTAATTGCCGCTGCAACTTTTCTAGACGCGCCACTCAGTATGGCCGATCCACTCACCGCTGAAAAGTTTAAATTACTGTGCCAAAAAGAGCTGGATGAACTACTTGCAACCCAAGATATTTTACAACGGGTCAAATATCTGATTGATGATAAAACAGAAGGCTTACTGAGTATTGATCAAGTTGCTCAAAAGCTAAACCTGACCAAAAGAACCTTACAACGGATGTTGCAAGAAAAAATGATCAGCTTTCAAACTTTGTATGATGAAGTCCGAAAGGAGAAAGCCAAGAAACTGATGCTGAATCCATTTATGACCAAAGATGAGCTTGCTAAAAAGCTGGGGTATTCCTCTCTTTCAAGTTTTAATCGTGCCTATAAACGTTGGGAAATTGAATAAAATTTTAGGGAAGTTTATGTAACAATGGAGCGATGTCTCAACCTTGTGGATGTTATATGAGTCAGTCAGAAATTACCGCTGTTGAACTTTCTAAAGCTTATCGCCTGCTCAATCATGGCCCGACAGTTTTGGTTTCTGCTCAGTATGGGCAAGAACGTAATGTCATGGCCGCAGCTTGGGCTTGTGCTTTAGAGTTAACACCTGCAAAGGTCACTGTGGTCTTGGATAAAAGTACCAAGACCCGCCAATTGGTGGAGCAAAGTGGTTATTTTGCCTTACAAGTACCCTGCTATGCGCAAATTGATATGGTGCATCAACTCGGAAGCATTAGCCAGTTTGATCATCCAAGCAAGTTAGAAGAATGCAAAACTGAATTATTTTACCAAGATGATTTTCCTGTCCCACTGGTAGCAGGTAGTCTGGCTTGGCTGATCTGTAAAGTGATTCCAGAACCACACAATCAACAAGCGCATGATTTATTTATCGGCTCGGTGGTGGGTGCTTGGGCTGATTCACGGGTATTTCGTGATGGTCATTGGCACTTTCAAGAGGCCAGTAAAGCGTTGCGTAGTCTGCATTACATTGCAGGCGGTACATTTTATTTGATTGGTGATGAAGTTAAGGCCAAATAATCTTTCATATAAGGCAAGGCAAAACCAGCTTTACCTCTTTTATTGATCATTGATTTTCATCAACTCGCTATACATAATATCCAAGAACTGCTGCTGTTCTTTGTTGTTTTTAAAGTAACGTTGATAAAGAACACTACAGCTTTCAACATCAGCAATATTGGCTTTATTAAATGACCAATCCTTTCGATCTTTGATGCTGATGCCTAGATCATCATCACAACTCTGCCATAACTGAGAAAATCTGGTTCGCTTAGCTGCATCTAATTTTTTAAAGTCGGCATACACAGAATAGCCACGCATAGCTGAATTAAAAAACTGTGAAATCATGGTGACTGGTACACCACCCCAATCGATGCTTTGGCCAATGGGCAATCTAATATCAGTCAGTTTATTTTCTGACATAATCTGGTCTTGTTTGCCTTTTTTGAAGTACTGTTCCTTATAGACCAAGGTGGTTCCTGCTGGAACATGAATTTTTTTAACCAACATCGGTTGCTGTGTCACATAGTAAGGATAATTCGGTCTTGAGTTGCCACCTGTCGGGTTCATATTGCCCACACAGCCTGCTAAAGACACAGTCATTGCAGCAGATAAAAAGATCTTGGTTTTCATCGTTGTTCTTATCATCCAAATTAATATTTTGATTCGACCTTAAAACGAAATCGATTCGGAAACAATATCAAATACTAAACACCATCTAATACCAAATAAAAAACCGTTGTGATATCCACAACGGCTTAAAATTAAATCAGAGTTTAATCTCCGAATTAAAATAAAATTTACTTGGCTGCCATACGGATTGCACCATCCAAACGAATCACCTCACCATTCAAATACGAGTTTTCAGCAATATGTGCCACTAAGCGCGCAAACTCTTCTGGACGACCTAAACGTGATGGATAAGGCACCATTTGTCCTAAGGCATCTTGCACATTTTGAGGCAAACCTTTCAACATTGGGGTTTCCATAATCCCTGGGGCAATGGTCATGACACGAATACCATGCCGCGCTAACTCACGTGCAATTGGTAAAGTCATCGCCACCACAGCACCTTTTGATGCCGAATAAGCCGCTTGTCCAATCTGACCATCAAAGGCAGCCACTGACGCGGTATTCACGATCACACCACGATCTTCATCACCTTCTGCTACGGTATTTTTACTCATGGCATCTGCTGCAAACCGTAGCATATTGAATGTACCTGTGACATTGATATGCAAGGTTTTAGAGAACATTGCCAAATCATGTACGCCTTCTTTACCGACGACTTTTGCAGATGGACCAATACCGGCACAGTTGATCAGGCCATATACGCTGCCATGTTTCGCCAATACATCTTTAAAGAATTGTTCTGCTGCAGCTTCATCGGTCACATCCAGTTTTACAAATTCTGCTGCTGCGCCCAAGGTCTGTGCTTGTTGTTCTCCAGCTTCGATATTCATATCGACGAGTGTCACAGAAGCACCTTTTTCAACTAAATATTCTGCTGTTGCTGCACCTAGGCCTGAACCGCCACCTGTAATAACAAAATGTTTTCCCTGAATTTTCATTTACGTTTCCTATCAAATTAAAGATATAAATTTTTATAACTAAGCCTAAAGGCAAGTTTTTTCCGATACAATTTCAAAAAGTAGCAAATTTGCTGCGGCTTTTGAGCATTCGATTTCATTCTTCTCCTGTATTTTATTGATATATGAACAAAAACCTCAACCTCGATCTTAATTCGGCTAAGGACACCATTTCAAATGCTTTAATCCGTGAAGCATTAAGTGTTGCTGCAAGTCGTGGGTTAAATATTGTCAGTATCGCCAATCGCGCAGGTATTTCAGCTGAACTATTGACTTCCTCCAAGGCGCGAGTGCCTGTGACCCAATGTGCGCAGTTATGGGTCGAAGTTGCAGAAAGTATGAATGATGAATTTCTTGGTATGGATACTCATCCCATGCGCCGAGGCAGTTATAGCCTATTAGCGAAATTAGCTTTTAATGCCGAAACGCTGGAGCAAGCCATCCAAGAAATTTTAAAATTTTTAAGTTTGGTACTGGATGATATTCGGGGTGAACTGATTCAAAAAGGCAGTAAAGCCTATTTGATCTTGCATGATCGTGAGCACCCGAAACGGATGTTTACCTATTCAACCTATTTAATGTTGGTACACAGTTTGATGTGTTGGTTGAGTGATCAACGCATCGGATTCCACAAAATGAGTTTCAGATGCCACCCACCTGTGGAAATACAAGATTATCGGGTACGGTTTTGCGAGAACATTCAATTTAATGCCGAGCAAAACCAAATCGAGTTTGACGCCCACTATCTCAAGCACAAAATCAAAAAAGATAAACAAGCGCTCAAGGATTTTCTCAAACACACGCCTTATAACCTGATTGTACGCTTTAAAAATGAGAACTCGTTAAGCTTGCAGATCCGCCGTCAATTGCTGTTACAGCCACCATCACACTGGGATGAACTGAAAGAGATTGCCCAGCAATTGAATATGTCGACTGCTACCATTCAACGTCGCTTAAAGCAAGAAGGCGTCAGTTATCAGCAGCTTAAAAATGATATTCGCTGTGATATCGCGATTGAACGACTGAGTAAAAGCAATGATTCAATCCAGAACATTAGCGATGATTTACATTTCCATGACCCCAGTGCATTCCATCGTGCCTTTAAAAAATGGACGGGAGTCAGTCCAGGCAGCTATAGAAAGTCTTCACCCAATAAAAAGAAACGTTTGGGCCATTTAGAATAATCGAAGGAATAAGCAATGTACTTACCTGAAATATTTGAAGAAACAGATCTTGAAAAATTATACCAACTAATTCAGGACTATCCTTTTGCTACGCTGATAAGTCATAGTGCGGAAGGCTTAGAAGCCAATCATTTGCCCTTTCATTTATTGCGTGATGAGCACAGCCAAACAGCGACACTGATTGCGCATATAGCCAAGAATAATCCGCTACACACTCAAATTGAAAATGGCGCAGCGGTTTTAATTATTTTTCAGGGTGAACAAGGTTATATCTCACCGAATTGGTATCCGAGTAAGCAGCAACACCATCGACATGTACCCACGTGGAATTATCAGGTGGTTCATGTCAAAGGAAGCATCAATTTCTTATATGATGAAAAAGCACTACGCGGCATCTTGGCCAGACTGACACGTACCCATGAAGCCAAACAAGCAACGCCTTGGAAAATGTCGGATGCACCAAATGATTATATTGCTCAGGAACTGCAAGGCATTGTCGGGATCGAAATTCCGATCTCACAGATCACGGGAAAGTTTAAACTCAGCCAAAATCGGGAAACACCAGATGCCTTAGGCGTAGTGGATGGACTGCAACAACAAGGTGAAAGCCGTTTAGCCAATGCAGTACAGCAATATATCGAGGAATAAGCTGAAGATATCACGATATTTTCAATAGCAGCACAACGCAATAATCGACATTGTTCGTGAATAAAAACAATGTTTTGAGACCGATTTTATTTTTATCTATTATCATTATTTCTAAATCAAAATAACTCAGTTGGGATGCGCTGTGATACATGTAAAGATCGCTGATATTTCATTATACGGCGCTGATTTAGCTCATGTCTTTCTTTTCTAAATTACCTCTCTCTCAGACTTTATTCGCTTTAGGCTTCTCTACGGTATTTATATCCTCCAGTTTTGCTGCCATTCCCACCACACTTAAACTTGACTATGCCTACTATGCGCCAACCAGCTTAGTGGTAAAAGATCAAAAACTGTTAGAAAAGGCCCTTCCCAATACCGAAATTAAATGGGTATTTAGCCAAGGTAGTAACCGTTCTCTAGAGTATCTAAATAGCAATAGTATTGATTTCGCTTCAACCGCGGGTTTGGCTGCAGTACTCAGTCGCGCCAACGGCAGCCCAATCAAGACGGTCTATATTCAAAGCCAACCTGAATGGACAGCATTGGTTGTTCCTGCAAATTCTCCAATCAAAAACCTCAAAGACCTCAAAGGCAAAAAAATTGCTGCGACCAAGGGCACAGATCCTTTCCTGTTTACGCTACAAGCATTGGATACAGTCGGACTGAATAAACGTGATGTTCAATTGGTTCATTTACAACACCCAGACGGCAAAACAGCATTAGAACGCGGTCAAGTGGATGCATGGGCGGGACTTGATCCCTTAATGGCGTCTGCACAAATCCAATCTGGGGCTAAATTGCTGTATCGTAATGTTGCGTTTAATAGTTATAGCGTCTTGAGCGTCAAAGAAGAGTTTAGTAAACAAAGTCCAGAAGCGGTAGAAGCTGTGATTAAAGCTTATGAACAAGCACGCAAATGGGCCAAAGCCAATCCAGATAAAGTTGCTGCGTTGTTAGCAAGTGAAGCGAAACTGCCTTTACCTGTTGCAAAATTGCAGTTGAGCCGTACCAACTTTGAACAAAACATTCCATCTGCTACACAAGCTCAAGCCCTGAAACGATCAGGAAAAATCCTGACGGAAGAAGACTTAGTTAGAAAAGGAACTGATGTCAATCAAGTGGTTGATCAGCTACTTGACCCACGTTTTGCTCAAAAAGTTGTGAAATAACCCATGCGCAATTCAAGTCACAAGGCTGGGCTAACGGATTTTCTTGCTCAGCAAAGCGCACAAATAAATAAAAAGCGTTTTAGCGCAAACCTCATTCGTTGGCTAAAAGCATTGCTACTTCCTACTCTGCTGTTAATACTCTGTGAACTTTTAGTCAGAAATGGCTATATCGAAGCGTATTTACTCCCTGCACCCAGTAGCTTGTGGCAATCTTTTTGGGATTTGGCTCAAACTGATTTACTACAGCACATTTACATCAGTACTTGGCGGGTACTCATCGGTTTTGCAATCGGTAGTGGTTTAGCTTTAATTTTTGCGATTTGGGTCGGCTTAAGCAAAGAAGTAGAAGCCTATTTAGAACCCTCTTTTTCCGCACTCAAATCCATTCCAAGCCTTGCATGGATTCCATTATTATTACTTTGGTTAGGGATTGATGAATCTTCTAAAATCACACTGATTGCGATAGGTGCTTTTTTTCCGACCTATACCAATACGGTCGCTGCCATCCATAATGTAGATCGAAAACTAATTGAAGTAGGAAAGGTCTATCACCTCAATGCATTGCAACGGGTTATCTCAATTGTGTTGCCTGCCGCTTCTTCTGGAATCCTGACCGGTTTACGCAATAGCTTGAGCTTATCGTGGATGTTTATGATTGCAGCGGAACTGATTGCCGCAACCCAAGGAATTGGTTATCTACTCAGTGATGGACGAGAAACTTCACGCCCAGATATTGTAATCATTGCGATTATTTTATTGGCTTTGCTTGGAAAAATATCGGATAGTTTGATGAAGCAATTGGAAAATAGATTATTAGGTTGGCGTGATACCATTCACAAACAGGCTTAAACCCAACGAGCCAAGGTCACTCGGTCATTGCCACCATAATCCTTGATGGTCTGAATTTGCTCAAAACCGTGTTGCTCAAAAATATCACGTACTGCTTGGCCTTGGTCATAACCATGTTCAAGCACAATCCAGCCATTCGGTTTAAGCCAGTCTTTACCTTGGGTAATGATAATTTCAATATCTGCCATACCCTGCTTATCTGCAATCAATGCACGCTCAGGTTCAGACTTGAGCTTTTGCATATGCACATCATCAGGATCAATATATGGCGGATTCGATACAATCAGATCAAACTGTTGCTGTTCTAAGGCTTCAAACCAAGCACCACAAGCAAACTTGACCTGCATGAGACCATGTCGCACGGCATTGTCCTGCGCTACCTCTAAAGTCGGTGCATAGATATCAGTTGCAGTGACTTGCCACTGTGGACGTTCACACGCGAGTGACAAAGCAATCGCACCTGTTCCTGTACCTAGGTCAACAATATTGGCTTGTGAACTTAAAGGCAGTTTTAATACCGTTTCCACAAGGATTTCGGTATCGGGACGCGGCACCAAAGTGTCATGGGTGACTTTTAAATCGAGCGTCCAAAACGGTTGTGAACCTGTGACATAGGCCAATGGCTCACCTTGTTCGATACGAGCCAGCCCATCTAAATAAGCTTGCTCCTGCATTTCAGTCAGTTCTTGCTCAAGTCTTAATTTAAGTTCTAAGGTATTGATCCCCAAAATATGTTCGAGTAGCCACGCCGCCTCTTGACGTTCATAGCTATCAATTTCACCTTTAATCTCTAATGCTTGAGCAATATTCATTAGCCGCCATTTTCCTGTGCAAGCATCGCCAACTGATCTGCTTGATATTCACGATGTAAGCTATCTAATAGTTCGGTTAAATCACCTTCCATAATCGCATCCAACTTATATAAGGTCAGGTTGATACGGTGATCGGTCATACGACCTTGCGGGTAGTTATAGGTACGAATACGCTCTGAACGGTCACCAGAACCGACCAAATCACGGCGCATTTCCGAGGTTGCTGCATCCGCTGCTGCACGTTTTGCATTTTCTAAACGTGAGACTAACAAAGCCATCGCTTTGGCTTTGTTCTTATGCTGAGAACGCTCTTCCTGACATTCCACCACTACACCCGATGGAATATGGGTAATACGTACTGCTGAATCGGTTTTGTTAATGTGCTGACCACCCGCACCTGATGCACGGTAAGTATCAATACGCAAATCGGCAGGATTGATTTCAACGGTGGTGTCTACATCGATTTCTGGCAGAATCGCAACCGTACAAGCCGAAGTATGGACACGGCCTTGTGATTCAGTCGCAGGAACACGTTGTACGCGGTGTGCACCACTTTCAAATTTCAAGCGACCATAGACGCCTTCGCCATCAATACGACAAATGATCTCTTTATAGCCGCCATGCTCACCTTCGTTTTCAGAAAGCACTTCGATACGCCAGCCTTGTGTTTCAGCGTATTTGCTATACATACGGAATAGATCACCCGAAAAAATCGCAGCTTCATCACCACCTGTACCCGCACGCACCTCAAGATAGGCTGCGTTGGCATCATTTGGATCTTTTGGAATCATCAACACGTTTAATTGCTCTTCAAGTGCAATCAAAAGTGCTTTATTTTCTTTGATTTCTTCCTCGGCCATGTCTTTGAAATCAGGATCTGATTTCATCATTTCAGCCGTTTCGATATCTTCTTCCGCTTGACGATATTTGCTCCAAACCTCGGTGATTTCAGTTAAATCATTGTGTTCACGGGACAGTTTACGAAAACGTTTATTGTCCGAAATTACTTCTACATCAGCGAGTAATGCAGTCAGCTCTTCGTGACGATCACAAAGTTGATCGAGTCTTAAACGGAGTGATGCTTTCATGGGCGGAATATCTCAAAATCTAAAGACTCAGTGCCAATGAAGCACGAGCAAAATCAAAAAATTGCGCATAGTTTACAGACTCTACTGCTTAAAAGACATAGAGAATCAGGGGAACTTACTATTCCTCACCCATTTCATCACAAATTGTTCAGTTTTAGTTTTCATTGCTTGTTCTCTGATCAAGGCTTATATATAAATAATGAAAGACAAATAGAAAGATAAAACAACAGGATAATCTATGAATAATTTTATAAACCGCCCCACCTCAGCCTTTATCGCTGCGAGCTGGGTGGCCTTACTCGCAGGTGGCGTTGGCTTTATGATTGGTCTATGGAATGCCAATATGCCCTTGCATGAAAAAGGCTATTATCTGGTGATCTTGCTTTATGGACTTTTCTCTGCTGCATCATTACAGAAAACTGTCCGTGACCAACTCGAAGAAATTCCCGTTACTGCGATTTACTATGGGCTATGTTGGGCTTCGATGGCGCTTTGTATCGGTCTTTTATTGGTGAGCTTATGGAATGCGGATCTGAGCATGAGTGAAAAAGGCTTTTACATCATGTCCTTCTTATTAAGTCTGTTTGGCGTGGTCGCAACCCAAAAGAATATCCGTGACTTAAACTATCTACGCTTGCAAACTGAACTGAATCCTCGCCAGCCCAAAATTGAAGAACAAAGCAGCAAAGATGATTCATTAGATTAATTCAAAAATGAATGGAACCTTAAAATAAGGTTTCATTTTTTTGTGCAGTGATTAACTATCTTATTGTTTAATCAAACTTAACCCTCATTCCTTACTATTCTCAGCAACAAAACACTACAATCCAGACACCAAAGAGTAATAATTCAGAAAAGCTTCTCCACACTTTCATACGCAAACTTTGTTACATTTGCAGCCATGAAAAAGAGGTCCGTCATGTTTCGGACACGGAGTCAAAAATGAAATTAAATGCTTGGTTATGTGCTGCTGTTTTTGCGAGCTCATCATTGGTTACTGCTGCTCATGCTGATAATGCAACCCGTGTTGCTGCAACTTCTGCGCTTGGTAGTGTTGTAGGTACTGCAATTGGTAAAGAAATGGGTGGAAACAGCGGCGCAATGATTGGCTCTGCACTCGGTGGTGCTGGTGGTGCAGCTGCTGCAAGTAGCAAACGTACCCGTACTGAAGCTGCTATTGGTGGTGGTTTAGGCGGCGTGGGTGGTTATACTGTAGGTAAAAACCTCGGTGGTACGACTGGCGGTTATATCGGTGCTGCTGCTGGTGCGGCAGGTGGTTCTGCTCTAGGCCGTAAAGTCGGTCAAGACCGTGACTATGACAATTACCAGTCTAAAAAATACAAGAAGAAAAGAAAGCACCGTCATCACTAATTCTAAAAAGCACCTTCGGGTGCTTTTTTATGGCCTAGATTTCCCCTAAACATCTATAAAATCCTGAGCAAAATGCTAGGTTGAATCCTTATGCTGAACTTTCTAAAATAATTCCTTATTTTTTATATGCCTTTTATTCCGCATCATGAATACTGAATTACTCTCTCCTGCTGGTTCACTTAAAAATATGCGTTATGCTTTTGCTTATGGTGCCGATGCGGTCTATGCAGGCCAGCCACGTTATAGCTTACGCGTACGCAACAATGAATTTGATCATGACAATTTAAAAATCGGGATTGATGAAGCCCACACCCTAGGCAAAAAATTTTATGTGGTGGTCAATATCCAGCCGCATAACAGTAAGCTCAAAAACTTTATCCGAGATATCGAACCTATTATTGCCATGCAACCAGATGCGCTGATTATGTCAGACCCTGGTTTGATTATGTTAGTACGTGAACATTTCCCTGAGATGCAGATTCATCTGTCGGTACAAGCCAATGCGATCAATTGGGCTACTGTAAAATTCTGGAAAGACTATGGTCTAAGTCGCGTGATCTTGTCACGAGAACTTTCGCTCGAAGAAATAGAAGAAATCCAGAAACATGTCCCTGAAATTGAACTGGAAGTGTTCGTACATGGTGCACTGTGTATGGCCTATTCAGGTCGTTGCTTGTTATCGGGCTATATGAATAAACGTGATGCCAATCAGGGCGCCTGTACCAATGCCTGTCGTTGGGACTATAAAATCCACTCAGCGCAAGAAGATGCCAATGGTGATGTCATTCCTGTTCAGCAAGTCGATACCCAACAGCAATGTTGCGCACAGACATCAAACAACACTAATACGGCTCAAACTGTTTTAGTGCAGCGTAATGATGAAGACATGTTTGCCGCCGAAGAAGATGAGCATGGCACCTATTTCATGAACTCCAAAGACCTACGTGCAGTACAGCATGTGGATCGTCTAACTCAAATGGGTGTCACTTCTTTAAAGATTGAAGGTCGTACCAAATCTTATTTTTATTGTGCCCGTACTGCACAGATTTACCGCAAAGCCATTGATGATGCACTAGTGAGTAAAGAATTTGATCCTAGCTTGATGACACAACTGGAAGGATTGGCCAATCGTGGTTATACCGAGGGCTTCTTGCGACGCCATGTACATAGCGATTATCAAAATTATACCGATGGTTCATCACATTTTGACTATCAACAATTTTGCGGTGAAGTGATTGGCCGTCATGCTGACTATATTCGCATTGAGGTTAAAAACCGCTTTGTGATTGGCGATTCGCTTGAGTTAATGACACCCAAAGGCAATATCAACTTCAAATTAGAACAGATGCGTGATCTTAAGGGCAATACCATTGAAAATGCCAAAGGTTCAGGTCATATCGTCGAAATTCCACTCTCCGCTGAGATTGATATTGAATATGCACTTTTGATTCGTAATTTGCCGCACGCCACAACCGAGTTGCAATCTGCAGCACTTGCCTATTCGGCAGATTGATATGGCACTCATCATTACCAATGCATGTATCAATTGTGATATGTGCTTGCCTGAATGCCCCAATCAAGCGATTAATGAAGGTGCAAAAGTCTATGAAATCGACCCAGAACGTTGCACCGAATGCATCGGTTTCTACACAGCACCCACTTGCCTCGCTGTCTGTCCCATCGATTGTATTCAGCCTGACCCAGCGTGGCTAGAATCTCCTGATCAACTGCTGATAAAATTTAATAATCTTAATTTATTCAAACATTAAGGCTTCACTAAAAGATAGGCACAAGCATCGCTATCAAATTACAAAGTGCCTATCTCGCTTTTCATTAACTGCACTTCATCCTGATTTTGCGATTCAGCATCCGCACTGGCATCAAAATTGCTAATTAGTATTACGTTTTATTCAATTAGTATTACTACGGGTGTGCACCTATGCATCATTCAGTATTGTCAAAAAGGAAAAAGCTTTACTTGAGTTTGGGATCTTTTCTGATTCCCATCTTAATTTGGAGCTGCGTCAGTTACTTACCATTTATCTGGCATCCACAAGTTCAAATTACCGATGCAGGCTCAGCCACTTATCTACAGGCAGGAACCCGAATAGATAAGCAGGCTTATTATGCAGAGGCTCAAGATGCCGTCAATCAAGGCAAAACACCGCCTACAGGGATTCTGGTCAATCCGATTTATTTGCCTGCTCCGCATCAAGTGGCGAAAGCACTTTTCACTTCGTTTACCACGCCCCCGCAACAGGCCGATGCCCCTTGGTTACATCAAAGCCTGTGGCACAGTATCAAGATTGTGTTTACGGCGTTTTTTATCTCTTCATTGATCGGTGTGCCGCTTGGTATCCTCTGTGGCTTTTCCAATACTATTTCCAAGCTAACTGAACCCTTTGTCGAGTTCTTTCGCTACCTGCCCGCACCCGCTTTCGGGGCATTGGCGGTGGCGATTTTAGGCATTAATGATGCTCCGAAAATTGCCATTATCGTAATTGGAACCTTATTTCAGCAAATTCTGATCATTGCCAATACCACTCGAATGGTTGATCGCGGCTTGGTTGAAGCAGGTTATACCCTAGGTACCAATAAGCTCAAAAGCCTGTTCCATGTGGTAATCCCTGCGGCACTGCCTGATATTTATCGAGATCAACGAGTGTTGCTGGGTTGGGCATGGACCTATTTGATCGTGTCGGAACTGATTGGTGCGACCTCAGGAATTACCTGGTTCATTACTCAACAAACGCGTTATCAAAATTTCGATAATGTTTATGCAGCCATCCTGATTATCGGGGTAATTGGACTGTTGTGTGATTTGATTTTAATGAAACTGGGTAGCTCCCTATTTAAATGGAAAAAAGGAGTATAAATATGACAGATCATTTTGATGCCAAAGCCTATTTTGAGCATATTTATACGCGTCCCGTAATGTTGGAAACTAAGCAACTAACACAAATTTTTCAGCATGGTGATTCAGAACGAACCGTACTGAACCAGATTGATTTACGTATTCATAAGCGTGAGTTTGTCTGTGTGATTGGTCCTTCGGGCTGTGGAAAATCAACTTTAAGCCGTGTGGTTGCCGGTCTAGATGACTACCACAGTGGTGAGGTTCTGGTTGAAGGACAAAGAATTAAAGGCCCAAGTTCAGAACGTGGCATGGTGTTTCAAGGCTATACCTTATTTCCATGGAAAACCGTCAAAGAAAATGTGATGTTTGGGCCTTTGATGAAAGGGATCAGTCAAACCCGTGCCGAAGAAATGGCGCGTGAATGGATCAATATTATTGGCTTAGAAAAATATGAAAATCAGTTTCCACATGAACTTTCTGGTGGGATGAAACAGCGTGTCGCGATTGCCCGTGCCTTGGTCAATGAACCCAAGATTTTACTGATGGATGAGCCTTTTGGGGCACTTGATCCCTACACCCGACAAAAAATGCAAAAGCATCTCATGGACTTATGGCAAAACATTGATATTACTATTTTATTTGTCACGCATGACATGGATGAAGCCATTTTACTGGCAGATCGCATTGTGGCTTTAAAAGCCAATCCAGGTGAAGTCAAAGAGATTATCGAAGTCCATTTACCACGTCCACGAACTATGGAACTGATGCATTCGCCTGAATTTAAACAACTAAGGCAGCGTGTTGATCTGTTGGTACATCACCAAGAGGAAGCCTTAGATCCAGCTTTGCAGGATTTACCTAAAATTCCACGTATGACCCAAATGAGTACACAGAAATAAAATAGCGCTTGGGACGACCCAATACGCTTCATTTATTGCTGGACGACCAGCCAATGGTGAATCTCATGAACCATGATTATGTGTTGCCCTTAATTGATATTTCACTCCTCAACAGCACGAGTTTAGAAGATCGCAAACAGGTGGTGAAGCAACTTGATCAAGCCTGTAAAGACGTTGGCTTCTTATACATTCAAGGGGAGCAATTTCAACCCGAACTGTTCGATCAGTTAAAACAAACCGCGCAGCATTATTTTAGCCAAGACCAAGCCACTAAAATGCAACATTATATTGGTCTATCCGAAAATCATAGTGGTTATGTGCCAATCGGCGAAGAACAATTCAAAGCCAATGTCTATGATCTAAAAGAATCTTATGACATCAATTATGACTATCTCGGTGAACGGCATCGTCGTCCTTTACTCGGCCCAACACTATGGCCTGAAGATGCTCACTTTAAACACACGGTCTTAAATTATTATCAACATATCAAAGCCATCGGAAATCAGCTATTTAAAGCTTTTGCCTTAGCGCTTGATTTGAATGAGGACTTTTTTGAACCGCATTCAAAGCATGCGCCAAGCCAATTGAGGCTGATTCACTACCCTTACAATCCCGAAGCACAAGATCAATCAGGCATTGGGGCACATACCGACTATGAATGTTTTACCCTTTTATTTCCAACGGCGGAAGGTTTACAGGTACTGAATAAACAAGGTGAATGGATCGATATTCCCTTAATTGAAAACACCATGGTAATGAATATTGGTGACATGATGGAAATCTTATCCAACGGTCGTTATCTGGCAACCAAGCATCGGGTAAGACGGGTACAGGAAGAGCGTTACTCTTTTCCGCTGTTCTTCTCCTGTGATTATGACTATCTGATTCAACCGCTGATTCCTAATGAAGCGCCGTTATATCCGCCAATGAAAGGTGGTGAACATCTGTTCAACCAAACAGCTCAAACCTTTATGTACCTCAAGCAACGCATTCAGTCGGGTGAGTTGGTACTTGAAAATGCCCGTCCACTATACTCTTTTGGTTTAATTGAACAAGGAGCAAGTGAATGAATTTAATCAACTTATTAACGCAATTTGAGCCAACAGCAATTGATGATCACTTGCCCCTACCACGCTATTTACTAGGATGCTTTAGACGTAAAAGTATCAGCTTCTTCAATGGCTTGACGGACGAAAAGACCATTGTGTATTGGTTTCAGTCCAGATCTTTCAGCATTGACCTCCGACTGATCGATGCCAATCAAACTCCAGTATATGAACGACAAGGATGGATTGGCGATACTCTATGGGATTCAGATCGCGAATTACTCTCTTGGCAGGTTCATCAAAACTATCAGAATCATATCCAATGGCCTGAACCTGCAAAACTTTACCCGATCGGCAATAGTATTTTAGAGTTCTCACCTTCCCATGCCTATGTAGAAGATTGGCGGCAACAGGCTCAACAGGGCTTATTGCTCGGTTTACGTCTATTTCAAATGCAACATGTGGCAACACAACAGATTGTACCTATGGATGGGGGCTTGATGATCTGCGATCAACACATGGCTTATGCACAATCACGTCATCCACAGCTGCAACATCAATTGAAAAATGGCCCGATTCATCATCCTGAAAACGATCTCAAAGCCATTGAAAGCTATGAAGTCTCAGTTGCTTTAAATGGTTCTTCTATTGGTTTTAGTACAATCACCAGTCGTTTGCAGCAATCTATTTCACTGGATGATTTTGAAATAGAAGATGCCAACACCCTGACTCAACTAAAAAAGATTGAAGGTGAACTGTATCGACTTTATTTTCACTTGGATATCTATCAGCCTAATTTTGTATTTCATACCACAACCGCAACCACCACAGATACACAACAATGGCTGGCTGCTGAACAAAAGCATTTATTAAAAAATGCCACACGGACTTACTAATCCTTTTTCTATCTGATTATCTGGACAAGGACAATTAATGCTTTAAAACGATTGTCCTTCAGATTTCAAAATCCGAAAATAAAAAATCGCTCTTAATGAGCGATTTTTTATACCAGAGAGTCTCTATTTCAACTCACCCACCAAAGCTGGATAGATCAAGCCATCTACATCCACTTCAGTTTTATAAATCCCATTACTGACATTAAATTGATTGACGTGATAGGTTGAGCCATAAATCGAGTCAAAGCCTGTTCCCTTTTGGAATACTTTCTTATTCGCAGCAATATCCAGTAGATGCGTCCCCTCAATAAATTGCTCATATTGCTGAGGATCAACACCAACACGATTCGCCATGATTTTTACCGCATCCGCGTGTGTGGCAGGATCTTGAATATACTTCACTGTTTTATCCCACACTTGGATCAGCTTTTTCCAATCCTCTTTATGTGCAGATAAATGAGTTGGATTTACCGCCAAGGTATCGTAAATCAAGCCTGGTTTATCTTTAGAACTATAAATAATCTTGGAACCTGCAACGGCTTTTAAGGCCTGATTAGCCACGGGTTGCCAAACTGCAATTGCAGCAACATCCTGACTGCCAAACACTTGAGGAAGTTCATTGGTTACTGAGTTGACCAGCTTAATATCTGAGAATGGAATCTTGGCATCGTTCAAAGCCGTCGATAATAACAGGTGATCGACCAAGCCCTTTTCCGTTGCTATGGATTTTCCTTTCAAATCCTGAATGCTGTTGATACCATTCTTGGCAATAATGACATCATTACCCGCAGAATAATCGGTCACCATAATAATCATGCCCTTGCTTCCGCCCGAGGCATTGACCAAATTATCGCCATTGGTAATAAACACCGCATCCAGTTGATTGGCAGCAAAGGCAGAAATTGAGGCTGAATAATCAAACCATTTAAATTCGACATTTAAGCCTGCGTCTTTTAACCAGCCTTTTTCAATCGCCACTTGCCAAGCCACCCAACCCGGCCAATCACTATACCCAATCGTCATTGGAGTCGTTGATGTCGCATCTTTGGCTTCGGTCGCCTTTTCCGCCGTTGGTACCTTAACCGAATTATCACACGCTGTAAGACCCAGTCCCAACAGTACAGAAACGGATAAAGTTACTATTGTTTGCTTCATAATCACCCCATATCTTTTTTGAAATTTTGCCCAGAGAATATGTGAATCCCACGTTTTGCGACAATACCAATGCCGACGCTTCCTATTCATTTTGCTGTAAGGGTGGCATCACGGCATCCATGAGTTCCAGATGCCCTTTTATCACCCCTTTTAAGGCAGTAAATTGCTGACTAATCTGTTTAAGGTCATTACTGCCCCCTTGTAACAGCATGACTTCCAATATTTTTTGTTGATCCAGTTGAATATGTAATGAACTAATCACCTGTTCTAAAAATTTCTGCTGTAAATCTAACAGTTGCATCCGCAATGGCATACAACTGGCGTCATAGAGCAATGTCAGCGTGCCGACCATGACTGCATTTTGCTGTGCCTGTTCAGCAATGAGATGCTTGTTAATCATGTCAACAATCGCCTGAGAGCGACTCTCATAATGCTCTTCGACAATGGTTTGATCTAAGGCTTCAACCGTCTTTTCCGGGACGGTAATACTGATTCGAGTCAGTTTAGGACGCGCATTCATAATGATCAGACTATTGTTTAGGGAGTTGGGTTTGCTTTACATACAGACCTGCTCGGACGCTCAGTAAATTGGCAAAACAGCGCGCTGCAACTTTGAAATACTGAATTAGGATTGATTGCGTTTTCATAACCACCTCAGCCTTAGTAATACCAAATTTATAATTCGTAATATTTAATGCAGTATCTATGCCAGTTTTTTATTCGAATGTAATAAAGAAACCCGTGTGAATTGCTGAATAAATGCACATAAAAAAAGCCCTATGTTTCATCATAGGGCCTTTTCTGCATCATGGGTTTTGATCGTTATACAGTAGGTGCAAGCGTGAATAATGCCTGTCCTGTTTTTACCGTTTGGGCTTTATCAATCAAGATACTGTCGACTTTCATTTTTGCAGGTGCAAGGATTGGGATTTCAATTTTCATTGCTTCAATCACCGCCAAGGTTTCCCCTTCTTCAATAATATCTCCCACCGTACATTCAATTTTCCAGACCGAGCCTGGCATATGTGACTCCACGATCATTCCACCGTTTGGAACTGTGATCTCTGAATCATCCAGTACAGCATCTAGACTTTCTGAAACATATTCAGCCAAGCCCGCTTCATGCCATCGACGGCGCTCGTCTTCAAAATTGCTTTGTTGAACCTGTTTAAAAGCCTGAATACTACTCTCATTGTCTTTCAGAAAAGCATTGTAGTCTTTGAGATTCAGTACCCCTTCTTCGATCCTCAGTTGCAAACGACCTGCTTTAAAGTCTTCCCGCATGTCCAACAGTTCAGATTCAGACACTTCATAGAAACGGATCTGGTCAAAGAATCTAAGCAACCATGGCTTATGCAGTTCAAAATTCGGATTTTGACGATAACGACTCCACACCTGTGTGGTACGTCCTACAAACTGATAGCCACCCGGTCCTTCCATGCCATAAACACACATATAAGCCCCGCCAATTCCAACCGCATTTTCAGGCGTCCATGTTCGTGCAGGATTATATTTGGTGGTGACTAAACGATGTCTTGGATCTAACGGCGTGGCAACGGGTGCACCCAGGTAGACATCGCCTAAGCCCATCACCAAATAAGCAGTATCATAGACCACGTCTTTTACTGCTTGCTTAGATGCTAGACCATTAATACGGCGAATGAACTCGATATTATCGGGGCACCACGGTGCATCTGGACGAACCAATTGCGTATATTTTTCGGTTGCAAGCTGCGTTTGTGAATCTTCCCAAGCTAAGGGCAAATACACAGTTCTAGACGGTACCTGCATATTTTCAATATCGGGTAATTCACTTTCAGCCACCTGTAACAAGCGCAATAAATCCAGTTGCTCTAGAACCGTTGAATCATAATGAATCTGCAATGAACGAATGCCCGGGGTCAGATCAATGATGCCCTGAATATTTTGTTGCTGTACCCATTGCATCAAGGCATGAATACGAAAACGTAAATTGAGATCTAAGACCAGTTCACCATATTCTACCAACAGATATTGGTTCCCAGCGGGACGGTAGCTCACTTTGGGCTTGTCAGCGCCCTGATCCAAAGTTGCCAACACCGCATTTTTTAAGGTGACAGGTTCAGCTTTAAATACAGGGGCAAAGTTAATCTGTGATGTGGTTTCATCCTGTAAAGTCGATTGATAACGTTGTTCTAACTGTTGCGCCTGCGCATAGCTAACAGGAATAAATCTGACTTTATCGCCTGCTTTGAGTTGCCCCAACTTCCATAATTCTGAGTTGATCACCACAGCAGGACAAACAAAGCCGCCTAAACTCGGGCCATCTGGCCCTAAAATAATCGGCATATCTCCCGTGAAATCAATTGCACCAATCGCATAGGCATTGTCATGGATATTCGATGCATGTAGACCAGCCTCGCCTCCATCAATCCTTGCCCATTCAGGTTTAGGTCCAATCAAGCGGATCCCAGTACGACTCGAGTTAAAATGAATTTCCCAGTCTTGATCAAAAAACATGGCAACATCATTTGGCGTAAAGAAATCAGGTGCACCATGCGGGCCATACATGACCGCAATTTCCCATTCAGTTTTAAAACTAGGGATTTGTTCAGGCTTTAATACAACTGTTTGCTCGGTTTCCGCCTCAGTGATTGGCAACATATCACCAATCAATAAGTTACGCCCTGCATGACCACCAAATTGCCCTAAGGTAAATGTGGCTAAACTGCCTAAATACGCAGGCAGATTAAATCCATGTTTAATCCCAATATAGCTACGACAACCTGTACTGATACGACCGCATTTGAGTACCTGACCTTTACGGACACTAATGGTCGACCACATCGCTATAGGCTGCCCATCTAGACTAGCCTCCATCTCACCGCCAGTGATGGCAATCTGACTGTCACAATGAAATTTTAAAGTCGGTCCAAGCAAGGTACATTCTAGTCCCGAACTGTTAAATGCATTGCCCAACAATTGATTGGCAACATTCAGACTCAATGCATCCATCGCGCCTGAGGGTGGAACCCCAACATCCCAATAACCCAAACGCCCTGTTACATCTTGCACTGCAGTTTGAATGCCTGCCTGAAACACCTCTATTTTTTGGGTTTTCCATTCAAAACGATTCAAGAAACGTGTGGTCTGTGTGCCTTGCTGAAACACCTCTCCATTGATAATTTCCTGTAAGTACTCGAGATTGGTTTCAATCCCTGCAATTTCCGTATTACTTAGGCTATTTTGCATGGCAGCAATCGCCTGCTCACGATCTGTCGCCGTGACAATAATTTTTGCAATCATCGGGTCATAGAATGAAGAAACATTCGAACCTGTTTCTACCCACGTTTCCACCCGTGATTGAGAGTCAAATTTAACACTGGTCAATAAGCCTGCGCTAGGTTGAAAGTTTTTGATCGGATCTTCGGCATATAAACGCACTTGAATCGAATGGCCTTTGGGTGGCGTAATCTGTTGCGGTGCTTGCCAATCCCCACTGGCCAAGGTCACCATCCATTCAACCAGATCAACGCCATAAACCTGTTCCGTCACCCCATGTTCCACTTGTAAGCGTGTATTCACCTCCAGAAAGTAAAACTGTTGGGTATCGGTATCCATCACAAATTCAACCGTACCCGCTGAACGATACTGTACCGACTGCATCAATTGAATGGCGATCTGTTGAATATAGGTGCGCTGTTCATCATTCAAATGTGGTGCAGGCGTCTCTTCAATCACCTTTTGGTTACGGCGTTGTACTGAACAATCACGCTCACCCAGTGCAATGACATGGCCCTGACCATCACCGAAAATCTGTACCTCAATATGGCGCGCATTTTCGACAAACTTTTCCAGATACAATCCCGCATCTTTAAAATTGGCTTGCGCCAGATAGGAAACAGTTTGATAGGCTTCTTTTAATTCCTGTGCATTCCAGACCAGACGCATCCCGATACCGCCACCACCTGCGGTGCTTTTCAGCATTACGGGATAGCCAATCTGATCGGCCTGAAACACGGCATCATCCAAGTCGGTGAGCAACTGACTGCCTGGGAGTAAAGGCACATTGTTCTCGATCGCCAATGCTCGTGCGGTATGTTTTAGACCAAAATCACGCATTTGTTGTGAAGTTGGGCCAATGAAGGCAATGCCCTGTTGCTCGCACAAATCACAAAATGCGGCATTTTCCGATAAAAAACCATAACCAGGATGAATCGCTTCGGCCCCAGTGTGCTGTGCTGCGGCTAGGATTTTTTCAATATTTAAATAACTTTGCTGTGCAGCTGAATCACCGATAAAAATCGCTTCATCGGCTAAACTAACATGCAAGGAATCTCTGTCTGCTTCGGAATAGACCGCAACCGATTGAATCCCAAGTTTCTTTAAACTACGAATAACGCGACAGGCAATCGCCCCCCGATTGGCAATCAGTACTTTTTTAAACATTTTGCCACCTCATGCTTCACGTATAACAAGTTGGATTTTGGTCGGGTTATAGGCATTGCAAGGATTATTCAATTGCGGACAATTCGAAATCAGAACAATCAGATCCATTTCGGCTTTGATCTCGACATATTTACCCGGCGCCGAAACTCCATCTTCAAACTTTAAATGGCCTTCAGCGGTTACTGGTACATTCATAAAAAAGTTAATATTGGGTCCAATATGACGGATATTGAGCTGATGCTTTTTGGCAATTGGGTGCTGTGCCAAGGCATACATGAAATTATTGCGGCAACTATGCATCGGATATTTATCATGTGCATAACGTACCGTATTGCTTTCACATGAACATGCGCCGCCTAAGGTGTCATGTCTGCCGCAATTATCATCAACAATACGGGCAATTGGACGGGCAAAATTACTAAATAAGGTCGTGCCTTTTTCCAGATAAAGCTGCTGATTTTGCGCCAAGGTATCGGTCGCGCTATAACGCTCTTCGGCATTGTTGGCGCTGATAAATAAGGTATCAACGGCTTGGTTGCCTTCCAGGTCAATAATACGGAAATACTGACCTTGCTTCACCTCACCCATCCACGCTTCGCCTGCAAGGCAAATCTCATCTAAAACAATCTGTTCAATTTTTGCAGATGCTGTCATTTTCTCGCTCCCTACCTTAATTCAACAATGCGTAATAGCGTGTGTTATTGGCAAAACCACGCTGATTTTGAGCGCATGAATCCCGACAAACATCTTGTTCAGTTAAGACATTGGCTTTGAATAGCCGAAGTTGGATATCGGCGGGTTGATAAGGTGCAGATGAATCGAGTGGATGTGGTGCTGCAGAAAGAAAGACCAGACAATCCATTTCAAAGCGCAGTTCAATCTTTTGATTTTGATTATCATCTGTGACGTAGCTTAATCGGCCATGATCATCGGGTTGAACTTTTGAAAATAAATTTACCGTCGCACTCAAATCCGCTTGGCCTAGACCAAATTTGGTCAATTCCACCAATAAACTATCTAGACCATTTTGATGCATGTCATTACGCGCGTCCTGAAAGTTTTTTTTGCCAAAATTTTGTGCAATTTGCTGTGCGGTACTCGGGCCACAAAACACATCATTCCAGCCATGTTGATCTTGAACAATGGAGGCCATCACACGGCCCAGATCAGAATACAAAACATGCCCTGTCGAGAGAAAAGCCGTGTGCTGGGCTTTCAGACTATCGGGCATATTAAAACGCTCCAGCTTGTCATCGGCATTGACACAGAACAAAGATACATTGGCCTGCTGCCCCAGTGCCTCAAACTGCAAAACTGCACCACGTTGAATGCGACCAGACCAGTGATGCCCACCGGGTAGTGTTTCCTGCCACAGTATTTTATTGTCGTGATAGAACGATTGATTCATAACAAACCTCTTGCGGATGCTTAACCTCGTTATGGCAATATGCCTGTCCTCCCGGGCTTTTATCCCTCCGTGTAGTTCTATCGAACCGTTATCTCTCGGACCAGTCATGCCTCCATGCGGACACATCGGAACCCTAGACAACTTTATCTGTATTGGTATGAAGCAAAAGACATGCCAGTTTAGTAATACGATTTTGCATATTCGTAATACCAAAATGATCATTTTTAGATTGTTCTGGGTGCACTTTTAAAAAGAAAGCACCAATTTGATGCTGTGAAATTAGAATGATTGATATTTTTAGGTTTTCTTTATCCATAAAAAAAGCGCCTTGCGGCGCTTTTTTAGATATACAAATTAGTTTGCATATACTGGGAATTTTGCACAAACAGCTTCAACTTTAGCTTTTACGTCAGCGATAACTTTCTCGTCACCTTTACTATCGATCACGTCAGCGATCCAACCTGCAAGTTCACGTACTTCAGCTTCGCCGAAACCGCGAGTCGTCACAGCTGGCGTACCAATGCGGATACCAGAAGTTACGAATGGAGAACGTGGGTCATTTGGAACCGCATTTTTGTTTACAGTGATATGCGCTGAGCCTAACCAAGCATCAACTTCTTTACCCGTTACGTCTTGTTTGATCAAAGACAATAAGAATAAATGGTTTTCTGTGCCACCAGAAACAACATCATAACCACGTGCAATCAACACTTCAGCCATTGCTTGCGCGTTTTTCACAACTTGTTGTTGGTAAGTTTTAAACTCATCAGACATTGCTTCTTTGAAGCAGATTGCTTTAGCGGCAATCGCATGCATCAAAGGACCACCTTGGTTGCCTGGGAATACAGCTGATTGAAGTTTCTTCTCGATTTCTTCGTTTGCTTTCGCAAGGATTAAACCAGAACGTGGACCACGAAGTGTTTTATGCGTCGTTGTTGTCGTTACGTCTGCAATTTGAACTGGGTTAGGATAAACACCAGCAGCCACTAAACCTGCAACATGCGCCATATCAACAAAAAGGTATGCACCTACTTTGTCTGCGATGTCACGGAAACGCTGCCAATCAACGATTTGACTATATGCAGAGAAACCCGCAACGATCATACGTGGCTTATGTTCCAACGCTAGACGCTCTACTTCTTCATAATCAATTTCGCCAGTTTCAGTATTTAAACCATACTGAACAGCATTATAGGTTTTACCAGAGAAGCTTACTTTAGCACCGTGAGTCAAGTGACCACCGTGAGCCAAACTCATACCAAGAACGGTATCACCTGGGTTAAGAAGCGCTAGGTAAACCGCAGAGTTTGCTTGTGAACCCGCATGTGGTTGAACGTTTGCATAGTCTGCACCAAACAACTCTTTAGCGCGATCAATCGCAAGTTGTTCAATCACATCCACATATTCACAACCGCCATAGTAGCGTTTGCCAGGATAGCCTTCTGCATATTTATTCGTAAGTTTTGATCCCTGTGCTTCCATTACAGCTGGTGAGCAATAGTTTTCAGATGCGATTAACTCAATATGCGCTTCTTGGCGTACGCCTTCAGAAGCAATCGCTTGAGCTAATTCTGGATCAAATTCAGCAATAGAAATATTGGCAAACATTAGCGGAGGGTCCTATATATTAGGGCTTTTAAGCCGTGCTAAAGATTGGCACATATTGTAGCACGAAGTTTATGGTTTCAGAGATTGATATTTATTTAATTATTCGTGAATTTTACTCATCTTACTTGTTATGCTAACAACTCAAATAAAAAAGGATATCTGAATGGAATTAATAGATAAATTTTGGCCGAATAAGAATCATACAACAATGAAAGAATCCACCAATCAATTACAAGAAGTTCCAGAAAATTGGGATTTTTATATGTGCGATATAGATGGGCAACCTGCAAGTTATTTTCTCAATCTAGCTTTAACGAGAATTGCACCGATATCAGATAGACCAACCTTACTGTGGGTTGAGATTCAGATGAACCATTCAAGAGAAGATGGTCTATCTTCCAGTGAGGAATTTGATCATCTGATCGAAATAGAGGATCAAATCATTCCTGCACTTACCACGAGACTCCCTACCCTCTATGTTGGCCGTTTGACTCATAATCATTTGAGATATTTTTACTTTTATTGCCAAGATGGAATAGATGTAGACCCTATTATTCATAAAATTATGCAATCTTATCCAAACTATAGTTATCATTTTGACCAAAAAGCTGATTCTAATTGGTCAACCTATTTCGATTTTATATATCCGACTGAAGAAATCATGCAATCCATCTCGAATAGATCTGTCATTGAAAAACTTTTAAACCATGGAGATAATCTTGAAGTTGAACGTCCTGTAGATCACTGGATTTACTTCCAAAATGACACAGACCGAACTGTTTTTTCAAAAACAATTCAATCTTTAGGCTTTGAAGTTATTCAGCAAGGTCAAGTTGAAAAAAGTGAAAACTTTCATTATCAACTACAAATTTCCAGAAAAGATTCTGTGAATCAACAATCTATTGATGAATGTACTACACAACTAAGTAAATTAGCTCAACAATTTAATGCTAAATATGATGGTTGGGAAACACAGATCATTAGAAATTAAATAAACAGCCCAACTTACCTTGTAAAAAATAAATCGGGCTTATCTCGTCTCTTAATTATTGGCAGACATTTTCGTTTTTACATCATCCACAATATTCACAATATTCGCCTCATAGGCAGTACTATGGTCCCACTCTGCATTGGTAATATATTGGATTTTTGATCCTTTGTTTTGAGCAGTTGCGACCAACACATCCGTTACAGCTTTAGGAACAGTTGTATCTTTGTCGCCCTGATAAATAGTGACAGGTTGATTCAGCTTCACTTGAGCTGGCTGGGAATCTGTATCCAAGAATGTTTTTATCACAGGAATACCCATAAAGTTAGTTTGAGTTCGCGGGTAACCATCTAGACTATTATTATGGCTTGCAGCATAAATCCCCATACTTTGGACAAAAGCCTGCCCTAAACTTTTGTCGCCACTAGCGCATAAGCTTTCAGCTTTACTTGCCACATCATCTGTAGGAACTTTAAATACATCTCGATAAGTTAAAGCAGGCGCACTATTTCTAAGCCCAGCTGTGATCAATGCAGTATATGTATCTAACTGTGCGTACATCGCAATTTTTTGCGCTAAAGGTGCATTCTCAACTGACGCATTACCATTGACTAAAATCGCAGCTAAATTAGAGGCAGGTGCAACAGCAATTGTCCCTTTATAGTCAAGCTTAGCACGACTTTGATATTGTGCTGCACCTAATGCGGCTTGCCCACCTTGAGAGTGCCCAACGGTCATCCATTGACGTGAAAGCAGTTTACCTTGCCCTGCTAAATAATAGCGTGCAGCAACCACTGCATCGGTAATTGAATATGCCTCACTCTTAACATTCAAGAAAGGATGAAGTTCGCGACCACTTGGCTCTCCTAAACCCTCATAGTCAGGTGCAACCACCACATAACCGGCTGCCAGAAATTGGCTAATCATATCTTTAATAGCAGGATTAGTCTCATTACGACTCGGTGCACATTGATCTGCAACCCCTGTTGTACCATGCGCCCAAGCAACAATTTTCCAGCCACCTGCTGGCGTTGGTCCACCAGGGACAAACAGTAAACTGGTTGCCATGGTCTCTTTACCATTTTGTCCTAGCATTTTATACGTCATAACCGAACTTTCAGCAGCCACGGCGCTAAAATCTGTTTTGGTATAAGCGATAGGAATACCCACCACTGGATTTTTAATATTATTTTCTGGAATTTCTGGCTTAGGTACAAACGAAATATTGTCGTCATCATCATTACAAGCTGTAAGCAACACACTTGAGCTCAGCAGTGTAACCGTTAATAATTTCATGTTCATGTCATGTTTCCCTGATTATTATCGTTTTCATTTTAGTGCTTAGTATTTCTTTTACTAAGGCAATTACTTCCATAAGGATGCGCTTAATATCAAATTGTTCAAGTATTTTTTTATTTTGCTGTTTATTTATTCAAACTCTTTTTGATAACTAGAAAATTAAATCGCATCCCCTTCATTCAGCACTGCTGACTATGAATTTCTTGTAAGATATTCGCACACTCAACTCAAGCTAGGTTAGTTTTATGCAAGCAATCATCTTAGATACTGAAACACATACACTGAATGGTTTGCCGATTGAAATTGCCTATGCCCCGATTGAAATTGAAAATGGCAAACTCAGTCTCGATAAAAAACAAATTTTTGATCAGCTTTATCAAGTTGGCCAGCCCATTTCATTTGCTGCGATGGCGGTACACCATATTTTAGAATCAGATCTAATTGACCAACCATTTTATAATGAGTTTCAACTTCCTGCTCAGACCACTTATATTATTGGCCACAATGTTGATTATGATATTGCCGCAATTGCACGTTGTGGCGTAGACACCTCAAAGTTAAAACCGATTTGTACCTTGGCCTTAGCCCGCCGTGTTTGGGAAGATGCAGAGGCACATAATATTTCTGCTCTGATTTATTTGATTTCAAAAGGTAGTGATAAAGCACGGGAAATGTTGAAAGGTGCACATCGAGCCGATGCAGACATTATCTTAACCGCCAACATTCTGATGCATATTATTCATCAGCTTAACATTCAAAATATTGAACAGCTTTATCTTGCATCTGAAGACGCCCGTATTCCTAAAAGCATTGCCTTTGGTAAACATAAAGGCACTGCCATTCAAGACCTACCTGCTGACTATATTCAGTGGTTGATGCGTCAGGAAGATCTTGACCCATATTTGCGCAAAGCATTAGAAACTAAATGAGTGAAATGAGTGAAATAAAGGATAAAGTTCTCAATTTTTATCTTACTTTGCCAGTTACTTTAAACAAGACAATGATATTTAATAAATTGTTAACATTATTGTCATTTTTTAACCTTATCTTAATCTCCGTCTAGATCTTGATTTGGGGGAGATTAAGAGATGTCACATTTTTTTAAAACAGAGCTTGGGCAAACTGCACTACAAGAACGCAGTATTGCATTGACTGCACGTCAACGTCGTCTACTACTTTTAATTGATCATGAAGATTTTAAAGAACTGGATCAAGACTATAAGGAAAGGATTGCACCGACCGAACTGGTTCAACAACTGATTGACATGGGGCTACTGGCTGAACAAGCAACGCCTATTGTCCAAAAAGAAAATGTAGCGTCAGAATTAAAAGTTAATGATCTCAAAACACCATCAGAGCCCATTACAGCACAAGAAACAATCGCGGTCGCACCAAAACCGATTGAAGTTGAACTAAAACCAGAAATCGAACCTGAAATTCTTGAATTAGAAAAATTACCTTTTGTTGAAATCCAGCAAGTCATGATTCAAACACTCACGACCTATTGTGGTTTGATGGCGCGTCCGTTGATACAGAAAATTCAGTCGATTAGTTCTTTACAACAACTCAAAGCCTGCCAAATGCAATGGATAACCTCACTGCAAGAATCACGGATTCCACCTGCTCAACTGAATCAAACTTTAAAGTTGATCAATTATTCAGTGCAGCATTTATGATCCTTAAATAGAAAATAGTTTGCTAATCTTTTAAGAGCTTTGAGTTACAGAACAGACAAATGGAGCACCCGTTTCAAAAGGTACTCCATCCAATACAATCAGGTATAACCCTTCCGTTTTTAATAGACTATTATATTCTCGCCCTTTTGACGATGCCTCAAACTCTTTTGATACCCGTTCAAAAACCTCATCAAAATTAGGATTCGCAAGTTTCAATAAATTCCTACAATATTTTAATGCTTCTTCTTTTGATGCCTTGTAATCATTTGGGTACTTTGAAGACACCACAAACTCATTCCAACTCCCAGCACTTGGATATTTCGATAGTTTAATATCCAGCCAATGTTCGTCTGGTAAGAAAAAATAACTTGCGTTTGCATCTATATTATTAAATCTCACTAGATTCTTATCAGCGCGAACCTGAGTGTCGAAATCAACTAATTTTTTAGAAAGTCTATCAGCAAAAGTACTCATCGCCATATAATCGGATCTTTCAACATCTTCTACCTTTTTATAAGAATCAGTACAGCCTGCACTAAGAAGCAAACTTAATATCAATATTTTTTTATACATGTTTAATCCGACTAACTGATGTTTTAGTGATCAATAGCACAATTTGACTGTGGACTCTAAAATTACGATGAGAGAAAAAGGCTTGGTATATACAATTAACGAGAAGTAATAACAGCTAAACAATTGAATAATTATAAGAAATATCAATATTTTTTAAATTTAAAAAACAAACTTGGTGCGCTCAGCGGGACTCGAACCCACGCCACAGGCTTCGGAGACCTGTACTCTATCCAGTTGAGCTATGAGCGCATGCGAGCCACATCATAGGCAAAAAAAGCATATAGGTAAATATATACCTTCAAACAAATATGTTTCTTGTCTATTAAAACAACGATTTTGATCTTATAAAATTATCTAATTACTTTTAAACAGTTTAATTTAACAAAAACTGATCTCCTTAAGTTTGAATCAAGCTCAACAGACAACGTTCTGTTTTTAACACGCCATAAACCTATTTTTCTACTTGGTTTATTTTTTCATATCGCTCAAAATACCCGTTCTATTTAACAACGTGAGACGTTTATGACTGATGCTTTGGTGTTGAGCGGTTTGTCCAAAACTTATCGTAATGGTTTTCAGGCGTTAAAAGGGATTGACCTTACCGTACCTGAAGGTGAATTCTATGCATTATTAGGACCTAATGGTGCAGGAAAATCGACAACGATTGGTATCATCAGCTCTTTAACCAAAAAAACATCTGGTTCAGTTGAGATTTTTGGGCATAACTTAGATACCCATCCCTCACATGCAAAACAATGTCTTGGTGTTGTTCCTCAAGAATTTAACTTTGGTCAATTCGAAAAAACTTTCGATATTTTAGTGACCCAAGCGGGTTATTACGGCATTCCGAAGAAATTGGCCGAACAACGTGCTGAACACTATTTAGAAAAGCTCGGTTTATGGGAAAAACGTAATATTCAATCGCGTATGCTCTCTGGTGGTATGAAACGTCGTTTGATGATTGCACGTGCGATGATGCATGAACCTAAACTGCTGATCCTCGATGAACCGACAGCTGGCGTTGATATTGAGTTGCGTCGTTCGATGTGGGACTTCCTCACCGAAATGAATGAAAATGGCACATCCATCATTCTCACAACACACTATTTAGAAGAAGCAGAAATGCTGTGCCGTCGCATCGCAATCATTGACCGCGGTGTGATTAAAGAAGATACCTCGATGAAAGGTTTCCTCAATCAGCTGAATGAAGAATCATTCATTTTTGATTTAGCTGAGCCGATCAATGGATTTGATCTCAATATTATTGGTTTTAAATTCAATTTAATTGACCCCGTCACCTTAGAAGTAACGATGGACAAAGCGCATAGCATGAATGATCTGTTCTTGTTATTACAGTCACAGAATATCCAAGTCAGCAGTATGCGGAATAAATCGAATCGCTTGGAAGAATTGTTCGTGAAAATGGTCGAGAAAAATCTTGCAGGAGCGGATCAATGAATTTAAGTCAATTACAAACCGCGCTCTGGACTTTAGTTGTTAAAGAAATTCGTCGCTTTATGCGTATTTGGCCACAAACCTTACTTCCACCAGCAATTACCATGAGTTTGTACTTCGTGATTTTTGGCAACTTGGTGGGTTCACGTATAGGTGAAATGGGCGGCTTTAGCTATATGCAGTTTATTGTGCCTGGTTTAATTATGATGGCCGTGATCACCAACAGCTATGCTAACGTTTCCTCAAGTTTCTTTAGTGCCAAATTCCAGAAAAGTATTGAAGAACTGATCATGAGTCCAGTACCCTTACACTTAATCCTGTGGGGTTATGTGATCGGTGGTGTTAGCCGTGGTGTATTGGTCGGTTTAATCGTCACGATAATGAGCCTATTCTTTACTCACTTAGAAATTTATAATGTATTTGTGACTATATATACAGTCATCATTACGTCATTATTATTTTCACTGGGCGGTTTCATCAATGCGGTCTATGCCAAGTCGTTTGATGATATTTCAATTATCCCGACTTTCGTATTGACCCCACTCACCTATTTAGGTGGAGTGTTCTATGCCATTAGTGCACTCAGCCCATTTTGGCAAAATGTCTCTTTAGTCAATCCAATTGTATATATGGTCAATGCCTTCCGTTACGGTATCTTAGGTCATAGCGATGTCAATGTATCATTCTCTTTAGGTATCGTGACGTTGTGCTGTGTTGTACTCTATGCAGTTGCCTATCATTTATTAGCTCGTGGTTCAGGAATGCGTGAATGAGTGTTGAACATTCTTTATTGGGTAAAGATACCCAATACCCAACTCAATATCAGCCAGATGTTTTATTTCCAATTGCCCGCGCTGAATCCCGTCAACAGTATTTAGATATTGAAGGGATTACACAAGGTAAAGACTGGTGGCATGTTTTTGAAATCTCATGGTTGAATCAACTTGGCCTACCTCAAGTTGCGATTGGTCGTTTGACATTACCAGCCAGCTCACCCAATTTAATTGAATCAAAGTCACTTAAACTTTATTTCAATGGCATGAATTTCACCCAATTTGAGTCTCAGCAAGCTTTTGTTGAAACCGTTGAGCGTGATTTATCCAATGCAGCGGGTGCAAAAGTTGAACTACAACTGTTCCAAGTTGATGATTTAGAGATTTCTAAACCTAAAGGGATTTGTATCGATGATCTCATTCCTGAGTGTTTATCAGAACATCCTGATTCGACTTTATTGCAGCTAGATCCATCTGTAGAAGATGAAGTTGAAATCGAGTTGTATTCACATTTATTAAGAAGCAATTGCCCTGTAACTGGTCAGCCCGATTGGGGCACGGTTTTTATTCGTTTACAAGGTAAAAAACCTTGTTATCGCAGCATTTTAGCTTATATTATCTCGTACCGTCAGCATAATGGTTTCCATGAACAATGTGTTGAGCAAATATTTGCGGATATTTGGCAACTTCTAAAACCAGAAAAACTGATGGTCTATGCAACTTATACTCGCCGCGGGGGCTTGGATATTAACCCATGCCGAGTATCAGATTTGTCATGGATGCCCGAGCCAATTCGCTTGGCACGACAATAAAACGAATAAATTTGATATAGAGGACGTTCTTCAATGACCAGTTATTTCGGGATTCTTCCGTCAGCAAGTTTGAGTCAGGACATTCAACTTGCACAAGCCAACCGTGACAGTAAAGAGCCTCAATACCCTTTACGTGACAAAATTTCTCTACAGCTAACTGATGAGTTAATTGACACTATGTTGGTTCACTTGGTTCAACAATTTCCACCAAGTGACAAACGTGATACGACTGAAGGTCTTGCAATTAAAATTCGCGGCATTGTTGAAACCTTGATGAAGCAGCTATTAGGTAAAGCTTCAAATGAACAAGTGCTTGAATCATTAGCATTCATGGAAAAGAGCTTATTCATTGATAATGAAGGTAAGCAACGTATCGGTACTGTATTACCAGATAGCCTTGTTGCAGAGATGAAAAAGAGCTTTGCAGAAGTTGCTGCTGGAAACGGTAAAGAGCAACGTGATGCTTTAACAAAGCAGTTTAAATCTTTTGCTGATGCCCTCATCCATCACTTTATGACTGAATTCAACAAAACACTTGGTCTGGGTATGGTGAAACGTGGCGTAGCCAGCGTTGCGACCAGTGGAGTAGAAACTGCTGTTCATATCGTGATTAAGAAACTGATTCCGAGCTTAAGCCAAGTGGAACTTGAAGTCTTTACCAAGCACTTCGACCAACTTTTGGTACAGAAATAAGCCTAGAATGCTGAGAAAGCGACGATTGCTAAATCGTCGCTTTTTTTATGCCAAATTAATCTCTTATAAATGTCACAATTTCTAAATTTGCATTGTCTAAATCAGCGTTTATGTTAGCATTCGCGAAGCGTTGATTTACCTGATTTAGAATCGCATGTCTCCAAGCCCGCAATACAAATTTTTACGTCAAGCACCTCGTGATGGCTTGAGTACTGCCAATCAGCCTTCTCGTTGGCAACAACTACATATCGACCCATGGCTTTGTCTATTTCTGATTCTCAATGCCATACTGGGGCTCACAGTCCTATATAGTGCATCTGCACAAGACGTTGGGCTTGTAAGCAAACAAGCCATGAGCTTTGGTATCGGTTTCGTGGTCATGTTTAGTTTGGCTCAGATCCCACCAAAAGTGTACCAAGCATTTTCTCCCTACTTTTATGTGTTTGGGGTGCTGTCGCTGCTTGCAGTGGTGATTTTTGGTGAAGTTCGCATGGGTGCACAACGTTGGATCGACATCCCCGGCTTTGGTAGCGTACAACCCAGTGAGTTTATGAAAATTGGCATGCCGATGATGGTAGCGTGGTTCTTGTCACGTAAAGCTCTGCCTCCAAGCTTCTCACAAGTCATTCTATCTTTATTACTGATTGTGGTGCCTTTTCTACTCATTGCTGAACAACCCGACTTAGGCACCTCCTTATTGGTACTTGCCAGTGGGATTTTCGTGCTTTTCCTCAGTGGCTTATCATGGAAATTGATTGCAGGTGCAGCAGGTGTAGCAGGTGTCATTATTCCGATCGCATGGGAATTTTTACTACACGACTATCAGCGCCAACGTGTTTTGACTTTATTTAACCCAGAAGCTGATGCACTCGGAACAGGTTGGAATATTATTCAATCTAAAACTGCAATCGGTTCTGGTGGCTTTTCAGGTAAAGGTTTCCTAGAAGGAACTCAATCCCACTTGCACTTTTTACCTGAAGGTCATACTGACTTTATTATTGCCGCCTATTCAGAAGAATTTGGCTTGATTGGCGTCACCCTGCTGATTCTTCTCTATTGTGCAATCATTTTTAGAACATTCCAGATCGGCTTACAAAGCTTCCATAACTATGGTCGTTTAGTTGCTGGTGCCTTTGGTTTGTCATTTTTTGTTTATGTATTTGTAAATGCAGGCATGGTCAGTGGTATTTTACCTGTAGTAGGTGTGCCTTTGCCGTTCATGAGTTATGGCGGAACTGCAATTATTACCCTTATGTCAACTTTTGGACTGGTTATGTCTATTCATACACATCGATAATGAGGAATTTTATAAACTTATGTTTCTTCCTACTTTGAATAAAACTTTTAAATTTTTAACTTTAAGTGCTGGTTTATTCTTGAGCAGTAATTGGGCACAAGCAAATGAATTTTACAATCACCCCAATTACTTTGCTTTCAAACAAAAGGCAATGACAACCTACGGCTTAAGCAGCGAACAAATCGATGCTGCGATGAGCGGTGCGCGTAATTTACCTAATATTTTGAACATCATGACTCGCCCTGGTGAAAGTAAACCTTGGTATCAATATCGTTCAATGTTTTTAGTTGAAGGTACCATTCAACGTGGTGCACGTTTTAAAAGCCAATATGAAGACGTACTGAATCGTGCTGAACAGCAGTATGGTGTGCCTAAATCAGTGATTCTCGGCATTTTAGGTGTAGAAACGGGCTATGGTGCCAATAAAGGCTCTTTCATCACTAGAGACGCCTTAGCAACGCTTGCCTTTGGTTACCCTCGTCGTGCTGACTACTTTAGCGATGAATTGGCTGCATTAATTTCATGGACATATAAAGAAGGCTATCCAACCAACAGTATCGTGGGCTCCTATGCAGGTGCGATTGGTTACCCGCAATTCATGCCAAGCAATATTCAAAAACTAGGTGTGGATTACGATGGTAATGGACATATCGATTTAAGAAACTCTGCTGCTGATGCAATTGGTTCAATTGCCAACTATTTAGCTCAACATGGTTGGCAGCGAGATCGTCCAATTGGCTTCCCTGCTCGCTACTTAGGTAACAATCCAGATAGCGTGATTGCTAAAGATTTGACCCAGCCAGTTCCTTATGGTGAATTGAAAAAATTGGGAGTCGCACCAATTGACCCTTTGGTAAAAATTGATGATCTTGATTTAGTCAATGTTATTCAATTACAAGACCAATTTGGTCCAATTTACTATATTACTTATCCAAATTTCCAAGTCATTACGACCTACAACAAGAGTCGCATGTATGCAACTGCTGTATGGTTATTAGGCACCGAAGTAGCTAGCCGATAGGCTAGCTTTTTTACAACATTATGAAAAGTCAATAAATTTTTTATTAAAAAAGTACACTTAATCAGCAAAATTTATAAATTGTTACAATATTGATTATTTCTTAATCAGAAACTGTAAGTTTTTGCCCTTTTTGTAACTATTTATCGTTAAGGACTAGACACACTTCGTAAGTGATGAATATTATCGCCGCAAGATAAAGTAATTGCAAAAGTGAATAATTAGACATGTGCACTATATTTCAAGGTGTTTTTATTGAAATAGAAAAGCATGTTCTCTAGGAGTTTATACAATGCAGTTTTCGCTAAAATATATTATAGCGCTGACGGCAGGCTTAAGTTTAAGCCCGTTACATGCTGAAATGGTACAGTCTTCATCATTAACCAATGATGTGGAAGGTTCTAACTTGGCTGCCCGCGTACTAAGCAAAGATTCTCAAAATTTTAATTCTCGTTTTTCAAACGTTAATAGTCTTTCAATCACTGAGAGTTCAGGTGACAAAGTACGTCGCCAAACGATCGCTGCTAAGATCGATATCCCAGCAGAAGAGCCTTCAGTGATTGAAAAACTGAATACTGTTGCTTCGAACACCGTTCGTAAATTCAGCCAAAATGGCGTTGCATCATGGTATGGTCGTCAATTCCATGGTCGCAAAACAGCAAGTGGTGAAACATTCGATATGAATGCTATGACTGCTGCTCACCGTAGCCTGCCTTTGAACTGTTATATCCGTGTAACAAACAAAGACAATGGCAAAAGTGTTGTTGTAAAAGTTAACGATCGTGGTCCATTCCATGGTAACCGTGTATTAGATTTATCTTATGGTGCTGCAAAGCAACTTGGTATGTCTAGTTCAGGTACGGGCAATGTGAGCATTGAACGTGTTGATGGTCCTAATTCTTAATCATTAAGACCATAACTGAAAAGCCGCTTATTGCGGCTTTTTTATTTTTATCTATTACATTTGTTAATGCTTTACGCCCTATCCTATTCTTCGGTATATTGAATAAATAAAAATGAATACTGCAAGGAGCGCGCTGTGAAATCGATTGACGAATGGTTTGATGAATATAGTGACAGCCACCAAAACCAAACCAACAAAAAAATCCACTGGGTCTGTGTTCCTGCCATTCTATTTTCTATTATTGGGATTCTGGCGCACTTTAGCACCTTACTCACCGCGCTATTGCTAGTTTTAACTTTGGTGTTTTATGCACGCCTGGACATCGTACTTGCAATTGCAATGGCTGCTTTATTAGCCGTCATGGCGTGGCTAATTGTAATCCTACCTGTAGGTGTTGGATTCTATATCGGTGTTTTTGTGATTGCGTGGATCGGACAATTTTACGGGCATAAAGTTGAAGGTAAGAAGCCTTCATTCTTTAAAGACTTGCAATTCCTTCTGATTGGCCCTGTATGGTGCATGGACGCTTATTTAGCTAAAGTCCTACCTAAATGGAAACTTCGTCAAAAATCAGCGATTACAAGCTAATTTAGTGCACATCTTGCAAGCAACCAGCCAAGGGAAACTGCTATTGATAGATTTTCCCTTGGTATTTCAACCAACCATCGATGTGTTTTCCACGCGGATCATGATGAGTCCAATGAATCACTCCACCTTTTTGGCTGTATTCATATTCACCAAAAAACTCAACTGTATCGCCTTTTTTCAACCCTTCGACTCTTGGGGCTAAATCAATGTTGTGTGCGATCAATACGGTTAAACCATTCTCCAGTTTAAGAATCATTTTCTGATGTCTTGAACCTTCATTGTCATCTGGCAAAATCGCTTTCACAACACCTTGTGCTTGAACTTGCACATTACTGCGCTGCTGTTGATAGGCTTGCATGATCTTGTGCTGATCATCCACAGAAACATTGCTATTTGTAGTCGGTGATAGACTGCTTGTATTTTGTTTTTGCTTTAAATCAAAGCCGAAATAAGCTGCGATCAACACAATGATCGCAATAATGATCAGATTATTTTTTTGAGTTTTCATACTTACCTTTTATCAGACGCAAAATAGCAAAATGCCAATCGAATTGATTGGCATTTTGATCATACAACGTCTATCACATTTAGAATAGTCGATTCATACCATTCAAAGCCGCAACACGATAGGCTTCAGCCATGGTTGGATAGTTGAATGTCGTTTCTACGAAATACTTCAAGGTATTGTTTGGGCTGTGCATCACCACTTGCCCAATGTGAATAATCTCTGCGGCATTGTTACCAAAACAGTGAATACCCAATACTTCTAAAGTATCACGATTGAACAGAATCTTTAATTCACCAACAGTATCACCAGTAATCTGTGCACGTGCCAAATGACGGAAAGAAGCCTGACCGACTTCATAAGGTACTTTCTCTTCAGTCAGTTCTTGCTCAGTCTTACCAATTGAAGAAATCTCTGGAATGGTATAAATACCTGTTGGTACATCACGGATTGGCTTCACATTCTTTTCGCCCACCATGTTTGCACCTGCGCAACGACCTTGGTCATACGCAGCTGAAGCGAGTGAAGGCCAACCAATCACATCACCTGCCGCATAAATATTTTCAGCTTCAGTTTGATATTGATCATTCACCATCAACTGACCACGACCATTCGGTACTAGACCTACATTTTCCAAACCTAAGCCATCGGTATTACCTGAACGGCCATTACACCATAAGATTGCATCTGCCTTGATCTTCTTACCGCTGAGTAAATGTAAGACCACATGATCATCAAAAGTTTCTAAACGATCAATTTGCTCATTGTGACGAATCAATACACCTTGTTCACGTAAGTGATATGACAATGCATCGGCAATTTCATCATCAAGGTAGCTTAAAAGCTTTTGCTGAGTGTTGATCAAATCAACTTTATGATCAAGTCCAATAAAAATAGAAGCGTATTCACAACCAATTACGCCCGCACCATAAATGATGATTTTTTGGATAGAATAATCAAGATCAAGAATCTTGTCCGAATCAAATACGCGCGGATGATTAAAATCTAAACCTTTCGGTTGGTATGGACGGCTACCTGTTGCAATCACGATTTGCTTGCAAATAATGGTATCTTTGATGCCATCCTGACCAAAAATCAGCACGGTGTTTTTATCTTGGATATACGCGCGACCGTGGAAAACTTCGATTTTATTGCGATCATAAAAACGTGTATGCGTATCAACTTGCTGCTGAATGACTTTATGCGCATTGCGTAGTACCTGTTTCATGGTGAATTGTTTCCACTCACCTACTTTTTGAAACATTGGGTCACGTTGATAACGAATAATACTTGAAACTGTTTGACGTAAAGCTTTACTTGGAATTGTGCCTACGTGTGCACAGTTACCACCGAGT
Source organism: Acinetobacter sp. Ac_3412 (assembly GCF_013072675.1). Taxonomy (NCBI): domain Bacteria; kingdom Pseudomonadati; phylum Pseudomonadota; class Gammaproteobacteria; order Moraxellales; family Moraxellaceae; genus Acinetobacter; species Acinetobacter sp. Ac_3412. The sequence continues at coordinate 183,814 of NZ_LXUJ01000007.1, read as the reverse complement.
TGATCACGAACATCAACGATTGCAACACGTTTACCTGCTTTTGCAAGCTTCATTGCCGCGCCTTCGCCAGCTGGGCCAGAACCGAGAATTACTGCATCATATTTAACAATATTCCCACCAACGACCTCTTTCTTACGTGGCATTCAAAGCTCCTTTGTCTCTTAACCGTTTTGCTATATATATGATAACCAATATGCAGCCAGATGATGTATTTCACAACTATATATTTTTATATATTTACATTTTCAAAATGAATACCACTTTTCATGCTTTATTACGGTAAATTTGACTATAATAACAGGATATCTCAAGTCAAAGGCTGTAGAAATTATATGTCTGAACACCGTAAACCTGAACAGGGTATAAAACTTCGTGGCGCGGAAAAAGTCGCGAGAATTCCTGTAAAAGTTATCCCTACGGTTGAAGTACCTCGCAAACCTGACTGGATTCGAGTCAAGATGACCGCTCCAGAAGAAGTTCAGCGTATCAAAACAACCTTGCGCTCGCAAAAGCTACATACCGTATGTGAAGAAGCGGCTTGTCCCAACCTACCAGAATGTTTCGGTGGTGGTACAGCAACTTTCATGATCATGGGTGATATCTGTACCCGTCGCTGTCCATTCTGTGACGTTGCACATGGTCGTCCAAATGCTTTAGATCCAGATGAACCACGCCACATGGCAGAAACCATTTCCAATCTTGGCCTCAAATATGCCGTGATTACCTCGGTTGACCGTGACGACCTTTTGGATGGTGGTGCGCAACACTTCGTTGATTGTATCAAAGAAGCCCGTGCATTAAGCCCAAAAACCCTATTGGAAATTCTGGTGCCTGACTTCCGTGGTCGTATGGACATTGCCTTACGCATCATGACTGAATGTCCGCCAGATGTATTCAACCACAACATTGAAACTGTGCCACGTTTATATAAAGCGATGCGTCCAGGTTCTGATTATCAGCACTCTTTAACGCTGTTAAAAATGTTTAAAGAATACTGCCCTGATGTCCCAACCAAATGTGGTTTGATGGTCGGTATCGGTGAAACTGAAGAAGAAGTGATTGCCCTACTCGATGATCTTAGAGCACATGATGTTGACTACATTACCATTGGTCAATATCTACAGCCATCTAAGCAACATGCGCCGATTGACCGCTTTGTTACACCAGAAGAGTTTGAACGCTATGCTGAACATGGCCGTAAACTTGGTTTTAGAAATATCTGGTCTGCGCCAATGGTTCGCTCAAGCTACTTTGCTGATCGCCAATACCATGGTGAACCTGTTCCAGCGGTACGCCGTAAAGTTGATCCCGCCAAGAAAATTGCCGTTCAAGCAATTGAAGCTTAGGCTTCAATAAATAAAGAGAGAATTCTAATATTCTCTCTTTTTTTATATCTCAGAATCCAAGTTTCAATAAACTTAAGTATAAAAATAGACTTTCTTATTGGCCGTGAAATAAGTGTGAATAATTACAACTCAAAACCCAACTACCAAAAAATCATATAAAAACATTAGTTTACTTCAACCAAACCCCTCTATATCCTGATTAGACCGAATACAAGGTTTTTAAATCGTACATTTAAAGAATAAAGCCAAAATTTTTATTTAAGGCCAACCAACTAGGCCATTCAATGACAAGAAGCTCAACGTTTTGTAAATAACAAGGAACGCATCTACAAAGCTTCTTATAACCAAAATATATTAATCAGGATCCAAAACAATGAAGAAGAAAGTATTCACACTAACCGCGACAATACTGGGAAGCTTAATATTATTAGGCTGTAATAACGATTCAAACAATGACTCCGAGACAGTGAATGCCAACACTGGCGATACTTTAATTTTGACCAACAATGGGATGATCAGTTCAATAGACCGCATGGCACCAAACACAATTGTCTCAAATATTAAAATTACAGGTTTACAATCTGGCGATGAACTTGTTGGAATTGATTATCGCCCCAAAGATAGCAAGCTTTACGCAATTGGTTTACTGGGAAATATTTATACACTCAACCCCGCTACTGGCGTTGCCACATTTGTTAAAGCTCTCATTGCAGATCCAACAGATACCATAGATGGGAATACACCATTTACAAAAATTTTAGGTGAAGCAAATCTCATCACGGTGAATTTCAATCCAGTCGCTGACCGCTTAAGAGTAATGACCAATACTGGACAAAATCTTCGAATTAATGTTGATACAGGCACAACAATTACTGACGGTGCAATTAATTTAGCAGAGAGTAGCCCTGCTATTGTTGCAGGTGCATATACCAATGCATTTGCAGGAACAGCCTCCACCAAGCTTTACAGCATTGACCAAAATTCAGATCGAATTTATTTACAAAATGCCAATGCAGGTACACTTGGAAGTTCAGCAGCACTTGGCGCAGATATCAATACCAACGGTGGTGGTGGTTTTGATATAGATCCAGTCAACAATATCGGATTTGCTGCGCTAAAACTTGTATCTGGAACATACAAATTCTACCAACTTAACCTTGCTAATATTGGTACGAGCAATGATGCAATTTTTGCAACGAGTGATTTAGATACAAGTTTTAATAGCATGGGAATTCGTGGAATTGCTTTAAAAAGAGCCACCGACTCAACAGCTCAAGGCTTTGGTTTAACCGCAAATAATAAGTTGTTAAGTTTCGCTTTAAGCAACCCAAATTCAGTCGTTGAAAAAAATTTAAACGGTCTGCTCGTTGATGAAAGATTTATTGGTATTGACTACCGTTTAAGAACATCAACAGAAAATTCAGGCAAGTTGTACGGACTTACCAATAAAGCAAACGTGTATACCATTAATACTGATTCTGGTTTAGCAAGCTTAGTCACCACCTTAAAACCAGCGGCAGGCAGTGGTTTTACAACGTTACAAGGCACGAGCTTTGCAGTTGATTTCAATCCAACAGCCGATCGTCTCCGTGTAATTAGCGATACAGGGCAAAACTTACGAATAAATGTTGATACAGGCGATACGATTAAAGATGGTGATATCAATGGAGCTTCGGGTGTAAAAGTAACAGCGGCAGCGTACACAAATAGCTTTAAAACACCTGTAGCTATGCTGAGCACAGAGCTTTTTGATTTAGATCAAAGCAACAAAACTCTCGCGAAACAAAACCTTCCAAATAATGGAACACTAAATTTCATTGGAAATTTAGGCATTGATCTTGGCATGGATAATGGTTTTGATATTGCAGGTGGGGACAATGGTTATGCCCTTGCTACAGTTTCAAGTGGATCGGGAGCATCCATCCTCTATCGTATCGATTTAAATAGCGATACAACGATTACAACACCGCGTGCAAGATTAGCCATTAATGTCGATGGCACACCAAACTTAGCTGCATCGAAAATTGGAAACGACTCAACAGCTCAAGTGATTGATTTAGCAATTTTATTTAAATGATCCTAATATAAAAAAACACCACAATTGTGGTGTTTTTTTATTGTGAACTTAAAAGCTTAAGCAATATGCTTTTGTACCATAATCGAACCGACCGAATAACCAGCCCCGAATGAAGAAATCACAGCATATTCGCCATCATTCACCTGCTCGCCTGTACGATGCATTGCGATAATGACCCCTGCAGATGAGGTATTGGCAAATTCATCTAAAATAATTGGGGCACGTTCTAAGTCAGCATCTTTCCCGACAACGAGTTTTAGAATCAGTTCATTCATATTGGCATTGGCTTGGTGTAACCAGAAGCGTTTGATTTGCTCAGCAGTTAATTCTAGCTTTTCCAATTGTGCGGTAATGATTTTCGCAACCAATGGGCATACTTCTTTAAAGACTTTACGACCGTCTTGACGGAATAGCTTATCGTCAACAACAGCATCTTCACTACGATTCAAGAAACCAAAGTTGTTACGAATATTATTTGAGAACTGAGTAAACAAATGGATATCTAAGATTTCATAACCAGATTTGGTTTCTGTTTCTTCAATAATTGATGCCGTCGCAACATCACCAAAAATAAAGTGTGCATCACGGGTACGATAATCTAAATGACCCGATGTAATTTCCACATTCAGCAGTAACACACGACGGGCACCACATTTCACGGCGTCATAAGCTTGCTTCAAACCAAATGTTGCAGCAGAACATGCCACATTCATGTCATAAGCATAACCTTGGATACCCAAAGCAGACTGGATTTCAATCGCAACTGCAGGATAGGCACGTTGCATATTTGAACACGCCAAAATTACAACATCGATATCTTCTGCGGTAACACCTGCATTTTCCATCGCTTGCTTAGCAGCAATAACGCCCCACTCCGCTTGAAGTGAAAGTTCATCATTACTACGCTCTTGCAAACGTGGACGCAAACGTGTCGGATCAAGAATACCTGATTTTTCGACCACATAACGGCGTTGAATGCCCGATGCTTTCTCGATAAATTCAGGGCTTGAACCACGAAGTGCTTCAATTTCGCCAGCTTCAATTTGCGCTGCGTTATCTTGGTTATACTGTTCTACATAAGCATTTAAACTTTCAACCAATTCTTCATTGGAAATAGATTCGGTTGGGTGGAATAAACCTGTACCTGTTATACGGATGCCCATGTAAAACTCCTGTAAAGAATGCTTCTAACTTTCATATTTCTCAGTTTAACCGATTGCTAATCGATCCCATAGTTTTTGTAATCTAGTTGGTGAAATAGGCAGCTTTGTTTTCATCGGCTGAGAAAACAAAGAAATTCTAAATTCTTCCAACATCAAATACAGTTCTTTGATTTTAGGATCATTTTTAAATTTAAATACTTTGTCCATCCATGGATCGACATCATCAATTGCAGCAAGGTCTCGTTGTAGATTATTGGGCAAACGATCTAAACGCAATAGCAGCGCTTTTAAATAACGCGGGTATTCCTGCCAAATTTCAGCAGGACGGCTATAAACAAAGTTTGCTAATGACATTAAATCAAGTTGATCTTCAATATCATCCACACTTCGACCAAAGATGCTTTGATCCAACACCAATAACTCACGGCGGATCTGCTGCCATTGGGTAAATATTTCAGTTAAATCAGTTAATGTCTGTTGACCATTTGCTAAAAATCGCTTTTTAGTTTCAGTGAGTAACTGCTGAAACTCAGCCGCATTTTTTGGTAGATCTTGAATTGAAACCTGCAAGGTTGCATAGACCAGCATTTGTTCCAGTTTTGCTCGATCACCCAATGGTGAATAAGCGAGAGCCAAGGGCTTGGAAATCTGCTTTTTCAATTGACGGATTAAATCCCCCAACTGCATATGCACCAGACAAATCAACCCTTCACGATGTTGCTTAATCGCTTCATCTTGATCATTAAAGGTTTGAATTACCACACCAGACTCGTCTTTTGCCTCAAGCTCTGCGAATGATTTTGTGGGTACCAGCGCTTGGTATTGCTTGATTACAACACCTGTTACTTTTTGCGATGCTTCGAATACAAAATTTTCAGGAAAGATCTGGAACTCACCTTGTTGCTGTTTGACTGGACGATGGGTTTCAACGCGACAACGTGCTTTCAACTCATCCAGATCACGCCCTTGTGCGATCAACTTGCCTTTTTCATCTACCACTTTAATAAACGGTATCAAATACTGATCAATACGCTCAAAAGAAAAATCTTTTTCCGTAATCTGCTCACCGCGCAAAGCAAACGCCAAATAGCTAAATAAATGTTCACGCAGATGAACTGCATCAATCCCCTGCATGAGCTTTTTCGCTGTATCTGGGATCGGCACCAAATTGCGACGCTTGTCTTTTGGTAATGCTTTTAATAAGGCTTCAATTAAATCCTGACGCCACCCTGGAATGCCCCATGACCACTGCTTTTCATCCACTTGCGGTAAAGCCTGCACTGGAATTTTAACGGTTGCACCATCTTCATCATGGCTCGGGTCAAAACGATAGCTAGCAGCAAGTCGCAGTTGTCCATTATGTAAATAATCTGGGAATTGTTGCGTCGTTGGACGATCATTCATCCATAACGCATCATCATCTACAAATAAATAACGCGGATGCTCTGACTCAATGGTTGCACGCCAATCTTCAAAACTGCTGCGACTGGCAATTTCTTCTGGCACTTTCGCTGCATAGAACTGGTAAATGGTCTCTTCATCCACCACCAAATCACGGCGACGTAATTTATCTTCAACCCGTTCAACTTCTTCAAGTTTGAGTAAGTTATGTTTTAAAAATGGCGGCGTAATACCTAAATGACCTGTCGTTAAGGCATCACGTAAAAAGATTTCATGTGCCGCAGCTTGATCCACTTTTTCAAAGTTAATCATTCGCTTTGGCTCAATGATTAAACCGAATAGCGATATTTGTGCATAGGCATTTACAATGCCCGCTTTTTTCGACCAATGAGGTTCAAAATAGTGATATTTCAATAAATCACGCGCAGCCAATAGAATCCATTCAGGATCAATTTTTGCCAAAGTCCTTAAATACACCTGAGAGGTTTCCACCATCTCAAATGCCATGACCCAAGCGGTATTGGTCTTGTGTAAGGTACTTGCAGGAAAAACTTTAGCCTTCTGTTGGCGCACCGCCATAAAGGTATTTCGTTCGTCTGTTTTATTCGCAATAAATGAAAGTAAGCCCGTGAGTAAGGCACGATGCAGGTTTTCATAATTGGCCGATTTTTCATTAAAACTGAGTTTTAAACCTTCTGCCAATTCAACCAGTTGCTGATGGGTTTGTTTCCATTCGCGAAGACGTAACCAACTTAAAAAGTGCTGGCGTGCAAATTGACGACGCTTATTTTCAGTTTGTGTTTCGGGACTGGTTTGCAGCGTATTCCAAAGTTTTAAATAGAATAAAAAGTCTGAGTCAGCTTCTTTAAACAGTGCATGCTTTTGATCTGCCTGCATTTGCTTGTCTGCAGGACGCTCACGTGGATCTTGAATGGCTAATGCACTGACAATAATCAGAGTTTCTTTGAGCACACCAAAATGAGCCCCGCCAACCAACATACGTGCTAAACGTGGGTCAATTGGCATACGCGCCATCATTTGACCGACTTTTGTTAAATCATTCTTACGTTCGTTTAATGCGCCTAACTCGACCAAGAGCTTCCGTCCGTCATTTACCAAACGGAAATCTGGTGGCTCAATAAAATCAAAATCTTCCAGATTACCTAAACCTAAGCTTTGCATTTGCAAAATAACAGAGGCCAAGTTAGTCCGTTTAATTTCAGGTTCAGTAAACTCAGGACGACTTAAAAAGTCTTCTTCACTGTATAGACGAATACATACACCCGCAGCAATACGACCACAGCGGCCTTTACGCTGGTTGGCTGCCGCCTGTGAGATTGCTTCAATCGGTAAGCGCTGCACCCGTGAACGGTAGTTATAACGCGAGATACGAGCAAAACCACTGTCAATCACATAGCGAATATTCGGCACCGTCAATGCAGTTTCAGCCACGTTGGTCGCAATAATAATGCGTCGACCTTTACCACTCGGACTAAAGATCTTTTGCTGTTCTGCTAGAGCCAAACGCGCATATAAAGGCAATACCTCAGTATGACGAGGACCATATTTTTGCAGCGTTTCCTGCAATTCACGGATTTCCTGCTCTGTACTGGCAAAAATTAAAATATCCGCATATTCAGGATGACCTTTTGCTTCAGCATCAGCAAAACACTCTTCTACTGCTTGTACTACAGCACGCGGTAAATTTTCTTCAAAATCATCAAACTCGTCGTCATCGCTACCGACAATACTCAGCTCAGAGATTGGACGATAACGTAGCTCGACAGGAAAGCTGCGACCTTCTACTTCAAAAATAGGCGCATCATAAAAATACTGGCTAAAACGGTTTACATCTAGCGTAGCCGAGGTCACGATGACTTTTAAATCAGGACGTTTTGGCAAAAGCTGCTTGAGATAGCCCATGATGAAGTCAATATTGAGTGAGCGTTCATGCGCTTCATCAATAATGATCGTATCGTATTTTGATAAAAAACGGTCATTGGTCAATTCAGCCAACAAAATACCATCGGTCATCAAACGGACGATCGAGTCTTGCGAGCCTTGCTCATTAAAACGAATCTTAAAACCAATTGATTCGCCAAGCTTCTCGCCCACTTCTTCCGCAATACGTTGTGAGACACTTCGAGCCGCCAATCGACGTGGCTGAGTATGACCAATCATCCCAGTGAGTCCACGACCTGCCAGCATCGCGATTTGTGGAAGCTGTGTGGTTTTACCAGAACCCGTTTCACCAGCAACAATAATCACCTGATGCTTTTGAATCGCTTCAATTAAACGGTCTGCATATTGGGTAACAGGCAGGTCTTGATTCAGTTTGATCTTGGGAACACGCGCTAAGCGTTGTTTTACCTTATGATTCGATTGTTGAATGAGTTTTTCGATTTCCGCTGTTTCTGTTTTTTTATCTTTGCGCAGTCGATTTAAACGGTGACGGTCACGAGCCATAACCAATTGATCTACATTTAAATGACTCTGCACTGAACAGCTTTCCTGAAAAATTAAATAATCGGCTATTTTACGCCTTAAACCCTTGCTATGCAAAGAAAGCTTTTCTAGACATTAGCCACCGCAGAGGCTTATCACTAAAAATTTAGGTCTTGAATCAAGTTAAATCATTACTCATCCAAGGCTGAAACAATAAAAATAGACCTTAGTTTTGATTCACTGACTTCGTTTGGATCAATATCAACAACAAGATTAAGAAAAGTCGAAACCTGTAACCAGTGCTGATAGCCTTTTCCTTTTAATACTTTGGGGACGAAAATAGCGCCTTCTCTTATTTCGTGCTGACTTTGTTTTGCATCCAATACAATCATCGAACATGAGAATAAATCAACTGCCTGACAATTTGGAATAAATATTGCGCCCTCTTTTGGGAGATAATTTTTTGCTTGTGTAACATTGACTAGACCATGATATGATTCCATTCCTTCACTCCTACCAAATAAACCCTGTATTTTTATAGCAACAAATCAATAATCTCATCAAACTAATTACTATTCTCCTTATCGTATTCGAGTTTTTCTTTTGTAAATCGATCTCAACAACTCAGGATCACGACCAGATAGCTTTCTAAATGAAACAGATACACGTAGAAAATTTAATCGTATATCTCCGTTTTTTATATAATTTTAGATTTTTTCAATTTTACCCTTGAATTTTGATGGCGTAGACTTCATGTTGTTATGCACATTAGTTCTGGATCTTTTGTCATGTTTGCTTCATCTCGATGCAGTCAAATAGGACAGATATTCTTGGGTGAAAGTCGTTTTTATTGAGTTATTCAATTTTCCGATTTTAGTCATGTAAAAATACTATTTCCCCAATAACTAAAAATTATTTATTCTTGACCTCGTAAACAAGTAAGGCGTTAGCCTCTCAATAAAACCTCAATCATGGAGACAATGATGAGCTTAATTAATACTGAAGTTAAACCATTTAAAGCGACTGCGTACCACAACGGTCAATTTGTTGACGTATCTGAAGCAGATCTTAAAGGCAAATGGTCTGTTGTATTCTTCTACCCAGCTGACTTCACATTCGTATGTCCAACTGAGTTAGGCGACCTTGCTGACAACTATGCTGAATTCCAAAAATTAGGCGTTGAAATCTATGGCGTGTCTACTGACACTCATTTCACGCACAAAGCTTGGCACGACACTTCAGAAGTTATTGGTAAAATCCAATACCCATTGATCGGTGACCCAACTTGGACACTTTCTAAAAACTTCGACGTATTAATCGAAGCTGCTGGTCTTGCTGACCGTGGTACTTTCGTAATCGATCCAGAAGGCAAAATCCAAATCGTTGAAATCAACGCTGGTGGTATCGGCCGTGATGCATCTGAACTTCTTCGTAAAGTTAAAGCTGCTCAATATGTTCACGCTCACCCAGGTGAAGTTTGCCCAGCTAAATGGAAAGAAGGCGAAGCTACGCTTGCTCCATCTATCGACTTAGTTGGTAAAATCTAATTCTTTAGATTAGACCAATAGGTTTGAAACCACCCTTTTTAGGGTGGTTTTTTTATTGATGATTTTTATTAATCCAAGTCCTATTTCACACTGAAAATATATAGCTAATTTTTTACAATTCTTATACTTATAAATTTATAGCAAGCTTCATTTATGAATTGTCAGACTGCCCCAGTTGGAGTACTGTCAAATTATGAAACAAAAGAGTTTTTATATATGTACTAAAAGATCAAACAAAAATAGGAGTCGCTATATGGAAAAATCTGTTGTTGTAACCTCTTGGAAATATGATGTTTCTTCACGCTATTTAAAAATTTTCTATAGCAATGGCTCAGGTGAGCTTTATCATCCCGTTCCAGAGTTTATTTACAATAATTTACTTCGCACCAATGATAAAACAGCCTTTGTGCATAAATATCTTGAGTTTGATCTGCATTTTAAACGCCTCTGTATTTCAGCATAGTCATAAAAGAATCAGCCCAATTGGGCTGATTTTCGTTGTATCTCACTTCAGCTTTAAGCAGCATCTTGCTGTTCAGCATATTTCTCTAACATCTTCTGTTTGGCTTCAGGATGGACATTTATTCTGTCCAAGTTCCCTTTATAGTGTTGCACCACTCGATCATCCATAATTTTTGACCACCACGATGGAATAAATGCTGGCAGAATCATGGCACCATAACCAGCAGGTAATTGTGGCGCATCTTGAAAGTGACGTAAAGTTTGGAAGCTTCGGGTCGGGTTAGCATGATGATCTGAATGACGTTGTAATTGATACAAGAACAAATTGGTCACGACATTATTATTGTTCCAGCTATGCTCTGGCAAAGTACGTTCATATTGGCCATTTTCTTTCTTTGCACGCTTTAAACCATAATGTTCAATATAATTTACTGATTCAAACAAGGTAATCGCATAAGCTGCTTGCGTGACTTGGAATGGGACTGAACGCATACCAAATTTGCTAAACATGGCAGCATGATATACAGCAGACATCGCCCAGCCATGAATTAACTCATTTTCCTTACAGAGGAAAGGCAGTTTCTTACGTTCTAAACGGTTTTTCTCAATTTCGATCGCCGATTTAAAGCTGCCAATCACGGTACGCGGTAAAAACTTCCAAAAGCTTTCGCCAAATTGTGAAGATGCTGGATCTTCAGGTGTTGCAACGCGACGGTGGTGTCCATACGGGTGTTCAATACGGAAATGGTTATAACCTGATGGTGCTAAAGCCAAATGCGAAAGATAATGCTCTAAACGTCCGCTCTTATGGCTCAGTTCATGTGCAGTATTAATGGCAATTCCATTGACCATGCCCACCAAAGTTCCTAATAAGACTTGATCTGCAACTGGGGTGTCTTTACGACTGGCTAAATAGGCCCCATAAATATTGGTCGCATATTGTAATGGAATAAAAAGTTTAACAATTCGAGCGTAATACGGATCAGCTTCTAAATCTGCAATTGCATCTAATGGCGGGTTTTCGGTGTCTTCACCAATCAATTTATCCAATGTCGGAATAACGCCATGAATAAATAATGGCCCAAATGAAGCAAAGAACTTTTTCGTTTTTTTAGGACCAAACTGATAGCCCGCCAAACCACCCATTGCAATGGTCGGTACAGCCAAACCCAATAGCCATAAATGACGTTTTTTATCCTTAAATGTTGTTGTCGCTTGCTCGACATCCAGTTGAGTATGCATATTCATTAGAAATTCCTCAATCAAACACAAAATGTTTTGCTTGAATTGATTGTGTCCCTTCACTGCCCCTCTATATTATCATTTTAAGACTTGCTATTATCATTTTAAGACTTTACTGAGTTTTTCTTGTGCAAAAGCAACAGATCCCGGTTATCCCATCACGTTATTATTTACGACTGATTGAAATTTTAATCGGTACACATCAATACGATAATGATTTGTTGATGGCTGTGCAGCAAGAACTGGCAAAAACAGAATTATTATCGATTCAGCAAATTGAACAATTCATTGAAATTGGTTTAAGTCTGCCCAATACTCAAGACTTGGCCTTTGAACTGGGCAAAAATATCAAACTCAGCTCACATAGTCTCGTCGGCTATGCACTCATGACCAGCCCTAATCTGGAACATGCACTTAGGCTGATTGCACAATATTTTAGACTGATTATGCCCAGTTTTAAGCTCAGCATTCAGTTTCCAGCAGGCTCACAAAAAGTTGAACTGTTATTTGAACCAATTTTGCAGATGAATAAGCAATGTTTGGCCTTTCATATTGAAGCGATTGCGGTAGCGTTCTACTACAGCCTATTAGAATTGGCAGGTCAGCAACTACAACGCTACCAAGTCTATTTGAGTGTTCCAGAGCCGAGCTATCAAGAACGTTATTTATCCTTAGTGAAAGCCAATTTCCACTTTAACTATACTTGGCTTTCAGGTATCCGTGTGGTGATTGATCAGCAGCAATTGGCACTCCCCTTACCTTTGGCGGATGCACATAGTTTAAAAATAGTTGAACAACGCTGTCAGGAACAAATCCAGAAGATCTATCATCAAGGAGAAATTGTGGAATGGGTCAGCATGATGTTACGACAAGCTAATCAAGTCCCAACCCTCATGGAATGTGCCAAAGTCTTAAATATTTCCACTAAAACCTTGCAACGCTATTTGCAGCAACAAGGTGTGGAATTTCAAGCGTTAAAGCAGCAGATCAGCACTGAGCGTGCGATTGAGTTATTAGAAAATTCTAGCTTTACCATTACCCATATTGCCTATGAGCTGGGTTATTCTAATCCTGCCAATTTCACCCGTGCATTTAATAAAGTGATTGGCTGTAGCCCTCAAGCATATCGACTACACCATCAAAGTAAAATCAATTCACTTTAACACCACCATACATAAACCTGCACCAATCGGCAGAATGGTACTCATGTAATCTTCATCATCTTTGATCAGTTCGAGGAATTCCTTCACCTCTGCTGCATGAGAAATCACATTATCAACAATTAAAGTACTTCCCGAAGACTGCAATAAACGCTTTAAGTCTTGCCAGTAGCTCACATAACTACCACGTTCAGCATCCAGTAGAATCAAATCATAAGGTTCAGTCGCTTGGGCCAGATAATCAGCAGCATCCCCCACCCAAAAATCAATAAACGGCTCTAAGCCAAATTCTTCCGCATATTTTTTTGCTTGCGCACTGCGAAAGGCATTAATTTCTAGGGTTTGTACAGCCCCACCGACGCTTTTACCTGCTTCTGCCAACCAAAGGGTTGAATAACCTGTCGAGGTGCCAATTTCTAAAATCCGCTTAGATCGTTGAGTACGAACCAACATCGCAAGTAGCTTAGCTGACTCAGCTTCAATATTTCGGTAGCGTCTTAAACGATCAGACTGTCGAGCATCATGTTGTTTAAACTCATCATATAAATCAGAGATACGTTTTAAAAATACAGTGCTGGTCATATCTGATCCCCCAACTACGCTTATGCAAAGTGTATTGAATTTAAGTCGTTTGTATTAGTTTAAAGCGTGGCAGAATTTGACCATCATCGAGCTGAACGGTTTCGCTAAACATTGCCAATGGACGTACCCACATTGAGTAATCACCATATAAGCATTGATAGACCACCAATTCCTCTTCGGTTTCACTATGACGAGCCACATTAAACACTTGATACAGCTGACCTTTATAGTGTTGATAAATGCCACGTTGTAAGGTCATATTACTTACCCTTTATTTATGCCACGAAATGATTGCAGTTATATAACAACTTTGATTGTACTCAAATTTTTTGTGAAAGAAATCTTCAAAAAATAGTAAATTCATTAAAAATTCAAAAAACCGATCAAACTCATAAAAACATACTGTTTTACCTATTCAGTACTTTTGCGTACTATAGCCTCATTGAATGAATTTAGCTGATTTAAAAGTCTTAGCGTTTGGAGAAATACATGTTAGATCAAAATATTAAAACTCAATTAAAAGCTTACTTAGAACGTTTAGAAAGTCCAATCGAGTTGGTTGCTGCTTTAGATGACTCCGACAAAGCAGAAAAAATTAAAGAACTCGTGACTGAAATTGCTGAACTTTCTGACCAAGTTACGGCGCGTTTTGACGGTTCAAACGCTCGCCGTCCTAGTTTCGGTGTGGCCAAAGCTGGTGAACAACCACGTGTGTTCTTTGCTGGCTTACCGATGGGACATGAGTTTACTTCTTTGATCTTGGCATTATTACAAGTATCAGGTTATGCGCCTAAAGTGTCTGATGAAGTACTCACTCAGATCAAAGGCTTAAACTTGACTGCCAACTTTGATGTGTTTGTATCGCTGAGCTGCCATAACTGTCCGGATGTGGTTCAAGCACTCAACTTGATTGCGATTAACAATCCAAATACCACGGCAACCATGATTGATGGTGCTTTCTTCCAAGACGAAGTTGAAGAACGCAAAATCTTGGCTGTACCAATGGTGTTCCAAGACAATCAGCATATTGGTCAAGGTCGTATGACTTTGGAAGAAATTGTAGCGAAACTGGACAGCAATTCGGCTGAGAAAGATGCAGCAGCAATCAATGCCAAAGATGCATTTGATGTATTGGTGATTGGTGGTGGACCTGCGGGTGGTACTGCAGCAATCTATGCGGCACGTAAAGGCATCAAAACGGGTATCGTGGCTGAACGCTTTGGTGGTCAGGTGATGGATACCATGGACATTGAGAACTTTACCACTGTTCAAAAAACCGTAGGTCCTCAGTTCGCTCAAGACATGGAAGCACATGTCCGTGAATACGGTGTCGATATCATGAACTTGCAACGTGTCAGCAAGATCACTGGTGCAGATCAAACGGCCAATGGTCTGGTTGAGGTTGAACTGGAGAATGGTGCCAAACTTGAATCGAAAACCATCATCCTGTCTACAGGTGCACGTTGGAGAGAAATGAATGTACCGGGTGAAGCTGAATACCGTACTCGTGGTGTAGCGTACTGCCCACACTGTGATGGTCCATTATTCAAAGGCAAACGTGTTGCGGTAATTGGTGGAGGTAACTCTGGTGTTGAAGCAGCGATTGACCTTGCAGGGATTGTTGAGCATGTGACTTTGGTTGAGTTTGATACCAAACTTCGTGCTGACCAAGTATTGCAAGACAAATTAAATAGCTTGCCAAATACCACTGTGATCATGAATGCCTTAAGTACTGAAGTGGTTGGTGATGGTGCTCAAGTGACGGCATTGAAATACAAAGATCGCGCCACTGATGTTGAACACACAGTTGAACTTGCAGGGATCTTCGTACAAATTGGTTTATTGCCAAACACGGATTTCTTAAAGAACAGTGCGGTTGAACTCAGCAGCCGTGGCGAGATTGTGATTAATGATCGCAATGAAACCAATGTCAAAGGTGTCTTTGCCGCAGGTGACTGTACGACAGTGCCATACAAGCAAATCATCATTGCCACAGGTGAAGGCGCCAAAGCATCGCTGTCTGCTTTTGATTATATGATCCGTTCTGGAGTATAAGTCTACTCAGAACATGTGCACGCACTTACATTTTCCGACGTAAGTGCGTGTTTTTACAAGTTATCAACAAATTTTCAACTTTATTATTCATCAAGTTTATGTTTATATTTTCGGTATCCATATCCGATTGGATGCCACAAAGAAAAGGAAATAGACAATGAATAAATTACTTGTTGCATTAGGTCTTGCTGCTACTGTTGCGCTTGTAGGCTGTAATAAAGATAAAGCACCTGAAACTGGTGCAACCACGGGTGAACATTTAGAACATGCTGCTGATCAAGCTGGTGCAGACGTTCAAAATGCGGCTGATGCAGCTGCGAGCAATGTTGCAACTGCTGTAGATACTGCTGGTGATCAAATTGATGCTGCTGCTGATCACACTGCAACTGCAACGGCTGAAGCTGCTGCTAAAACTGAGGCTGCGGCACGTGATGCAACAGCTAAAGTTGCAGGCGCTGTAGAATCAACTGCTGCTGATGTGAAAGAAAAAGCTCAGCAATAATTGAGTTGAAATAAAAAAGCCTCTGTTTACAGAGGCTTTTTTATTGGTCTGAATTAACTTAATAAACCTTCATCACGCATCGCAATTTGTACAGACTGACGTTCAGCCACTTTATTACGCAATGCAATAATATTGATATAAGGCGTTAAGTCATGCTCAATGTGATTTGACCAGTTGGTGAGCACGAATAAATACGCATCCGCAGGACCAAAGTTATCATCGACCAAATAATCACAATCCGATTCAGCTAAATAGTTGTCGATATACTTAAGCAAACGATCAACTTCTGCATAGGCTTTGGTTTTCTCATCATCAGTGAGTTTACCGCTAAAGAATACTGAATAAGCATCATGCAATTCTGAGTTCAAATAGCCTAACCACTCTAGGACTTTGGCACGCCCCATCCCCGATGGTGGGATTAAATCCTGTTTTGGATCATGCTGTGCTAAAAACGGTAAAATTGCCACATTCTCAGTTAAAATTAAACCTGGATTAATTTCCAAAGCAGGTACATAGCCTTTTGGGTTAATCTCGTAATAATCTGCACCTTTTGAAGTTTTATGTGTTTTTAGATCAACTCGTTCTAAATCAAAATCGACATTTATTTCATTTAAAATAATATGGGCTGCCAATGAGCATGCACCAGGTGAATAATACAACTTCATAATTGATCCTTGTTATCTAACAACTTATGCCCTAGAACGTTCCTACGAAACTCGAGAACAGAAATAACCAAAATTTATAATAGCTTTCATGCTAAGAACATCTACACCACTACTATTAATGAATTTTTTTCTGCCTTGCAAGTTATATTCCGTGACGATTGATTAATTTATGAAAAAACAAACCAAACAATGTCACGGAAATCAGATTACGCTCGACCAAAAAGCTTGCCTAACCATTCAAATAATGAGTTTAAAAATTCAACGATGATATTCTTCGGATTATTGGGTTCAAGTTGAGAATCCGAACTTTTCATATCCAAATCAACAATCACAGGGTCATGATCTGAAGAACGATAAGCATCTGCCGAGAAGAACAAGGCCTTTTGCTCATCGGTTTTATATTCTTCGTTATAGTCCAATACTGTTGGCTCATCGGCATTGATATGCCATGCAAAAGTCTTGATTACACGTTTATACAGATTGGCATCGGCAATGGCATGATCAAGGTTACCTGCACCACCATAACCATCTGCATCACTCGCCACACCAAAGACATAGCTATAAGCTTTATTGCCCTCACCGACTTTGCTGTCATTCAGCAAAACTTTATAGTTGGCTTTCTCAAAACTTAAAATTGGATCTTCTTTGGCATAACTGTTCATATCACCTAACAGTAAGATATTCGGATTTTTCACTTGAGTTGGATTCTTGGCAATCCATTGGGTGAGTTGCTCAACCGCTTTTACTCGGGTTGGATTCCAACAGCCTTGCCCATCACGTTGATCTGCATCCAGAGAGTTTTCATCGACACCGCGACAGCTCTTCGATTTAAGATGATTTGGAATCACTGTAAAGATTTGTCCACCTTGTACAGGCTTAAAGGATTGTGCGATGGTTGAACGGCTTTTATCCCCTAAATCCAATACCGCAGGCTTATTCACTGGCTGAACACGTTTACTGTTATAGATAATGGCAACCGCAATCACATCGGTACCGAGCTGATTGAGCCCTTCTGGAATCACATATTTCCAGTCTGACCCTAAAGCCTTAGTCAAGTTAGCAACTGCACTATCACTGCCATAACCATTATTGGCAATTTCCATCAAACCATACACATCCGCATCAATTGATTTTAATGCATTGACGATTTTGGCATGTTGCTTATCAAATTCAGCCTGACTGTTGGCACCACGTTCCGTTGGGAAACCATTCTTGCCATTGTCATAGTTCAGCACGTTAAATGCCGCCGCACGAATATGTTTGCTTTGTTTAGCCGCAATCGTTGTACGCGGATTGGTGGTGGTTACCACTTCTGGCAAGTTTGCGCCTGCAATCGGTTGTACACGCCAAGCATTAAAGCGGTATTCCAAAATACCTTGTGCATTTTTTAATTGGTAGCCCGAACGTAGCGTATTCAACGCACTAAAGTTTTGTGGCAACCACGGTGCACGGTTTTGATTGTTATAGCCATCATCAAAGATAATCTTAGAAAGTAAATTTTGTTGTGCTAAAGCCTTGGCTTCATTTGAAAGTGCAGGATAAAGATTGGTCGGAATAAATAAGCGACCAAGGCTTAGAGAAAGTTCGCCATAACGACCAAAATTATAGTTTTCACTTACCGTCAACGTTTGCGGTAATTTCACCAACATCCCTTGGTAACGCTTAGGTGAATTCCCTGCGGTATCGGTCAAACTGCTAAATGGCAAGTTCAAGTCCAGTGGTTGGATCAGCGATGCCATGTTCTGGTTACAGGTCTTAATATCCTGCTGCAACTGATCCAATTGAAGTTGGTTTTGATAACTGGTTAAACGACCACGCAGGATGACTTCATCACCAATTTGTCCACCTTTGACTGCACTGCTTGCAGGAATATAAACAAAAATCGCATTACTGACATTTGGCGTAGCTTTGCTATCAGGTGTTTGTACATAGAAACCTGAGAAACCATTGCTATAACGATAATCCGCTGTGATCACTCCACGAATAGTATAATTTTGATTTTGAGCCGATTGCGCAAGACTAGCAATCGGTGTATCACTACTGCTACAGCTCACTGCATCTACAGGTGGTGTCGTGGTTGAGCCAGTTAAATTCGAAAAGTCATTCCGATCTGTCCATACCTGCCAAGATTGGTCAAGGTCGAATGGACTGGTCGGATCAACACTCACTACTGGATTGTCTGTTTGAATGCGTTTAAAGCTATTCGCAGTACTGAATACCGTTGTACCCCAACCTGCCGTTGGACGCTCACCAATACGACCAAAACGATCTACTGGCGTACCACGATAAAGCAACACAATCGCATCATCACCATTAAAAGATAATCCCGCAACTTGATTAACCTTATCGCCCAATTGCGCCTGTAATTCAGAACGACCAATCAGGAATTTTTGTTTACTGGCCAAGCTACCTTGTAAAGGAAAGGCAGCGGTTTTAACTGTGCCACCATTATTAAACTGCTGAATTTCATAATCGGCTAAATTCACTGTTGTGGCATCGGGGTTATAAATTTCCAGTCCCTTTTTATTGCTGCTGCCATCGACATACTGGCTAAACATCAGTTGTGCATGTGCAGCAGAAAAGAGTGAAGATGCACCTAACAGGCCTAAACAAATGGCGATCGAATGGTATTTAAAATTGTTCATGGTTTTTTACTTAGTGTTAAAATTGTAATTAGGCTATGCAATTTCTGTGACAGCTACATGAAGATTTTTTGACAAATTTTAAGCAATTTTAGAAATGATCGGCTAAATAAAATCACTTAAAGTTTGACTTGACCACCTGAACACTTAAAATACGGCATTTCTATATTTATATCTCCAGAATCATGTCAAACGATCAGTTAGAAACGCAAATTACGGAACTCGACAATTTGCCTGAGCACCGTGAAATTGTGACGTTTATGCGTCGTTCAGCTCCGCTCAATACTTCACAACGTACTGCTTTAGAAGATTATCGTGATTTAATTTTGGAATACCCTGTTGGTGATTTACGCCAGCATTTTGAACATCCTGAACGTCCATTAACCGTTGAAATCGGTTTTGGTATGGGCCGTTCTTTGGTGTTAATGGCAAAGGCCAATCCTGAACGTAATTTTGTCGGTATCGAAGTACATGTGCCTGGTATTGCACAGTGTGTTTATGAAGCGGGGATGGCTGGCTTAAAGAACCTGTTTGTACTGGATGCTGATGCAATTCAAGTATTACGTGAAATGCCAGACAACAGCATTAACTGCGTACAGCTTTACTTCCCAGATCCGTGGCAGAAGAAACGCCACTTTAAACGCCGCTTTGTGATTCACGAGCGTATGCAACTGGTTGAACAGAAGTTAGAGCTTGGTGGTACATTCCACGCAGCAACTGACTGGGAACCGTATGCAGAGTGGATGCTTGATATTCTAGATAACCGTCCAGATATGGAAAACTTGGCAGGTAAAGGCAATAGTTACCCTCGTCCAGAATGGCGTCCAGTCACCAAATTTGAGCGTCGTGGTCTAGAATCTGGCCACAAAATCAATGACTTTATTTTTAAGAAAATTAAATAAGTTGATTTAGCTTCAAAAGCCACTAATTGTTTAGTGGCTTTTACTTCTTCTCATTTATTTATAGATTTTATATGACTCAATCAGTTCTTAAATCTACTAGTGGTTGAGGATCATAGTTTAAAAATTCAGTATAATTATGAACATCATCATAGATACGATTAGTTTCTTTATCTTCGTATGGCTTCAGATGATTCTTATTAATTTCTGCGTTTAAAGCATTAATATCACTAATACCTAATATTTTATAAATTCGTTCTGATTCCTCTGCATACCCTCTAAATTGTTTTTTAACGCTATGTCCAATTAACAACATCATAACTAGAGAAATAATAATAGTAATTGTATATATATAGATTTCTCTTGCTCCTAGAAAAAAGAAGACAATTGACATTCCTATTGCTGTAATCCCTCCCATCGTTAATGCATTTTTATTATGAGCTTTATCTGACATTTCAATGGTATGCCCAAAAGGTGCTACCATTCCTAATAATTTAGTGTTTTTATTCATAACTGCTAAAACATTAAAGTTTTGTTTTATTTCTTCATCATAAACCACAAAGATATCTTCTCCTTCTTTGAAAAATAGACCTGTAAAGGCTGCATAAAACTCAACATCATCAATATAAAAATGAATATAGTAACCTGGAAACCCATTTACCCCAGCTAAAGTTGCTGCAGCCCCCATTCCTCCAGATTCAGCAAACATCGACACTAAAGCTGTTGCAGTTGCTTGCGATCTCAGCTTTGGTAATTCACCAACTATTGCATCAACAAATTGGAGTTTTTGGACTTTACCGTAGATGACTTTCATCAGTTCTTACATCTACTAGTGGCTGAGGATCATAATTTAAAAACTGTGTATAATTATAAACGTCGTCATACATACGGTTATTTGGGTCTATATAAGCCTGCATGCCTGTTTTTTCCAAGGCGGTTAAATCTGTAACACCTAATATTTTATAAATTCGTTCTGACTCTTCTGCATAACCTCTGAATTGTTTTTTGACGCTTTCACCTATTAACCAAAACATCCCCCCTCCGCCAATAACGCCAACTACTGCATAAAAAATATAAAAATCAAAAGATTGAATCCCGAAAAATAAAGAACCTAATATCGGAAAGCCTATAATACTGCCTATAGCCATAAATAAAGTATTTTTATTGTGAGCCCTATCTGACATTTCAATGGTATGACCAAAAGGAACGACCATGCCTAATAAATGGTTATTTTTATTCATAATCGCTAAAACATTAAAATTTTGTTTAACCTCTTCATCATAGACAACATAAATATCTTCACCCTCTTGAAAAAAGATGCCTGTAAACGCCGCATAGAACTCAATATCATCAATATAAAAATGAAAATAATAGCCAGGTAAACCATTTACCCCAGCTAAAGTTGCTGCTGCACCCATTCCTCCAGATTCAGCAAACATTGATACTAAAGCTGTTGCTGTTGCTTGTGATCTCAGTTTTGGTAGCTCACCAACTATTGCGTCAACACATTGGAGGTTTTGGACTTTACCGTAGATGACTTTCATCAGTTCTTACATCTACTAGTGGCTGAGGATCATAGTTTAAAAATTCAGTATAATTATGAACATCATCATAGATACGATTAGTTTCTTTATCTTCGTATGGCTTCAGATGATTCTTATTAATTTCTGCATTTAAAGCATCAATATCATTAATACCTAATATTTTATAAATTCGTTCTGATTCCTCTGCATACCCTCTAAATTGTTTCTTAACGCTATAACCTATAGAAAAAACTATTATAAATGACCCTATCAATCCAGAAAGAAATAAAAATATTTTAAATTCAAAAAAGAATAAAACCAAAGTTGTAAAAATATTAATTCCTAAAAACAGATATAATGCATTACGATTATGAGTCTTGTCAGATATTTCTACTGTATGCCCAAAAGGTGCTACCATTCCTAATAGTTTAGTGTTTTTATTCATAATCGCTAAAACATTAAAATTTTGTTTAACTTCTTCATCATAAACAACATAAATGCTTCCACCTTCTTTAAAAAAGATACCCATAAAGGCTGCATAAAACTCAACATCATCAATATAGAAATGAATATAGTAACCGGGAAATCCATTTACCCCAGCTAAAGTTGCTGCTGCACCCATTCCTCCTGATTCAGCAAAAATCGATACTAAAGCAGTGACAGTCGCCTGAGATCTCAGTTTTGGTAGCTCACCAACTATTGCGTCAACACATTGGAGTTTTTGGACTTTACCGTAGATGACTTTCATCAGTTCTTACATCTACTAGTGGCTGAGGATCATAATCTAAAAACTGTCTATAATTATAAACATCGTCATACATACGGTTATTTGGGTCTATATAAGCCTGCATGCCTGTTTTTTCCAAGGCAGTTAAATCTGTAACACCTAATATTTTATAAATTCGTTCTGACTCTTCTGCATAACCTCTGAATTGTTTTTTGATACTCAATCCAATTAAAGAGATCATAATTAAACCAGAAAAAATTAAAAATAAATAAAATAATATATCTCGTGCACCAGTAAAAAATGCTATTAATGAAACAAGTGATGTACTTCCAATTGCCATAAAAATTGTATTTCTATTATGGGTCTTATCCGACACTGATACAGTATGCCCAAATGGAATAGCCATACCTAGCAAATGATTATTCCTGTTCATAATCGCTAAGACATTAAAGTTCTGTTTAACCTCTTCATCATAGACAACATAAATATCTTCACCCTCTTGAAAAAAGACGCCTGTAAAGGCTGCATAAAACTCAATATCATCAATATAAAAATGAAAATAATAGCCAGGTAAACCATTTACCCCAGCTAAAGTTGCTGCTGCCCCCATTCCTCCAGATTCAGCAAACATTGATACTAAGGCTGTTGCAGTTGCTTGCGATCTCAGCTTAGGTAGCTGTCCAACAATTGCATCAACACATTGGAGTTTTTGGACTTTACCGTAGATGACTTTCATCAGTTCTTACATCTACTAGTGGCTGAGGATCATAATCTAAAAACTGTGTATAATTATAGACATCGTCATACATACGGTTATTTGGGTCTATATAAGCCTGCATGCCTGTTTTTTCCAAGGAGGTTAAATCTGTAACACCTAATATTTTATAAATTCGTTCTGACTCTTCTGCATAACCTCTGAATTGTTTTCCAATATTACGACCAATTAACAACATAACTACCATGGAAAAAATCACTATATATACATATATATATATTTCCTTAACTTCAAGAAAAAAACTTACAATTGAACCAATCAAAGCTGTTAATACTCCCATCGTTAATGCAGTTTTATTATGGGCTTTATTCGACATTGCTACTGTATGACCAAAAGGAACGACCATGCCTAATAAATGGTTATTTTTATTCATAATCGCTAAAACATTAAAATTTTGTTTAACTCCTTCATCATAAACAACATAAATGCTTTCACCTTCGTTAAAAAAGATGCCAGTAAAGGCTGCGTAAAATTCAATATCATCAATATAAAAATGAATATAGTAACCTGGAAATCCATTTACCCCGGCTAAAGTTGCTGCTGCACCCATTCCTCCAGATTCAGCAAACATTGACACTAAAGCTGTGGCAGTTGCTTGTGATCTCAGCTTTGGTAATTCACCAACAATTGCATCAACACATTGGAGTTTTTGGACTTTACCGTAGATGACTTTCATCAGTTCTTACATCTACTAATGGCTGAGGATCATAGTTTAAAAATTCAGTATAATTATGAACATCATCATAGATACGATTAGTTTCTTTATCTTCGTATGGCTTCAGATGATTCTTATTAATTTCTGCATTTAAAGCATCAATATCATTAATACCTAATATTTTATAAATTCGTTCTGATTCCTCTGCATATCCTCTAAATTGTTTTTTAACACCATGTCCAATCAATAGGGGAAGTGCTAACGCACAGATTATTATATATATATAAATATATAATTCTCTTGCGCCAAAAAAATATAATAATAATGGCAAGATAACTGCTCCAGCAGCTCCCATAATTACAGCAGTTTTATTGTGAGACCAATCCGACATTGCAACAGTATGGCCAAAAGGAACCACCATACCTAGCAAATGATTATTTTTATTCATAATTGCTAAGACATTAAAATTCTGTTTAATATCTTCGTCATAAACCACATAGATATCTTCTCCCTCTTGGAAAAAGATGCCTGTAAATGCCGCATAAAACTCAACATCATCAATATAGAAATGAATATAGTAACCTGGAAATCCATTTACCCCGGCTAAAGTTGCTGCTGCACCCATTCCTCCAGATTCAGCAAACATTGACACTAACGCTGTGGCAGTTGCTTGGGATCTCAGCTTTGGTAATTCACCAACAATTGCATCAACACATTGGAGTTTTTGGGCTTTACCGTAGATGGCTTTCATCAGATCTTACATCTACTAATGGCTGAGGATCGTAATCTAAAAACTGTGTATAATTATAAACGTCGTCATACATACGGTTATTTGAATCTATATAAGGCTGCATGCCTGTTTTTTCCAAGTCAGTTAAATCTGTGACACCTAATATTTTATAAATTCGTTCAGACTCTTTTGCATAACCTCTGAATTGTTTTTTGACGCTTTCACCTATTAACCAAAACATCCCCCCCCCGCCAATAATGCCAACTACTGCATAAAAAATATAAAAATCAAAAGATTGAATCCCAAAAAATAAAGAACCTAATATCGGAAAGCCTATAATACTGCCTATAGCCATGAATAAAGTATTTTTATTGTGAGCCCTATCTGACATTGAAATGGTATGTCCAAATGGAATAGCCATACCTAACAAGTGATTGTTTTTGTTCATAATTGCTAAAACATTAAAATTCTGTTTAACCTCTTCATCATAAACCACATAGACATACTCTCCTTCTTGAAAAAAGACACCTGTAAATGCTGCATAAAACTCAATGTCATCAATATTAAAATGAAGATAATAACCTGGTAAACCATTTACACCTGCCAATGTTGCGGCAGCTCCCATCCCTCCAGATTCAGCAAACATTGATACTAAAGCTGTTGCGGTTGCTTGTGATCTCAGTTTGGGTAGTTGTCCAACAATTGCATCAACAAATTGGAGCTCTCTTACTTTTCCATATTTCACTTTCATGCTTATACACCAACAACTTCTACAAATGCCTGATTAAAGACTTCTAGCTCTTTTGCCTCGTTGACAAAGTTCACTTCATCATTTCCAAAGGCAGATTTTTTACACCAACTCTCTAATGCATTATCTGCAAAATAAGCTTTATAAATAATCTCAATTGCCGTTAAACCTAAAATAACTAGATTTAATCGTGCTAACCAAACCACACTGCCTAAAAAAGCAAGAACACGATAAACTTGAGTGCGAATCAGCATTCCTGAAAAACGTATTAAGGCAGGACGTTTGGCTGCCGTTCCAACATTTTGTAAAAAATCAATCGAAATTTTGGTAAAACCTAAAGCCAAACCTGTATAAGCAATACCACGAGACATATAGATCAAAGATAAAAATTTGTCTTTAGAATAATTATCCACCATTTGCTTAAAATCATATGCTGCAAACAATGCACTACCAACAATTGCAAAACTATTGGCAGCAAACTTAATCAAGTTATGTGAAGCACTTTTAGTTGTTGCAGTAACAACTCCAACCAATTCCAGACTGGCTGTGATTAAGCCACATGCTCCTCCCCATATTTGCAGCTTCTGATCTAAAGTTGTCATTGGTTTGCTGAGCTGGAATATTAAATTAATTGCTTCGAGTGCCATGACAAAAGAAGCAACCCGTGCAGTACCTTTGTTTTTGCTGTCATTTAAAATTGAATCTAAAGTTGCATTGCTGACCTTTGGATCTCGCCGCTGCGGATCTAGTCCCGGAGTTGCAAATAACATCAGTGAATGTAAATTTACACCTTTACTAAATACACCCGTACGAGCATATAAAAAGCAGCAAATTTGTGTGGCAATCAAACGGTCGAGACTGGTACTTTTGGCTTTTTGTGCTGCTACACGAATAAACTCTGCGCTCCAACGCCCTACACGACCCACAAAAGTCTTATCAAAATCGGGCATATAATGCTTGTTGGCATTATTAGATGCCCATTCATCCCATGCCGCATCTAAGGCAGCAATAGTAACAATCAACTGCTTATAAGTACTCTGGCCTGTTGTCCAATCGGTATAATTTACAACCGATGTAAAGAAGCTTTGCGTACCATCATTATAATAATCAATAGCAGATTTCTGGTTATAAAGAACCGCTCGCATAAACACATTATCAGGCTCGACTTTACGCTTTGTAATCCAACCATCCATCTGAGTCGCGCCTGCCTTTGTTACGCCTGTACCAGCAACGGCCTGCATCATGTATTCATAAAAAACAAAGCCACTTATTTTATCTTCTGGATCAAAGGCGTGTAACTCTTGTACTAATTGAGACGATTTCAGCCAAATCAAATGATCAGCACCCACCACATTTGCGTTGTCCATTCCACTTTTAGTCTTTGTAGCAACATTCGATTTAAATGTCTGCATCTCGTCATATTTGACTAAAGGCTTATATTTATTCTCCCACTGATTCATTGCAAAAGCGGTATTGCTTTCAATCTTTGCCTTTTCCAGTGCTTTTGCCTTCTGTTGAGCGATTTCCTTCTGCTGTTCATAAGCCTGTTTGGCAGAGCTTGGTGGGGTCATACCATATTGCGCAAAATAATCCTTACGCGCTTTTTCGGTAAACTTGTACTGCTCAGGATTTTTTCTTTTCATCTGCTCAAGGTTCTGTTGATGCATTTGAAAATTACGTTCGCTATAAGGTTGGTTCAATTGGGCATCGATTGATTTCATATCAACATTTTTAGTGTGTTCTGCCCAATTTTTTGCACTTTGTAAGGCTTTTGTTTTTAAGCCTTCTTCAATCGATTCAATTAAAGGAATGCTATTAAAGCGCTGCTGATTACTAATACCATCTTTATAGGTATTCATGAATTTTGTTAATTCAATAAATTGATCATTTCTTCTTTCATTTAAATCAATTGCAATTCCTAAAGCATCATAAATAGCAACGCCACATACCGCTTTTGGAAACTGGGCAAATTTACCTGAAATTTTTTGCTTTCTGGTTTGATTGGCCTTACCAAATTTCGCAAAATTAGGTGTAGGGACATGGCGATCAAAAATTTGCTGGTTATAACAAAAGTTTGATTTTTGCCCTCCTCGCCAAGCATTTAAATCAATCTTCTGCCATTTCTTTTCATTGGCATAACTAACACGATTTGCTTGGTAGAGTTTTAGTCTTGCTTGTGTAAGAAATCCCTTTGAAAAGAGAAGATAGGCTGTTTTTGCCTTTGACTTCTGAAAAGGCGCAAGACAAATCATTGAGCTATTTGCAAAGTGTTTTTCATTGGTACAACCATAAGGCGTCGGTGCACAATTCGGGTCAAAAATATTCTTGAGCTTTGCTAGAAATCCTTCTTCATTGACACGATACCCCAACCATCTAGTTGCTCCATTCTCATACTCAACAAAGGCATATAAATAACCTGTATTTAAATATTTTAATGTGTACTTCGAATAAGCAATGGTCTTATCACCTACATAACTATTCAAGTGCGCAGGTAGAGAAACCGCTTGGGTATCTGCTTTCTTAGCGATAGCATAGCGTGTCGGAAATAGAAAAAAACTATCATCTTCTGCATGACAGAATGGGCAATCCTTTTTTTGCTCATTTACCCCTTCTGAAGAAAGCTGTTTTACTGCAATTGCTTTAGGTGCGCCTTTAGATTGATTGGCAGGTAATTCAGCTTTCTTTTGTTCAATCTTGGCTAAATCGTATTTTTTAAGATTCTGTCCCCAAGAAACAGTTTTATTTGCTTGATTGTTTTGTGCATTCTGTAAATAAGGGGGAAGTTTTTTAGTTGAATTATTATCCATTTACACGATCTCTTTCTAAAACATTGGCTTGCAAAGTTGAATCTATATTGAGCTTTTCAAGCATTTGCTCATAATCTTCTCTATGCCATAAAATTTTAATGTCTTCATGCTCAGTCAAAGTTGAACCGACTTGATAGAACCAATATACAAGCTCACTCATCACATTAAACTCAACATTGGCTGAATTACCTTTAATCAAAATCAAGTGTTCATAGGTCAACATAGGCTCGATTTGATTTGACGGAATATTTTTATTAACTAGATATTTATTAATGCTGTTCACGTCTTCACACATCATTAAAAAATCAATGACCTGTTTTGGAAAAATATTATTAAATTTAAACGTATAGGCTACAGATGCTTTGGTGAAAATTCCCTTAGGGTGGAGGTACTCCCAAATTTTATAATCCGCCAAATAATGATGATAAAGAACCTCTGGCGCCATATTTTGAAAAACATACTGAACCCGGGGATCATACCAACGTAGAACAAAGGCTTGAGCAGAGCCTTCTGACTTAGCAATTAAATTTTTTTGAAATTTGATTTTTAAACCATCTAATGAATGTTCACTATATCCCCAACCACAAATAATCTGACGTGTGGATGTATAAGTCAGTTGTTCTAACAATATTTCGACAATCTTAGGTGCATATTTATAGAATTTAATATCATTTTTAAGCCTTAACAGAGCAAGAGGCTGTTTTGCCCCCCGTGTAATCGGCTTAGCGATAAAAACTTTTTCTACCGAAATAAGGGGATCAAAATCATCAATAATTTCACTAAACAAATCAGGTTCAACAGTCCGATCTATAATGAAATCAATAACTCGATTCTCTTTATAAATATGTTCAAATCTAGATAGCAGTAAATCTTCATCAACTGCTTCAATCGGTGTATCTAATTTAAATAAATCTGACATTTTATATCTCAACTAATGCAGCACCATTGGTGGCAGCTGAGTGCTGTTTCGCAGAACAGTCTGGTAAATCAATCGCAGGTACACTCACCGATGCAGCGCCCATAAACAAATGCTGTCCCGCCTTCACCTCAAATTTGCCACTTGTGATAGGGAAAATACCTGAACCATCCAGCTTGATTTGAGAACCACCCGCAGTAATCACAATCTCTTTCGGACTGCTGATCTCAATACGATCTTCAGTCGAAATAATCTGGATGCCTTGCTTGGCAAGTAAATCCATTGTGTCAGCTTGTGCATGAACTTCAAACTTACCTTTGGCTGCGACTTGTTTAATACCACCTTGTGCGGCGAACAGGCTTACCTTAGCACTGGCATGTGCGATCAAATTCTTTTGCGTACTTAGATTGATACTGTCGCCCGCAAACTGGTTGATCTGCCCATCAGCAGATAAATGAATATCTTCATTAGTACTTAAACCAATCCCCTCAGGCGAACTGAGCAACAGCATCGCTTTATTAAACTTGGCAATATCAGATTCGATTTCTTCCGCAAACTCTTTGAGTTGATCCAGTGATTCAATCTCATCGGTCTGCTGGTTCTTAGCTATTTCACTCAGTGCCTTGGCATTGTTTTGATTGCCCTCAAGCTGCTGTTTAGCAACTTGGGCATCCAGATGTTCGCCTTGGGCTAGATCCTGTTTATGTGTGGAAAGCAGTAAACCCTCGCCTGCACGCACTGCACCCCACTGGTCGGTGCGCAGTTCAAAACCTTCGCCACGATCTTCACTTTCAGCTTTGTCTTTCGGATGACTCAGTTTACCGAGATTGAGTTGACTGGCGGCATGGCTGCTTTGTAGTTGTGCGCTAATCTGCCCTGTGGTGTCATCAAAGCGTAGTTGGTTAAAACCTTCGCCCTGATATTCTTTAGACTTGATCCCTGCCAGTTTCTTGGTGTCAGGTAGCTTGCCTGCATGGTCGAATTTGGTTGGGCTACGATAGCCTTCATGAATTCGTCCAACCACAAACGGACGGTCGATATTGCCATCAAAGAAGTCGATCACTACGATTTCATCAATACGCGGCAGGAAGCGTGCGCCATAGCCTTCACCTGCCCAAGGCGTGAGTACATCGACCCACGCTGAATCGGTGTCATTGTTATTGGCACCCGCACCACCATCATGGCTATGATCGTCATTACGGGTAAACAGGAAACGGACTTTAATCCGTCCCCATTCATCGACATGGATTTCTTCACCACTTGGTCCAACCACTTTGGCACGTTGTGGTGACGCTGCTGGGCGGTGCTGTAATGGGTGATATTCGGGAACGGTTTTAATACTGCGGCGTTGCAACGTTAGTTGATTGGCCTGCCGTTCTTCTGTGCTTTGTTGAGTCGGTTGCCAGTTACTTTGTACTAATAATTGGTTGATCTGTTGGCTTAAATCTTTAGGCAAATTATTTTGGTTATAGAAGTTTTTGCCCGTAATCAGGAATTCTTTATCGCTGCCATCATGCTGATCTATTTCAGGATGTTCAGCCAGTTCAAACCAGTAACCGACATGGGTATCGCGGACTGTGGTATGGGCGGTAAATTGTTTGGATTGTAAGTCGTAGTATTGACCCAAGTCCCGATTCAGCTTTTCAATTTGAGCATTGCCCGATGGGGTTGCACCATCCTCCCCATTCAGGTCTTGCATCCATGCGGGTGAAAAATGCCATGCCTGTTCCAGACCTAAACTGGCATTGTCATATTGCTCACTATGTTTATGCGTGCTTTGCACACTGCCTGCACCATCTTCTTGTTCCAGTGCATCCGCTTGCCAGCGTTGTACATGCACACTGCTCGGCTGTAGAGAGCGTTGCCCGACCAGACTGGTCATGCTGTCATATTGTTCAGTGGCACTACTACGGTGGTAACGAATCTGACGACGCTCTAAGGCTTGGTACTGGCTATTGTCGTCAATCAGGCGTAGTTTTTGCGGCTGAATCGCAGCACTGCTTTGCGCGACGGTTCGTTCAGCTTCATCAATGAGCCAGTTAATCGATTCGCTACGTAGCAAACGCGTCAGGAAGTCGTAATCAACTTCCGAATGTTGCATGATAAAGGGACGAACATCGTAATCTTGGCTCAGTCCGCTTAAATCAAGCGTTAAGCTGGATGCAAATAAGGGGCTTTTTTGTTGCCACTCTTTGAAGATGATTTCCACCACATCACGCACACTCTTGTTCATAAACACGCGACTGTTACGGCGTTGTTTCCACAGTGCGGTTGGATCTTCTAAAGTCAGTTTATAGGCCGTTAAGCTACCGTCCGACTGCCCTTGTAAGGCTTGAGTAATAATCCCTGTAACACGAGTCAATTGACCTTGATCAGTCACCGTATCAATTGCTGCTTGGCTACCAATAAATTGTTTGAGTGGAATGGTCGCATTGGTCGACAGGCAAATCAGTTCTGCCTTAAATCCATCATTCAGTTGATGCTGACCATCAATACGTTGTAGGAAGACTTGAGTATTTAAATTTTGATTGGAAAACTGAATATGGATTGCACGTTTTTGTGCAGTCAAACCTAAATTGTCTAAAGCTTGAAATATATTAACCAACATCTTTTTATATAAAATTAAATCAAATTTTAGCCATGGTATACAAAACAGACTGATTTGTCTATTTTGTATAATTATTGTTAAATCGATTTAATCATGGCGTTTTAAAATAGATTCACTGATAAGACCATAGATATTCTGCAAGTCTGGGCGATTAGAATCTGCTAATAATTGACTATGCATACTCAATATATTTTGGTCACCGCGCATCGCAGGGCCTGTCTGCATATCCTTGGGATGATTGGCTGTAGCTTTATTTGCGGTCTCTAAAATCAGTGGATAAAGTAAACTAAAATCAACCTGCTCAGCGTCGACGATTTGTTTCGCCATGTCATAACAATAATTACTAAAATTGCAAGCAAATACCGCCGCCAAATGCAAAGTCAAACGTTGTGTAGAGCTATATTGATAGACACGTTGGCTTAAACTGTTGGCTAATTCGGTTAATAAGGTTAAGTCCTGTTGCTGTACTGCCTCAACAAACAAAGGCGTATCTGTCCAATTCACATCCCTTTCCATACTAAAGGTTTGCAAAGGATAGAACACACCCGCGCGTGGATGTCTTTGTTCCAGTATCGATAAAGCAGTACTTCCCGAAGTATGTACAATCAGATTTTCAGGGAGATATGGCGCAATCGAATCAATCACGCTACGAATCGCCTGATCGCTGACTGCAATAATCACTAAATCGGTTTGTGCATCCAGCTGTTGCACATCATCAATTGCTTGGGCATTGACTTGTTCTGCAAGGGTCTGAGCATGTTGTAACTTCCGACTATAGATTTGCACAATCTGATGCTGCAACTGCAATACTTTAGCCAAATGGGTTGCAACACGACCTGCCCCAATCAATGTAATTCGCATAATATTTATCTTAAAACCATCGCTGTGCTAAGCATGCCAATAAAAAAAGGACGAATCAATTCGTCCTTCTTGTTGTTGCTTACTTAATTGACATTATTGAGATAGACAATGCGCTCTATGGTACGTTGGGTGAAGCACTTGGTGTACTGCATATCTTGATCTTGTTGACGCATCGCATCATTCCAATAGCGTGATTGCTTTTGATAGGTTTCTAAATCTTTTTCAGGAATATCAGATACATGCTTTTGAGCAAGCACCTTACAATCAACATCACGTTTTTCAAACCAATCAGACTGGTCTTGCTGCAACTGTGCTTTTTGCTCTGCACTAAACTTGTCCCAAGTTTGATTTAAACGTTCAACCTGCTGTGCTTTTTCAGCATCTAACTCTTTCTTGCGAATATCCATTGCTTTTTGAGCCAAGCCCATTTGTGCCGACTCTTCTGCATCATATTGCTGCTGAGCTTGCTCATTGCTTTGTTCAATCAAGCGGTTTTCTTTTAAATAGGCCACATATTGCACGGCTTTGGTCGCCATAAAGACCACACCATCAATCACTGCATTTTGATCAGGAATATTAAACACTAAACCATCTTTATCCGTCTTGGTAATGTCATATAAAAAGCTACCTTTGAGCTTGTCATCTTCTAAGGTCAGTGAATATTCATTATCTGCAAAATAATCAGCTAAAGTACTGGCACTATAATCGCCTTCACACTCTTCACAATTTTTCTGCTGCTCAGCATAGGCATTTTCTGCACGCTTTTGTAAGCCTTTCGGGAATTGGACGATTAACTGACTTTCACAGCTCAATTGTGTTTTTGACGCTTGCTCACCTTCTGCTGTATCCAAGGTACGCACATTTTTAATTTCGAATTTCAGACCTTTATTGATTTTATCCAAAACATCATAATCTGCCTGATACCCACTTTCCCTTAGGCTACGCTCGATTTGTTTTAAATAGTCTTTTTTCAATGCCGCTTGAATATTATTTAAGTTGTCTTGATTGGTACAACTCCACTCAGCGACAGCCGCATCCGTATTTTCAACTTTATCTTTCGGCTTGAACTTGTCACAACCTGTTAATAACACTGCTGCTGTTAATGTTGTGAATATAAAAAACTTATTCATATTAGTGCTCTATTATCTTGTTTTTCGCGCGTATTCTACTCAATTTAAATCTATACTTTCGAGTCTTTTATTTGATTTTATTTAGGCGTTCGCATTTAAAATCATATTCACTCAAATAAACAATTAAAATAAAAGGAGTTATTTTCTCAATAACTCCTTTAAAACTTCAACAAACCCTCAATTAAGGAGTAATTGAAAACTCAATACGACGATTTTTAAAACGCCCTTCCTCAGTTGTATTATCTGCAACAGGGTTATCTGCACCATGTCCCACTGCTGTGAGTTGTGCCACATCCACGCCTTGACTAACTAAATAATCCACCACAGCCTGTGCACGTTTTTGGGATAGCGTTTTATTGCTATTGGCATTACCTGTTGAATCGGTATAGCCTGCAACGGTCAGTTTTGCATCTTTGCTATTTTTCATTAAGCCAGCGGCTTTATCCAAGATCGCTTTGTTTTCATCTGGAATCTGATTAGATCCCGTTGAGAAATTAATAATCTGTAGATTAAGTGCTTTAATCACGGCGTTGATATCAACCTGATTAGCATCAATGCTTGCCAATGCATCCTGTGCTGCATTTAGACTATTACTTACCGAATCAGCAGCACTAACAGGCGCTTCGACAACCACCTCGGTATTTGGTACTAATCCTTTAATCTTGCTAAGCAACTCATTGAGTTTAGCTGCATCTGCACCTTTTAAGGTGATCTTATCACCTACCCATTCCAAGGAAACATTTGGAACCCCTTTAAGCAATCCCAAAACACCTGCTAGTCCTGCTTGATCAGTAAACGAGCCTGCATGTGTTGCAGCCGTACCTGCTGTATCTACCGTACAGTCCTGATTAGAAGAAAAAACTTCTTTGACCTTGGCCTGAATACTGGCAAGGAACCCTTGATCACCAACCATGACCTGACACTGTGCAACATGACCACTAGCATCGGTGGTTAATGCCAAGCTCGCGGGCGCAATCATCGTACCGACTTGTGATGCCGGTGAATCCTCATTACTTACAGGTACTTCCATTTGCTTATGTTGACATGACTTCCACAACCATGCGACCAACAGTGCCAAAATAATCAGTGCTACAATCGGGAGCCAAGCACGTGACTTACTTCCTGTTGTCGCGGTCGCACTGGCTAAGCTCGTTGTGGAGGCTGTAGCACTCGAAACGAGACCTAAAGGTGCAAGCAAACCTACCGCCCATGCAGGTAACAGCGCACGAATTGAATCCGCATGCTGTTTTAAATAATTAACAATACTTTGGGTATCATTACCCGCTTCACTTGTTAAAGCAGCAAGGCTGACTGGAAGCGCTTGGTTTAATGTTTGCTCTGCTTCAGCTATGGGAAGCTGACCACCTGCGAGGTTGGATAATAATGCATTTTTAACTTGATCATTATGACCAAATAAATCGAATAATGAAGGTGAAATTGACTCTTTTAGTTTCTGAATTAATTCAGGTTTTGCAGCTAAAATCGAAAGAAAAATCGGGTAAAACTTAGATAACAGCGCACTTTTTTCGTTCGCCAATCCATCTTGACCACTCACAAGCACAGAGGTCACTTTCTGCTTTAACAATTCTATTGGGTTTATTGACATTGTTATTCTCTCCAACACATTAAATTTATAATATTCAGATCGCTTAAGAAAAATGCGAAGTACAAGCAAACTGAAGCTTTTTCATTCTAATCATTTGTGTGTTTTTTATTCGTTTTTTATATCATTTAAATACAATACTTACATCACACTTTACAAAACCGAGTAAAAGCCAAATCGCTTTAGATCATCATTCAGTTGAGTTATAAATTGTGCGATAAGGAATAATTTCATCTTCATAATAAGGCATTTTACTTGCTTAATTGATATAGAAACAGCAAGGAAAAACTCGCAAAAATGAGTGTAAGAAACGGAAATAAACGATAAGATTTCTTTTCAGGCGCTATCTCAACCGGCTCAGTAATTTCTTCTAATGACACTGCTACGCTTGGAACTTCATCTAATAGAGCAAGCACCTCCTCCGACCAATTTGGCAACAGTCCATTTATCGATTCTTGATGTTCACGAAGGTAATGAATAATGCTGATTGCATCATTTCCGATTTCATTTGAAAGTACTGCTAGACTCTTCGGGATCGCTCGATTTAATGTGATTTCTACCTCTGCAACCGAAACTTTACCTGCTGCCAACCTTAACAGTAATGCATTTTTTACTTTTTCATTTTCTTCCATCAGGTCAAAAACAGAAGGTGTCAGCTTCTCTTTTAACTGATCAACAAGTTCTGGTTTCTGTAAAAAACGATGCAAAAAAATAGGATAAAATCTTGATAAAACATCATTTTTTTCATTTACTAGACATGTTTGATCATTGACAATAATAGAGGATACTTTTTGCTTAAGCAGCTCCATTGGGTGAATAGCCATATGATTTAGCTCCAATTATTTCAATTGTTTAATTCTCATTTTTTATAATTTTATGTAAAGCACATCTCATTTATTTTCTTACTTTAATCTAATTTTTTTATTTTTATCAGCTTTGTAAAATTTAAATACAATATCTACATCACACTTTACAAAGCAGAATAGGACTTGATCGCCCTATTCTGCCGTTTGCATATCATTTATGCGAAGGTCGTCATCACCTTACCTGTCAGCTGTTGACCAAGTAATGGCGTATTTTTACCTTGAGACAGGATGCTGTCTTTAGACACCGTCCACTGTAGTTCTGGATCAATCAACACCCAACCGGCTTCTTGCAACCAACGATCCGTCATATTGGCCACTTGTGCTGGAATAGAGGTGACTTTCTCCACCCATTCCAAAGGTTCAAACACACCTTCTTGAATCAACTGCACACCTAAACCGACATAGGTATCAAAAGCAGTAATCCCTGGCTGTGTTTCTGCAAACGGAGCCATTTTCGCTGAGCTACTAAGTGGTTCATGATGGGTACAGATTGCATCAATCACGCCTTCTTTCACACCTTGGCGCAATAATGCCTTATCTTGCTCAGAACGTAACGGTGGGCGTACATGGGCAAGTGAGTTAAAACCATCGGTCAGTTGCTCAGTCAGATGTAACTGATGCATAGCAACATCGGCAGTGACAGGTAAACCTTTGGCTTTTGCTGCGCGGATCAAATCAACCGAAGCACCACATGACAACAGACCAAAGTGTGCTTTCACGCCTGTTGCTTCAATCATGATCAAGTATTTGGCAATCGCAACGGTTTCAGCAATCGCAGGAATCATGGGTAAACCTTGACGAGAAGCAATAAAACCTTCGTGCGCACAGCCATCTTTGGCAATTTGTGGTTCTTCTGCATAGAACACGACCGTCAAGCCCAAACCTGCTGCATATTCCAGAGTACGAATGACCACATCATCATTTTCAAAGCTTGCATTGGCATTTGAAACCGCAGTACATCCACCCTTCTTCAATCCCGCCATATTGGCAGGTTGTTTACCATTCAGACCTTGAGTCTGCGCACCAATAATTTGTAGATAAATGCCGCCATCCAATTGTGCTTTTTCAATCAAGCCATGAATTAAAGCGCCATTATCTTGAACAATTGGTTTTGAATCAGGTGGTGTTATCACATGCAAAATACCATTGGCACGCGCCGCCTTACCTTCTGACTTTAAGGTTCCATGCTGTTGTTGCCCTGGTTCACGTAGACGTGCACAAAGATCAACCATGGTTGGCATTAACCATTTGCCTTGGCCATCAATCGTTTCATCGACTTGATCTACTGCATCAACCAACTTACCGTTTTCGATATATACCGTTTTGACTTGATCAGTTTTTTGAATTGGATCGAGCACACGGACATTTTCAATTTTTACTATACTCATGTGATCTATCCTTTACAGCGCAATCGCTTCAATTAAACCTTGTTCTTGTAACTGCCCTTGCATCGAAAGTGCCAACACTGCCATACGAACTGCAATCCCATTGGTGACTTGCTTCAAAATAACAGATTGATCACCATCGGCAACGCTTGAATCAATTTCAACTCCACGGTTCATTGGCCCCGGATGCATCACGATGCAATCAGGCTTAGCCAATGCCAAACGCTCTTTGTTTAAGCCATACATTTTATAGAATTCAGCTTGTGAAGATAATGCAGGTGAATCAATACGTTCATTTTGAATACGCAAGGCAATAATCACATCGCAGTCTTTTACGCCTTCATCCATTTTGTTAAACAGACGTACATGTTCGCCATATTCATCAAAGGCCACTGGCAATAAGGTATTTGGTGCAATCACACGAATGTCTTTACAACCCAATGTTTGCAATGCCGCTACATTTGAGCGTGCGACGCGTGAATGCTTGATATCACCAATAATCGCAACCGTTAATTCTTCAAAAGGCTTTTTGGTCTCACGACGAATGGTCAACATATCCAGCATGGCTTGGGTCGGATGCGCATGACGACCATCACCTGCATTGATTATCGCAACCTTAGGACACACATCTTTGGCAATAAAATGTGCTGCACCAGAAGATGAATGACGCACCACGAAGATATCCGCTGCCATCGCTTCCAAATTCCAAAGCGTATCACGTAGCGTTTCACCTTTAGAGGTACTTGAACGTGCAATATCAATATTTAAGACATTGGCAGACAAACGCTTTGCTGCAGCCTCAAACGTAGTACGGGTACGAGTGGAGTTTTCAAAGAAAAGATTCATCACCGTCAGTCCTTCAAGCAACGGACGATTGATTAAGTTATTATTTTCATCTAAAAAGCTTTGCGCTGTATCTAGAATCTTGGTTAAGGTTTCTTTGGAAAGACCTTCAATTGTTAAAAAGTGCTTGAGATTTCCTTGTTGATTGAGCTGGATCTGACTCAAAGTATGCAATGCCGCCAAGTGCATAAGAGATTCCTAACACGTTAAGTTAACGCATTATACAGACTTTGGATTTCATTCGCAGTTGAACTTTTCAGCACTTAAGTAAAAATCTTTTAGATCTTTTCCATGATCTTATTTTTATAAGATATCAGAACATAGGTTCTGAATATTGATCCATATACAAATACTCCAAAATAAAGATAAGGATGTAAATATCATCTCTACATCCTTTTAATATTCTATTTTTTAATGACTTATAATTTACCTTAATGCACCAATATAGTGATGATGTACCTGTGCTTGATAAATTTCTTCATCGGTAACTTCCATGGAATAAGTTTCCAAAATCTCAGCCGGTTGTTTCTCAGTTGCAGTTTTTGTCTCCACCACCAATGGATTTGGCTCAGGATATAAATCAATCAATGGGCTTAAACGATGTACAAAACGTTCCAACTCTGGGTCCTGAGTTGTTAAGGCGATATCCAGCACATGCTTGGCATAATCTTTATTGTTAACGAGATACATTACATCGATCACACGACCACAGACACGTCTTAAACGGACATACATTTGAGTTGCAATCGTAAAAGCTTCAGCATTGACCAATACTTCGTTATTCATGCTTTCTTTCATAAAGTCCTCACATCATTGGGAGAAATATTTACTGATAATTCATCAAGAGAAATGCAAAAGCTGTACCAACTATTAAAATAAAAAATAAAAATGCACTTGATCACATTTTTGAATCCCCCAAACACAGATAAAATTATTCAAAAAATATCGATTAATGCAGAATAAAGCTGACAATCACACAAATATGCACCGACAGAGCAAGCAAAAATCAGTTAAAATAGCCGATTGCTAAAAATGTTTTTGGAAATTTGAATGAATGCTAAACAACGTCTAACAGACTATTGGGTGACCTGTGCGGACGGGCTTGAAACCTTATTACAACAAGAGCTTGAAGATTTAGGCATTCAAAATATCCAACGTTTTGCTGGGCGTTTAGTGTTTAAAGGCACACTTGAAAATGCATATCGCGTTTGTATGTGGTCACGCCTTGCCTCTCGCGTGCTTTTACCCATTCATACCCACGAACTTGAACATACCCATGATGCACGTGATGTAGCCGAAGAACTCTATGAAGGCGCGATTAGCTTTGACTGGTCACTGATTTTTGCACCACAAAGTACCTTTGCAGTTCGCTTACATGTTGAACGTGAAATCAAGGTCAATACACAGTTCGCGACCCTACGAGTTAAAGATGGTGTAGTGGATTCTTTTATGGAAGCCGTTGGTAAGCGTCCGAGTATTGATATCAAGCAGCCTGAAATTACCCTATACGCTCTAGCAGGTAAAACTGAACATACTTATTGCTTAGACTTATCTGGTGATTCTTTACATAAGCGCGGCTACCGACGCTATATGACCGATGCACCCATTAAAGAAAACTTGGCAGCAGCGATTCTACAAAAAGCCCAATTATCAAAATACCAACCAGATATTATTCTTGACCCAATGTGTGGTTCAGGCACATTTATTATCGAATCTCTACTCATTTTAACAGACCGTGCACCAGGCTTAGTGCGTCGTTTTGGCTTTAATGGTTGGCATGGTCATGACCATGAACTTTGGTTAGGATTAAAAGCTGAAGCTGCTGAACGTCATGAAAAGGCTTTAGAACAGCCACTACCTAAATTCTATGCTTATGATGCTGATTGGGAGGCTGTAAAAGCAACGCGCCAAAACATAATTGCGGCTGGTTTCGAAAAATTACTCGATCAAATTCAGATTGAAGAACGTACCTTGGCCGATTGGGATGACTTCCATGCCGAAGGTAAAAAAGCATTTATCGTTACAAATCCTCCCTATGGCGAACGTTTAGGTGATAAAGCCTCTAGTCGTGCATTTTATCTAGGTTTATCTGGACTGTTACAAAAGAATTTCCCAAATCAGTCTGTGGCTGTTATTGCAGCACAAATTGAACAAGCAGATGTACTTGCTATTAACGATCCTCAAACCTTACGTTTAATGAATGGTAAATTACCAATTTATATCCGTTTTGGTACCGTTAAACCTGCAACAGTGACACAACCTTTCCTTGCCACTTGGCAGCCACAACAGTTTGAAAAAATTGAAGGTGCCGAAGACTTTACCAATCGCTTGCAAAAAAATATGCAAACATTGAAAAAATGGGCAGTCAAAGAAAATGTTTTCTGTTTACGTTTATATGATGCCGATTTGCCTGACTTTAACGTCGCAGTCGACTTATATGGCGATCGTTTGCATGTTCAAGAATACGCGCCACCAAAAACTATTGATCCAGAAAAAGCAAAAAAACGTTTTAACCTTGCTCTTGCTGCCATCCGGGCTGTGACTGGTTTAGGTCGTGATGCTATCTTTATTAAAACACGTGCAAAACAAGCGGGTGCAAACCAATACACTAAACAGAGTACTGCCTCTAAACGTTTTATCGTTCAGGAAGGCAAAGCACGTATCTTGGTAAATTTGACTGATTATTTGGATACGGGGTTATTCTTGGACCATCGTCAGATGCGTTTAAGAATTGCCAAAGAAGCGCGAGGCAAACACTTCTTAAATCTTTATAGCTATACTTCAACTGCAAGCCTACATGCCGCTTTAGGTGGTGCTGCTAGTACGACTAGTGTCGATTTATCCAATACTTACTTAAATTGGTCGAAAGAAAACTTTGTACTCAATGGTTTGACTGTCGATCATGCAGATGAACAGCACATGTTCTTTGCAAGTGATTGCTTTGAATGGCTAAAAGAAGGTCATGAGCAATATGACTTGATTTTCATTGACCCACCAACCTTCTCAAACTCAAAGAAGTTCTATGGAACTTTTGACGTACAGCGTGACCACGTTTCACTTCTTAAACGTGCTATGAATCGCTTAACCAGTGATGGAACCCTGTACTTCTCAAATAACTATCGTGGTTTTGAGTTAGATGAAGAAATTGAGGCGATGTATCAGGTTGAAGAAATCACCTCTGAAACGATTGGTCCAGATTTTAAACGGAATCAAAAAATTCATCGTGCTTGGAAAATTCAACACCCTGCTATTTAATCACTAGCTCGGCTTTTACGTCATCGTTATAAGTCACATGAACATTGCCTGACTCGAACTCATAAATCATGTAGCGATCAGGTGGCTGTTCATGTGGTTTGATGGTCGCAGCCCGCTTATCTCGATTATCAACAGCCAACACTTTCTTCTGCTCTTCATGAGGTGACAAAACGCCTCCTAAGATCGTACTGACACGAATATCACCCAAGTATTTATCACTCAAGATCCGTTGTGAACGCCAACGTTCTTCTTCAGGCTTTAAGGCATCTTGTTGCGCTTTAATGAGAATACTGGGAAGTGCATTATTCAGCATAGCAGTTTGTAAGGCGAGCGTGCCTTCACTCAATGGTTGTGCGGCATGCACCATTGAAGATAAGGCAGTCATCAACAAAATTACACAAGCATTTGTGCAATGATGTCTGTTCTTTTCCATTGCAATTCATCCTGAATTTTTTTCTTATTTGTTCCGAAACTATCAAGTTTTTCACAAAGTCGCAATGTTATTGGTAATATTCCTGCAAAAATCTGACCAGTTGCACTGATACAAAAAAAGATGGTGATTTTCATCACCATCTTTTTAGCCAAACGTTCAAATTTCGCTTAACTCAGTTTCATTTTATCAAAGACCAGATGACCACTTTCACCTTTGATTAAAATGTTATCCCCCGGCTGGAATTCCCCAGACAAGATTTTCTGAGCCAAGTTATTCTCCACTTGTTGCTGAATCGCACGTTTTAATGGACGTGCACCGTATACAGGGTCGAAACCAGCATCGATCAATAGATCAAAAGCGCTATCATCCACAGTTAAGCCCATATCACGATCGCTCAAGCGTGAACGTAAACGATCTAACTGAATATCCGCAATACCACGAATCTGTGCCTTTTGCAGTGAATGGAATACCACCAACTCATCAATACGGTTAATAAACTCTGGACGGAAATGCTGTGTAACAGCATTCATGACCACAGCACGAACCTCGTCATCGGTCGCGCCTTCACCTAGTTCACGCACATCTTGTGAACCAAGGTTCGAGGTCATCACAATCACCGTATTTTTAAAGTCGATCACACGACCTTGCGAATCGGTTAAGCGCCCATCATCTAACACCTGTAGCAGGATGTTAAATACATCTGGATGCGCTTTTTCCACCTCATCAAATAACACCACACTGTAAGGTTTACGGCGTACAGCTTCAGTGAGCACACCACCTTCTTCATAACCAACATAGCCCGGAGGCGCACCGACCAAACGACTGACTGAGTGTTTTTCCATGAACTCAGACATATCAATACGGATCATGGCATCATCACTGTCAAACAAGAAGTTCGCCAATGCTTTGGTCAACTCAGTTTTACCCACACCTGTTGGTCCAAGGAACAAGAATGAGCCACTTGGACGATTCGGGTCAGATAAGCCCGCACGTGAACGACGGACTGCATTGGAAACAGCAACCACGGCTTCATCTTGTCCAACCACACGGTTATGCAAGAACTCTTCCATATTCAGCAGTTTTTCACGTTCACCCTGCAACATTTTCGCCACTGGGATACCTGTTGCCGCACTGACCACTTCAGCAATTTCATTCTCAGTCACTTTGGTACGAATCAGTTTCGGCTCTTCATTTTCCTCAGCAACCTCGGCTTGTTCCAAGCGTTTCTGTAACTCTGGAATCACGCCATATTGCAAACGTGCAGCTTCCGCCAAATCACCTTCTCGTTTTGCTTTTTCTAAAGCAACACGTGCTTGATCCAGTTCAACTTGTGCTTTTTTATCACCTTCAACCAGCGTTTTTTCAGCTTTCCAGATCTCTTCTAGATCGTTGTACTCTTTTTGCTTTTCAGCAATTTGATGTTCAAGATGATTGACCTCGGCTTTACTGCCAGCATCTTCATCTTTTTTCACCGCTTCCAATTGCATTTTCAATTGGATTAATCGACGATCAAGTTTATCCAAAGCTTCAGGCTTCGAGTCGATTTCCATTTTGATCCGCGATGCCGCTTCATCAATCAGATCAATAGCCTTATCAGGTAATTGACGATCCGTGATATAACGATGTGACATTTTCGCCGCAGCAATAATGGCTGAGTCTAAAATTTGCACCCCATGATGGGTTGCATATTTTTCTTTTAGACCACGTAAGATCGCAATAGTATCTTCTACACTCG
Source organism: Acinetobacter sp. Ac_3412 (assembly GCF_013072675.1). Taxonomy (NCBI): domain Bacteria; kingdom Pseudomonadati; phylum Pseudomonadota; class Gammaproteobacteria; order Moraxellales; family Moraxellaceae; genus Acinetobacter; species Acinetobacter sp. Ac_3412. Next base: position 140,026 of record NZ_LXUJ01000007.1, on the reverse strand, counting down.
GCTCATCAACGAGCACTTTTTGGAAACGGCGTTCAAGTGCAGCATCTTTCTCGATGTATTGACGATATTCATCCAATGTTGTTGCACCCACACAGCGCAATTCACCACGCGCTAAAGCAGGTTTCAACATATTACCTGCATCCATTGCGCCATCACCCTTACCAGCACCGACGAGAGTATGTAACTCATCAATAAACAGGATGATCTCACCTTCATGTTTAGCCAAGTCTTTGAGAACCGCTTTTAAACGCTCTTCAAACTCACCACGATATTTTGCACCTGCAAGCAATGAGCCTAAGTCTAATGACAGTACACGCTTATTCTTCAAGCCTTCAGGCACTTCACCATTGACGATACGTTGTGCTAAACCTTCTACAATTGCTGTTTTACCCACCCCTGGTTCACCAATCAATACCGGGTTATTTTTGGTTCGACGAGATAAAACCTGAATGGTACGACGAATTTCATCATCACGACCAATCACAGGATCGAGCTTGCCCGCTAAAGCACGCTCAGTTAGGTCAATGGTATATTTATTGAGTGAGTCACGTTGATCTTCGTGATTATTGCTCATAACTTTGTCATTTCCTCGAATATTTTCAATTACTTTGCGTAAGCTTTCTGGTGTTACACCAACACTATTTAAAATGCTTTTGGTTTCACCTGTTTCTGTCAGCCCCAACAACACCCAATCGGTTGATAAAAATTCATCACCTGCTTTTTGTGCATAGCGGTCAGCTAAATTCAGTGCCTTTACCGCTTCAGGATTCAAATTGATATCACCCGTAGGATTCGCCAACGTTGGTGCATTCTCTAACGCTTGTTCAAGTTTTTGCTTTAACTCTGGTAAACGTGCGCCCGCTTGTTGCAATAAACTCAGATTGGCAGGTTCTTTCAAAAGAGTCGACAGAATATGAATCCCTGCAATCGCAGTATGATCCTGACCCATTGCCAATGATTGTGCGTCTGAGAGTGCTTGCTGTAAACGGTTTGTAAATTTTTCAAATCGCATTCTTGTTATTCCTCACAACAAATTCTTAACTTATCACTTAGATGGGAACGCTTTTTAAAATTTCAAATAAAATTTATATATTTTTCAATATTTTATAAAAATTTAAAGAAATAAAACTCAGTATTAATATGGGTGTATAAACGATCCATTTCAAGTATATTTTGTATAATTTTTCTGTCTATTCGGTTTTGCACAAAATCCTTATTGTGATTTTAAGGTGAACCTTTTAGTTTAACCCTTTGCTTCAATTAAAAATGCTCATCATGTCTCTAAAAACAATTTTGCTCAGTGTTGCTTCCCTGCTTCCACTTCATGCTGCTTTTGCACAACTGCCACAGGACTCAAGACGTGCTGGTGGTGTTGCTGTGATCCCGCTTCCAACAAGCACCACACAAGTTTTTTATGAACAAAAACCTGTCTTGATTACACAACAAGGGACTCAACGCTATGCCGTGTTTGGCATTCCACTTTCGGCTCCCTTAGGTGGCTTGACCTTAACAAGCAATACCACACCAATTCAAATCGAAGTAAAGCCTTATCAATATGCCGAACAGCGTTTAAAGGTTAAAAACCAAGACTATGTCAATCCCAGTCAAGATCAACTCGACCGTTATGCTCAAGAAGCGAAAGAGCAAAATGATATTTATAGCTCTTTTTCCCAAAGTCACTGGACCCAGTTTCCTAACTTTATTCGACCTACGGCAGGTAAATTTAGTAATTCATTTGGCAGAAAACGCTTTTTCAATGGCGAAGAACGAGCTCCCCACTCTGGTTTAGACATTCCTGCGCCTGTTGGACAAAAAGTAGTAGCACCTGCTGATGGGATCGTCGTACAAACAGGAGACTATTTCTTTAATGGCAATACTGTACTGATTGATCATGGCCAAGGCTTAATCAGTATGTTCTGTCATTTGAGTAAAATTCATGTCGTAAAGGGACAGCAGATTCATCAGGGTGAAACACTGGGATTGGTTGGTAAAACCGGTCGAGTCACTGGACCACATTTACACTGGGGAATGAGCCTGAATAATGCGCGAGTAGACCCACAATTATTTCTAAAATAAAAAGAAAAGCTTATAAAGAAAAGTGATCTATAAAAATAGATCACTTTTTAGAAAAACTTAATAATTTATTGTTTAAGCAGCTTCAATAATTTCAAAATCATGAGTAATTTCAACACCGCCATCTGAAAGCATTTTACTGGCTGAACAATATTTTTCTGCAGAGAGTTCAACAGCTTTTTCAACTTGCTTGGTTTTCACTGCTTTACCTGTCACTACGAAATGCAAATGGATTTTAGTGAACACTGCAGGAATGGAGTCTGCTCTTTCAGCTTTGAGCTGACATACAACATCCGTCACATCTTGGCGAGATTTCTTTAAAATGGTCACAATATCAAACGAAGCACACCCACCAAGTCCCATTAAAATCAATTCCATAGGACGTGGACCACGGTTTTCACCCCCATATTCAGCAGAACCATCCATCACCAAAGTGTGGCCACTTTCTGATTTTGCCTCAAAAGCAACATTCTCTAACCAATGTACACTTGTTTGCATTGCAACTACCCGAAAAACGTTATAAATTTACTCTGTTCTTGTACACTAACATAAAATGAGTTGATAAGGAATTTCATCTCTTCTGTGTAGAAAAGGCTCTACCAAGGGCCTGTGCGATCGGTTTTATCCAAATTCGGAAATTTTAAGCATGACTTCAAATTTTTCACAACTTAGCACTGATGCTTTATCTCCAGGTCAACTACCTGAATCAGTTAAAGCTTTGCTAAAACGTGCTCATATTAATAGATACCCTAAACGCACCACGATTGTTGACGCTGGAACGGAATCAAAATCACTGTATTTAATATTAAAAGGTTCAGTGTCAATTATCTTACGTGAAGATGACGAACGTGAAATTGTAGTTGCCTACCTAAACCCAGGCGATTTTTTTGGTGAAATGGGGCTTTTTGAAAAGAACCCTCAACGTACTGCAGAAGTACGTACACGAGATGTCTGTGAAATTGCAGAAATCTCTTACGACAATTTCCACGAGTTAAGTAAACAATACCCAGATCTAAGTTACGCTGTGTTTGCTCAACTGGTCCGTCGTCTTAAAAATACAACACGTAAAGTCACTGATCTAGCCTTCATTGATGTATCAGGTCGTATTGCGCGTTGTTTAATTGACTTATCGGCTCAACCTGAAGCTATGATTTTGCCAAATGGTCGTCAGATTCGTATCACCCGCCAAGAGATTGGTCGTATCGTGGGTTGCTCTCGCGAAATGGTTGGACGTGTCCTCAAGACACTTGAAGATCAAGGTATGATTCAAACTGATGGTAAAGCAATCTTAATTTTTGATGCTTCTTTAGAAGAAAATAATTTTACAGAAGAAGAATACGATGACGAAGACTAATTTGATCTAAGATCGAATTAACTCTTAAACAAAGCCAGTGCTCGTCACTGGCTTTCATTTTTTAACAAAGAATAAGCCTTACTGATTACATAATTACAATGATTATAGAGATATTCAGAATATTAACTGCTGCCAACATTTTCTATAATCCACCCTAATCAAGACTATATTCATAAGATACTGATTTGGAGAGAATAAGTATGAAGAAATTAGCTTTAAGCCTTTGTGCCATGACCGTAATGACAATTTCTGGCTGCGCATCTTTCGCAGACATGGCTGGCGCAGATAGCGCAACTTTAAATGCTCAATCTGCACAGAGCTTCGCAAAAATGACGCAAGAAGCACGTGCTAAGAACCAACTGGATAGTAGTTCAAGTACTTATCAGCGTATCAATACTGTATTTAATCGCTTAAAACCGTATGCAGATCAAATGAACCAGACTGGTCAACGTTTTCAATGGCAACTTGCAGTACTCAAATCGGATACTGTTAATGCCTATGTAGCACCAGGTGGTAAAGTTGTTTTCTATACAGGGATTGTGAACAAGCTTAATTTAACCAATGATGAAATTGCTGCGGTAATGGGCCATGAAATGACCCATGCGCTCGAAGAACATGCCAAAAGTAAAATTGGTGCTCAAGCTTTAACAAATCTTGCGATTGGCATTGGTAAATCGTATGCAGGTAGCAGCATAGGTGATCTAGGCAGCGCAGCAATCGATTTAGGCAGTCAAGTGGGGATCGGCTTACCATACTCACGTAATTTAGAGAGCCGTGCCGATTATGGTGGTTTAATGCTCATGGCGAAAGCAGGCTATAACCCAAATGCAGCAATCAGTCTATGGGAAAAAATGAATCGTTTAGATGGCGCTGGTGGCGGTTCATTCTTATCAACTCACCCATCAAATACTCAACGTATTGGTGATATGCGTAAAAACTTACCAGCTGCTTTGGCTGTTTATAACCAACGCCGTTAATCAACAGCCCCTTAAATTCTTAAGTTCGGATTTAAGGGGTTTTTCGTATCAACTCATTTATTACTGAATCAAGCTCACATTAATTGCAAGTGCAACATATGCGTTGCGATGGTATGACGGATATGATCAGGTCGAGCATGAAAATAACGCTCACTTAAACCATCACCTGATAAATCCTCAGTAACGATATACCCCATTTGTTCTACTGCCTGATGCAGTGTCTTTGGTCTAAATTGCCCTTTTAAGGGTTCTTTTAAAAACCGAGTAAATTGCGACACAAACAAGGTGCCTAAACGCTCTATGCCCTCCAACTCACGATAGTCAACCGAGTAGTCCAAGACCACCTCGCTCCCCTGTGTGGCAATCTGTGCAATACTTGCCAAAGTATTTAAGGTCGTTGCTGGTTCTAGATAATGGGTTGTCCCCAACCATGAAAAAAAAGCCACCTGATCTTGCTGAAAAGAACTTCGTGCTAAAGCATCTGCAATCGATTCTTTTTCAAAATCAATCGCAACAAATTCAACATTCTCTGGAAGTGCACCATATTGGCGTAGTTTGCTTTGTTTTGCTGCTTGGGTATCTGGATGATCTACTTCAAATATTTTTAACTGTGGGTATTTCTGGGCCTGTCGCAGGGTAAAAGAATCTAGGCCTGCTCCTACGAGCACATATTGTTGAATCCCCTGCGCCATTGCTTGCTCAAGTAAATCTTCCGCATATCTTGAACGCCCAACCACTTGTCCAGTCAATAAACCAAAAGTACGGTTAAACACAACGGAATTCATTACTTTCACAGTTACCGAAGTGGTTAACAATTTCTTCCAGCCCTTACTGGTTAATTCAAATGCAAAAGGGTCAGAAAAGACTGGATTTTCAGCATTTTGAAAATGATTGGCACGTAATGCTGCGGCTGCTTCTGCTGTGCGACTCGATTGTCCTTCTTTCATTTTGATTCCCCATTATTTCTTTCTATCTTGCAAAAAATAAGCAGCAAATTCCATCGCTAGACAAAATTTACTGCTTATTAATGACTAAATTAAAAATTATTTAGTTTTTTCAGTTTGATAGGTCACTTGATAATCATTTAAGTCCATACGTTTCAAACGTTGCTTTAACTTTTTCAATGACCACGGCCATGCAGCAAAATTTCGGCCATTGGCATCCAAGTAGTAACTCTTACATCCACCCGCATTAAACACGGTAGTTTTAAGATGTTTTTGCACGAGCTCATTATGATGCTTGATCACTTCAGGCTTGATGTTTAGCTTAGCGATACCTTTTTCTTTGATTTTCAGTAAACCATCAACGATATAATCAAGTTGTGCTTCAGCCAAACCAATGAATGAGTCATACACCAAGACATTTGGTCCTAAAACCAAGAAAGCATTCGGGACATTCTCAATACTGGTGCCCAAATAAGCTTCTGGTGAAGTACTCTTCCATAGATCATTCAGGCATTCACCTTTCTCATTTGACACACGTTTACCAATAGGAGGATGTGATACTTCGAAGCCTGTTCCCCAAATAATCACATCCACTTCATGACGCTCACCATTCGCAGACACCACAGTATTACCTTCTACTTTTACCAATCCATGTGGAATCAGTTTGGTATTCGGTTGTTGTAATGCCGGATAGTAATTGTTGGCGAACAACAGACGTTTACAGCCGATAGTAAAGTTCGGGGTTACGTTTTTACGTAATTCAGGATCTTCAATTTGGAAACGTAAAATCAATTTCGCCAATTCGCCTACAGGCTTGAGCACTGCTGGGTTACGTAAACCAAAATTGATCGCATTTAAAGACTGAGCAACCGTTTGACGCCATGTCTTTTGAATCAATGGGAATTTTTCAATCAGGGCTTTGCTGACATCACCTAAATCAGTGTCTGGCTTTGGTACCACCCAAGGAGCTGTACGTTGATAGACATACAGCTCTTTCGCCAAAGGCTGAATCTGAGGAACAAACTGAATCGCAGAAGCACCAGTTCCAATCACAGCAATACGCTTGCCAGTTAGATCGTAATCATGATTCCATTTCGCAGAATGGAACATTTCACCTTTAAAGGTTTCCAAGCCTTCAAGTTTTGGAATTTGCGCCTCGGTAATTGGACCCGTTGCAAAAACCACAGTTCTTGATAAGTTTTGACCTTTATTGGTATCAATCACCCATAAATTGCGCTCTTTATCCCATGCTGCATTCAATAGCTCTGTACCAAATTCAATTTTTGAGCTGACATTAAAGTTTTCGCTCACTTCTTCTAAATAGCTCAGAATCTCTGGCTGACGAGCGAACAAATGACTCCATTTTGCACTTGGAGCAAATGAATATGAATACAACGCCGATGGTACATCACAGCCACAACCTGGATAGGTATTTTCGCGCCAAGTTCCCCCTACGCGTGTCGCTTTTTCAATGATCTTGTAGTTGCTATAACCCACTTGATCAAGACGAATTGCAGTTGCAATACCAGAAATTCCCGCGCCTACGATAAAACTATCATAGATGTGTTGTGGTAAAGCCCTTCCTTCAGCTGAGTTTAATTTTTTTGCTTGAGCTGTCATTTAAAAATATCCTTTATTCATACAACTGAAATAAGCCTGTCGCTAATCGAGTCTCGTCTTATCTTAGTATTTAAAATCTTTTATCCGAGGCAATTACTTCATAAATCGGTAGGATGTGCCTAAGAATTTTGCATATAAATTTGGTGCAGTACGTTTCATTAGCCAAAACAACTTGGCATCGATTTGTGGAATGGTATAAAGCTCACCTTTATCCAAACGATCCAAGGTCAGTTTGGCCACCTTGTCACTGGTGGTAAAAGCCAAATTGGTTAAGGCATAATCTAAAAGCCCTTTATGCGGGACTTTGCCATTTTTAATGATATTGGTCGGTACTAAGGTTGGACAAAGCACATTGACCTTGATATTCGATTTTCGCAGTTCAGCCGAAAGTGTTTCTGACAAGGCACGAACACCTGCTTTAGAGACGTTATAGACGGTCATTTCTGGTGCTGCAGTATAAGATGCAGCGGAAGCCACATTAATAATTGCACCATGTCCAAGTTGTTTAAACTTCGGTACAAAAGCACGGCAGCCGTGGATCACACCCCATAAATTAATATTCATGCACCAATGCCAATCTTCAGAAGACATTTCATCAAACTTGCCTCCTAGCCCAATCCCTGCATTATTAATCACCAATGTGACTGGATTCTGCATCAATTGTTGAGCCTGTTCTGCCAACTGATTGACTTGCTCTTCTTTGGCCACATCACATTGCACAGCAAAGGCTTTGGCTCCAAGGGCCTCAACTAAACTGACCGTTTCTTTTGCTGCATCAAGGTTAATATCCGAACACACCACTGTGCCGCCACGTTTTGCCAGTTCAAGTGCAAAACTACGACCAATCCCGCTTCCTGCACCAGTCACCACAGCAAATGCTTTTTGGCTTGGCTTGGATTTTTTCCCGAATAATTTCATCTTTGTTTTCCAATCTTTTCGTATGGATATGGACCAAGTTATGCAGTTGCTGCACGTACAGGTGGTACAAACTCTTTAAGGAAATAAGGACTTAATAAACCTGTTTCAGGGTTTAATAAACGTTCTTTGTAATACGCCATATACGCAGTGGTATCATGGTCGTTGGGATGAAAACTTGGACGTAAATATTCAAGAATATGCATAAAGCTACTTCCAAATACCCCACGCTCGCTACCGAACAGTAAAGCTGTGCTTTCCACAATATCTTTCATATAACGAGGATTAATCAGGTTGCTTGGCTTACGTACAAAAGGCATTAGATAACCACCCAATGACACGCCCCCTAAAATAGTTAAGCTTGCCAACAAGAAACCTGTAATTCTGAGCCAATAATTACCAGATAACTCAAGAAAGACATCGTACGCAATATCTTTATGCTCAGACTCTTCCAACATGTGCCACATCCACATGGCACGCTGTCTTTCGTCTTGAGAACCTAACAGGTATTCTTCGTGCTGCATCATGAATTCGGCAAGTACAGCGGTATAATGTTCAATGCCTGCCATCAATGAAAGTTGTAACGATTGTGGAAGTTTATAGATGCCATATTCGAAAACTTTTCCTGCAATTGCGCGAAGTAGCTCAACTGGATAACCATTTTCTTTCAAGACTTCATCATTAAACTGATTGTGGATTTTTGAATGAATCGCTTCTTGTCCAATCAGAGATGTGAGTCGTTGTTTTAAAATCGGATCTTCAATAAAGTCACGATGATGACGTGCAGTATCAATTACTACATCTTCACCAAAAGTGAGAAAGATAGATAAAGCATGAAAATAAGAGGTGGCAAGCTCTTTATTTAAAAAGAATCTTTCATCCAATTCTGCTGGGTTGAATTTGAAATCAAAATGGCGAATTGGAATCGGTGACTTATTCGCAAAATTTTGAATAATGCCCTGATATTTGGTACTGAGTTTGTCTGAGAAGACATTTCGAAGAACTTGAGCGACCATGTCTTAATTCCCATAGAGAGAGTAAAAATAAAATCAGACAGCAATGCATCCATCAAAAATCGTAAAGTTGTCTATAAGATTATTTCTGCAACTTTAACAACTTCAATTCTTCAACTTTAAGTTGGGATGCCCCCATACACGGGTCAGCTGAGAATGGTTATTTGCATAGTGCATGAGCAAAATAACGGCAACAAGAACCAAACTGCTCATAAGACATTGAGCTTTTTTGCCAACTTATTACCTTTATTTCACAACATATTGCTTACCTATGATTCAACAATTAAGCCGCTTGTACCTTAGGCGTAAACTCTTTCACAAAGAATGGATGCAATGCACCGCCCTCGGATAAAAGTTTCTTTTCGTAGTATTCAAAATAAGCTGTCGCATCATGATCATTTGGATGAAAATCAGTGCGTAAATAATCAAAAATACGACCCTGAGTACTTCCAAAAACGCCATCCTTCGGACTAAAGATCAGCTTGACACCACGTCGTGCATCTTTCCAGAATTTCGAAGTCAACATTTCTTGTGGCTTACGTAAGATAGGTACCATGGTTGCCGAAAATGGGATCAATCCAAGAATGGTGAAATAAGCAAGCAAGAAACCTGAGATCCGTAAGGCATAGTTACCATTCAGTGTTTGATAGACATCATAGGCAACATCTTTATGCTCTGATTCTTCAAGCATATGCCACATCCATAGTGCACGGGTTTTCGCATCCTCAGAGAAATAGAAGTTCTGCTCATGTGCCATCATGTACTCTGCCAATACAGCAGTAAAATGCTCAATCCCAGCCATCAATGACAGCTTCAAAGGCTGTGGGAATTTCAAGAAAATATGATCAAAAAATTGTTCGCCCAAGAAACGATAGAGTCTTACTGGATAATCGAGTTCAACAATTGCATCATTAAACTCATTATGAAGTTTGGAGTGGATTGCTTCCTGACCAATCAATGAGGTCACACGCTGTCTTAAGATTGGATCTTTTAGTTGATCACGGTGATGACGTGCTGTTTCAATTACCAAGTCTTCGCCATAAGTCAAAAATACTGAAAGCGTCGCGAAGAAAATCGTAGCGAATTGATTATTCATATAGAATGAGAGATCAACTTGTTTCCCTTCAAATCCGATGGCCAAGTGACGAATTGGAATACTTTTTTTACTCGCAAAATCAATTTGCTCAGTTATTGGGTTAGATTTAAATAAATTTAAACCTTTCTTTAATGTGCTGCTAATCATGGCTACACCTACCTACTTCACTTGAGCGTCATTTGCCCTTTGACATGCGTTGCATCGGGTTCATCTCTTTTCATCCTTCTTTTCATTTGAGAAGTCTGAAAAAATATTCGGGAGATTTTTTTGAACCTGATCCTGATATGAAATTACTTTAAACCGATCTTATGTTCGGATTCAATTCGGGTAATTATCGAGGTTTTAACAGATAGATTTTTCATAAAAGTTGTTCATTCTTCATTTTTAAAAATAGAAATAAGCAAAACTTAATTTTAATTTTTACATTTATTATCAAATAGATAATTAAAATTAAAAACAAAGATTATTGATGTAAATCTGTATCTGTCTTTCAGAAACCAGATTTTATTACAGATAAAACATAAATATTAAAAAGCATGTAATTTTATTTGTTCGGATTAATTTACTCTGACTTCCCCTGCTTTCAACCGCATGTTAATCTGAAGTTATGTTCGGATTTTAATAATAAGATTTTATGGCAACTCGTAAACCACGTCAGTCACGTTCTAAAGTCACCGTAGACACCATTATTGAAGCAGGCTTTATTGCGGTAGCAACCAATGGTACCAGCGGCACCACCACGCGGCATATTGCTGATATTGCAGGAGTCAGCGTTGGCTCGTTGTACGAATATTTTAAGAATAAAGAAGAAATTTATGATGCGATGGCCAGAACTTTTGTCAAAGAAGTTTTGGATATGGTGAAAGAACTCACACCGATCATGATTGAGCAGGAACTCGAACCTTTATTTGAAATGATCTTCTATACCTTCCGTGATCTGCTGACACGCGATGATGATCGCTATCTGATCTGCCTACGCTATGCGACAGAACTCAAATATGAAAAATATATAGGTCAAATTGAGATGGCACTGATGGAAGTCTTGATGAAGTATATGATTCGCCATCCTCGTTACCTAAAGGTCAATAATCTTAGCGTGACAGCATATATCAGTATTAATAGTAGTATTTTCAATGTGGCTCGTCATTTAATCTTACCCAATCCACAGATTAGCTTTGATGAAATGGTTAAAGGTTTAAGTACCATGATTATTAGTTATATCGAAGCAGAATTGGCAAAAGCAGGAAATTAAAAGCCAGCTTTCGCTGGCTCAGCATAACTTTAGAATGGTCTGGCACCCGCCAAGCTAACACGTTTCAATAAACGACGTTGCTCGGCTGGAAAGGCTGTGCGCGAATGTAAGGTCAGTTGGTTATCCCAATAGACAATATCCCCAATTTCCCACTGATGTTCATAACGATATTGAGGTTGCACAATATGGGCTCTTAAGCGTTCGATCAATGCAGCACCCTTTTGATCGTCATAGCCTACAACTTCAACTTCGGTTTGCGCATCCAGATAGATACCACGACGACCACTTTCAGAATGGGTACGAACCAATGGATGCGGGAATGCAGCACCTAATATCGGTTGATCAGAAAAGCGATATTTTGGAATTGGGCTTTTATCCTTTAAGCGTAAAAATGGATTATACGTAATCAGTTGCAGCCCTTCGATTTCATCTTTGGTTTCCTGATCTAGGTCTTCATAGGCCTGAACAGTATTATACCAACTGGTCGCGCCGCCATCTTTTGGAAGTTCAATTGCGTAAAGCAAGGATCCACTAGAAGGCTGCGGTGTCCAGTGATGGTCACTATGCGGGGTGAGTTCGCCATGACCGGTATAATCACCTTCTCCAACCGCATTGGATACAGGCACTATATCAGGTGGTGCATTGGTATCGTTGCGCGTTGCCAATACAGGTACATCTGTTGGTGGACGGAAAATTCCGCCAAAGTAACTGGCAAAAGCAAGTAAGTCATTGTCTTGCAAGTCTTGCGCCTTGAAAACCAGAATTAAATGTTCATGTAATGCCTTTTTCAGCTTGAGAATCACTTCCCCGCTTTGTGGTTTGCTGGCATCTAATCCAGTTACAATCGCTCCCAATGCGCCTTCGATTGGTGTGATTTGCACGGTATCTAAACTATGTTTCTTGTATTCATGCCAACGCGGTGCATTTTCGATCGCGGCTGAAAGCTGTGTGAGTACGGTCATTTTCTTTCCTATAGATCATTCATTATATTTTTCAAAGCATCGAGCTTTATTCATGATTCCCCAATCACAAAAAATAGTGATTCAGTTAAATATATGCAAACCGTGAAATATAAGAACCAATATTTTTATATTAATTTATTTATTTTTATGATTATAAAATTCAGCTTACCTGGGATTACCAAGCAAACTGAAACTGATTAAAATCATTAACAACAGGAATAACTAAATGATCTTCGACTGCATGACTAAAATCAGTCAAAATATCATTTCTAATCGCAGCAAGTCGGACATCTTCACGAACACGTGGGTGTGGTAAATGAACAGGAACAATTCGTTTGATTCGACCTGGATTCGGTTGCATCACCACAACACGATCACCGAGGAAAACCGCCTCTTCCACATCATGCGTCACGATAATCATGGTAATTTTTTCGGTTTGCCAGATCCGTTGTAATTCCTTTTGTAGATTGGCGCGTGTCAGTGCATCTAGTGCGCCAAAGGGTTCGTCTAACAACAATATTTTAGGTCGATTAATCAGGCTTCTCGCAATCGCAACACGTTGACTCATGCCCCCTGAAAGCTGTGCTGGATAAGCATCTTTAAACTTAGTCAAACCAACCAATTCAATATGCTCATCAATCAACTGATTCTGTTCAGCAACCGTTAATTTACGATTTAACAATGCAACCCGAATGTTATCTTGTACATTCAACCAAGGAAATAATCGATGATCTTGAAAGACGATACCTCGCTCTAGACTGGTGCCTTGAATCGGTTGTCCATCGACTAAAATCTTACCTTCAAATTGATCATCCAAGCCGACGAGTAACCGTAATAAAGTTGATTTTCCACAACCACTACTGCCAACGATACTGACAAATTCCCCCGCTTTAATCTCTAAAGAAATATCATCCAATACGGTTAAGGCATGTTCTTGGTACTGTCCATATGATTTATTGAGATGATTAATTTTTACTGAACCAACATTTAATGATGTCATTTTAGCCCCCTAAAATAGAAATCAAAAATATAATAAGATCAATCTTTATTATATTTTCGATATGACTTTCTATAGTTTTGCCAAAGCAACTTCTGTAGACTTAATTAAAACAATGACTTCACTACCTAATTCTAAATTTAGATTTTTCACTGATCGTGTCGTAATCACTGAAGTAAAAACTCCCGCAGGTGTTTCTACATCCACCTCAGAAACTACACTTCCTTCAATAATCTCTTTAACCACACCACGAAATTGATTACGCACATTAATTTGAGGAATACTCATCTTTCACCACTTTGCATCTGTTTATTAAATTATGTACTACCATATTAGGCGAAGCATAAATATTTAGAACTATTATTTTTGAATATTTTTTGATTAAAAAATTATATTTATTTTCAATCATTGATTATTATTTTTTTAGCAAAGTAATTTCCGATCAATAAAAAGGTGAACATCTGTCACCTGATTATTTAATATAACTAACCCAATAATTCCTCCAACATAATATTGACTACTTTATCGTTTCCCACTAAGCCATATTTGACCAATCGTGCACGTACGATATTGCGACTAATCCCCAAAAGCTTTGCCGTTTGCACCTGATTACGATGGCAATATTCATAAGCAATACGAATCGTGGCTTCCTCAATCAAGCGATCAAGATTTTCATTTTTCAAGGCATGGGAGGACTCAAATAAATTCAGAAGTGCATGCTGCAACATTTGTTTAGGCAATAAATCTGTTCGTGGAATGGTTTGCGTACTTTTTTCCAAGTCAGAAATTTGTCGTAAATTTAGGCTACTGGATAAGGATGCAAAGCAAAAATCTGTAGGTTGGATTTGATGGTTCTTGCAGACCAGTAAGGCATGATGAATGGCATTTTCCAATTCTCGAATATTACCGGGATAGCCATAGGTCAATAGTTTCTGAACTGCGCTTGGACTCAGTGTCGCAATGGGATAACCCAAACGCTTACAATATTGGGCAACAAAAAAATTAGCCAACGGCAGAATGTCCCCTGGACGTTCTGCCAAGGGTGACACTTTCAGCAATGCCACATTCAGACGATAGAATAAATCTTCACGAAACTTACCAGCTTGAACTGCCTCATCCAGATGGACATTGGTTGCGGCAATGACACGAACATTCAGCTTAATTGGCTTGAGTGAACCGACGCGAACAATTTCACGCTCTTGCAAGACCCGTAACAATTTCACCTGCATCGCAGGAGATAAATCACCGACTTCATCCAAAAATAAAGTACCGTGATTGGCCGCTTCAAACCAACCCGCCTTACTATTGATTGCACCAGTAAATGCACCTTTTTCATGTCCGAAAAGTTCACTTTCCGCCAATGATTCTGTAAATGCACCACAATTTACTGCCACAAAAGGACCACGACTACGCTGGCTCATCATATGTACCTGACGGGCAACCAATTCTTTCCCTGTCCCAGTATTGCCAATAATCAGGACGCTGGCCTCACTTGGCGCAATCTGTTCGATACGATCCAGCAAATCTCTTGATTTTTGATCTTCAAAAACCATTGCTGTGGCACGCTCAGTTCGCGTTAAAGTCTGGTTTTGTGGATAAGTAATGAATGACATGCATTTACTTCCCTATTGTTCTAAAAGAGAAGTTATCTTGCATGACTATTTGCTTAAATAGAAATCAGTAATTCACCTTTGTTATTTCCATTTATTAAAATAGAAATAAACGCCAATTAATCAAACTACAAAGAGGATTTAATTTTGGCTATATTCATTATATTGATTGCTATATATTTTTTTATAATCAATCTGATTTTGTTTTAACTGACCTTCTTCAATTAAATTATCCACCCATATTTTAAAATCATCATTTTTAAATTTTCCAGCAGTACTTGGAATTCCCCACTGTGTCCAATATTTTAACATGGCATTATTTTCAGGACGTTTACGCTTTGCTAAAATCTGCTCGAAGCGTGCAATCACCTGATCCCTCGGTTGTTGCCTAGACCACTCAATCGATTTGGCAATGCCTGTGACCACTTTACGGGTAGTATTCGGATGCTCAGCTATATAGCGATTTGCCATAACATAAGTTCCAGTTGTCAGATCGCCAACGAGATCATAATCACGATAAAGACGACGGACACCACCCCGTTCGATTGATGGGCCTGTCAATGGTGCTAAATCCACATGACCATTTCTTAGTGCTTGCTCCGAAGAACCTGGTGGCAAGACCACAAGCGTAACCTGATTGATTTCCTCAGAGCTAAGTCCTCCTTTTTTTAAATATGTCTTGAGCATATATTCCACTTGTGCACCCAAAATATTGGTGCCGACCTTTTTACCAATTAGGTCTCTGGCTGAATGAATTGGGCTATTTTCAAGGACATAATAGCCAGCAAAAGGATCATCGAAAGTACCATAGGCGGCGATCACCACAGTGCCGGGTACGCCACTGGCCACCATTTTCACGGAGGAGCCTGCAAAACTTGGACTGCTAATATCACTATCTCCTGATAATGCAGATTGAATACCTTGTGGCCCGCCTGTAGAAACACCCTGATAGCTTAATTTAATTGGTGCAAGATAACCCAAATCTTCAGCCAGCTCTAAGGGAGTAACGATGCCTGGCGAACCGAGATATTTAAATTCTAAAGATTCAAGACCATCACTTCGTGATACTTTCGGCTCTGATTTACTACATCCCCACAGGAGCAAAGACATCGCAATCACCGAACTTATTCTGCCTAAATATTTTTTCCAGTCTGGCTGATGCATCATCTTCTCCTGACTAACGTTCAATTTTCCAAGCGGTTAAACGCTTTTCGATCGCAAGCAGACTGTAGTTAAACAGCAAGCCAATGGTGGTAATACTAATGATGCCAAAGAACATTTCAGGAATCTGGAAGTTATATTGTGCATAGTTAATCAAATAACCAAGACCGGCCTTTGCCCCAACCATCTCAGCCGCAATCAACATCAGCACCGAGAATGAACCAGCCAAGCGTACCCCCACAAAAATCGTTGGAATCGCTGCGGGTAAAATCACTTTACGGAATAACTGAATCGAACTCAGCCCCATGGTTCGTGCAGACTTGATCAACAATGGATCAACATTACGAACACCACTAATCGTGTTCAGCAAAATTGGCCATGTGCAGGCATAGGTCACCAATGCAATTTTCGAACTTTCACCAATCCCAAGAAAAAGAATAAACACGGGCAATAAAGCTAATGCAGCCGTGTTGCGGAACACTTCCAATAAAGGACTCAGAAATTCGGAAAAGCGTGTGTACCAACCAATTGCCAGTCCCAAAGGAATCGCGACAATGATCGCAAAAATAAAACCGCTGAGAGAACGGATTAAACTGGCTTGCAAATGCGTCAAAAGTTGGCCATTTTGAATCAAGCCCCAACCACTGAGCAACACGGTAGAAAATGCTGGCAAGAAAGCGGAATCGACCAAACCAATACGCGGTACGATTTCCCAGATGGCTAAAAAGAGTAAAATCGCAGCTGATCGTTTAAAACTTGTGGAAAACCAGCTTAGATTGAGATCGGACCTAAAGGAACTCACCTTGGGCGGAGAAGAAATTGAACTAGACTGAATTGTTTTTGGAAACGTTAATGTCTCTTTTGTACTCGACATAATCACCTCTACTTCTTGTTAATCTTTAAAATACATTGTGCTTAAGCAACCAACTGCTTCTGTTTTTCCTGCTCTTGGGCTTTTAATACTTCTTCACGTAATAAGCTCCAGATCTGATGGCGCAGTTGGCTGAACTCTGGACTGGAACGTACATCCTCCTGATCGCTTCGTAGCTCAGCAGGAACTTCAATCACCTGTTTGATTCGCCCTGGACGTGAGGTCATGATGGCAATGCGCTGCCCCAAATAAATGGCTTCATCAATACTATGGGTGATAAAAATGATGGTCTTCTGAGTCTGTTGCCAGATTTTGACCAATTCAGCCTGTAAGGTTTCACGGGTCTGCGCATCAAGTGCGGCAAAAGGTTCATCCATCAATAGAATGTCTGGGTCATAGGCCAGACTACGTGCAATTGCGACTCGCTGTTTCATACCACCTGAAAGTTCATTGGGATAATGATGTTCAAACTCTGCAAGCCCCACTAAATTTAAGAAGTACTTTGCCGTTTGATAACGCTGTTGTTTATCAACACCTTTTGCATCCAAGCCAAACTCAATATTTTCTAGGGCCGTTAACCACGGAAATAAAGCGTATTGCTGAAAGACGATACCGCGATCCAACCCCGGTTTTTTAATCGCTTGCCCATCAATAGTGATTTGACCTGAACTTGGTGTGGTTAAGCCTGCCAGAAGATCCAGCAAAGTTGATTTGCCGCATCCACTCGGACCAACAATGGCAACAAACTCACCCGCCTTGACATCTAAAGACAGATTTTCAACCGCTACAAAATCTTCTGCTTGGACTTTTGCTCCTTTGACTTTTTTGGCGGCAAAAGACTTATAAACATTTTCAATTTTTAATTTTGTGCTCATTGGGTATGCTCCTTACTGCGCTGATCGTCAGCTACATTTTTGTTTTCACTGGCATAGGGATTAAATTGGTTGGTGAATAAAGCATCTGCCTTGACCTGATTGGGTTTGAACTCACCACGTTTCTCAAATAGGTCAATCCAACGTTGATATTGTGCTGCGTTTAACAATCCACCTTGGCTCACTACGCCATAGCTGCGCCAGTACTGCATCAATACATCGCTTTCATTGCGTTTTCTTTTTTCAATAATGCTTTTAAAGCGGGCCAAGACTTGCTCACGTGGCGTTTCCTTGGTCCATTCCACCGCCTTAGCAACACCTGTTACATATTGCTTGACCACTTCAGGATGCTGTTGTATGAATTTTTCAGTAAAAACATAACTGCCTGCGGTAAAGCTGCCATACAGATCCGTATCTGAGACCAGTTTTCTTAGACCACCGCGTTCCAAGGCCTTGTCTTGGAAAATAGAAACCAACGCGGCAGCATCCACCTGTCCTGCACGTAAGGCTTGTTCGGTATTGGTTGGTGGCAATACCACGAATTCAACCTGATTGATTTCATCATTACTTAAACCTTGGCGTGCCAAATAGTCTTTTAAGACAAATTCGTAATGTGCACCCAAAGTGTTTACTGCCACTTTTTTGCCGATCAAATCACGCGTTGAATGAATCTGACTATTATTCGGGACGTAATAACCAACCCAACTTTTGTCATCACTGCCATAAGAGGCAACCACTGCTTTGATCTTAATCCCTGCCGCAGCAAGCTTAATGATTGCACCATCAAAAGCAGTTGCCACATCTACATCGCCCGTGGTTAATGCTTGTAAGTCCTGTGGCCCACCTTGCACACTCCCCACATATTTCAACTTTAAATCACCTAAATAACCCAAGTCTTCAGCCAACTCAGGCAATGACACCACACTGGTTAAGGATTGATAGCGGAGTTCATGTACCTGATTGGCTGGAGTGTCAGATTGTTTACTGCATGCAATAAGACTGAGCGCCATTAAACTTAAAACACTGAGCTGCCCAAGCGATTTAAAACGACGTTTGAAAAACTGCCGAAAATTCTGTTGTTTCATTTTATTATTCTCCTAACGTCGCCAAACCAAAATACGACGCTCAGCTAAATTGGCGAAGCTATTCCACGCCACACCGATAAAACCAATCACAATTAAGCCAAATACAATCAGACCAACATCTAAAGCAGCCCGCCCACGAATCACAATATTTCCTAGTCCAACACCATAGTTAGCCAACAGAAACTCTGCCCCGATAGTTGCCACCCAAGCAAAAATTAAACCGAGTTGTAAGCCCAAAAAGATTTGGCTGGCTGCCGCAGGTAAAATCAGTTTGCTCAAGGTCTGCCAAGCATTGAATTGATAGACTTTGGCAACTTCGTATTGATGCAATGGAATTTGCCTTACCCCATCGATGGTATGTAAGGCCACAGGATAAAAGACGGAAAGTACGATAAATAAGATTTTTGCGCTATTGCCATAATCCAAAAAAGTGGTGATTAACGGTAACCAAGCAAACAAAGAAATCTGCCGTAATACATTAAAACTAGGTAAAAATAAATAATTGGCCCAGCGTGAGACCCCCACGACAATGCCAAAAGTAATGGCTAGAATGCTGCCCAAGACAAAACCCGTCAGATCACGGAACAAGCTTGCACCGAGACCTGTCCAAAACTCTTGCTGCTGAAATTGATGACTTGCAATCTGCACCACCTCAAATGGTGCTGGAATGAGTTTAGGATTGACCCAATTCAACTTGGATGCGATCGCCCACAATACAATGAACGCAATCGGGAGCACCAAGCCGTAAACGTTTAAATAATTAAAATTAAATCTTGGTTTTGATGTAGACCTAATAGACATATTTAATCCCCCTTTAAAATGCACTGCGTTGCCAATGGCTAAACCAGCGTTCAACCCAGCCCAAGATATGATCTAAAACAAAACCAACAATCCCGATCACAATGACAGCCATAAAAATAATGTCAGGTTGGATCAACTGCCGTCCCCAAACAATCAGGTAACCAATTCCTTCACTACTGGCTAACAGTTCGACAAAAACCAGTGACAGCCACGCTTGCATAATCCCTTGGCGTAAACCACTAACAATATTTGGCAAAGCAGAAGGCAAAATGACACGGCGAAATCGCTGCCACGCACTAAAGCGATACACCTGCGAGACTTCTAATAAATGCAGAGGTACATTCAAAACACTGCGATAGGTCGCAACGAGCACAGGAACAAATACCGCCAGTGAAATTGCTGCAATTTTTAGGCTTTCATCAATCCCCAGAAAAATCATCAATAATGGAATCCAGCCAATCACTGGAAATTGCGCAATCAGATTAAAAGTGGGGTAAATAAACTTGTGTGCGATACGTGATAATCCAATCAGGAAACCTAAGAACAACCCGACGCTGCCCCCGACCAAGACACTCCAAGCAACCCGTTTTAAGCTGATCCATAAATTATCCTGTAACTCATGCGTATCAATCAGCTCCAACGTGGTTTGCCAAACTAAGGCTGGGCTAGGCAAAATTTGTTCAGGTAACCATTGCTTCTGAAAGGCATAATGCCAAACCGCCAATGCAATCGCAGGTAAAACCAAAGCCAATACAATACGAACTGCCCATATGCCGATTTGCTTGAAATAAGGGGCTAAATTGATTCGCTGCCAAGTGTGTTCATTTTCTAATTGAGTTTCGATACTACTCATTTTATTGACCCTCTATTTCTGAATACATTTCAATCTCTAGCGGCGGTGCTATAAAAACTTGTGTAAGTTGCTGAGAAAAACCGATCAATCCGCCAAATAAAGCCGCTGAAATAAGAAACATCGACTGTAAGCCCCAGTAATGACCCAACCAGCCTCCCACAATACTTCCCAATAACGCACCCGCTGGTCCTGCCATCGCGGTTAATCCTGAAACCTTTGCCATTCCCAAGCGTTCACCCACATTGGCAAACATGGTGAAATTGACGATATGCAGCATCGCGAGACCCAAGCCCAGAATCACAGCACCCACCCAAAGCAGCACGGAAATTTTAGGTATGCCCAACATCACAGATGCCACCGCAACAAAAGCAAAACCCGTTTGATAAAAGCGTTTTACTCCCCATCGTGTCAGCAAAGCTCCCGTCGTAAATAAGGCTACGACAAACACAGCTCCCTGTAGCGTCACCAAACTGGCAGCAATTGTTTCACTCAAACCAAAATCCTTGATTGCAATAACAATAATGAAAAAACCGTAGTACGCCATCACCGCATTGCTCGCCATTTCAATCAAACTGGTGCGGCGTAAAGCTTGATCTTGCTTCAATAAAACCAATTGTTTGGCAATTACAGCAAGGCTAAATGCCTCATCTTGCTCTGCCTGACTAATTCCTGTTGGGCTTGCGCCAAAGGCCAAGGGTGCAAACAATATCGGTAAAAGAAAAAGTCCAGCAATCCACCAAAACGCACCTGAGAATCCCACCGCACTTACTAAGCTCACCGCCAGTAAAGGGCCAACCAGAAAGAATCCCATCATATGCGTGCCTCTAAACCATCCCGCCCGAGCAGCACCTATGCTTTTTAAATGCTGCATATAGACTGTATTCAGTGAAACAAACCGCATCGGCATGCATAACCCAACCAAGAAAGTAGCTAAAATCAGATACCAAACCGCTGGATAAAATGGCACCATGACATACACCAGCGCTGCAAAAAAACTTCCTAATACAAACATTGTCTTAGGTCCATAGCGTTGAACTAACAGGCCAATTGGCAATCCGATCAGCAAAATACCTAAACTCTGTACTGCGGCAATCAGTCCCATTTCAAATTCATTTGCGGCTAACTGCACTGCATATAAAGAGGTCACAATTTTTGCAATTCCAATCCCCAAACCTGCACATAAGGCTAAGCCAATAAAGCCGAATACAAAGCGCAATTGACCCAATTCAAGTTGAGCAACCGATTCCTGACGCATAGGTCATTCCTAAAATGGTGAACAAATAAACTGGCTAGCCAAAGGCATACACACCCTTGGTCTAACCCAAATCACAATTACTTTTTACGGTTGCCATTTACATCAAATTTTGGCCAGAAATTTTCTAGTTTGAGTTCTTGAATCGCTGTATTGAGATACTTCGGTTCAATCCAAGAATCCACATCCACTGGACGGCGAATCAGTTTATAATCAATCGATTGTTGAACCGATTTCTTTAAAGAATTCACTGCATAATCATCAAAATATGGTGAGTTACGATCTTTGAGCGAGTAATCATCCCAGTCTTTTTTATAGTCTAGGTAAGGCACGCCACTTTGCGCCCAGAGCTTATATTGGGTATCACGGTTCTTTTCATCGGAGCTCCACACGTTATCTTTAATAAATGTGGTCACCACACGCTGTACAATTTGTGGGTATTTCTTCTCAAAATCCTCACTCACCCATGCCACCAATGGGCCATTCAGATTTGGATCTTTACGTACTTCTAAAATACGCTTTGCCACACCACGTGCTTCTAATGTCCAAGGACTGGTAATCAAACCATCAATATCACCCGTGGAAAGCGAGGTTTGAGCTGAATAAAAGTCCTGACTGATCACACGGAAATCTTTTTCAGTGAAACCATATTTCCGTAATAAACGACCGAGGATTAGCTGTTGATTGGTGCCTTTAAACACAGAAATGGTTTTGCCTTTTAAATCCGCCAGACTTTTCGCACCTGAATCTGATGGCACTGCAAAATACACAGGTCCAAAACGTCCCGTCACAAATAAAAGTTTGGATTTCAAACCCGTTGAACGTCCGACAATCGAAGGTAGATCGCCATGCCCGATACCAAAATCGACCTTTTTATTGGCTAAAGCTTCATTTAGTGCGGGTCCTGCACCCGGAAAAAATGACCATTTCACCTTGATGCCATCTTTGGCAAATTCTTTTTCCAAAATGCCGCGTAGATTGGCACTTGCATAAGCACTTCCTCCGACTTTAGGTTTTCCGCCTACGCCTGCACCTGGAACTCCCAGTCGGATTTCTGTGGGATTGGTTTCAGCAAAAACTGAGAAACTGGTGGCAACCAGCAAACCTGCCGCTGCACCAATAAATAAATGTTTCGTCAAAAATTTCATTGTGTCATTACTCATATTGGAAAATTAAAAGGTGTATTGGAATTGCGCTTGTACTTCCGAGAAGTCTTTCTGCGCAGCTGTCTCGTGGTCATAGCTCCAGCGATTCAGCCCTAATTGGAATTTGGTGGTTTGTGCGAAGAAGAAATTTAGGCCCAAGGTATGAATATCGACTTTGCCTAAGCCATGACCTGCAATCCCAACGACATCTGCGCCTTTGTTCGGGTTATAGCTGTCATAGCGATAGAAGCTCTGAATTGATTTCGGCCAGAAATCATCAAACTTCGCGACGGATTTCACGCTGTTATAAAATTGATCGCCAAAGGTATAAAACAGCGTTGCGGTATGCCCTTCAGACTTTACTTCTGAGGTTGAACCTGTCGCAGTTGCATAATCACTAAGTCCTTTGACATATTCATAAGTCACGCCAAACGGTGCATGGTTGTAGTAAATATCGAAACCCAAACGATCATTGCGACCGTTACCATCGAGAACATTACTACCTGCGATGACGTTTTTACTGCCTTTGAGATACGAAGCACCAAATTTCAACTCACGGAACCAACTGGCATAATCAACGGGTAAGGTAAAAGCCACCCGTCCGATATAATCTTTCTTGTCATTGTCATCGACTTTATTGGTGCCATTGCCATTGACCACACCCAAAGCATATTCAAATAACGGTGCTCGATAGTTTGATGAATAATCAACAAATGGTTTTACATCACCACGCACAATCAGGCCTGTCTGGCGATTGAATAGACCCAATTGCGCCAACCCTGTTGCAACATTAATGGTCGGTCGTAAATCCTCTGGAGATTGTGGGTCTAAGCCAAAGGGAATCAGTTGTTGCCCCAGCGTCACGTTTAAGCGTGGGACTTCTGGTCCCCCATTGGTTGAAGTAAAGTTATAGCGTAAAAAAGCATCTGCCAAATTCAGGTCACTGGCACTGCCTGCTGTACCCGTACGCTTGCCGTAACTAAAAGACAATTGGTAATCTAAGTTTTTGCCTTCCTTATAATCTCGATATAAATTTCCTCGTACGCCAAATAAAGCCGTAGGGATATCAAACGTATTACGACGTGGTGTAACAGGCGCAGGGTTCCCAGCAGAGGTATCTCGACTTTGTGTTTGTGCGCGAACTTGTACCGTGCCATACAAGGTTGTATCTCGGGTTGATTTCACCGAAGTACGCTCATATTGGCGGGATTGATCATATTTATAGTTTTCTAAATCACTTCGGAAACCTGCCAGCTCACTTTGAGTCGCAAAACTATGTTCCGTATTTTCCTCCTGAGCCTCTGCCAATGCATCGTCTTGGGCTGCAAGTTGCGTTGTCTCACTCAGCTCCGTTGAAGCTTGCTTCTTTTGCTTTAATGCATTGACCTGCTGCTGTAGAGCAGTCAATTGCGCCTGTAATTGCGCTAATGATGTATCAATATCTTCTGCTGCCTGAGCTGTGCCGCTTCCCAACAGTGTTGCAATGCCCAAAGCAATCGATAAAGAGAGATAATGTTTTTTCACCAATAAAACCCCTAAAACTAAAACCATAAAATTTGAGTAAAAAAATCCTGTGTGTGACTGAATAAGCAATCACACCGAAAAAGATTCGAACTAAATGAATTAAAAAATGAGAGAGAAATTAACTTTCCATACAACAACGCAACATCTTCATCCTGTGCTCCTCAGCCTGCATAAAATCAATCTTTGATTTATATACTTTGATCTTTGCAAGCAGCATGCCAAATACCAAGCAATTGTTTTATATTGATATTTATAAAAACACATCCTCTTCTCTCTGTTGAAGCACTGTTGATTTTCCAACACCCTGCTTATACCAAAACAGCACATTTCAAGGTTTCTATTTCTTATTTTTTGATATACAGACTCAGTCGCTTTGTTCTAAAAATAAAAAAAGACAGTTGGATTGACTCAACTGTCCTGAACAAAACGAAAATTAAATTGTAGGAGATTATCTATGCCTTAAGGTGCTGGATTAGGATGGGCTTGATGGATTTGCTCGATTCCCTGAATGACCTCATCAGGTAACTTTAGGTCAATACTTTCAATATTGGTTTTAAGCTGATTGAGATTGGTGGCACCAATAATATTACTGGTGACAAAACGACGACTATTTACATAAGCCAAAGCCAGCTGAGCAGGATCTAAATCATATTGTTTGGCCAATGCCACATAACGACGAATTGCATCTTCAGAGGCTTGACCTTTATAACGGGCAAAGCGTTCCCATAAGCTTAAACGAGCTCCGACAGGTTGTGCACCATCTAAGTATTTTCCTGTCAAAGCACCAAAAGCCAAGGGTGAATAAGCCAGTAATCCGACCTGCTCTCGTATGGCGATTTCGGCATTACCAATTTCAAAACTACGGTTCAATAAGTTATATGGATTTTGGATGGAAACGACCCGCGCTAAGCCCAATGTTTCGGAATACTTTAAAAACTGACTCACGCCCCAGGGTGTTTCATTGGATAAGCCAATATGTCGGATCTTGCCTGCTCGAATCAGATCAGACAAAACTGTTAAGGTTTCTAAAATTGGCACCGTGTCTTCATTTTCAACATGGGTATAGCCCAATTCACCGAAATGATTGGTACTGCGATCAGGCCAATGCAGTTGATATAGATCAACATAGTCCGTCTGTAAACGTTTCAGACTATCATGTAGTGCAGTTTCAATATTGGCTCGATCTAACTTGGTTTGACCTGAACGAAAATGCGAGGCTTGAGTTAATTTCCCTGAACGGCCTACCACTTTGGTTGCGATCAGCACTTGATCTCGTTTCTGTGACTGCTTTAACCATGTCCCAATATATTGTTCAGTTAAGCCTTGTGTCTCTGGTTTCGGTGGAACCGGATACATTTCAGCCGTATCAATCAGATTTACGCCACGCTCCACTGCATAATCCAACTGCTCATGGGCTTCGGATTCAGAATTCTGCTCGCCCCAAGTCATGGTGCCTAGGGCGATAACACTAACATCAATATCAGTTTGACCTAATTTTCTATATTGCATTTTTCACTCAATTCAATTGTGATAACACAAGAGTGACGCTTAAAAGTCACCCTTGTTACTTTGATTCATGATTTAGTTTTAACATGATTTTAACTGGCTTTGTTTTTTTCAGCCTGTCGAGCAATGACATATTGATTTTCTGGACGTGCCAAACCTAGGTTTTCACGTAAGGTCGTGCCTTCATATTCAGTACGGAACAGGCCACGGCGTTGTAGCTCTGGCACAATCAATTCAACAAAATCATTTAACCCAGCAGGTGTACTTGGCGGCAAAATATTAAAACCATCCGCGGCTTCATTTTCAAACCATTGTTGTAATTGATCGACAATCTGCTCAGGTGTGCCGATCAGTTGCCAATGTCCACGTGCACCCGCCACCCATTCATACAGTTGACGAATGCTGAAATTATTTTTCTTGGCAATATCTGCGATTAGAGCAGGACGACTCACCATGCCTTGACCTTCACCCAATTCAGGGAATGGGCCATCTAGATCATAACCTGAGAAATCAAAGCCGCCACTTAAGCCACTCAACAAGGCAAGCCCTGCTTCTGGATGAATCAGGTCCGTAAGCTGTTGGTATTTGGCACGCGCTTCTTCTTCAGTACGCCCCACAAATGCAGAAACCCCCGGCAAGATTAAAAGTTCATCGGTTGAACGTCCATATTTGGCCAAACGACTTTTTACATCACGATAAAACTCTTGTGCATCTTCCAGCTTTTGATTGGCGGTAAAAATGACTTCGGCATAGCGGGCTGCTAGATCACGTCCCGGCCCTGACTGTCCTGCTTGCACAATCACAGGATAACCTTGTGGTGTACGCGGCACATTCAAAGCACCTTTTACCGCATAATATTTGCCTTTGTGATTCGGATTATGAACTTTCTCAGGATCATAAAACACACCTGATGCCTTATCATGAATAAAGGCGTCATCTTCCCAGCTGTCCCACAGTTTTTTAATCAGATCGACATATTCCTGCGCGCGCTCATAACGCTCTGCATGTGGAATTTGTTGTTCATAACCGAAGTTAGCTGCGGCAGCTTCCGAAGCAGAGGTCACTACATTCCATCCTGCTCGACCATGACTAAGATGGTCCAAAGAGGCAAATTTACGAGCTAATAAATATGGTTCTTCATAGGTGGTTGATGCAGTTGCAATAAAACCAATATGTTTGGTCACCGTTGATAAAGCCGCAAATAGTGTGACAGGTTCAAAGCCTGCTACTTTATCACTGTAGCCTGTTTTCTCAGCTTGCCCGAAATTAACGGCGAGACCATCTGCCAAGAAATAAGCATCAAATAAGCCTTTTTCAGCTAGCTGTACCTGTTCTTTAATAAAATCAAAATCCACTGCTTTGCTCGGTTGCGATTCAGGATGCCGCCATGCAGCGACATGTTGTCCAGTTGCTGGAATAAATGCACCTAATCGAATTTTTCTACTCATGTTCTGCTCCAAATTTGTTGTTAAACACAATTTATCTTTCACTGTGGTTAATACAAATTGAATGCCATGTTTTTTATTTATAAATATCAATCAATTAAAAATTATTAATTTTATCAATGTTTCAGCAACAGCACGATTCTGTTGATGAGGTGGTGATAAATCAACACCTCTTCTTTTATTCATAGCAGATATTTATGAGCGTAGTCGAACGCTAACAATCACCTAAATCACTTAGATTAAACGTGAACAGGCAGATGGATCGTAAATACACTATTGTGATTCAGGTTTTTATATTCGATTGAACCTTTATGTGCAATAACAATCGCATGTACAACCGCTAAACCTAAGCCAGTCCCACCAAACTCTTTATTTCTAGACTGTTCCAATCTAAAGAAAGGATCGAATAAATCCTGTTGATAATCCTCCGCAATACCTGGTCCTTCATCCTCTATTTGTAAGATCCATTCATCCGAGACTTGCTTTGAGGAAATTTTTAATGTGCCTGCATTGGCATAGCGAATTGCATTTTCAATCAAAGCAATCAAAACCTGCTCGATACGCCGACGATCACAATTTATAAATGTGGCGCTAACCTCCAATACAGGAATAAGTTGCGCTTTTGCCAAGCGATCTTCGAACAGTTTTAAAACTTTCTCCGCATGCAATTTAAAATCAATCTTTTCATAATTTAATCTCAGCTGCTGATTTTCCACCAAACTAAGTGTCCGCAGGTCTTCAACCAAATGTGATAAGCCCTCTACCTGATTGAGTAGACTTTTAAATAATGCTTCGTCAGGTTGAAACACCCCATCCAAAACGCCTTGTAAACGCCCCTGCAAAATCGTGATTGGCGTTCTCAATTCGTGTGCGATTGCAGCATTCCAGACCTGTGCATTTTCAACCGAACTTTCTAGTTGCTGCGCCATATGATTAAAATTCTGCATTAACTCAGCGATTTCAGTGGAGTGAATTTGACTATCATCTGCCCGTGCGGACAGATCACCCTGACTGATTTTCTTTGCTGCATCTGCCAAGAAATTAATCGGCTTAATAAAACGCTGGGCCAAATGCATTCCGATAATAATGGAAATGACACCCCCACAAAAAATCACTGTAGATAGCCAAATCCAGTCGACAAAATGAAATTCGGTCCAATCTTCCTGCAAGGAACTCAATGTGATCCAACCCACATCAATGGCATAGTTATAAATAAAATAGCCAAGCAAAATAGAAAACAGCGTCACACTTAAGTTCACGATACTTAATGCGATAAACAACTGTTTACTGATACCTGACTTATTTTTCATTGGATTTTTCCAATCAATTAACCTAAATTTTTCACATGATACGCTGATTTTTTTAGTGATTTACACACTTTTTTCACACATTCAAGATCATTGCTCCTCAAACCTTTCCAAAAATAGCAGCATCAAAATTTTATTGATGTGACCGAAATGCATAAATCAAAACTCAATCTACGTAAAAAATTGGCTTCTTTCTGTTGAGCATTGTCATCGCTTACTGGCTTGCCTTTCCCATCATTCCATTCTTAGACATCCCGCGTAAAGCGTTGATCATGACAGCAATGGCGATTGGGGGTGAAATTCTACTGTTAATTGTGATTGCCTTATTGGGTAAAGAATATTGGGCAAAGGTCAAAAATGGATTCAAACATTTATTTACTTCCTTCAGATCACAGAAGAGCAAATCTGATAACTTAAATTAAAACCATCAACATTCAAAACATGCTCATTCCACAGGATGATCGAGGCGATAACCGACCCCACGCACGTTAATCAACATCTGTTGCAGGCCATGTTCTTCCAGTTTTTTTCTCAGCTTACTGACATGACTATCAACTGTACGCTCTAAGGCATCACTATCAGGCAGACAATGATTCAGCAGTTCACTTCGGGTAAAGACTTTATGAGGATGATCAATCATTTGCAGCAAGATTTTATATTCAGTCAGGGTTAAATTCAGCATCACTTTCTTATGCTGTTGATGAATATAGACACTATGAATATCGGTATTAATTTCAATATTTTTATAACTTAGATTTTTATTAGGTGCTTGCTGGCTTTGCTGAGCTCGTCGCAGCACCGCTTGAACGCGAGCCACGACCTCATTCGGATTGAATGGTTTGACGACAAAATCATCGGCACCGATCCGTAATGCCATGACTTTATCAATTTCCTGATCCAATGCGGTGAGCATAATCACGGGGGTTTGCGCCTTTTGCCGAATTTTGCTTAATACTTCCCAGCCATTCAGTTCAGGTAATTTAATATCCAACACAATCAGATCGATTGTTTGTGCGGCATGAATTTCAATCGCCTGTTTACCATTCATTGCCCGAATCACGCGCATCCCTTCACGCTTAAGATAGTGCTCGATGATGTCCCCAATATCATACTCATCCTCTACGACAAGAATAAGCTTGTCATGGCAATCGAAAGAAAAAGAGTGCTCAAACATAACCATCTAAATCAATAAAACAATCGATTCATCATACGCTGATTTATCTGTTGATCTCCACACTTTTTCCACACTTCAGCGATGATCGTTACACAAAGTTCGAAAATAATGCCAGCATCAAAAACTCCCAAGGTTTGGACAGAATGCAAAAGCATCTATTACTTCCATTATTTTTATCGATCGGACTGGTGCTACAAGGCTGTGGTTCTGAGGAGGCAAAGCCAGCAGAAACACCTCCTGCCAAAGTGAGCGTTTTAAATATTCAGCCGCAATCGGTGAACTTTAGCGAAAACTTGCCAGCACGGGTACAGGCTTTCCGAACTGCTGAAATTCGCCCACAAGTCGGTGGCATTATTGAAAAAGTGCTATTTAAACAAGGCAGTGAAGTTAAAGCAGGTCAAGCACTTTATAAAATTAACGCGGAAACTTTTCAGGCTGATGTGAATAGTAATCAGGCCTCCCTCAATAAGGCCGAAGCTGAAGTAGTTCGTTTAAAAGTTCAATTAGAACGCTATGAGCAATTGCTTCCAAGCAATGCGATCAGTAAGCAAGAAGTCAGTAATGCGCAAGCCGAATATCGTCAAGCTTTGGCTGATGTTGCGCAAATGAAGGCCCTGCTTACGCGTCAAAACTTGAATTTGCAATACGCCACGGTACGCGCACCAATTTCAGGTCGGATCGGACAGTCTTTTGTCACTGAGGGTGCATTGGTGAGTCAAGGCGATGCCAACACCATGTCGACAGTACAGCAGATTGATAAAGTTTATGTCGATGTAAAACAATCGATTAGTGAATATGAACGTCTACAGGCTGCACTGCAAAGTGGTGAGTTATCCGCCAATAATGAAAAAACCGTGCGTATTTCTAACAGTCATGGTCATCCTTATAACGTCAGTGCAAAAATGCTGTTTGAAGACATCAATGTTGACCCTGAAACCGGCGATGTCACCATTCGAATAGAAGTAAAAAACCCAGAACGTAAACTTCTGCCCGGCATGTATGTCCGCGTCAATATCGACCGTGCTTCTGTTCCTCAAGCCTTGCTCGTCCCTGCCCAAGCGATTCAACGCAATATCAATGGTGATCCGCAAGTTTATGTGATCAATGCCAAAGGTGCGGCAGATATTCGTCCAATCGAATTGGGTCAACAATATGAGCAGTTCTACATTGCCAGCAAGGGTCTAAAAGCGGGTGACAGGATCGTGGTTGAAGGGGTTGAACGTATCCAGCCGAATCAAAAACTTGAACTCGCCGCGTGGATAACACCAGCTTCAAGTAATAGCACATCGCCAGCAACGCAAGGAGCTCAATGATGATGTCACAATTCTTCATTCGCCGTCCTGTCTTCGCATGGGTGATTGCGATTTTCATTATCTTGTTCGGGCTGCTGAGTATTCCCAAACTACCGATTGCCCGCTTTCCCAGTGTCGCGCCACCGCAAGTGAATATTAGTGCGACCTATCCGGGTGCAACAGCAAAAACCATTAATGACAGCGTGGTCACCTTGATCGAACGCGAGTTATCGGGTGTAAAAAACTTGCTCTATTACAGCTCAACCACAGATACCTCAGGTACGGCAGAAATTTCTGCGACCTTTAAACCCGGAACTGATGTCGAAATGGCACAGGTTGATGTGCAAAACAAGATCAAGGCCGTTGAAGCCCGTCTGCCGCAAGTGGTTCGCCAACAAGGCTTACAGGTCGAAGCATCTTCATCGGGTTTCTTGATGCTGGTTGGAATCAATTCACCCAATGGTCAATATTCCGAAGTCGATCTGAGTGATTATCTGGTTCGCAACGTAGTGGAAGAACTAAAACGTGTTGAAGGTGTAGGTAAAGTTCAATCCTTCGGTGCGGAAAAAGCCATGCGCATCTGGGTCGACCCCAATAAACTGGTGTCTTATGGCTTGTCGATTAGTGAAGTCAATAATGCGATTCGTGAAAATAACGTCGAGATTGCACCGGGTCGTCTTGGAGATATGCCTGCTGAACAAGGTCAACTCATTACTGTTCCCCTATCTGCTCAAGGACAATTGGGCAATGTGGAGCAATTTAGAAATATCAGCCTAAAAAGTAAAACCAGCGGCAGCGTGATTAAACTGTCTGATGTTGCCAAAGTCGAAATTGGCTCACAGGCTTACAACTTTGCGATTTTAGAAGATGGCAAACCAGCAACGGCTGCGGCGATTCAACTCAGTCCTGGTGCCAATGCTGTCAAAACAGCGGAAGGTGTCAGAGCCAAGATTGAAGAATTAAAACTCAATTTACCTGAAGGTATGCAGTTCAGTATTCCTTATGACACCGCACCTTTTGTCAAAATTTCGATTGAAAAAGTGATTCATACCTTACTTGAAGCCATGGTACTGGTTTTCATTGTCATGTATTTATTCTTGCATAATGTTCGTTATACCTTAATTCCAGCCATTGTTGCACCAATTGCGCTACTCGGTACATTTGCGGTGATGCTACTGGCAGGTTTCTCGATTAACGTACTGACCATGTTTGGTATGGTACTTGCGATTGGTATCATCGTCGATGATGCGATTGTGGTGGTCGAAAACGTTGAACGAATTATGGCGACTGAAGGGCTTCCTCCAAAAGAAGCAACTTCCAAGGCTATGAAGGAAATTACCAGTCCGATTATTGGGATTACCTTAGTCTTGGCAGCGGTGTTCCTACCGATGGCCTTTGCCAGTGGTTCGGTCGGCATTATCTACCAACAATTTACCTTAACCATGTCAGTCTCAATTCTGTTTTCAGCATTATTGGCATTGATCCTGACTCCTGCACTGTGTGCCACAATTCTTAAACCAATTGATGGCCATCATCAGAAGAAAGGCTTTTTTGCATGGTTTGATCGCAGCTTCGATAAGGTCACTAAAAAGTATGAATTGATCCTGCTTAAAGTAATTAAACATACTATTCCGATGATGGTGATCTTTGTAGTGATTACTGGCCTTACCTTTGCAGGTATGAAGTATTGGCCGACAGCATTTATGCCCGAAGAAGACCAAGGCTGGTTCCTGACGTCATTCCAATTGCCATCGGATGCCACTGCTGAAAGAACACGAGGTGTAGTCAATGAATTTGAAAACAGTCTAAAAGACAATCCAAATGTAAAAAGTAATACGACCATCATGGGTTGGGGCTTTAGTGGCGCGGGTCAAAACGTGGCTGTGGCTTTTACTACATTAACCGACTTTAAAGACCGTACGTCAACAGCAACTGAAATGACCAATGCCGTTAATGCCACCATGGCGCACAGTAAAGAAGGTGCAACAATGGCGGTATTACCTCCTGCCATTGATGAGTTGGGTACCTTTTCAGGCTTTAGCTTACGCTTGCAAGACCGTGCCAACTTAGGTATGCCTGCACTTTTAGCTGCACAAGACCAGCTCATGGAAATGGCCGCCAAGAACAAAAAGTTCTATATGGTCTGGAATGAAGGCTTACCGCAAGGCGACAATATTTCTTTAAAAATCGACCGTGCAAAATTGAATGTTCTGGGTGTGAAGTTCTCTGATGTTTCTGACATTATTTCAACTTCAATGGGTTCGATGTATATCAACGATTTCCCAAATCAGGGACGCATGCAACAAGTGATCGTACAGGTCGATGCCAAATCACGAATGCAACTCAAAGATATTTTGAATCTGAAAGTGATGGGCTCAAATGGTCAATTGGTCTCGCTATCTGAAGTGGTCACACCGCAGTGGAATAAAGCGCCACAGCAATATAACCGCTATAACGGTCGCCCATCGTTGAGTATTGCAGGTATCCCAAACTTCGATACGTCATCAGGCGATGCCATGCGCGAAATGGAAAACCTGATTGCCAAATTGCCAAAAGGCATCGGCTATGAATGGACGGGTATTTCCTTACAGGAAAAGCAATCTGAATCGCAGATGGCGTTCTTACTTGCTCTTTCTATGCTGGTGGTATTCCTTGTTCTGGCTGCACTTTATGAAAGTTGGGCAATTCCGCTTTCAGTGATGCTGGTCGTCCCTTTAGGTATTTTTGGCGCAGTGGTTGCGATTATGTCTCGAGGCTTGATGAATGATGTGTTCTTTAAAATTGGTCTGATTACCATTATTGGTTTATCTGCCAAGAACGCGATTCTGATTGTTGAATTTGCCAAGATGCTGAAAGAAGAAGGCATGAGTTTAGTCGAGGCCACCGTTGCCGCAGCAAAACTTCGTTTACGCCCGATTCTGATGACCTCCTTAGCCTTTACTTGTGGTGTCATTCCATTGGTCATCGCCTCAGGGGCAAGTTCAGAAACACAGCATGCCTTAGGTACAGGTGTATTTGGCGGCATGATTTCAGCGACGATTCTGGCAATTTTCTTTGTCCCAGTGTTCTTTATTTTCATTCTGGGTACAGTTGAAAAGCTGTTTTCATCGAAACAAAAAAATCCATCTTAAATGACATAGAGCAGAGGGAATCAATGGGTTTCCTCTGACTCCTCCTCAGTATCTATCCTCATCTTATTTGGAGAAGACCATGTCTAAAGCGACTGTCTTATCTCGTGGCCTGCTTGTCTCTACGCTTTCGATTGCCTTAACTGCATGTATGAATCTGCAGGCACCAAAACCTGTGATCAAATCGGATATTCCACAAAATTTTTCTCAAACCACAACTGGAAATTCGATTGCCAATCAAGGTTATCAACAATTTTTTTCTGACCCACATTTATTACAAGTGATTGAAATCAGCTTAAATAACAACCGTGATTTACGTACTGCAACACTCAATATTCAGCGTGCCCAACAGCAATATCAGATCAGTAAAAATGACCAGTTACCTACTATTGGAGCAAATGGCAGTGCTGTTCGACAGGTGAATCCATCTGCGAACCCAAACAATCCTTATTCAACTTTTCAAGTTGGACTAGGAATGACGGCTTATGAACTGGATTTTTGGGGCCGAGTCAAAAGCTTAAAAGATATGGCCTTAAATAATTACTTTGCAACCCAAAGTGCCAGAGAAGCCACACAGATCAGTTTAGTCAGCCAAGTCTCACAAGCTTGGTTAGATTATGCCTTTGCTCAGGCCAACCTCAATCTTGCAGAACAAACCTTAAAAGCACAACTTGATTCCTATAACCTGAATAAAAAACGTTTTGATGTCGGAATTGATAGCGAAGTTCCGCTGCGTCAAGCACAAATATCGGTTGAAACTGCTCGAAATGATGTTGCCGCCTATAAAACTCAAGTGGCACAAGCACAAAACTTACTCAATTTACTGGCTGGAAAAAATGTTCCTCAAAACCTCCTGCCGAATCAAGCCGTAAAAACGATTAGTGCTGAAAGCAACTTTGCAACGGGCTTAAGTAGTGATTTACTGAATAACCGTCCAGATCTAAAAGCTGCTGAATATCAATTACGTGCTGCTGGAGCCAATATTGGCGCAGCCAAAGCACGTATGTTCCCTACCATTAGCCTAACAGGTTCAGCTGGCTATGCGTCCACAGATCTTAAAGATTTATTTAAATCAGGTGGTTTTTCTTGGTCAATTGGGCCAAGTATCGACCTGCCTATTTTCGATTGGGGGACGCGTAAAGCCAATATTAAAATTTCAGAAACTGAACAACAAATTGCACTGGCAGAATATGAAAAAGCCATACAATCCGCTTTTCGTGAGGTCAATGATGCGCTGGCTGCCCGTGCCCATATTGAGGATCGTTTGAGTGCACAACGCCGTTTGGTTGCTGCAACCGATACCACTTATAAATTATCCACCGCCCGATTTAGAGCAGGGATTGACAGTTATCTGACTGTATTGGATGCACAACGTTCTGCTTATGCAGCACAACAAGGCTTACTGATGCTTGAACAAATCAAGTTGAATAATCAGATTGAATTGTATAAAGCTTTAGGCGGTGGACTATCTCAGCATTCATAAACGCTTAAGTCTGTTATTGGGGCTGATTTTTACATATTCAGCCCTTATAGTATTGAGCTTTAAATGAAAAAATAACAGTTGATCTATGTTTACACTTTCGATTACACCAAGATTCTATGAAACTGATGCTTTTGGACATATCAACAATACCGTGATTACAGGCTGGTTTGAAACTGCGCGTGAACCTGTTTTTCGCTTATTCAACCCAAGTATGGAAATCAAAAATCTGCCTTTGATTCTCGCTCGGGTGGAAGTCGATTTTGTAGCTCAAATCTATTACGGCGCTGATATCGAAATCAAGACATGGATTGAACATATCGGCAATTCTTCTTTTATCGTGGCACATGAAGCTTGGCAAAAAGATCACTGTGTTGCACGTGGCAAAGCGGTTCAAGTGTATTTTGATTTCAGCACGCAAAAATCAGGTCGTATCCCAGATCAATTCCGCGACCAGTTACAACAATATTTGATGGGCCAATAAATATTTTCCGCTGAAATAAACTAATTTATTTCAGCGGATTAAACTTATTCGCCTAAATCTTCAAGAAAATCAAAGGTTGGCACAAAGAATAAGCTGCCTGAAACTGCAGTACTAAAATCAAGTAAACGATCGACATGTCCAGTTTCTTTACCTAAGAACATATTTTCAAGCATGGTTTTGGTGATATTAAAAGAACGAGAGTAGCCAATAAAGAAGGTGCCGTACTCTCCTTCTGTTGGATTGGAAAATGGCATATTGGCTCTTAAGATTTTAAGCTCGTTACCGTCCGCATCATGTGCCTTACTTGCCACATTATGTGCACTTTGCGGTTTGACATCATCGCCAAGTTCAACATCATCATATTTTTTTCGACCGATGACTTTTTCTTGTTCTTCGGTCGTTAAACCCTTCCACATCTCCATGTTATGCAAGTATTTTTGGATAAACACATAACTGCCGCCAAGGAACTCGGCATCTTCCGAACCGACATAAGCAATCTCTTTGGCAATTTCATGTTCAGGGTTTTCAGTCCCATCGACAAAGCCAATAATCGCACGACCATCAAAGTATCTAAAACCTTTGGTCTCGCTAATTGGGTAGGTATCTTCTTTTAATTGCTCATGCAAAATTGAGGCAAGTTCATAGCAAATTGCCATTTGATTGGCGCGAATATGAAAGAATAAATCGCCTGTTGTTGCGACCGCAGTATGCCGTGGCCCTTTGATCTCTTGAAATGGCGCAAGTTCTTTCGGCTTATTTAAATCAGGAAAAAGTAAATCCCAAGCATTTGAGCCGATCCCTACCGAAGCACTAAAATGACTATTCGGAAAACGATTGGTTAAGCTACGGACTAAGGCTGAAAAATTCGCAAGAAAATCAATTACACCTGAATGATCAGGATTGCTATTGATTCCGAGTACGATAAATAAAGCATTTTCACCTGAAAGATTATTGATCACAGGCTGAGGTCTTAAAGGTGTATTCATAATATTTGGGAATAAAAAAACTTAATGCTCATATCCTACACAAATCAATGCATTAGAGATCAGACAAATCACAAATTTTTACCATTATTCGGTATATAAAACAAAGCTCTCACCACGGCAAAAACTAGCTAAGGTGAGATTTAATTGTTTTGCCATCTCAATCGCCATACTGGTGGGTGCAGAAATGGTCGCCAATAGAGCAATATTGGATTGCACACATTTGCGGATCAACTCATAACTGGCACGACTGGTCATCACCACAAAACCCTCCGCCACATCCATTTTCTGTTCAGCCAAGTACCCCAATAATTTATCTAGAGCATTATGCCGACCAACATCTTCAAATAACGCTACGATCTGACCTTTCACGACCCATGCTGCGGCGTGTGCTCCACCGGTCAGTTCAGTAATTTTTTGTCTGACTTTTAATTGTGCAATTGCATTTGGAATTTGGCTTAACCATGTTGAAGAAACATGGGTACTGACCGCAGGTAGATTTGCATAGAGTTGCTTTAGACTTTCAATACCACATAAGCCGCAACCTGTACGCCCGACCATCATACGCCGATGCTCTTTTAAAGCCATGAAAGCACGGGATGAAATGGTCATATCCACTTCAACCCCCAGTTCATTCTGCCGAATATCGAGTGAATACAACTCGCTTAAACTTTGTAATATCCCTTCCGAGAGACTAAAACCTTTGGCAAAGACCTCAATATCCGATGGTGTTGCCATCATCACGGCATGTGAAATACCATTATAAATTAAGGCAACAGGATACTCTTGGACAATATAATCCAGTTCATTTTCAGAGACATCGCGATGGAAACGATGCACTTGCATCGTTTCATAACCTCGTGTTTTTGTATCCACACTTACCTCATTTGCATCACTGATTCGAGCTATGCGCTACTGACGCGTTCATTGGCATGCTCAGGGTCAACTTCAACATTCAAATTAAAATGTGCTGGTGCATTACCTGCATGCAAAATCACAGGGATGCT
Source organism: Acinetobacter sp. Ac_3412 (assembly GCF_013072675.1). Taxonomy (NCBI): domain Bacteria; kingdom Pseudomonadati; phylum Pseudomonadota; class Gammaproteobacteria; order Moraxellales; family Moraxellaceae; genus Acinetobacter; species Acinetobacter sp. Ac_3412. The sequence goes on along the minus strand of NZ_LXUJ01000007.1, from coordinate 101,843 downwards.
TTTAGAGGCTGGAATTTTGGCGTATTTATCATGGCTACCCAAAGCCACCAATGGATTGGTTTCTGGATAATAAGCCGCTAGACTGCCTTGCGGAATGTTATATGGCACAATACGGAAACTATGTACAATCCGTTTCACACCATCCGAGAATACACTCTCAATATCAACCCATTGGTCTGCTTCAAAGCCCGCTGCATCAATATCTGTTTGATTCATAAACAACACACGGCGTTGCCCGAATACACCGCGATAACGGTCATCCAAACCATATAAAGTGGTGTTGTACTGGTCATGCGAACGAGTGGTCATCAAGGTATACACCTGCTGTTCACTATAAGCGGCTGCATATTGGTTTTCTTTATCTTCGTAAACTTCGGCCAGTGGTGTAATCAAAAACTGGGCTTTACCACTTGGTGTATTCCAGACATGCTGATTGGCAGGATGTTCTAAATGGAAACCACTTGGTTGATAAACTCGTTGATTGAAATCATGAAATTCATCAAAAACCTCGGCAATCGAATCACGGATACGGTCATAACTTTCGATATACCAACGCCATTTCACCTTACTCTCAGGCAGTGCTGCTTCCGCCATACGCGCCACAATATCGGGTTCAGACAAAATATTTTCAGAGATCGGAGGATTACGTCCCGCTGAAAGATGCACATTGCTCATGGAATCTTCCACAGAAATTGCTTGTGCGCCATGAACTTGCATATCAACTTCGGTACGCCCTAGGCAAGGTAGCATCAACGCATCTTTGCCACAGACCAGATGGCTACGATTCAACTTGGTGGTAATGTTGACGGTTAAATTACAACGGCGTAATGCTTCTTGGGTATAAGGTGTATCAGGGGTTGCAACTGCAAAGTTCCCGCCCAAACCAATAAAGACTTTTACATCACCTTCATACATCGCCTTAATGGTATCGACCACACCAAAACCATGTTTACGCGGTGACTTGATGCCAAATACCCGATCAATGCTGTCTAGTAAGGCTTCACTTGGGTTTTCATTAATTCCCATCGTTCTATCGCCTTGCACATTACTGTGCCCACGTACTGGACAAAGGCCAGCCCCCGGACGACCAATATGCCCTCGTGCCAGCATCAGGTTCGCCAGCATATGAATATTGGCTGTACCATGACGGTGCTGAGTAATCCCCATCCCCCAACAGAAAATAGCCGTTTTTGCATCCAAATACATCTTGGCAATCGATTCTAAATGCTCAGGTGAAAGTCCCGTATGCTTATGAATTTCAGACCACGCTGTACCATCAATCTCCGCCAACATCTCGTCAAAACCAATGGTATTCATTTCAATGAAGCTACGATCAAAAACGCTTGCTTTTCCTTTCGCAAGTGCCTTTTTATCCCATTCCAGTAAATGCTTCATCACCCCAAACATCAGGGCATAATCCCCTCCAATTTTGGGCTGGAAGTAATAACGACTAATTGGAGTACTGCCATTGGTCATCATTTCTAGCGGCGCTTGTGGGTCTTGAAAACGCTCTAAACCACGCTCTTTAATAGGATTAATGGCAACAATATTACCACCACGACGCGAAACCTCTCTTAAGGTTGCCAACATCCGTGGATGGTTGGTACCTGGATTATGCCCAAAGCTAAAAATAGCATCTGCCTGATCGAAATCATCCAAAATGACCGTGCCCTTACCTAAACCAATCGCATCTTTTAAGCCAACACTGGTGGTTTCGTGGCACATATTGGAACAGTCTGGAAAATTATTGGTGCCGAAACTGCGGACAAATAATTGGTACAAAAAAGCGGCTTCATTGCTGGCACGACCAGAGGTATAAAATGCCGCTTGATCAGGATGATCAAGCGCCTGTAGATGTTTGGCAATCAACTGAAAAGCTTCATCCCAAGAAATCGGTACATATTTATCCGAGACTGGGTCATAACGCATCGGGTCAGTTAAACGACCCAAATCTTCCAGATAGAAATCATTCTGTTCAGCGAGCCAGCTCACGGTATGCTGTGCAAAAAATTCAGGTGTTACCGTTTTACTGGTTGCTTCGAAAGCCACCGCCTTGGCACCGTTTTCACAGAAGTTAAAGGCATGTGCATCTTTCTTCTCAGGCCATGCACAGCCCGGACAGTCAAAACCAGTCGGCTGATTAATATTAAGTAAGGTGATTGAACCTTTTTTTAAAATATCTTGCCTTTTTAGATTTCGGGCAACACTCAGCAATGCGCCCCATCCGCCTGCGGGTTGGGTATAGGGTTCAATTCTGGCAAAACTGGTATTTTCTTGCTTATGAATGGTTTGTTCTGAGTTATCCATTATGTTGCCCTCATCTGAGCTATTTTTAACATTGGCTACAGATAGGATTAACATGAATTGTGCTTCTTTTCTATTCTTGATTTGTCTCATTCGATCAATTAGAGCGTTACAATCTCTCTTGATTTTAACAATTACAACCAAGCCCAAAATAAAAAAAACTTACTGGCAAGTGCTCAAAATCACCAGTAAGAGAGAAAAACCAAGCTTCGGATTAAAAAACATAAGCTATTGATTCGCTTGAACTGTTGATTGTACATGAGCAGCATTTTGCTTCTGTTGCGATGGCATATAATCTGGTTGATTACTCACAGCCAGAAAGAAAAAGACTAAGAATAAACAACCCAATAAAATACTGATTCCAACCGCAAGGTATGGGAATTTTGATTGCTGTTGAGACATGAGCTCTGCTCCTATTGAAAGACTAAAATTTAATTCATAACAATTACATGGTGGATAAAGCCTTAAAACTAGCGCCATTTTGAATACGGGTTTGCATGTATTCGGCATAGACCGATAACTTTTCAAAAATATGTTCCGAATAGAACATATCCTCGATTAAATGTGCCGCTTGGGCCGGACTAAACTGACCAATCTTCGCGACTAGATTTGCATTAAGACTGGAAAACAAAGTACATAAGCTTTTGTGTGCTTCATCTTTGTTTTTAAATAGCAGTTTACGCGTATTAATCAACTCATCATTGAGCATGCTTGGCCTACGATCAGCATCAATCACATCAATTTTTACATCAAAATAATCTTCTAAAATCTGAATCTGTTGCTGATCTAAAGATAAATGTGTAACCAAGAAAATATGAAAAATATCTGTACGACACAATGCTTTGACTAAACAACGGAACAGAAAATCTTGCTCTGCTTTTGCATCTTCGACCAGCTCGATATAAAGCTTGAGGCTGTGGATGACATCTTCGATTTTAAGATTGACGCTTTTATCGGCTTGATAGTATTGATTCAATATCTTAAGTACAGAGGATGAGACTGGCGTGGTATAAATCACTGGCTGATTTAAATTAGCAATCGTAAATGGTGCAAATAAATAGGCGAGATTATTATCATTTTCCACTATTTCAGCTTGAGCAATATAAGCGACCTTCTCCTTAGAAAAATCTCTGAGTACCTTGCCTCTTAATAAAGTTGCTTCAAGATTTACATATTCTAGACTTAGCTGTTGTTGTACTGCTTGCGAAGGGACTTTGCTTTGAAAAAGCTGAGTCAACGCATTAAGTTCTTTAGTGATAAACATAGTCATACGCCATTCAGTCCGAATTAGTGTCATTCAAACGACTTACAATGCTTGATCAATATTTAACACACTGCATCGTTGCTTGATGCTATTTTGAATCAGGTACAAACAACTGAATAGCTACAGAGTTTCGCTAAAAAAATATAACAGATCATTTATGGACACCCCATCTGTTATAAAAAAACAAAAAGAAATTGTACCTACTCATATACAACAGAAGATTGGATGATGAATAAAACTTAAATCGCTTTTAAATATCCAAGCCACAACTTTTTAAGGTTCTGCTTATTTTCAAACATTTAAGTCCGTTCTTTCACATTTTCCTAGCGACTGCTTTTGCTGGTCTGTTATAGGAGAGGATATATGGATCTCGGTCTCACTGCTTTAGAATTAGCCCGAATACAGTTTGCATTTACTGTTTCATTTCACATTATCTTTCCCGCTACCTCGATTGGTCTCGCCTGTTTTCTTGCTATGCTGGAATGGAAATGGCTGCGTACTCAAAACCCCATTTATAAAGATTTATTCAAATTCTGGATCAAAATCTTTGCTGTTGCCTTTGGGATGGGTGTAGTATCTGGCGTAGTGATGAGCTACCAGTTTGGTACCAACTGGAGTGAATTTTCCCGTATTGCGGGAAGCGTGACTGGCCCTTTGCTCACTTATGAAGTATTGAGTGCTTTCTTCTTGGAAGCGGGCTTCTTGGGCATCATGCTATTTGGTTGGGGACGCGTCAGTCCCAAAGCCCATTTCTTTGCCACCTTGATGGTTGCCATCGGCACCTGTATTTCCATGTTTTGGATTCTCTCCTCCAACAGTTGGATGCAGACACCGCAAGGTTTTTCGATCGAGAATGGCATTATTGTGCCAACCGATTGGTGGGCGATCGTATTTAATCCCTCCTTCCCTTATCGCTTTGCGCATATGGCCGCTGCTGCATTTTTAGTGTCTTCCTTACTGGTGGTGGGTACTGCTGCATGGCATCTGATCAAAGGCCGTCGTGATGAACTGATCAAAAAATCATTTTCAATGGGGCTTTGGATGGTGCTGGTCACTTCCTGCTTGCAAGTGGTGATTGGTGATAATCATGGCTTAAATACCTTGAAGCATCAGCCGGCAAAATTGGCCGCAATGGAAGGTCATTGGGAGACCAATTATGATGAAGGAATGCCACTGTACTTATTTGGCATTCCAGATATGCAAGAAGAACGTACCAAATACGCGATTGCGATTCCAAATCTAGGCAGTCTGATTTTGACTCATTCTACGGATGGTACAGTCAAAGGCTTAAAAGACTTTGCCCCAGAAGACCGACCAAACTCAACCATTGTGTTTTGGAGTTTCCGTGTCATGGTCGGACTTGGCATGTTAATGGTGCTGCTCTCTTTCGTTGCCTTATGGTTGCGTAAAAAAGGCAAGCTTTATGGTTCATCTTGGTTTCATAAATTCGCTTTTGTCATGGGACCTACAGGCTATATCGCCTTACTGGCGGGATGGGTCACCACAGAGGTTGGCCGTCAACCTTGGGTGATTTATGGGGTGATGCGTACCAAAGATGGTTTGTCGCATACGGTGACTGCCGATCAAGTCGGTATCAGTCTGATCATTTTCGTGGTGGTCTATGCCATCGTGTTTGGTAGCGGTATTTACTACATGCTGAAACTATTGAAAAAAGGTCCTGAATTTATTGAAGCGATTGATCTTGAGCCAGCTGGCCATGGGCATTTCAAAACCCCAATGCGTCCTTTAAGTGCCGTTGATGAAAGCATTGATCAGCAAGACCCGAATAAGGAGAAGCACCATGATTGATTTATCTCTAATTTGGGTCGGTATTATTGGTCTAGGTGTCCTGATCTATGTCATTTTGGATGGCTTCGACCTCGGGATCGGAATTCTGTTTCCTTTCATCAAAAGCCGCGAAGAACGTGATGTGATGATGAATACCGTCGCGCCTGTCTGGGATGGCAATGAAACATGGATGGTGCTCGGTGGTGCAGGTTTGTTTGCGGCCTTCCCATTGGTCTATTCAACTGTCCTTTCAGCTTTATATATGCCGATTACCTTAATGGTGATTGCATTGATTTTCCGTGGCGTTGCCTTTGAATTTCGTTTTAAGGCGAACCGCACCAAACATTTATGGGATCAGGCCTTTATCTGGGGTTCAATTCTATCCAGCTTCCTGCAAGGCGTGATTTTAGGCGCTTATATTCAAGGCATCCAAACCACCAATGGTATTTTCTCTGGTTCAGGCTTGGATTGGTTCACTCCTTTCGCCTTATTTACGGGGTTGGGTGTAGTTGCCATGTATGCAGCGCTCGGTTGTGGCTGGTTGATTATGAAAACCGACCATGAGCTACGAGATCAGATGTATGCACTGATGCCTAAACTGATCATGCTGCTATTTGTGGTTTTTGCAGGTGTCAGTCTCTATACCCCACTGACCCATCCTGAAATTGCAGCGCGTTGGTTTGCCTTGCCGAATCTGCTGTATTTTAGCCCTGTGCCCGTCTTAGTACTGCTATTTACGTTCTTGATTTTAAAAGCATGTAAAGAGCGTCAGGACTTTAAACCTTTTATTTATACCTTGGCACTCGTGTTCTTGGCCTTTACTGGATTTGTGATCAGCCTCTGGCCGAATATCATTCCACCATCGGTCACGATTTGGGAAGCAGCAGCACCACATTCTAGTCAGAAATTTGCACTGGTTGGTGCGGTAATTCTGATCCCGATCATTATCGCCTATACCATCCTGTCATATTGGGTATTTAGAGATAAAGTACGGGTTGGAGATACGGGTTATCACTAAGGAGCAGCTTTGCATGAAAATTAAATCTCTGCATTTAAGCCAAACGCAATGGTTTATAATCTTATGGTTAGTTGGTTTTTTTGCACTCGCCATCATTGCAGGTCTCTTTAGACTGCTATTGATGTTTGCTTATTAAAAAAGAGATGGAGCAGCTTGCATACCAAGCTGTTCCATCAAGATGGATTCACTTTACTTTATGTATAAATCAGAACAATTAGCGCACAACCTGAAACTTCTCATTGAAAATGGATCATGGCAACCACACAGCAAACTTCCTTCTTTACGTGAGCAAGTGCAACGATCAGGGTTTAGCTTAATTACCGTGATGAACGCTTACCAAGAACTGGAAGCGCAAGGATTGATTTATTCCAAAGAAAAGTCAGGTTATTTTGTCGCTGAGCAAAATAATATCCAAATTCCACAAGCTTATTCGGTGGTCTCTTTAAACCCCAAAATTGAAATTAACTCCTTGGTGTTTAAATACCTGAAGTCGATTCAATCCAAACAGGTCAGCCCACTAGGTTCTGCATTTCCAGATAGTCAGTTACTCTATCCACCCAAACTGATTCAGATCATGGGGCAACTTTCCCGCAATCGCCATAGTTATGATCAGACCACCAACCTACCGCCTGGGAATTTAGCCCTCAGAAAACTGATTGCACAACGCTATTGTATGCAAGGGATTCCAACCGATGCAGATGACATTGTCATTACATCTGGTGGTTTAGAAGCGTTGAATCTTTCCCTGCAAGCGATTACTCAACCGGGCGATTATATTTTATTGCAGCAAACCATCTTCTATGGCGCATGGCAGGCAGCTGAACGTTTGGGACTCAAGGTGATTACCCTCCCAGAACATCCACAACATGGCTTTGATATTGAAGCTTTTGAACAAGTCATTAAAAGCTATCCGATTAAAGTCTGCTGGTTTATGTTGAACGCACATAACCCGATTGGCTTTACCGTCAGCGATGACATCAAATATAAAATTGCTAAGCTGTTGCATGAACATCAAATTCATTTGATCGAAGATGATGTTTATGAAGAACTGTTTTATGGCAATCAAAAGCCGCTACCCATGAAGTATTTCGATCAACAAAATCTGGTGTTGCACTGCTCTTCTTTTTCCAAAACCTTGGGTTCAGGGTTCCGTATGGGATGGGTCTATGCTGGCAAGTTTTCCGAGCATATTCAGCATTTGCAATTGATGAGCACCATTTCTGCCAATGCACTGATCCAGAATGCACTGGTTGAGTTTCTCTCCCATCATCATTATGAAAAGCATTTAAGAACGCTTAGGCGGGCTTTGGAAAAGAATAAAAAACAATTCTTTCAATATCTCAAACAACATCTACCAAAAGACTGTAAAGTATATAACTATCCAAGTGGCTATTTTCTTTGGATTCAGTTGCCAGACAAAGTCAGCAGTATGCAAATCTATGAACAGCTGATTCAACAACAGGTCGGCGTTGCGCCAAGCCCTTTATTTAATGTGTTGCCCTCACATCAACATTTTATTCGTATGAATTGTTCCTTTGAATGGACAGAACAGATTCAGCATTCGCTAGAACGCTTTATTGTAACGGTTCAATTGGCGATGTCGGATGAATCGGCCTTGGACAAATAGCTTTTCCGATACTGACTGGGTGTTTCCCCAAACATCTTTTTAAAAGCGCGAATAAAATTAGTGGCTTCTTCATACCCCACCAGAGCTGCAACATCCTGAATACTATATTGTGGTTGTTGCAGTAACTTTTTGGCTTGACTAAAACGCACCTCAGCCAAAATCTGCAAGAACGTCGTTCCTTGTGCCTGTAAATGTCGCTTGATGGTTCGTTCAGACATATTCAACCGCTGTGCAATCAACGCTAATGTCGGATAAGTATTGCCAGCTCGATACAACAACTCAGAACGAATACTTTTCTGCAGATCGCGTGCCGACTCTTTGAGTAATTTCAATTTGTCATTTTCGCAATACAATAATGCCTGCTGGAATGCGACTTGATCAGCATTGGGATTTTTACAATGCAGATATTGCTTGGGAAAACGCAGGCCATTACGTTGCTGGTTAAAATGAATCTTGATCTGAGATAAATCGATACGTTTATAACTCTGTGCATCGGCCCAATCAACAAAGACCTCACAACGTTCAACAATTTTTTCAGAAAACAAAGCTAAAAAATGAATTGCGCCAAATAACAAACTTTCAATCATAAACTGCCGTAATTGATCAGATTGCTGCTCATTGCCAAATTTAACAGGATGTACACCATCCAAATAGACATAGACAAAGTCTTCATCAATATACGATTCAGGGGTGAAGTTCTGGATTCGTGTACAGAAATACTGCTGGCACAGCGTTAATGCAGTTTCAACATCCGTACAGCTCAGAAATGCAAAACCTAAGGCTCCATGTGAAGTGGGACGTAATTTAAAACCATATTCAATCCCAAGCCGTGGATTCTCCGTCAGCCTTAAAGCATTCACCACCAGCTTTGACCATTGATGCGCACTCATTTTGGCATCGGCTTGTTTCATTTCTGTCAGCACTAATCCTGTGCCAGATAAAACTATTTCAATATCAATCGCATAATCATGCACAATTTCTAATAATAGATGTGCATAAGAAACCGAGATGGTTTCTTGAAACAATCCAAAAGGATCTCGCATCGCACATCCACTGTCCTAAAATGATCATCAATATGGCATAGTCACACCTATTGCGCGAGTATTTTATTCGAAATAATAGCTTTCATAATAAACAACGGCACAACAAGGAAGCGCTTCAATGACCACCATGAGGCTTGATCAACAGCAGTCCATTTATGTTTTGACATTAACCAATGGCGATCAGGACAATGTCTTAAATCAAGATGTGCTAAATGAATATATCGAGATCTTTGATGAAATCGAGCGTCATTCGCATAATGCTTGCCTAGTCATTCAAAGCGACCATCCTAAAACATTTTGCAATGGCTTAGACCTCGCTTGGTTAATGCAGCAATCCATGCAAGATAAAAAAGCTTTTACCTTAGAACTGGAAAATATGCTACTGCGTTTGGCCTTACTCAACTTACCAGTGATTGCTGAGATTAATGGCAATGCTTATGCAGGTGGTGCAATCTTGGCATCTGCATGTGACTTCCGCTTGATGCGGGCAGATAAAGGACGCTTTTGCTTCCCCGAAGTCAAACTGACCATTCCTTTTACTGACTGTATTGCAGAAATTGTGCAACTCCTTCCCAATCAACATGCGATCTGGGAGATGTCCTTAACAGGAAAATCCATGACAGGGATTGAGTGCTTAGACGCACAAGTGGTCCATCAGATTCATCCTGCCGAATCATTAAATACAGAGGTATTTAAGTTTGCAGAAGAAATGTCACAAAAGCATCGTCTAACATATGCCGTAATCAAACGTCAGTTGCGCCATCGTATTGTTGAGATTGCCAAACAACGACAACTCTACAATCCAGAAAAATTTGCACACCCTTTTATGATTTAACGACATTTCAATAAAAACTAAATATAGGACATCGACATGAGTAATATGCAAGGAAAAACCATTTTTATTACTGGTGGCAGCCGAGGAATTGGCAGAGCCATTGCGCTGAAAGCAGCACAAGCTGGGGCAAATGTTGTCATTGCTGCAAAAACCGAAATGGAAACAGCCAAATTAACAGGCACGATTTATAGCGTCGCTGAAGAGATTGAAGCTGCTGGCGGCAAAGCACTGCCCTTACTGTTAGATGTACGAGATGAACAGCAGATCCATGCTGCCATGCAACAAGCAGCCAAGAACTTTGGTGGTATTGATGTATTAATAAATAATGCAGGTGCGATTGCACTCACAGGTGTCGAAGCCACTTCATTAAAACAATATGATCTGATCCAAAGCATTAACCACCGTGCGACCTTTATTTGTGCGCAAGCCGCTTTACCCTATCTCAAACAAGCAAAAGATCCGCATATTTTAAGCTTATCGCCACCTGTGAATATGTCACCGAAATGGTTAGGCATGCTCTCGCCCTATGCCTTGTCTAAATATGGTATGACGATTCTGACGCTAGGTATCGCAGAAGAATTTCGACACTATGGTATTTCCTGTAATACCCTGTGGCCAGAAACCTATATCGCTACAGCAGCAGTTTCGAAGAACCTAGGTGAGGAAAATACGCGTCAATTGAGTCGTAAACCTGAAATCATGGCAGATGCGGCATTTGCAATTTACAGTACGGCGAAAGGTGAACTGACGGGACAAAGCCTAACCGATGAACAAGCGTTGGCGCGTATTGGGATCACTGATTTCGCTCAGTATGCCTGTGTCAGTGGCAACACCCAGCTACAAAAAGATTTCTTTCTTGATTGATTCAACAATAAAAAACGACCTTAAAGTTTACACCTTAAGGTCGTTTCAAAAGCACAGCTAAAGTAAGTATTCTCTAATGCAACTTCATAGAAAGAACTCTAAAATTTATTTAAAAAATATACTTCTCTAATCCTATACCCAAGAGTAGAAGACATGTACCGAGAATTCCTGACAAAATAACCAAATAATGAAGGTAGAAAAACACTGGATAGCTCTTCAATAATTCATTTAACTGAGAGTCACCTATTTTTTGATATACATTATTTCCATAACGGGCTTTAAAAGAGGTATCAAACTTTAAATTTAATATTTCCCTCCAATATGCACTGGGTAACATACTTAGATAAAAAAAATCAAATGGCTCCATCAATCTTTTAAATTTTTTCTCATCCTTATATACAATTCCACATATTTCTTTTATATAAATATTTGTATAAACATAAAGACTTACAAAAAACACCCATAGTAAGATAAAAAATAATAAACCAATCATTCCCACAAACGTTGATGGCTCAGCTTTATATAATTTGACAATAAAATCTATCATTTATTTTCCATTGTCCTCTCAATTAAATCATAGGATTTTCCAGCAAAATGACCTGCAAGTTCTGTTGTAGTTTTTCCTGCTAACACTGCTAAGCCCCAAAAACACTAACAACCACCAATCCCACTCTACTTATTAAGAGCCCAAAACCAAATAGAAAAATTAAAAATAGTGATCTAACATATAGGCATATAAAATTATCAACATTGAAATTAAACCAGTAAAAAAAATAAAATACTGAATTAAAAAAAATAAAGGATATTTTTTAAGCAAATCAATCAATTGCTCCTTACTAATAGGATAATAAAACTCCTTCCCATATAATTTTTTAAAAGATTTATTATACTTTATATTTATTATTTCACGCCAAAAAGTTGTTGGCAAAATGCTCACAGAGAAAAAATAAAAAGGCTCAAGCGGTCTTTTATATATTTTTTTCTCTGGAAAAATAATTCTAAATATACCTTTACAATTAACATTTATATATATAAAGAACCAAATAAAAAAATAAAAAAACTGCGAAAAGTAAAAAACTAGTTGCTATCAGAGGAATTTTACTAAAAACTATAAAAACAATTTCCATTATTACCTACTCTTATTTTCTTCAACAATGTCATATATTTTTCCTGCGCCCCATCCCAATCCCTCGCCTGCAATTTTACCAACTATAGGGGCAGTAATTGCAGCAATACCAATAACAACTAAACCAGTTCCTCCTGTAGCAAAACCAATTATAACGACACTTGTGATTGCGCCAAAACCAATACCTGTAACTACTTTAGTTGTCTCAACCACTGTTGTTCTTGCTTTATCCTCTGGTGCAGCTTCATAAACAGTAACCCCAGAACTCACCACATCCGCCGCAATCGACATATAACCTGCGATTTTCAACTGACTGGCAAATTTTCCAATTTCACCCATTTTTTTCACATAATCTTTAATCCCGCCTTGATAGCTACTGTCTCTTACAAATGCAGATTGACTCAGCATTCGACGCATATTATTGGTTCGAATCGATTGATCCCATCTTAAAAACCTTTTTACCGATTCCTGATCTAGCTGATTATATAGGCTGGCATATTTTTGTTTGAATCTGGCAAAATTTTTCGGATTTGCAAGCCCTGAACCGCTGGCTCTTTCTTCCGCAAATTTTTGTGCAAGTTCACCATGAATTCGATATATTCGAGTTGCTTGCCCTTCCACCATCACTAAAGCTGCATCAGCCGCCATTTTCTGCTCAAAAAAACTGTCCTTCTTTTCATCTTGATCAAATAAGATGGTTAAAGGATGTTCATTGTTATTTAATACTTTTTTTCCAACAATTTTTGTATTTTCGCGTAATAGTGCATCATAGAAAAATTCATAATTCTGAGCAAAAAATTCGGCATCAAAATCTTTATCCCTTTTCATTTGCTCCAGATTTTGTTGGGCTTGTTGTGCCTGTTTTTTTATATTCAGATAATTCCTTCGCCGTGGTTGAATTCGCAATAATGACCACCTGCCCAGGCTGTAAAACCCCCATGGAAACGAGATTAGATAAATGCGGGTTATTTGCCTTTAAAATTTCCCAGTCTTTTGCACTCAATGGTTTTTTAAAAATACGCTGTGACCACGTCATCACGGGTTCAGCTTTTTTAATGAGATACCATGCAACTTCACCATCATGAATCTGGATTTCTTTTATATTTTCCTTAGCTTTTACTGTTGCTTCAACAGTCGTTTTAAACTCAAATAGACTCCACTTATTGGGCTCAGGATATGCTTTGGCTGTAACAGTTTTGATGACCTCACCACGATATTTAATTTTATACATCAACAATCGATTGGGTTGATAGATATGAAACCATTTGCCAAAACCATGATCGTCAAAATTTCCCTCGTCTTTAAAAACAGTCTTGCCAAGTTCTCGGTTCACAACCAAGAACTGAAAGCTGAAATCTTTAAATTGTAAGGGCGGCTTGAGCTTAAATTGCAATCGGGAATAATGTGTTGCCATACTATTCTTCTCCCGCTTCTTGTGCTTCTTCCACTTCACTCACCATCACATGCGTAATCAAATTTTGAGCTGACGGTGTTGTCGTGAGTTTCATTAAACCCTCGGCGCTTGTGATACCTTTTTGCAAATTTCCCGCTTGGTCAATCATGAGATACGGCTTATTTGCCAATGGAATGTTGTCTTTATTCTTCACCAAATATTGAAGAATATAGGGTTGATCCACCACAGCTAATCTGGGAAGTTGAACAGAAACCTTCTGCCCACCAACGAATTTATGTTGCCCTGCTTTTGCTTCAAATTTTGCAGGGGTAATAAAAGTAATTCCATCTGTATTAATAATTATTTGAGACCCACCAGCCATAAACATCCCTTTATTTGACACAACTCTCCAAAATAATACAATAATATTATCTACCACAGTTAAAATTCATCGTATGACTTTTATTATAGCCATTCAATTACAAGACAGTATTATTGTTGCTACAGATAATAGAAGTGCAACCGTTGATTATAAAATTCATTCAGATCAAACACCTAAACTATATGCATGGAAAAATGGGATTATAGTGGGTTCGGGTGAAATGACTGTTATATCTCGTGCAGTTGAATTCTTTATAAAGTTATCAAAATCGAATATCAAAGACCTACCAAAATGTCTTAAAATATCAATGCTTATGAGAGAATTAGAAGCAAAACACTTCCAAATAACAACGACAAAAATAATGTATTCCAAGAGCACACCATCAGGGGCTCAGCTTTATACAATACAGCCAAACAAGAATGATGAATATCGCTTAGAAAAATTCCAAGTCAATGAAATTATATTATGGTTCTTCAATCCAGATATTTTACATATTAGGACTGAATTCAAAACATTATATGCCAATCTAAAACCTTGTTACTATTTTAATAATAAAAATGAATGGATAAATTATTATCTCGAACAGTTAAAAACAATATTTAAAAAACAAGCCCAAATAGATCAGATGATGAGTGCGAGTTTTGATATATTTTTTCAAACAAAGGATGATTATTTACATAAATATATTAGTAATACCAGTATAGTATAAGGGAATCAAGAATGACCTAAAATCTGGAATGCACTGAACAATAAAAAACGACCTTAAAGTTTACACCTTAAGGTCGTTTCAAAAGCACAGCTAAAATTAGCCTGGGAAAATACCACGCTCTTTACGTGCTTTTAAGATACGCTCACAACCTAAAATGAAGGCTGCTGTACGTAAAGTACATTCTTTTTCGCTTGATTTGTGCCATACATCGTTAATGGCTTGAATCATCAACTTATCCAGTCTTTCATTAATTTCTTCTTCAGACCAGAAGTAGCTCGACATATCTTGAACCCATTCAAAGTAAGATACGGTTACACCACCCGCATTACAGATCACGTCAGGTACAACAGTGATACCACGTTGAACTAAAACATCATCCGCTTCAGGGAATGTTGGGCCGTTCGCGCCTTCAAGCACTAACTTCGCAGTTAATTTTTGAGCACGTTCAACTGTGATTTGGCTTTCCAATGCAGCAGGGATCAAAATATCCATCTCTACATTCCAGAACTCTTCATCACTGATCACTTGCGCACCAGCAAAGCCACCCACACCTTGGTGAGTTTCCATGTGAGTTTTTAATGCAGCAAGATCGATCCCTTCAGGGTTGAAAATCGTACCTGTGTGATCTTGAATCGTCACGATGATCGATTTCGAGTCTGCAAACAAATATGCAGCTTCGCTACCTACGTTACCAAAACCTTGAACTGCGATTTTCGCGCCTTCTAAAGGTAATTTGATTTTTTCAGCAACTTGTTGACCTGTGATGAATACACCACGGCCTGTCGCTTTAATACGACCAAGAGAACCACCAAGATGGACTGGTTTACCCGTTACAACACCTGTAACAGTATGACCTTGACCAGATGAATAAGTATCCATGATCCAACCCATCACGTTTGGATTGGTACCCACGTCTGGTGCAGGGATATCTTTTTGTGGGCCAATGATATGGCTGATTTCACTGGTATAGCGACGTGTTAAACGTTCTAATTCACGTGGTGAAAGTTGACGCGGGTCAACACGGATGCCACCTTTTGCACCGCCGAATGGTAAATTTACCACCGCAGTTTTAATTGTCATCCATGCTGAAAGAGCCATTACTTCATTTAAATCTACATCTGGGTGATAGCGAATACCGCCTTTACCCGGACCACGTGACAAGTTGTGTTGCACACGATAACCTTCAAAATGACGAATTGTGCCATCGTCCATAACAATTGGCACGTCGACAATCAAAGCACGTTTTGGGCGCTTCAATGTGTCCACATAGTCTTCTAAACCATCTAGATATGGAGCAACACGCTCGATCTGTTCAAGATAAGTTGCCCATGGACCGTCATTTTGAGAGACATAAGATAAATTAGACATGTTTTAACCTTTTGATGAATTCACATGATCCATCAATCAAATATGTAGTTAAAAATTATATAAGCGGCTAATTTGGCAGTTCTACTATCCAAATCAAACCGTGGATTACATTCCGCCACATCAAAAACTTTAATCTTTCCGGTTTCCTTAATGGCCTCTAGTAATGGGTCAAAGACGGATAAATCAATCCCTTTAACCGCAGGTGCGCTTACACCTGGCGCAATGCTAGCACTAAATACATCAAGATCAACTGTAATATACAAATAGTCAACTTTTCCGGTAAAAGCTGTCAACTTTTCGATTAAAGTTTCAACATTTTGTTGCTGCAACTCATAATCGTAAATATAAGTACAATTCAGCAGATCTGCGGTTTCAAATAAAACCTTGGTGTTTGAATGTTTCGCTACGCCAATGCACAAATAATTAAATTCTTGTTGATGCTGTTCAGACAGTTTTGCTGCATTTAAAAAAGGTGTGCCAGAAGTCACCTGTTCAGCTTCACGCAGGTCGAAATGTGCATCAAAATTGATAATGCCGATCTTCTTATTCGGCTCATTATTTTGCAGATATTGAAACAGACCTGAGAAGCTACCAAAAGCCACTTCATGACCACCGCCTAACACGATCGGCTTCATACCCTGTTTGAGGCTTCTTTCAACTTGTTCAGCCAATTCAGCCTGTGCTTGTTCCAGTTTTGAGCCGTCACATACCACTGTGCCAATATCAGCAATCGTGACTGGTTGATGCACGGGTAAATTAGCCAATTGCGCGCGAATACTGTCAGGTGCATCTGCTGCGCCCAATCGACCTTTATTGCGCTTAACACCCTCATCCGAGCTAAAGCCAATGAGGGCATAATCAGCTCGTGGCGTGGTATCGACGAGTTGGTGAATCCTTAAGTGTTCAGCACCCTCACCATCTTTGCGTCCCTGCCATGTAAATGAATGATTCATTATGTCTAGCGTCCTTTAAAAATGAGCTTCACTGTTAGATTAAGATTTCATTACCATGCTGAATAATCCGCTTTGCTAAGTCGCCACCCAACCAATAAACAATCTCAGATGGATGCTCAATATCCCAAGCAATAAAGTCTGCAACTTTACCTGTCTCTAACGTGCCGTGAGTCTCTTGCAGACCCAACGCATGTGCCGCATGCGTCGTCACACCCGCCAAAGTCTGTTCAGGTGTTAGACGGAATAAGGTACTGCCCATATTCATCATTAAGCGTAAAGATAGGGCTGGTGATGTGCCTGGATTTAAATCACTGGATAGCGCAATGCGTACACCATGTTGGTGCAAACTGTCTAAAGGTGGATATTTGGTTTCTCTCAAGAAATAGAATGCACCCGGTAATAACACCGCCACCGTTCCAGCAGCTGCCATCGCCTTGACATCATCCTCAGTCATAAATTCCAAATGATCTGCCGATAAGGCTTGATAACGTGCAGCCAAACTCGATCCGCCCAATGCAGACAGTTGCTCAGCGTGTAGCTTGATCGGAAGATTTAAAGACAGGGCTGTTTTAAATAGACGTTCGACTTGAGCTGGCGAAAATGCCAAATATTCACAAAAGGCATCCACTGCATCAACCAAACCTTCTTGATGCAGTTTTGGCAGCATTTCATTGCAGATATGCTCAATATAGGCATCGCTTTGATCTTTATACTCAGGTGGCAACGCGTGTGCTGCCAAGCAGGTACTGCGAACTGTCATCGGCAAAGTTTCTGCAATCTGACGAATCACACGCAGCATTTTCCGCTCATTGGCATAATCCAGACCGTAACCTGACTTAATCTCAATGGTAGTGACACCATCTTTAAGCAAGCAGCGAACTCGTTTCAAAGCAGATGCAAGCAACTCTTGTTCACTGGCTTCACGCGTAGCACGAACCGTACTGGCGATCCCACCACCGCTGGCCGCGATCTCAGCATAGCTGACACCTTGCAGACGTTTTTCAAACTCAACACTACGGTTGCCACCAAACACGCTATGGGTATGACAATCAATCAACCCCGGTGTGATCCATGCGCCATTCAAATCGATGGTTTCGGAATAAGCATCGGCAGGAAGCTCTTCAAATGTTCCAATCCAGTGGATATGCTGCCCTGAAGTGACCATTGCAGCATGTTCAATACTGGAATATTGCCCATTTTGCATGGTGGCGATATGACAGTTTTTCCAAAGCTTTTTCATTCACAGTTCCTCTCACTGCTCAGGCGGGATGACACCTGAGCAGTTTGATATTTAACTTTCCATTTCGATATTTTGTTGCATGCTTTGATTTTCTTTTACCGTGTTTTGCTTGGGCTTCACCCAAATGGTATAAGCAATCCAAAGTAAAACTAACCACGTTGCGCCAACATAAATTGCAGGTCGTGAGTCTGGGAAATATCCCATCATCGCCAAAATAAACAACATGAATGCAATTGCAAATGCAGGGGCATATGGCCAGCCAATCACTGGAAAATCGAGGGCTTTGATTTCTGCTTTAGACAACTTACGACGCATCGCAACTTGAGAAAGTAAAATCATGAGCCACACCCAAACCGTAGCAAAGGTCGCAATTGAAGCAATAATGATGAATACATTTTCAGGAATCAGATAGTTCAGCAACACACCGATCAATAACACCCCTGCCATCACCACAACCGTCATCCAAGGCACACCATTTTTGGAGATTTTTTGGAATACTTGAGGTGCTTGTCCACGATTCGACATGCCATACAGCATACGTCCAGCACCAAATACATCACTATTGATCGCAGAGATCGCCGCAGTAATCACTACGATATTGAGAACAGTCGCCGCAGATCCAATCCCAAGATTTTCAAAGATCTGTACAAATGGGCTACCTTGGCTACCAATTTGATTCCATGGGAAAATCGACATCAGTACAAAAATCGTCATCACGTAGAACAACAGAATACGTACTGGCACCGCATTAATCGCTTTAGGAATAGAAGTTTTCGGATCTTGTGATTCACCTGCAGTAATCCCGATAATTTCAATCCCACCAAACGCGAATACCACTACAGATAAACAGGCAACTAAACCGGCAATACCATTTGGCATAAAACCATCATGAATCCACAAGTTTTGAATGCCTGTGGTAAAACCACTATGATCCGCATGGAAACCATAGAACATTAAACCTAAACCACCGACAATCATCGCAACGATCGCAGTCACTTTGACAATCGAAAGCCAGAATTCCAGTTCGCCAAATACTTTGACATGAATCAGATTAATTGCCCCAAGGAACATAATCAGCGACAGAATCCAGATCCAGCGCGGCACATCGGGGTACCAAAACCCCATATAAATCCCAAAGGCAGTGACGTCGGCCAAAGCCACAATGATCATTTCAAAAACGTAGGTCCACCCTGTAGTGAAACCTGCAAGCGGACCAATATATTGTGAGGCATAGTGACTGAATGAACCCGATACTGGGTTATGTACAGCCATCTCACCCAATGCGCGCATCACGATATAAATTGCAATCCCTGCAACGATATATGCGATTAATACAGACGGACCTGCCATTTTGATGGCTGTTGCCGAACCGTAAAAGAGTCCTGTCCCAATGGCTGAACCCAATGCCAAAAAACGAATATGGCGGGTGTTTAACCCCCGCTGTAATGTGGAGTGTTGTGACATTATAATCTCCAATCCTTGAGGAAATTTAGTTAGATTCGGCCACTCCATGTGACCGATTTATTGATCACACTTCAGACAAACTCGGTAATAGCTGTGGAATGAGTAATTCGTTCAAGCAGCCACTTGCAAGCAATTCACTCGCTTGCTCAATATCTGGTGCAAAGAAACGATCTTCACTGTAATAAGGCACTTGGTCACGAAGCACTTTACGCGCACGCTCAAGTTTTGGAGAACTCTTCAAACCTTCACGGAAATCAAGACCCTGACATGCCCCTAACCACTCAACTGCAAGAATGCCGCGAACGTTGTCAGCCATATACCACAAACGTTTGCCCGCATTCGGCGCCATAGAAACATGGTCTTCCTGATTTGCAGAGGTCGGTAAACTATCAACACTGGCAGGATGTGCAAGTGCTTTATTGTCACTTGCTAACGCAGCGGCTGTTACTTGAGCAATCATGAAGCCTGAGTTGACCCCACCATTGGCAACCAAGAATGGTGGCAATTGTGACATATGACGGTCCATCATCATCGAAATACGGCGTTCTGACAGTGAACCAATCTCGGCAATTGCCAATGCAAGGTTGTCCGCAGCCATAGCCACTGGTTCAGCATGGAAGTTACCACCTGAAATCACATCACCTTCAGCAGCAAAGACCAATGGGTTATCAGATACCGCATTTGATTCAATTGCTAACACTTCTGCAGCTTGACGAATTTGAGTCAAACACGCACCCATCACCTGAGGTTGGCAACGAAGTGAGTATGGGTCTTGAACCTTGCTACAATCTTCATGTGAATGTGAAATTTCACTTGATTCAGTCAGTAAGTCACGATATGCAGCAGCAACGTCAATTTGGCCACGTTGACCACGAACTTCATGAATACGCGCATCGAATGGTGCACGTGAACCCAACATTGCTTCAACACTTAAACCACCACATACGGTTGCAGCAGCAAATAAATCTTCTGCTTCAAACAAACCACGTAATGCATATGCTGTAGAAACTTGTGTCCCGTTTAAAAGTGCTAAACCTTCTTTCGCAGCTAAAGAAATTGGCTCTAAACCCGCAATTTTAAGTGCTTCAACCGCTGGTAACCATTCACCTTTATAGCGTGCTTTGCTTTCGCCTAATAACACCAAAGACATATGTGCTAATGGTGCCAAGTCGCCTGAAGCACCAACAGAACCTTTTAATGGAATATGTGGATAAACTTCTGCATTGATTAAGGCAAGAATGGCATCGATCACTTTACGGCGAATACCCGAAAAGCCACGTGCCAAACTATTTGCTTTAAGCAACATAATCAGACGCACCATCGCATCATCAAGTGGCTCGCCCACGCCAGCAGCGTGTGATAGCACCAAAGAACGCTGTAATTGCTCTAGGTCTTCTGGTGCAATTTTAGTTGATGCAAGTAAACCAAAACCCGTATTGATCCCGTAAGCAGTACGGCCTTCATTGACGATTTGTTCGACACAAGCAACACTCGCATTGATGCCAGCAGAAGCGCTTTCATCGAGTTTTACTTTGATTGGATTTAAATAAGCGTGGCGCAGATCTGCTAGGCTAAGTTTGCCGGGTTGAATTAGAAGTTCCATTATTGGCGTCCTGTTTTGCACTCTATTGTTCGCTTACGATGCTGCTTACACAATTGCAAAAAGCATCGTAATGTCCTTGTCTGTTTATTGTGTGATCATCGGCAAGTTCAAGCCTTGCTCTTTGGCACAATCAATCGCAATGTCATAACCTGCATCAGCATGACGCATCACCCCTGTTGCAGGGTCATTGGTCAATACACGTGCAATACGTGCTGCTGCCTCATCTGTACCATCACACACGATCACCACACCTGAGTGTTGCGAGAAGCCCATACCTACACCACCGCCGTGATGTAATGACACCCAAGTCGCACCGCCTGCAGTGTTGAGCAAGGCATTTAATAACGGCCAGTCAGATACGGCATCTGAACCATCTTTCATTGATTCTGTTTCACGGTTTGGACTAGACACTGAACCTGAATCGAGGTGATCACGACCAATCACGATAGGTGCTGAAAGTTCACCACTACGAACCATTTCATTAAATGCCAAACCGAGTTTTGCACGTAAACCTAAGCCCACCCAGCAAATACGTGCTGGTAAACCTTGGAAGCTAATACGTTCACGCGCCATATCTAACCAGCGATGTAAATGTTCATCATCTGGAATGAGTTCTTTTACTTTGGCATCTGTTTTATAAATATCTTCTGGATCACCTGAAAGTGCAGCCCAACGGAATGGACCAACACCGCGACAGAACAATGGGCGGATATAAGCTGGAACAAAGCCTGGGAAATCAAAGGCATTTGCTACGCCTTCATCTTGTGCCATTTGACGGATGTTGTTGCCGTAGTCAAAGGTTGGAACACCCATTTTTTGGAAATCCAGCATCGCTTGAACGTGCTGTGCCATCGACTGTTTCGCTGCTTTAACAACAACTTCTGGCTCAGTTTTAGCGCGCTGACGGTACTCTTCCCATGTCCAGCCAATTGGTAAATAACCATTTAATGGGTCATGTGCGCTGGTTTGGTCAGTCACCATATCTGGATGTACGCCACGACGGACTAATTCAGGTAAGATTTCTGCTGCATTGCCATGTAATGCAATCGAAACAGCCTTACCTTCTTTGGTATATTTTTCAATACGCGCCAAAGCATCATCTAAATCAGTTGCTTGCTCATCGACATAACGCGTACGTAAACGGAAATCGATACTGGTTTGTTGGCATTCGATATTGAGTGAGCATGCGCCTGCCAATGTTGCAGCTAAAGGTTGTGCACCGCCCATACCACCTAAACCAGCAGTCAAGACCCAACGACCTGTCAAATCACCGTTATAGTGTTGGCGACCTGCTTCTACAAAAGTTTCATAGGTACCTTGTACAATGCCTTGGCTACCAATATAAATCCAAGAACCCGCTGTCATCTGACCATACATTGCCAAACCTTTCGCATCCAATTCATTGAAATGCTCCCACGTTCCCCAATGTGGAACAAGATTCGAGTTTGCAATCAAAACACGCGGTGCATCTTTATGGGTTTTAAACACACCCACAGGCTTACCAGATTGAACCAACAAGGTTTCATCAGTTTCTAAATTCTTTAGCGTTTCAACGATCTTGTCAAAACATTCCCAGTTACGTGCAGCACGACCGATACCACCGTAAACAACAAGCTCTTTTGGATTCTCTGCAACATCAGGATCAAGGTTGTTCATCAGCATGCGTAAAGGCGCTTCTGTTAACCAGCTTTTTGCATTGAGCTTTGTACCACGTGGTGCGCGAATTTCTACATCACGAAATTTTGTTGTCGTTGTTGTCACAATCGGACTCCTTCCATTGAGTTTGAATCAGCAAATTAACCTGCTTTACTGTATAGCAATGTATTAACTTGTATATACATCCATATACTACACAAAACTTTTATATTGAAAAGATGCTTTTCAATTCTTTTATGAAAATAAATTACAAACTTATGAAATAAATAGATTTATTTTTTGATCGGCAATAAAAAACACATACAACCTGAAGTCATATGTGTTTCGTGAAATTTGCAAAAAATTAGATTTTTGTGAGTTCGATCAGACAAGCTTGCTTAAAACGCTCAGATTTTAAAACCAGTTTTTTCAATGCTTTTTGCTGCTCGATTTTAAGACTTTGCTGGTGTGCTAAACAAAAAACCTGCCGATTCACTTCAATTTCTAATGGTTCTGGACTCTGATTAAAAATAAAAATCAGATCGGCTGAACTGAACATCTCAGTGCTTGCTGACTCAAAAATCCATTGATAGCGAGAACGCCATTTTTCAGGATGATAAATCAGATTAAAATCCCGAATCGGCCCATCATTGAGTTCACAACTGGTTGTGCTATCCCCACTGAATTGAGCGGATTCTAAAGTTTTCAGATGCTCGGAATCATCATCAATATTCAATACGATGCTCGTGCCTTCCAATACCGTGAGGATACGCTGCATGCCATTAAACTTGGAAAAATCACCCGAAGTTTTGACATCCGCCATCGAAATACGCCAATCAAACGCATCCAGACTGTCACCGTCACTTCTGGCAAGCTCAATGGTATAACCTGCACCATTCTTCCACAGCATCTGTTTATAGTCAGCCGTGTCTAAGTGTTGAATCATTGGCTAAACTTACCTTCCAGATAATAACGACTGCCTGGATAGATCAGACGTGCACTGGAAATAAGTTGTTTATTCGACCATGTACGGCGACGAATCAACAGACAAGGTTCGGTCTTATTAATTTTCAGCCATTTACATTCTTGTGCTGACGCAAGAATTGCTGTCACCACATGTTCCCCTTCAGTCACGGGTGCTTTCGACATTAAATAAGCATTTGGTGTGATGGACTTAAAATCTTGTGCCAAGTAATCTGGAATCAACATCGGATCAACCAGTCGATCTTCGATTTGTACAGGCACATCATTTTCATAATGCACGATGATCGAGTGAAATAGCTTTTGCCCTTCTCGAATCTGCATCAGCATACTTTGTTCAGCATTGGCCTGAATCTGTTCCAGTACCAAAACTTCGGCATGATGTTTATGATTTCGGGCAATGATTTCTTCGGCAATATTATTGACATGAAACAAAGCAGTACGCCCTTGTCCTTCGGCAACAAAAGAACCAACACCTTGGATACGCACCAACAAACCTTCACTGGTGAGTTCGCGCAAGGCACGATTCACGGTCATGCGACTACAGCCGAGTAAATTAACCAATTCACTTTCTGATGGAATTTTTTTATTGACGGTCCATGTTCCTTCATAGATTTTTTGCGAAATCATTTGTTTCACACGCAAATACAAAGGAACAGGACTATCTTCTTCTAAGGACAAATCTAAATCGTTTTGCTTTGTCGCTCTTGACATTGGCTAAAACTCATACTAAATACTATAACTCATTGTATATTGAATTTAGCGCAATTGTATATACAAGCCTATACAAATAAACAATTTAGGTTTAATAGAAGATAAACAACTCCGTTTTAATCTCTTAAATATCCCAAATTTATTCGAGCTAAACCGTATATCTTTTGCTTAAACCCCATTCAGCCAAAATACGGCGATACATGGTCGAAGAACGGTCTGCTTCAAAATGTGCTTCCATACCAATATCTAAGGGTAACTCTTCTGGCTTTTGTGCCTCTACCATCTCTTGATCTTCGGCAAAAATCTGCGCATTAAAATCATAGACGGCCTGTAAATCTCCCGTGGTATCGAAATTACGGGTTAACGGTACAAATAAGCGAGTTTTATTATGCGAGATGGGACAGCAGGCATTTAAAATCTTAAGTACCCCGTTATTCGGGAAGTGAATGGTTAGCACTGCTGAAAATGGCGGATAAACATCAAAGATCCGCTCCCACACAAAATCATCGGGTGCTAAATGTTGCATGCCATGCGGATAGTTGCTGACATTACTGGTGTAGTTTGTATGCAAGCCATATTCAGTACGTTCAGTCGAATATTTAGGTACAACAGGATTATCTCGATCGGCAAAGGCCTGATGATGTACCCAAGCAAAGTGTGCCACATCAATAAAACCTTCCAATTGACGACCGCTTGAACCGGCAATATCCACAGAAGGCGGTAAAATGGCTTGATGCTCCTCCTGTGCCCATGTGTCTAATACAGGGAAGTTTGCCAAACTTTCATCTCTGCCCAAAATGCTGGTCCAGACCAGTCCATATTTTAAAACTACGGGAAACTTGGTCAGCGAAAAGCGCTCTGAGATTTTAGTTAAATCAGGCTGAGCTGGGATTTTAGAGCATTTGCCATCTTCATTAAAATGAAGTCCATGATAAGGACAAATCAAAGTATCTCCCTCAACCCAGCCTTTACTCAAAGGCACACCGCGATGCGGGCAAATATCCCGAGCCAAGTGAATCTGCCCTGTTTCGGTCTTATACAAAGCCAGATTCATATCCAATAAGGTGACTTGCTGCGGTTTACTGCTCACATCTTCAATACGTGCCACGGGATACCAATGTTGTGCAAGAATCTGCCAATCCTGATCATCAAATTGGCTATGACATGGCTTATTTGGAAGATTGATGAATGGAATTGCGTTCATATCCTGTGCTCATTTTTAAGATTTTTCTCTTCATGAGCAGTGTGGAATAGATCAATATTCTCGTCTATTAGAATGATTTATATGCATCATTCTAAAAATTAGAACAGCCTAGGCACTAAAATTGCTTTTGTATTAAAACCTGCTTTATCTCAAGTGAGTTTGCAATGGCCTTGCCATTTTCACGTTTTGCCGATTATTTTATTGCCGTTGCCAAAACAGGCAGTTTAAGAAAAGCAGCCGATCAACTGTTTATTTCTGTCTCCGCGGTACATCGGCAGATTGTTTTGGCAGAAGAAGAACTCGGTGTGGCTTTATTTGAACGTTTGCCCAGTGGACTCAAGCTGACCTTGGCTGGTGAATTACTCTATGCCGATCTACGCAGCTGGCAAAAAGAGTTTCAAATCACACAGAAACGTTTGAATGAAATCCAAGGCATACAACGCGGTTCAATTGATTTTGGGATGATTGCAGCACTCAATGAAAGCTTTGTCAGTGCCGTGATGCAGTCTATTGTTCAGCAATATCCGTGGATTAATTTTAAGGTTCGTGTCTTGGACAGTGATCGTATCGCTGATCTGGTGATCAATGCTGAACTCGACTTTGGCTTGATTCTGAATCCCAAACATCAGCATCAATTGCAGATCAGCACCTTTATTGAAATGCCCTTGGGTTTCGTGATTCCCAAACAGCATCCTTTAGCCCATAAAGAAAAAATCTACTTCTCCGATACACTGGAATTCAATCATATTATTCCTGCCGAGCCTTTGGTTATTCATGACCATGTTACGGCCTTATATAAAAAGCAGGACTTTCACCCACGCCATACCATCGAATGCAACGATATCCATATGATGATTTCATTGCTTAGGCAAAACTTAGGTATCAGCATCATGAGTTATCTGGATGCAGCCCCTTATATTGAAAATGCTGAATTTGAATTTAGAGCGATCAATGACCATGGCCTACATCCAATTACGGTCGCACTTTGTGTTGCACCAAAACGGCAACTTTCTCGGATTGCTCAAATCATGATGAATCAAATCATTATCGAGATGGAAGCACTAAAATCGCGCATGCTAATGAATATTCATCAATAACATGGTATTTTTGCACCAAAATAAAACACACAAGCTATTGATTTAAATCAATATAGTGTTTGACACCCAAAGATTTAATCGGGTAAGTTGATGTGAAGATTCACCTTTTTCACGATTTAGGTATTGCTATGGTTTGGCCCAATACAGACACTCATTTAACAGCAGATTATCCACGAGATATGGTCGGTTATGCCGATCAACCGCCCCATGCCCAATGGCCCAATCAAGCAAAAATCGCGGTTCAATTTGTGCTGAATTATGAAGAAGGGGGTGAAAAGCATATCCTGCATGGCGACGAAGGGTCAGAGCAGTTTTTGTCTGAAATTAGTGGCGCAGAAAGTTATCCTGCACGCCATCTTTCGATGGACTCGATTTATGAATATGGCTCACGGGTCGGTTTTTGGCGCATTCAGCAGGAATTTGCCAAACGCCAATTGCCCATGACCATTTTTGCTGTGGCGATGGCTTTGCAACGGAATCCATTGGTGGTCGAAGCGATTAAACAGCACCATTATGATGTGGTCTCGCATGGCTTACGCTGGATTCATTATCAAAATATGGATGTCGAAACCGAAAAGCAGCATATGGCTGAAGCCATGCACATCCTTAAAGATTTATTTGGTGAAATGCCGACAGGTTGGTATACAGGCCGAGATAGCCCCAATACCCGTCAATTATTGGCGGAATACGGTCAGGTGCAATATGACAGCGATTATTACGGTGATGACTTACCTTTTTGGACAACACTCAGCAATGCAGCGGGTGCAACCCGTCCACATTTAATTATTCCCTATACACTTGATACCAATGATATGAAGTTTGCATCTCCTACTGGTTTTAATCGCAGTGAGGATTTTTTTGAATATCTAAAAGATGCTTTTGATGTCCTCTATGCAGAGGGAGCAACCTCACCCAAGATGCTTTCGATTGGTATGCACTGTCGAATTTTAGGACGTCCTGCCCGCTTTAAGGCATTACAACGTTTCCTTGATTATGTGCAAAATCATGATCGGGTCTGGATTTGCACCCGTCAGCAGATTGCGGAGCATTGGTATACACATCATCCTTTTCAAGCTTAGCTTTATTAAAGCGTCATCATGTGTCGTATATCCGATTTAAACAATTTATCCAAACAAAATAAGCTTTAAGCTACTCCTTTAGAATAAGGAGATGATCAGGATGAAAGTACAATATTTTGCAGCGAGTACACTAGATGGATTTATTGCGACCGAAGACGATTCTTTGGAATGGTTATTTGCATTAGGCGAACTAGATAACTCAAGTTATCCCACGTTTATTGCAAATGTTGGTGCTTTGGTGATGGGATCGGCAACTTATGAATGGATATTGAATAACGCAGAGCAAGTTGCTGCCGAAACAGGTTCTCCTTGGCCTTATACTCAGCCAACTTGGGTATTTTCCAGCCGTAAACTGCCCTTGATTGAAGGTGCAAATATCCATTTTGTACAAGGAGACATCGCTCCTGTTTATGCTGAAATACAATCCATCATTGGGGATAAGAATATTTGGATTGTAGGCGGTGGCGAATTAGCGGGTCAGTTCTATGATGCAAATTTGCTTGATGAACTCATTATACAAATTGGTTCGGTTACTCTTGCAAAAGGAAAAGCGCTTTTCCCCCGAAGAGTACTTGCTCCAACACTTAAATTGATCTCCGCTTATCAAATGGGTGAAGGTATGGTTGAATTACATTATAGCGTTGAACGTAAAAAAAATTAGTAAAATGTTGAATGCCTTATCTAGCCTGTAAATACTGGTAAAACAATTAAAGAACTCCCCCAACTCAATCGAATTAGCCCATTCTGTCAAATAAAATGGGTTATTCGGAAGAATTTTCCAATCGTTGAACTGATACAATTTTATGACCTGATTGCGAATCGAGGAGATGCGTTTATACGACATTTCTTAATGCCCAAATAGGAAAAATTAAAAAGGAAAAATGCTTATGGCGCTTATTTCATGCCCCGAATGCAGCCGTCAGGTTTCGACCCAAGCCAACTCCTGCCCGCATTGCGGTTATCCTCTGCAGACGCAACATAACACACCCGAGCCAAGAGCATTGCAATCACCGCATGTGTTAAGCCGCACCATCATGGCACTCGGCGCTTGGCTGATCACGCCTTGGATTGCGCGACTCCTCTTCGGACTAGCGGTGCTGGTATTTGCCTATCTTTCACTCAAGAGCGAATGAATAAGCTTAATTAAAGAACTACATAGCCTTGTTAGTTGTACACGTGTTTTTTGTAGCCAAAGATAGGTATTCGAAGGACTTAACGCGACTCAATTAAAACAAAATGCGGTCAACATATAAGTAGAGTGATTAGACATGTTTTCAATGAACAGATTCATGGTGCTTGGAATAGCATTGCTCGCGTGCTCCTGCACGAAGTCACCCTCGGCTGACGAGGAAAAGGCCAATGCGACGACGAAAACAACCAAAGTCGCAGCAAAGTCCGCTGGGGATGTCGACTTCCCAGTAATCCCACAGATCGTCGTGCCAGAGATCATCGGTATTGGCCCAGCCCAGCGAGCGTTGGAAACATCGATGCAAGATATCATTGACCCAGTGGCTGGCATCAGTGTCAAGCCCGCCAACTGTGCCACCGACGGCGCATTAGTCAACGATGCGGGTATTACCAGCATGGATGCGTAAGGCAATCTGTCGCGCAACGGTGATGAAGGCATCTTCCATATCGACGCAGACGGCAGTGGTACCGCTAACTACGAAGGCGGCGTCATCGTCGTCAACGCAGATGGCAGTGGCACAATCAACGGCAATGGCGACGGTGGCGCTGACGATGGAATCATCTCGGTCGAGGCCGACGGTTCGGGCACGTATAACGGCAAGTACGGCATCATCGTGCTGGACGGCAAAGGTGGTGGCACTTGGAACGGCGACCACGGGGTGATTCGCAACCAAGGTGATGGTTCAGGCAGTTGGAATGGTCCGCAAGGCATCGTCACCATCAACGCCGACGGCAGCGGTACATGGAACGGTCCGCACGGGTTGGTGAGCAACGACGGTAAAGGCAATGGCAGCATTGGCACACCAGCACGTCAAGTGAAAATGGCACCAGTTCCCAAGGTCACTCCAGCTGGCAAGTTCCCGCCGTTAAAAAAATTCGCTCCATCCGGTGTGCCATGTGGGTTCATCATCACTCTCAATGATCAGGTATTGTTCGATTTCGACAAATCGGATATCCGTCCTGACGCAGCCAAGGTACTGGACACCTTAGCCATGGCCTTGCAGAAAGTGCCAGCCAAGGCAATCGAAATTCGTGGTCATACCGATGCCAAGGGCAGTGACGCCTACAATCTGAATTTGTCCGAGCATCGTGCCAAATCAGTGGGTATGGCCTTGCGCCAGCGTGGCGCTGCAGCCAACGCCAGCACGCGTGGTTACGGCGAGTCGCAGCCAGTAGCGCCCAACGAGGTCAGCGGCCAAGACAACCCTGCTGGCCGGCAGTTGAACCGGCGGGTGGAAATCTTCGTGCGCACTTGATGATGCTATCGGGCCAACGATGGCCGCGTTTATTGGCAATATGTTGAATGTCTTATCTAGCCGGTAAATACTGGTAAAGCAATTAAAGGACTCCTCAACTCAATCGAATTAGCCCATTCTGTTAAATAAAATGGGTTATTCGGAAGAATTTTCCCATCTTTGAACTGATACAATTTTATGACCTGATTACGAATCGACGAGATGCGTTTATTCGACATTTCTTAATGCTCAAATGGAAAATAACTAACTACGATAAAACTAAAATTTAAATCAGTATCATTATTTGAATGGTGAGTAAGGACGCAGTTTTTGGAGATATGAATCATGAAATATGACGATGCTTCTTGGCATTATGGAGGAGACTTCCCTGCCGATCTTCCACAAAAGGCAGGAGCAACCCATATTGGAATGTTTTTAACATGGATGCTTTTTCACAACTTTGCTAGTGAAGAATTAATGGAAGATTCACAAGATGCAATTGAGCATCTAAAGACAAAACAAATTACAGGAGCACATTTTCTCATTGATGAACTTGATGAAAAGCTCACTGACAATGATTTTAACGAAGAAGGTAATGCTTTTGCTTTGGCGTATTACGAAGGATTAAATAATGATAGTCGATATATTGATGACTACTTGCTTAGCTTTTCAGTAGATACGAATAACGTGTATAGAGTCACTGATACTTGAGAAAATTACGACAAACTGGCAAGCCATATTGATGAAAGATATCGTAGGTGGGTCATGGATGGTAGACCTAAATACATAACCTGAAAGCATGGAAATATATGATGCACTTGAACTTATTTATTTATGGATATAAGAACTCCAAGCTATTAAAACTCTACGAAATACTTTGTGAGATCGAACAAACTATAGGTATAAAGACATCTAAATTTCATTATCTATACTTATTAGAATCAAACAAAGCCAACCACCCTAAAGACCATAAAGCAAAATCTATTAGCCTCAAAAATTTAGAAATAGGAATCCGCTCTGGAGAGATTCTTTCTTTTAGTATGGGAACAACACAAGACCTTAAAGACCTAGAAGGATATTTTGCTTATATACAAGATGAAAAGCATGTTATTCATCCTCACATTAACCTACATATCCCTCAAAAGTATGCTGACATTATTCAGGAAAGTCTGAGGCAATTAATCATAGCGTCTGAAGCAAATTATGCCTTTCAAACCAGTACCGAATCAGCTCTAGCTGGGATCTCCTACTTATTCAATGCAGGAACATATAAAGTACATAAAAATGAAAAGTCTAATTTCTCTTGGTACACCGTACATCACAATATTATTCAACAACCACGAATGATTTATCCTGTAAATTATTTCACTCAAAATCAACTCTTATTCTCAATAAATGATTGTACTCTGTGGGATTTTATTACTAAAACTTTCGGAAAAAATTCTTTAAAACCACTTGGACAAAACTTATTTGTGTTTAACGTCTCACTAGAACAACTTTTCAATGTAAACAATAAATTTAGTGCTGCAGGATTTCTAATTTCTTTGTGTTAAAACTGAAGAAGTGTGTGAAATAATCTATAAAAACAAAAAGCTAGAATTTCAGGGAAGTTATATAGTTGATTTCACTCATTATCTGACAATGTATATTGAAAAATAAACCACTATCAGATATTCGTGAACTAATATAGC
Organism: Acinetobacter sp. Ac_3412; assembly: GCF_013072675.1. Lineage (NCBI taxonomy): Bacteria > Pseudomonadati > Pseudomonadota > Gammaproteobacteria > Moraxellales > Moraxellaceae > Acinetobacter > Acinetobacter sp. Ac_3412. The sequence continues at coordinate 70,038 of NZ_LXUJ01000007.1, read as the reverse complement.
TTAGGCTATTTTCGCCATTTCCATACTCCGCTGTTGTAACAGCTTTACCGATTGCTTGGCTTGCCAAGCCAACTCCATCATATCCAGATCAGGAATCTGATCATTTTCCATCACCATTTTCCCTGCTACAAACATCGCCTTAATATGCGCTCGTCCGCCACTTGCCACAGGCCCAATCGACATATCATGCAAGCCAAAATAACGAGGATCATCTAACTGATAAATAACCAAGTCAGCCTGTTGCCCCACCTCAATTGTCCCGACTTGATCAAGCCCTAAAATCTTGGCCCCACCCACTGTTCCCCAACGGATCACATCCTCAATACGGGCAGCATCTGCACCACCTTCAAATTGCCCACCCTCATATTGTGGTGTCGCCAACATCCCCTTTCTGGCTCGTTGTAATAACCAAGCAGCATGGGTTTCAGACAACATATCTGCGGCTTCATTGGAACCCGCACCATCTACCCCAATCGAAATGGTCATACCGGCTTGTTCCAGAGCAACAAGATCGGCAATGCCACTACCCAAACGAGCATTACTCTGCGGACAATGCGCAATACCTGTTTTGGTCTGACCTAACAACTGAGTTTCTTCGGGTAATAATTTCACTAAATGCGCAAACCAGACATCACTGCCAATCCAATCCTGCTCGGCACAGAACTGGACTGGGGTCATGCCAAACTTGGCTCTAGCTGCATCCAAATAATCCACTGTTTCAGATAAATGGCTATGCATCCGAATCCCCAATTGTCTGGCAATTCTGGCACTTTCGCGCAATTGCTGCGCTGTGATCGAATGCAAGGTTGAAGTCGGTGCCATCACGATTTTTCGAAAAGCATCTGATTCTGGCTGATGATAGTGCTTCACCAAACGCTCAATATCCAACATATAGTCTTCAAACTTCTCAGGACGCAGGGCTTGAGGTAGCTCACTTTCCAAACCACGCGTTAAGGTTGCACCACCACGACATAGCACAAAGCGCATACCCAGTTTTTCAGCTTCATCAAATAAAATTGCAGCACCATCAAACGGCATCTGCGGCCAATATAAATAATGATGATCTGCTACCGTTGCACAACCTGAACGTAATAATTCAATCAAGCCAATACGTACAGCAATCCGAAAAGTGCTTTCATCAAATGCGCCACGGAACCGATACGGCGTACTGGCAAGCCATGAGGTCAGGTTTTGATTTAAACCTTGTGGCTCACCCTTTAATAAAGATTGAAATAAATGGTGATGGGTATTTACCCATGCTGGGTAGATCACACAATCTTGAGCATTAACAACTTGTTCATTCGGCTGAACGCTTAACCGCCCTATTTCAGTAATTTTACCTGATTGGATGCGGATATCAGTGGATGAACAACGTTCTGCATCCCCAGTTAAGCCTGTCAAAATGGCATGCGCATTTTGAATTAAATAGCTTTGATTTAGTTGCTTCGAACTCATACTTGTTCACTCTCATGCCATTTGCTTAAAAAGAACTGGCTTAATAAAGACATCACCACAAATAAGCCCAACCCCGTGCAAGTAATCAGAAATAATGCAGCAAACATTAAGGGTAAATCCAACTGAAAACCTGCTTGTAAAATTTGATAAGCCAAGCCCGCACTGGTGCCACCCGCACCTGCAACAAACTCGGAAACCACAGCGCCGATCAGTGCCAAGCCACAGGAAATCCGTAAGCCACCAAAGAAATAAGGCAAAGCATTCGGCACACGTAAACGCATTAAAATCTGCCAGCGACTGGCTTTATTGATTTGAAAAAGATTGAGCAAGCCTTTATTGACACTACGCAGACCCAAGGTGGTATTGGTCAGTATTGGAAAAACCGCAACTAACATGGCACACACTACCAATGCCAAAGTGGTATTTTGAATCCAGATGATGACTAGAGGTGCAATCGCGACAATCGGTGTGACCTGAAATAAAATGGCATACGGCATAAAACAGGCTTCGAGCACACGACTTTGTACAAATACAAAAGCGATCAATGTGCCAATCATTACGGCGCAGACAAAAGCCAATAAAGTGATTTTTAAAGTCACCCATAAACTACCGAATAGCACACTGGACTGATTAATCAGTGCCATCACAATATCACTGGGTTTAGGTACGACATAAACAGGGACTTCAAGTTGTTGAAAACTCAGTTGCCAAAACAGCAGGAAGATCAAACCGAGTCCCAATGGCGCGGCAATACGTTGTACGGTTGGATGTTGTAGCAATGGTTTAATCATGAGCATGCCCTCCGCTTGCCTCAGCCAATAATTGCGATAGATGCGAACATTGTTGAATAAAGATGTCTGAACTTCGGAAAGACTCATCGCGTTGATAAGGCCCTTTAATATTCAGATCCGCCACCACACGTCCTGGTCGTGCACCCATCACAATGACCCGTGAAGACAGATACACCGCTTCATAAATACTATGGGTCACAAACACCACTGTAAGATCTCGTTCTGACCATAATTGACGAATATCACTATCCAGTTTATGGCGGGTAAACTCATCCAATGCGCCAAAAGGTTCATCCATCAACAATAGATCAGGTTCTGTCACTAAGGCTCTGGCCAAAGAGGCACGCATTTGCATCCCCCCAGAAAGTTCACGCGGATAAGCGGTGCCGAATTTTTCTAAACCAACGGCTTTTAAAGCAGCTTGGACTTTGGGCGTACTGGTTGATTTGGCAATATGCTGTAAATCCAAAGGTAAACGTACATTGTCTTCGATATTGGCCCAGGGCATTAGTGTTGCTTCCTGAAATACCATGGCCATTTTGCATTGGGACTGCATTTCAGCCTTGCCATTCCAGCGCACCAAACCTGCTGAAGGCTGTTCCAGATCGGCAAACATTTTTAGTAAGGTACTTTTACCGCAGCCTGACGGTCCCAGTAATGACACAATTTCACCACAGGCAATATTTAAATCCAGTCGCTGTAAGGCATTGGTCCCATTGGGATAGGTTTTTTCAACCCCTCTAGCCATAATCATCGGCGTGATAAAGGTTGAAGATTCATGTATTGGCGTATCAATTGGTAAAGCAGAATTCATGTGGTTTCCCCTTCGTGCGAGTGCCCTATTTTGTTAACCCTTTCACCATGACTTCCTTCTAAGGAAAGTATCTCAGGTTATTTGGCAGCTTTAACAAACTGCGTGGTATAAGCGGTTTTCCAATTGGTTTGAGCTTTGAGTAAACCTGCGTTCACCATAAAATCTCGCGTTGCTTTCCAACGTGCATCCGTCATCACGCCAATGCCTTGGGTCTTGGCATCTCCACCATCAATCAATTTTAATTTGCGCATTTGCCCGACCGCAAAAGTCAGTAATTCATCATTCATATTCGGATTTTCTTTTTTAATGATGCTATTGCCCAAACGTGGGTCTGCTAAATAGTTTTTCCATCCCTCCATCGAAGCTTGGACAAAACGGCGCAGCACATCAGGTTTGTTTTGAATCACATCATTGCGGGTCACTAAAATGCCGCCATAGGCTGGATAACCCGCATCAGCAAATAAAAAGAAATTGCTCGAAGGTTCTGCTTTTTTCGCCTGAAAGACTTCTGAGGTGGCATAGGCTTGCTGGACTACATTTTTGCCTGCTAAGAATGGCTGCATATTGAAGGTATAAGGGCGTGCCTGTGCAGCATCTAATTTATATTTGCCTTTTAACCAAGGCCACCAACTTGCTTGTCCGCTGGTCGAAACAAGAATAGTTTTTCCTTTAAGATCGGCCAAAGACTTTACATCGCTGTGAGTAAGCACGCCTTGTGGATCAAACTGGAATGGTGCTGCTACCGCTTTGATGGGAAAGTTGCTTTCAATGCCTTTTAAAACCTGTAGGTCATAATTAATAATAATGTCGGCACGTTTTGACAATAATAAGGTCATGTTATTGACTTGTGGCCCACCAATTTTAATATCGACATCAAGCCCGTATTTTTTATAAATTCCTTGTGCCAGTGCTTGGTAATATCCCCCTTGCTCGGCTTGTGCAAACCAAGTGGTTTGTAAAACCAGTTTATCGGCTGCAAAACTGGTTGAGCTAAGAACTGTGCCTAGTCCCAATAGCACGCCCGCGATAACAGTACGTCGCCCTTTGCCCACATAGTGCTGAATATTCATATTAAGACCCCTAAATCTGTATAGATTCATCTTGCTATTCTTTTTAGGGGGTCAATCAATGTATAAGCTACACATTTCTCTCAAAGCCAAATCAATTGGCTTTGTCCCCAAAAGAGGAACAGCAAACGCTGTAGAGCAATGTCCCGTATGCTTGCAACATACTGACCGCTTATACTCAATCATGATTTAGCAAGCTCTATGCCAAGATTGATTTGATCTTGATTTTTATAGTAATTCTATACGTTAGATTTATTATTAGTTGTTTTTAGATGAATCAACTGCATTGAGTCTTGTATTTTGAGTGCAGTTTAATGGTGCGTTAAGTAAGTGCAGATGCACTCTCGAGGTGCTGAGGTTTCAATAAATCTTTTGTGAAAGAATTATATTGAGTTAATTCATTGACCAAGACAGTAATTAGCTTGATGCATAAGCCGAATCATTTACCTCTTTTCCTGTATCATTCAAATCGTATCCTAAATATTTACGACAACCTTATTCGTCCCAGACCAATTTTTGCGGGCAATTGAACATCCCTGTACTGAAATACCTTGGTAATTGATTGAGCAAAGCCAATATCTCTTCTCTTGAAAACTCTTGCCCATAAGAAGCTCGCTCAGCTTCGTACGGAACCTCAGCCCAGTATAGATTCTTGCTTGCATCGTGCAGTATCTGAAAGCTTTGACCTGTTTCATCGACCAAGCCAAGGTAATCACCTAAGTCCAGCAAGCACCAAAAATAATCATCCAACAAGTCGGTAAATGTCACTCGAACTTCCGAGTCAAATTCTACCGTCCGCTCAATGGCGGGGTGCTGTTCGAAGTGAGCATAGACGACAAAATTGTCCCATGTGGCGGTTGCTAAGGCACGATTTTCTATACTCATTTCCATCATGGGCATCTTGTTCACAAAAGGCTGTAATCCATCTTCCAGCGTCCAAACTGGAAAATCATCCTTTTTGCCACCAGTCGCTAGACTCCAAGCTTGCCCACCCACATACAGCAGAGATTCACACCAATTCAACTCAGGATTAACTCTATCGTCGAATATCCTCGGCCAGCGCAGTGATGCCTCGAACCACGCCTGTCCTCGTGCAATCGCATAACAGGCAGCATAAAGCAGCGCATCATCGCCAAAGGGACCTCGTCTTGCACGCGATGCTATCAGCAACTTCTCCAATCGCTCTGTCAACCGTAACGCAAAGCCAACAATCTCATCGGGATGCAGATTGCTCAATGTGGATTTGAGTGGAAGTAAGCTTGCAACATCTTGTCCAGACAATAGCAATGGATGATCTACTTTTGTCATCAATGCCCAAAACTGGGACTCTGGCATAAGGGAGGGCAAAGTGGTCATTGGTCGTTTATTCCATCAAAAGAGAGTAAAAATCGAAAATCTTCAGCGGGAACACTCTGTTATTCAATGAGTGATCACTGACGTTGGTGAGATAAATTGCTCATATGACAACATCCCTTCTAAAAGTCATTTAATTCAGTGCCATCTTTAGACAGATTAAAGTCCACTGTTGTTTGATTTTCAACATTTTCACAAGAAATTGCAGTGTTTCTCCTCATATTGACCTATTTCACTTTATAAACTGGCACAAAAAGTGCTTCATTCTTTCTGTCAGAGTAGAAGCGTTCAGCATAGTCAGTCACATCGGCTGCTATGTGGGTCATTGCTCAGAAATCAGCTCACTTTTTTTATAAGCTTTTTCTTATGGAAAAAGTGCGGCTCTTTTTTGAATGTGACCCCGTCTATTTCAATCTATTTGATTGGGTCACGGTTTATCCAAAAGATGAGGTTGGAAATATGAATAGCGCCAATATGACTGCATTAGCTGAACAAGACTACAGCTTAGAAGAACTGCAAAAAGAAGCTCGTATGGGAGCTTTGGGTCAAGAAACCTTTGAACGAGAAGTTCGAGTGATTGATTTATCTAACTTTGAACAACGTAAATATGAGATTGCGGAACAACTCTGGACTGCTGCCACTGATATTGGTTTCTTTCAGATCTCGCATCATGGTATTCCACTTGAGCAGATTCAAACTGCATTTGACATGACACAACATTTTTTTGATCTGCCTGAACCGGTCAAAGCACGCTACCCACTTAATCGAAATGCAGGTTGGGAAAGTAAGGCTCAAGTTCGTCCATCGACCAGTACTCCAGACCAGAAAGAATCCTACCAAATCACTCGCCCACGTATGGATGGACTTTATCCAACCGAGCAAGAGCTGCCTGACTTTAAAAATACCATGCTTGAATTTGAACAAGCGTGTTGGCACGTGGGTATGAAAATACTCTCCTGTTTTGCTTATAAACTGGGTTTTGCAGATAACTTTTTTAGCCTTGCTCATGATCCTGAACAAGACAGCTATCAAAGCACTTTAAGAATGTTGCATTACTATGCTATTGATCCTGCTCTGAAAGATCAATTAGGTCTATGGCGTGCAGGTGCACATACCGATTTTGATTGTTTAACCTTATTGTTTCAACGTAATGGTCAAGGTGGTCTGCAAGTGTGTCCAGGTAAAGATATGGAACAGCAACAATGGACCAGTATCGAACCACGAGATGATGTGATCACTTGTAATATCGGCGATATGTTAATGCGTTGGAGTGATGATCAATTACCTTCTAATTTCCACCGAGTCAAAAATCCAGAAGCAGATGAATACCAAGGAGCACGTTATAGTCTGGCGTTCTTCTGCCAAGCAAATGAAGATGTGCTAATTGAAAGCCCCCAAAAGAAATATCCAGCAATTACAGCGAAGGAATATCTAAAACAACGCATCAGTGCGAATTTTAAAGGGAAATACTAATCGTTGATTCATTGTAGACAGAGGCAAATCGTCTCTGTCTACTCTTCAAAAATATCGATTTATTTTTTCCGTTTATGATCTTTTCCGTGATCTCTTCTTGGTTCTTTTAGGTACCGCTTTTTGGGGAATATTGATTTTTCCCGTACCTAAACCTCTGAAAAAATAGTTAACAAGATAAATGAATAAAAAACCAAAATAGAAAAATGGAAAGATCGTAATAGTGCTAATACATGCTTCCCAAAAAATTACGCCAATTCGATAATTATAACTTAACTGGATGAGTGCACCTCTACGGCTACCATCCTGAAAGGAAATTTCATCATGTAGAAAATGTAGGATGCCGATTAAGAGGAATAAGAAAAATATACCTGAAACTATTGTTTTTTTAATTAATGGTTTTTCCAACCATGGATATTTCTCCGATGCTTTAAACTCGGCCTGAAAAAATTTACTATAAATTTTTTCCTGAAACGCCTTGCTCACGCCGACTCTCTTAATGAATAAGAAGCACAAATAACCTCCGAAAACAGAGGTTACAATCGTATAATAAATACTTGAAAGAATAGTAAAAAATGGCAATGGACCTTTAGTCCCTACCGTAATCAACATCTGCTCTGTGATATAACGATAAATCTCATACTGCCACTGATTGCGTGGATATGCTGGAAATAAAAATAACGGTAAAATAAATACAATAATCAAAAGGCTAATATGTATTTTCGCCTGTCTTTTTTCTTTAGCTCGTTGTTCGTGCGCCAAACGTCTTTGTTCTAATTTTTCTTGCTTCTTTTGCTTTGTGTGCTGCTCAAGCAATTCTCTTGCTACATAACGTTTTGTTGACATAGAAAATCAATATTTATGTTTTATATAAAAATCTTAATTAGAAAATAATAAAGATACGCGAATATTCATAGGATCGAGAATTCTAAATTAAAATGAGCAACCTTCCAAGTGATGATGTGATCACCTGTAATATTGGCGATATGTTAATGCGTTGGAGTGGTGATCAATTACCTTCTAATTTCCACCGAGTCAAAAATCCAGAAGCAGATGAGTATCAAGTAGCACGTTATAGCCTAGCCTTCTTCTGCCAAGCGAATGAAGATGTGCTGATTGAAAGCCCACTAAAGAAATATCCAGCAATACAGCCAAAGAATATCTAAAACAACGAATTAGTGCGAATTTTAAAGGGAAATACTAATTATTTAGATAGGGTTTGAAGTAATTTTCGAACCCTATCTAGTCTTTAATATACTTGAACTATGGTTTGGCATTGTTGAGTTACTGGATCGTGAAAGACGTATGCAGCAGCCTCATCATGAAAATAATCTGGAATTGTAATTTGCCCCAGAAAGACTAATGGTTTTTTCTCTCCCATCGGCCAAGCTGGTGCTTGGAGCCATTTAGGTGGTTTCTTTGCATAGCGAAAGAGTTCCAATATCCTGCATTGTAGCCATTTTTTTAATTCATTTTTTGATAGTTTTTCTGGGGCTTCTTGCATAAGTTGTTGTACATAACTTGGATCAAGTTCCAACCACTTTGGTTGAACTACAGCAATAAGCTTAACCATATCAGCCCTATCACTAGACACTTGCATGTTAATCCCTTGTTGTTCTTTTAAATATTTTACAATCACGGATTCGGCATTCAACATATCAATCGGATTGCGATAATTTAGAGTGATCAAATAATGATAAAGCGTGTGGGCAGCAAGTGCGTATTGTGGAGCTAGCTCAGCAGATAATAATTTTTCAATATCAGGATCATTGTATAAAGCATCTTCGAATAAGCGCGTTTCCATATGACCTTCGACAAATTGCACTAATATATTAACTGTAGATAACATAATATTTATCAATCCTTTGCCAACTTAATCCTTAAGCATTAACTTTTACCACCATAGCGACTACTACACTGGCCGTATAAGCTTAATGCGCTTCCCTGCAATGGTCACGCCACGCAAAAATGCAGCCTCCAAGCCACGAATGACATTCGTAGCTAGACACGTCTGCAAATCGGAATAATCAGCGAATTTAGCATTAACAGGGTCATGAAACTCGGCTCGTCGATCAACGCTAGTACGAACGAAATGTTTTTCTTCCAGACCATAAGCGGCTTGTTTCAGGTCAGGAACAGGAATGCCAATCGACCAACTTTTTTCTTTGTCTGACGGATAGGTGACGCAACGCTTGCCAAGCCCAATAACATCGCCGTGGTTAAACACCAAATACATCAAGAGTCGCCACTCACCCAAATCTTCAGTGTTTATCGACGGCGTGAGTGTCTCAATGTATTTGTTAGCCAACGCCTCAATCGCATTTATATCTACGACATCATTCAGCTTCATCACTCCAATGTATGAAAGAACTCTGATCTTCGGATAATTGTGCATTTTTTCCCTATAAATTTGTATATCGTAAACTGTAATAGCTCAAATCTGAATTGTTCTTTATCATGGTAAAAGAGTACTTAAGCGCAAATCGATACGAATTTGAAAAAAAAAGTCCGCCTTTCTAAAAATAGTTTTATCGGGTCTGAGCACGTTTGAGAATAGCATCCCAATCTATCTGCATGAGATTCGACAATTCAGTTTTGAAGTAACTGTCATGGTGCCCGATATATGCGGGAAAATTTATTAATGGATGATTATTCCATTGTTGCGCAAACCAATGTTCTATCAATGTTGACGCAGTTGCCCAAGGATCAACTTCATCCCATTCTTCATCATTAGCATAATTATCGTAATCATATATCTCCACAGGAATTGCAATCGTATTATCAATTAGAAAGTCATGTTTATTAGAATTAATAGAATTACCGTACTCATCCATCGCCCATAAGCTCACAGAAAACTGACTATCAAACTGTGATGAATCGTATTCTATAAGCAAGAACTTTGTTGTGTCATGCCATGATCGATTAGACAACATGGCTAACTCTGTGTTTAATTGATGTTCTATAGATTTTAAATGTGCTTGTGCAACTTTAATGAACTGCTTTTTATCAATACTCATTATGATCGCTCGACATCAATTCAATATCTTTCAAATATTAAGATTTATAAAAACAGGCAAAACTCTTGATTCAAAAACTACTTCATATTCCAATCAAGAACACAAGGCTTCTCTTGCAGGGTATCTTCTGGTTCTATTTCGTAAACCTTATAAGAAATAAAATTATATCAAGAAAAGAATCTAAAAAAGCTTCTGAATGCACTAGATTACTGAACAGAATAGGCCATTTAAAAGAAAATATAAAAGCATGGTTTAATGGTTACAAATTCACGATCTCTGACTGTACTAAAGCCTCAGTGATCCAGCACGGTTGAGATAAATGATGGACATCACAATTACTGCCACCACCAATGCGATCTACGACCAGAAAATCACTATTTGCTTCCAAAGTAATTAAAGGATGATGCCATACCCCTTGATGGTAGGTAATTCCCTGCTGCCCATTGCTGATAAAAGCTTGAATCCGTTGCTCATCAGGTCGCGTTTGATCAAAAGGCAACGCCACAACAACAATAAACTTCTGTTGCTGCAATGGAATAAAAGACTGTGAACCATACGGATGTCGTTCTAACATCTCAATCTGAAATGGAATGGGAGTTGCAAACAGATTATGAAAAATACTCATCCCTACGGCGACCTGCTCCCCTGACACCTGTGCCAGAGATAAGGCGTGATAGCGTTCAGTGAGTCCCTGATTAATCGGAATAAAGTCTTTGTTGCTCTTTTCAATCACATCCCCAAAAGCAGCAAAACTGTCTTGAGTTAAAGGCCGAATTTCAATATTTTTTTCATGCATAGGTTGATTCTCTTTAGATCAGTTGCATCGCGTGAGCAACACTGTCGCGCAAGGCAACTTTTGCGCTGTTGCTTTATTCTGCTTAAAAATAACTACAGGTTATGCAATCAAATTAAAATCAAAAGCTCAAAAACCAATGGCTGCGCCATTGGTTTTTGAGGGTGTGCTAAGGGGCTTCGCCCCTTAAATCCCTGAAAAATCATTTTGCAACCAGTGCCGCTTTCCCCCATAAACGAATCCGACTAATCCCACCATCAGGAATCATATTGACGCGGATATAATTCACTTTTTGATGCTGAAGCACTTCTGCAACATATTCATGAATATTGTCCATGCTCAAAGGTTGCTGTTCCAATAAAAAAGGCCAGAACATACTCTGTGGAATAAGTTGCGCATCGGTTGCATCTTCAACATAAGCAGCTTGAATCGAACAAAACGCAGGAAAATTCCCTTTAAAATAGGCGGTATCTACGTCAATTTTTTCAATCTGCCCTGTTTGTCCCAAAGCAATAATGCACCAATCAAAACCAGGGGCACGGCGACGTTTGGTCTCCCAACCATCGCCCATATTTAAACCACGATCAGGACTGAGCAGATTATTCGGATGGCCAAAATGTGCATCGCTAAAGGCTACAATGCGCCCACCATTTTTTAAACCAATCAAATCCATCTGCTGAGTTGTATCAACATTTTCGAGTAGCACACGGCCATAGACTCTTAAACGGGCAATACCACCATCAGGGAAAATATTAATGCGAATATGGGTAATTTTCTGAACAGCACAGTCGAAAAAATGATGCTGGTCTGGAGATAAAACTGAATTTTCTAATAAAGCAGTCCATGTAATACCTTGCAATTGATTATCTGGTGCATAGCAACCCTCAATGGAAGCAGAGGCTGGATAATTACCTGTAAAGAATGAAGTATCAATATCAAATCCAGATACAAGCCCTGTCACACCTAAACGAACAATACACCAATCATAACCAGACTCACGTTTACGTCGCGTTTCCCATCCATCCATCCATTTGCCATTGTCATCATATTTTCCTTCAATGAATTGAGCGGGTGTGCTTTGCAGCATTCTTGCAGCTTCTGCAAAAAACTCATCAGAACAACTTATGATAGTTGCACCAATTCTGGCATCAGCAAGATTGGTGAACGCCTGCAAATGGGTCGGTAAAGCTACGGTTTTAGCAACATGCACTGTCATTGATCATTCCTGAAGGTTTCATTTCTATTCTATTATGCAAAATCCAGTCCAACTGGTCTGACCTGTTATTAAAAATATAGCTATTTTTAAGCAACAGCGCCAACAAAAAGATAAATTTTGTGTAGAATCAAACTGTTTATTTTTATATTTAAGGTGCGTTGCTGATGAGTCCACAAGCTATGCTCAATGGAAAATCCTCTCAGGTGACTGAGCAAGCGGTGGAAGTGATTCATCAACGCATTCAGCAGAATACTTATGCAGTCGGTTCTGCCTTACCCTCGCAACGTGATCTTGCCCTCCAGTTGGGAATCAGCCGTGCTTCTTTACGTGAGGCATTAACCCGTCTTGCCGCTTTAGGATTGTTGGAAATCAAGGCGGGTAAAGGGGTTTATGTGATTTCACAGCATAGCCAAGCCGCAGAACAATGGGATGGCGAACACCGTGTTTCGCTTAAAGATTTCTATCAATTACGTTATGTATTGGAAGGTTTCTGTGCCCTGCTTGCATGTGAATACTTAACCGAAGAGGATAAATCGACCCTCCAGCAACACTACCAATCACTTGCCAGTGCCATCAAACAACAGAACTGGCAAGCAGCCTCTGAATTTGACTACGCTTTTCATCAGCACATTATTGAACTTAGTCATAATCAATCAATTATTCAAACACTTAAAATGCATACTGAATGGATTAAAAAAAGCCAGATCCTGCCTTTTGTTCAACCTAATCTGGCATTTAAAACCATTCAAGAACATGAATTAATTCTACAAGCCTTATTTAATCAGGATGCAGCGGCGGCTGAAAAAGCCATGCAGGCGCATATTATTGGTGCTGCGCAACGGGCGGGTGTGTACTTTTCTCGACATAACAGCTCAATCTAAGCATTAAAATTAAATCTGCACCACTTTGCCCCAAGCTTTGAACTACATCGATGCAACCTTTCTATTTTTGCTTTTTAATAAAGCAAATTATCTGGTATGACCAGTAAAACCAGTTGATAAAATTGGCACACTTCTCGCTTAGAACTGTTTAGAAACTTATTTATATTTAGGGTCTGAACGATGAATATTGCGATTGTAGGTGCAGGTATGGGCGGTTTGACTGCTGGTATCGCTTTAAAAAAATTTGGTCATCAGGTCACGATCTATGAACAAGCTGCCGAAATATTACCCGTCGGTGCCGCTATTTCACTGTGGTCAAATGGGGTTAAGTGCCTCAACTATTTGGGCTTAACCGATCAAATTCAGGCGCTTGGTGGACAAATGGAATCTTTGGCTTATGTGGATGGATTGAGCCAACAAACCATGACCCAATTTAGCTTATCACCTTTATATAAAGAAGTCGGGCAACGTGCCTACCCTGTCGCCCGAGCAGATCTACAACAATTATTAATGCAGCAATTTGGTCTGGAAGATATCAAACTAGGCATGAAAATGACGGCGATTGAAAGCCATCAAGATGATGTCACCCTTCATTTTCAGGATGGCTCACAAATTACAGCCGATTTACTGATTGGTGCAGATGGCACACATTCGCTCACCCGACAATTTGTCCTCGGTTATCAGGTTGAACGTCGCTATGCAGGTTATGTGAATTGGAACGGTTTGGTTGATATTGATGAAGCCATTGCACCTGCCATGCAATGGACGACGTATATCGGTGAAGGTAAACGTGTCTCACTGATGCCTGTTGCCCAAAATCGTTTTTATTTTTTCTTTGATGTTCCGTTAGTGGCTGGGCTGGCCAATCAACGTGAACAATATAAGCAAGACCTGAAATCCCATTTCAGCGGCTGGTGTGAACCTGTACAAAAACTGATTGAAGCTTTAGATGAACAAAAAACCAATCGTGTCGAAATTCATGACATTGAACCTTTTATGGATTTTTATAAAGGATGTGTGGTGCTGCTCGGTGATGCAGCGCATAGTACCACCCCAGATATTGGACAAGGCGGCTGCCAAGCCATGGAAGATGCGATTTATCTCGCTCGTGCCTTACAAATCAATACCTTTGGTTTAGAGGATGCACTGGCACGTTATCAAAATAAGCGCAATGATCGTACCAAAGAAATGGTCCTTCGAGCACGTAAGCGTTGCGATGTCACCCATATGAAAGATCCACAGGTGACTGAAGAATGGTATCAATCGCTGTATCAGGAACAAGGTTCACATATCATGCAAGGCATCATCAGTAATATTATTGGCAATCCACTGGATTGAGCTTTCTCTCCAAAGCACGCTTGTATTTTAGGCTTTTTATTTCTACAAACAGCTTAAGGAAGCTTTGAATAATATCCATCTAGTAAGTGCAATTTAGATAAGGGGTTCAAGGAGCGAAGCTCCTGAGACTGGGGCAGCGAAGCACTGCTGCGTAAGTATGGTTTTTTGCCCTTCCAAAAAAAAACAATCACTTAATAAATGAAACTCCATCAAAAGCCAAAACTCTTGTGCAGCAGTGCTGCTCATTCGCGAAAAAATTGGGCCCTTGAAACTACATGCCCAATTGCATACCATCTTAATGAGTTGAGATAGTAAAGGATGCTCGACCTCCATTGTACTTAATCTTAATTATGAAGTGCAATGTGTGAAGTTGTAGCTCGCTTCTGCACCGCGAAAAGGAGATAACCATGGCTCGATTTTTAGCAATCTACATTGGAACTGCAACCGCGAAGGAAAAGAGTGACTGGAATGCAATGGACTCAATTACGCGCCAAACTCGCGAACAAGAGGCAATGGCAGCTTGGGGCCAATGGATGCAAGACCACCAAACAGCCATAGTCGACCCCGGTACTCCTATCGGCGCGACGAAGCGCGTTTCGTCCAAAGGAATCGAGGATACAAGTAATCACATTACTGGTTATGTGCTCATCGAGGCGGCATCTCATATGGATGCTGCTGAACTATTTATGAGCCATCCACACTTTTCATTGTTTCCAGGTGATTCTGTTGAAATTATGGAATGCCTTCCAATGCCCAGCGGTGACACCTAACAATTCATTCGAGCATTAGCTGGAGACTTACTAAATGGGACTTTTGACCTTCTGTATCAACGTTACCTTGGATGGCTGCATCGACCATCAGGAGGGGATCGCTGACGACGAGACCCACGCCTTTTTTACCCGCCTTATGGACGATAACGGGGCCATGTTATGGGGCCGCGTTACCTACGAGATGATGGAGAGCTACTGGCCAGCGGTCGCTCGCGGTAACGTGGAGGCACCCTCAGCAGTACGTGAGTGGGCCATCAAACTGGAGACCAAACCAAAGTACGTGGTGTCATCGGTGCGAAAGAACTTCCCGTGGACCAATAGCCACCACATCGCTGGCGACCTACGTACCAGTGTACAGAAACTTAAAGATACGATCCCGAATGGTGTGCTTCTAGGTAGTGGTAAGCTTGCGACCGAGCTAGACCAGTTGGATCTAATTGACGAGTACAAGTTTCTTATCCATCCCAGAATCGCTGGACACGGTCCGACCCTTTATCAAAGTGGATTGCCTAGCACGCGACGACTCGAGTTGGTGTCAGCAAAACCGCTTTGCAATGGCGCAATCGCCGTCCACTATCGGCGAGAGCGCGACTAACAATTCACTCAATCCATCAGAACACCGATATAAAATCAACAACGGCTTGTTAAGCCGCCAATAAGGCTTTTGCTGCGGCACGATGCTTCGTTTTCAGTTCCTCTAAATCAAGCCCCTGAATCTCGCCATGTTTGACTTGCCACTGACCTGCAACCATCACATGTTCTGCCTTATCTGCACCACACAAAAGTAAGGCTGCAATCGGATCATGACTGCCGGAGAATTTCAATTCATCGAGTTTATAACAGGCTAAATCGGCCTGATAATCAGGTGCAAATTGTCCTAAATGCTGTCCACGCCCTAATAGTTGCGCAGAACCATGGGTTCCCCAATGCAAGGCCAACTCAGGGGTAATCCTTTCGGCACCGTATTTTAAACGCTGTAAATACATGGCCTGACGAACTTCCAGAATTAAATTTGAAGCATCTCCAGACGCAGAACCATCAACCCCCAAACCGACCTTGGCACCTGCCTGCATTAAATCGAGGGTTGGACAAATCCCTGAGGCGAGGCGCATATTGGAATGGGGACAATGACAAATCCCTACACCCGCCTGCCCTAAACGCTGAATTTCATCCGCATTAAAATGAATACCGTGTGCCAACCAAGTCCGTTCATTCAGCCAACCCACGTGTTCTAAATAATCCACCGTACGCATGCCAAACTTTTCCAGACAGAAGCTTTCCTCATCCAAGGTTTCTGCAAGGTGTGTATGCAATCGAACATCCAGTGTCTGAGCAAGTTGCGCACTTTCTCGCATAATCTCCTGTGTGACCGAAAAGGGGGAGCATGGAGCCAAAGCAATATTGACCATGCCATTATCCCCCCGTTGATGATATGTCTGCACCAAGCGCTCACTGTCCCTTAAAATGACCTCCATGCTTTGCACAGTATGCTGTGGCGGTAAACCACCCTGTTCTTGTCCGAGACTCATCGAACCACGGGTTAACATCACCCGCATTCCCAATTGCTGCGCGGCATTAACTTGAATATCAATCGCATCGGTCAATTGTTGCGGGAATAAATAATGATGATCCGCAGCAAAGGTACAGCCCGATAACAACAACTCGGCCAAAGCCACTTGAGTCGCCACATGTAACTGTTCTGGATTTAGACGTGCCCATATCGGGTACAGATTAACCAACCATGGAAATAAAGGTAGATTAACCACAGGTGCCCAAGCCCGAGTCAAGGTTTGATAAAAATGATGGTGGCTATTCACCAACCCAGGAATCACCACCAAGTCTTTGGCATCGAATATGTCATCACATGGCAGACTAGGCTGCTGGTCCTTTGCCAAAACCTCGATGATTTTATTATTTTCAATCACCAAGCCATTACTCGCATCGAGTTGATTCGCGGTATAAATTGCAAGTGGTTGTTTAATCCAGATTCTTGAACGGCTATTTAAGCTGGCCATCATTGTCATTACCTCGTCCTTTAAAATTTGTAGCTCAGTGCAAAACGGTTTTGTAAAAAATTCTTGTCATAGCGCGGAGAAGTCTGAATCCCTGCAAAATTACTGACACTAAAACCTTTCAAAGCACCCGTGAAGTTATAAATGCCGAACAGCATGTATTCAGATTGGTTTCGACTGGCGACATTTTCAGCCTCTTTTAAATCCATAAATGAATAACGTGCTCCTGCAATCACTTGATCTGTCAGTTTGCCCTCCAAAGACACCATCAAGGCATTGCCCGCACCTAAATCTTGGGTACTGGTAAAAAAAGGTTGTGCAAAAATTTCACCAGACGAGGTCTGACTGGCATAAGGCATAAGCAGCGCACCATTTAGATAGCTGTTCTGATCGGGCTTAATATAGTTATAGGCCAGCTTCAAAGTGGCAGCGGGTAAAACTTTCAACGCAGCTTGGACACCCCAAACCTGACTATTGACCTCGCCTGCAAGTGCCTTGCCCTGATCCTTGCCAGACATATATTGCAGTGAAAACTCAGGAGCATAATTCAATTTTGGAAATGCCAGATCCGCTTGGGTATAGATCAAACGCAGATAATCATCATAATCCTGATACCACAGTTGTGTTTTCAGGGTCTTATCATCCGCTAGTGCAAAGCGTTTCCCAGCACCAATCGACCAAACGCCATCAGTTTCCAAGTTTGAATTTTGACGTGAGCTTTTGGTGAACTCATCTTCCGCATAACTTTTATATTTATTCACTTTGGTTAGGCGCAGAAAATTATTGTTATTCCCGATCTGTACATCCGCAGCTTGATATAAGAACATCAAAACACGGCGGTCCGCATAATCCCCCATAAACGGCAAATTGAGACGTTGATTACCGACGGTCACCCGAGCCAAATCATTTTTCCATGTCAGATAAGCTTCTGCTAAACCATCACGATCTTCTTTTAATTCAGAGACTTCATCATTTTTGTTTTTTTCATCTAATCGGCGTTGAATATCATAGCCAATTCCTGCCTGCACTCCATAAAAAGGCGCTGTTTCATATTTGATATAGCCGCCAATCACCGTGGTATCTTGATTTAAATTATTCACAAAATAACCATTATTGAGTGAATAATAAGTAGACTTGACCACACCATGCACGCTACCACAGGCAAATACAGCGGAAATCGATTCAATTGAATTGTCCTGAGGCTGACAATCTTGTTGCAGATTAAATAAAGCATTTAAGCTGGTATCGGCAGCCCATGCAGGTAGTGTTGTCCCCATAGCGACTGCGAAAGCAACCGATGTTAAGTGAATTTTTTGCATAGTTATCCCCTAGATATTTGATCTAAAATTGGTTTAAAACGTTTAAAACTGACTTGCTGATACTTTAAAAATCGTGCTTTACACTTTTTAAAGCCACAACTCCCCCAGACCTATTCAAAATTGAATAAGCGACTTTTAACGATGTGCAGGTAAAAAGCAGGATTCAGTTTGAACATTCAAGCCTGAATCCGTGATGATCAATGCCCTGAATTTAAGGGCAAGCTTGCCACTTCCACTGATTTTTTAGTGAATGGAAGATGATTGAAAATGATGTTGAGTAGAATTGCGGTAATACAGGTCGAACTGATCCCAGAGTGTAATAACATCTGCACAGAAACAGGGAATTGTGCATAAAACTCATGATTTACAATCGGAATCATGCCAATCGCCAATGAGGTTGCGACTATAATCAGGTTCTTATGCTCGTTATAATCCACTTTCGCTAAAGTGCGAATTCCACTGGCAGCGACCGTTCCAAACAGGACAATCCCCGCTCCGCCTAATACCGGCATCGGAATGGATGCGACTAAACGCCCCACAATCGGCAGCAAACCTAAAACAATCAGAATTCCTCCAGCAGTTGCCACTACGAATCGGCTCTTAATGCCAGTTATCGCAACCAGTCCAACATTCTGTGCAAATGCCGTTTGCATAAATGAACCAAAGATCGGTGAGATTGCACTCGATAACATATCTGCACGTAAACCATCCCCAATCCGTTTAGAATCGACTTTGCTACCTACGATTTCACCAATCGCAATAATATCTGCGGTGGTTTCCGTCATCACCACCAATGTCACAATCACCATGGAAAGAATGGCAGAAAACTCAAAGACAGGAGAACCGAAGTGGAAAAAGCTCGGCAAAGCAAAAATAGAGCCTGAACCCACATTAGAAAAATCAGTGAATCCTGCAAAATAAGCCAGTATTGTTCCCAACACAATCGCAATCAAAATCGCAAGCCGTCGCAAGATTTGACTGCGTAACATACTAAAAATAATCACAATCGCTAAGGTCATTAATGCCAAACCGACATTGGCTGGATCCCCCCAGTTTTCAGCTTTTGGGTTGCCGCCCATAATCCAGCGGATTGCCACAGGTGTCAGCGAAATACCGATCATGGTAATCACACAACCTGTTACCACGGGTGGGAAAAAACGAATGATTTTTGCGAAAAATGGGGTGAGCAATAGACCAATGATCGAAGCCACAATCACAGCACCAAACGCCGATGCCAAACCACCACCAGTGGTCACAATAGCAAGAATGGTGGCGACCCCTGCAAAAGATACACCCTGAACAATCGGCAATTTCGCTCCGAAATGCTTGAAACCAACGGTTTGTAAAACGGTGGCAATTCCCCCAACGAATAATGCAGCCGCCACCAATAATCCAATTTCAGAGGCTTGCAAGCCCGCTGCAGCACCAATAATTAACGGTGGTGCAATGATGCCGCCATACATGGTTAAGACATGCTGCAAACCATAAATGAGGTTTTTGTTCATGCCTAAATACTGATGTTCTGCTGATCCGTGAACCTCACGGTCTAGGTTGTCTTGCTGCATGGGTTAATTCCTCAAATTAAATTCATAATGTCCACATTGCTTAAGTTGGTTTAGCTACCACGATAGGTTGAATATGAAAACGGGCTGATTAATAACGGCACGTGATAATGCTGTTGAATATCAACGACCTTAAAATCAATACACACACGTGGATAAAAACTTTCGGTATTTAAAGCTTGAAAATAATCGGCAACTTCAAAAATTAATTGGTAATTGCTTTGCACAAATACATCGATGTTGAATGTTTTAATACGACCATCGGCATCGGTAAGTTGTTGATCCAATAACACGTAGCCTTGATCCACTTGCTGCAGTAATTTCACCAGAACCTTTGACGCAGGCTGACCCAATGATGCATTTAAAATATGTGTGCTGATACCCGCCATTATTGAATCTCCTGATTTAAACGAAGCAGTGCAATTTCCCCTAATTGCTGCTTCACTTCGGCTTGCTCTTGTTCTGCTGTGTTTTTGAGTCTGCGTTGCAGCTCAGACAGTATCTGTTGCCCTGAACGACCTGCTGCACGAATCAGATAGATATGCCCAAATTTGTGCTCATAATCTAAATTGCCCTGATAAAGTGCCAGTTGCAGTACGGCATCGGTTTGGATCTGCCCTTGTTCTTGCTGAGAAAACTGCTGTTCTTTTTCAGACAACACCGCTGCCGCTTTTTTCTCGCCTATACGTGGATGTTGCGCCAAGGCCGCAGAAATTTCAGGCCATTGCCAGGTTTGAGCTTGTGCAAGCGCAGTTTGATAAAGCTGTTCTTTAGAGCTGTAAGGACGTTGCTGTAGCAATTCAGAAATCCAAGTTGGAATGTGCACACAACCTTGCAAGACCCGTTGGGCCTCACCTGAATCGAGCTGATTGAATGTTTCAAGTTGCATCGCTGCTCCAATTTAACGCATTGTCTGACTGGTCAGACCAGATATCATAAATTAAGCAATGAATATGCCAATTCTTGTGCTTAGACCACAAACATCATCAATAAGCTATAAGGTTCAGATTGAAATAAAAAAAACGGCAACCGCAAGGGTCACCGTTTTTATCTTAAAAACTTAAAAGAACTTAGTTCAAGCTATATGCAATCACATAATCACCATGATCAGGCGATTGACGTGCACCGCCCGCGGTAATCAGCACATACTGCTTGCCATTTTTTGGAGCCACATAGCTAATCGGTGTCGCTTGGCTGCCTACAGGTAAACGCGCTTTCCACAACTCTTTGCCCGAGGATGAATCCAATGCACGCAAGTAATAATCCTGAGTTGCAGCAAAGAATACCACCCCACCTTGAGTTGCCATTGGTCCACCGATGGTTGGCATTCCAATCGGTGCTTTAAGCCCCATTTTGATGCCCATCGGGCCCGTATCTTGCACGGTTCCCATTGGAACCTGCCATGCAATTTGACGGGTTTTCATATCAATTGCGGTCATAGTGCCATACGGTGGTTTTTGGCATGGGATATTCAACTTTGACCAGAAACGATCTTTGTTGACTTTATAGGGTGTACCCTTCATCGGCACTGCACCCATACCTGTATTGACTTTCTCTCCGCCATTGGCTTGAACAGCCAAGTCTTCTGGCGTTTGTTCAATCAATTGAATCCACAGTCCTAAACGCATGTCATTGACGAACATATATTGATGACTTGGATCAAAGGCAATGCTGCCCCAGTTCATGCCGCCCAAAGAACCCGGAAAACTTAAAGATTTATCGGTCCCCGGAGCAGTAAATAAACCTTCATAACGCATCGATTTAAAGTTAATTCGGCACATCAACTGGTCAAATGGTGTTGCACCCCACATATCCGATTCAGTTAAGGTCTGATTGCCAATCTGTGGCATTTCCACCGAACGTGGTTGAGTTGGGCTGTATTGCTCACCTTTGATATCGGCAGGTTTAACTTGCTGTTCAATCACTTTAGTGAGTGGTTGGCCCGTTACACGATCCAATACAAAGAACTGGCCTGATTTAGTTCCAATCACCACAGCAGGTTTATTACTGCCATCTTGCATCGGGAAATCCACCAAGCTGGGTTGCATTGGCAAATCAAAATCCCAAAGGTCATTATGAACGGTCTGATAGACCCACTTTTCCTTGCCTGTGGTTGCATCCAAAGCCAGAACAGATGAGTTGTATTTGTGGTCCAATGGTTGACGATTACCACCCCACACATCAACAGAGGAGCTACCCATTGGCAAGAATACTGTGTTCATTTGCGGATCATAAGACATGGCTGCCCATGAGTTTGCTGAACTACGTTTATAGGTTTCACCTTCTTTTAACACATGGTTGGGATCTGGATTACGTGGATCAAAGGCCCAACGTAATTCACCTGTAATGACATCGTATGCACGAATCACTCCACCCGGCATATCGGCAGCAAAATTATCCGCGATACGACTACCCACCACAATTACAGTTCCTGCAATGGTTGGCGCAGATGTCACCTCAAAACGTGGAGCAGTTGTACCCTCACCTAGACCTCTGAGTAGGTCTACTGTTCCCTCTACACCAAAATCTTTACAACGTTCACCTGTATCTGCATTGACTGCGATTAAGCGACCATCTGGTGTATTGGTATAAACACGGCGCAGACATGAGGTGTTGTTTGCCACCGCTTTTACAGGTGTCGCTCCCGCTAGAGTCGGTTGAACCAGTGCTTGCGTTGAATCAAAATAAGCAACACCACGACAACGCTCCCATGCATCCGACTTGGAATTAACTTCCGCTTTCCAGAGTTGTTTACCAGAGTCCGCTTCCAACGCGAAAATATTATTATGCGGAGTACATAGGAAAATCTTATTGCCCACTTGTAACGGCGTCATTTGATCTTCTGCACCATTTCCCGAACCTGTGGTGAAATCACCTGTACGGAAACGCCAAACCTCTTTTAATTGATGCACATTATCCCGTGTGATCTGATCCAATGCAGCAAAACGACTTCCACCTGCGTCCTGACCATAATGCTGCCAGTTGGTCTGCTTCATATCGGTTTTTACTGGAACCAAAGGCAAGGCCTGCCCAGAGGCCGCAAACGTTGGATGTGGCTGGAACATCTGATAAAAACCGATTACCATGCCGATAACCGTCACTATTCCCAAACCATAAGCTGGTAGATCAGCACTCGGTTGAAATTGATAACGACGGATGGCAGGTAAAGTAAACATCAGCGCGGCAAATAAACCTGCTGGAAACATCAGTCTTGAAAATAAAGGCCAGAACTCCCAACCGGCATCAATCAATGACCAGAAGATCGTTCCTATAAAAACTAAACTGAATAGCCAGACACCCAGTGCTTTTTTCTTAAAAATAAAAACAGCAGAGATCAGCGTTAATACACCCGAGATCAGGAAATACCATGATCCACCCAGCGTCGCGAGTTGAAACCCACCGACTGTAAAAAACAGACCTGTAAGCAATAAAACCAACGCTAAAATAAAGCACCATATTTTCAGTATGGTATGTGAGCTTGAAGATTCAGACATCTGTCATACTCCTGTATTAAAAATTCACGCGCATGCTCAGGCCTGCAACCCATGCATCATCCACCTCTTTAACACCTGCAGGTTGATGGATATATTGCAGGTTCGGTCTTAACATCACCGCAGGTGACCACTGATAGCTATAGTTCAATTCGATATTGAGTTCATCACGCTGGACGGGTACATAATCTGCAGCAAGCGCATCGTATTGCTCATAACCACGGCTCTGGTTCATTTCAATCTGACGATCTTTATAGCGATCATTGACGAGGTAGTTGGCAATACCAAAGCCAATTGAATCATTTGGGCGACCATCAAAAGGGCCTTTGTACCAAAGTGCCAGTTGCTGGGTACTGTTGACTGCTGTAGTGGCTTTATCATTCACCACCGCATTGAAACTGACGTACAAACCACGTTTTGGATCGTCGCCTTTTTGGCTGAGTTGTTGTTGTGCATTCAACCAAAAACTATGCTTGCCATCATGTACTTTGCCGACTGTCGCAATATCATTGGCTTCGGCTGTTGAATAGAGTGCCCCGGCTTTATATTCACCTGATAAGCCATTAAATGCTGCAAGTTTTGGTCGCCATGCCAGTTCGACAGGAAGGGTTGCACCTTTGACATGATCCATATCCAAATTAAAACCATCACGATTACGATCAGTTTTAATATTGTCTGGATTGACTTCGTAGACACCGACACCTAACGTCCATTCAGGTGCGAATTGATATTTAACATTGGCGCCCCATAATCCAACAGGTAAGTTGTACCAGATTGAACCAATCGACTTCCCAAGCTGTCCGCCACACAATAATAAATTCTGGAATTCACATTGTGAGCCATTAAAATCTTCTGACATGCCCATACGGCCAATCTTGAACTGCACAGTATTATCAACGAAGCCCTTTTTCACCCATGCCTGACTCAAACGCCAGATTTTGCCGCGACCATAGATTTCCTGTGAATTGCCGAGTGCACTAGAACGAGGATCTTTAATTCGATCCAAGGTTAAGGCATTACCATCACGTTTTGTGATTAAAAGGCTGGCACTGGTATCTTTCCAACCTGCAATTTTCCCTAAATCGAAATTGGCACCTAGCGACAGTTGTGCAGCATTTTTAAAAGCATTGTCATCGTTATAGCCGCCATCCAGATTGGTCGCAGCTTGACTCATGATCGAGGCAGTAAATTTATAGCCTTCTTTTTCCAGTTGCTGACGCTGACCATTCCAGTCACCGAGTAGCCATTGACGATCCTGTGACCATGGCTGATCCGCAAAACTAGATTGAGCAGCACATACAGCAACTGCCAAACAGCTCATTTTGAGCAATAATGCATTCGACTTCATATTCGGCCTCCTTGCCGTTTATTTCAGTTTTACAGCTGAACTGAGTTCAGATGTCGCACCTACACGGTCAGTGATCGTTGCTGTCACTGAAGCAACTTGCGCTGTTGGTTTCCAAGTCAGCGTTGCGGTTCCTTGTGCATTGGTTGCGGCAACCGCTGAACCTAAATAAAACTCTGCTTCATTTGGATTTGCAGATGAGTTTCCAAAAAACTCGACCTGATAACGTTGGTTCGGCTGACCTTTGACTTCGACTGCAATTTGTCCTTTAGACAAGGTTAATTTTGGTGCCTGAATATTTTGATTCGGTTGTGCATTACAGCCTTGCTCATCGGGTGCGTTACAGGTTTTTTGCAAGTTGGCAGGATCAATTTTGACCCCATGACCACGTGAACCCACAAAATGTGCATGCTCTAAACCCGGGATATCAAAGATAATCGCGCCGACGCGTTGATTCGGTACACAACTTCCACCCGCCTCACAACGTTTAATGTCTTTGCCGTTATTCCAGATTAAGTTTTTGGTCAGGGTAATGTGTGCATTGGCATCTTTCTCAGAGCGAATCGCGATTCCCACCCGATTGCCATGTACTTTATTGCTGTCAAAAATGTTGCCATCACCGGTCAGGTTAAAACCATTGGAGTTATTGGTCAGTTCGTTATAGGCAATATAATTGCGCTTGCCCCAGTTGATCTGCAAGCCATCTGAATAGTTTTCAAATTTATTGCCGACGACCGCATTGTCATTGCCCCACAATATTTCAATCCCTTGTGAAGGTTCAGGATTTGCTGCTGTAGAAATAAAATGGTTATTGGCAACTAAGTTAAATGCTGCGCCACGAGTCAGTTCAAGCCCGTCACCATTGTCCTGAAAGTAGTTATTCAATACTTTGTTGTTATTGGTGGTGGTCGCTGTTGGATTGCCCTTGCCATCATCGCCAGTCAGCATCACCCCTGCACCACCATAGTTGTGCATAATGCGGTTGTTTTGAATAAGGTTATTGCTGGCACGGTTCATTAAAATTCCGATACAGAAATGACGGATTTCCAAACCTTGAATCGTTACTCCATTGATGTCGCGTAATACGATACCCGGCAAAGTTGTGGTACGGACATTGGTCCCGAACTGCCCTTCAACCGCACCAGGACAGGCTTCAACACCAGTTCCTTTAATATAATTCGATCCATCGACTGCAATAAACTCACCTGTTTTTGCCCATTGCGTCCCAATGATTTTTACAGGCGCTTTGATCTCAGGTAATGGACTGTTGACCTTAATGGCATAAGGCGCTTTACCTACTGCCTGAATCAGAATCTCGCTGGCTTCAGTCGGCTTGCTATTGGCTTGTTCAATTGCCCAACGCAAAGAACCTTTATCTTTATCATCTTGATAACGATCAACAACATAAGTTTCTGCTGCTGCCATTCCCGAAACTGCCATCGCCACAGCTAAAGTGCTTAAACGTAAGTAAATTGCTTTCATGTCTAAAAATCCTTTTTAAATTATTGTGTAGGTTGAACCGTTTTTAAAAACTGTTTCAGTTGAGTCACGTCAATTTGACCGGGTGCCGATGCTTCACCAATCATGCCAAAGCTAAAGCTCCCCCCCATATTGGCCGTGGCGATGCGGGAAATCGTGCCAAGTTTGCCCATCGACATGGTGAGTAATGGCTTTTTGGACTGTTGACTGACATTTAAGGTCGCATTCATCAGGGTAAATACATCCTGCTTGCTTTGTGGCATGACTGCGATTTTAAGAATATCTGCCCCTAACTCATCCTGCTTGAGTAAGCGTTTGATGATTTCAGCCTCAAGCGGTGTTTTTTGAAAATCATGATTTGACATCACAATCAGCACTTTTTTCGCATGCGCCAATTTGACTGTATTCTTCACAATGTGCTGATCACGGAACATTTCCACATCCAGCATGTCCATAAATGGCTGCTGTAAATACGCTTGATAGGTCTTGCCATAATCTGCATCGCTAATTGTTAATTGCCCACCTTCGTTATGGGTACGGATGGTGGCAATCATCGGCTTAACGCCCAGAATCTGTTTTAGCTCTTGGCCCAAGGCAATCACTTGCTCGCTATCATTGGCAAAGTTCAGTAAATCAATCCGAAACTCAGCGAGATCTGCATCAGCATTCGCTGCAATCACTTTTGCCTGAGCAATTGCCTGCTCTTTGGTTTTGGCTGTGATTGGTACAATAGTTTTCACAGGCAGCTTTGCCAGTTCAGCTAACTCGACCTGCTTTTGCTGATGCTCTTGAGCTTGTGCGGTTTGAACCATCAATAAGGGGCTAACAAGCAACATTACTGCTGCCAGTGTTTTCATTTTCATCTGTATCGTCCTTAATAAATTTTTTGCAACTCTGCGAAGTCTTGCCGAGTTCTCATCTCATTTTTAATCTCTCCTCACCCATCAACAGTGAGGAGTATTTTCAATTTCAGGATCTAAGTGATTCCGTAATCAGTCATATTTGAAAGGAAGATATTTAAAGCAATGTCTAAATATCAAAGAACACGGTTTCATCATCACCCTGAATACGAATATCAAAGCGATAGACCACTTCACCATCCACGTCACTGCGTTTGGCGATTAAAGTCTGGCGACGTACTGCCCACTCAATGCTGTTTAACACTGGATCATTGGCATTGGCATCCACCTCATCATCAAAATAGATACGGGTGTGCAAACCGATATTAATGCCGCGTGCAAAAACTGCGACTGCGATATGCGGTGCCTGAATTGAGCCTTTACGGCCTGCAACAGCGTCTGGTTTTACCGTATTAAAACTCCAGAATCCTGTTTCAAAATTGGCTCCTGTACGCCCCCAACCAAGAAAATGTGGATCGGCAGTTTTACCTTGAGTATCCGCCTGACTTGGATAAACACCATTTGCATCCGCCTGCCAGATTTCCAGCAATACATCTCTTAATGGCAAACCCAGCCCGTCAAAGACTTGACCTTCCAGACGAATACGTTGCCCCTGCGTTTGCTCATTGACTAACTGGTTATCGAAGTTATGCTCAAATACTTCAATATTGGCTTGTTGCGGTAATAAACCGATATGAACATAAGGACCACCTGTTTGTGATGGGGTTTCCTTTAATTCCTGAAAATTCCATGCATTCATCGTTGGTCTCCCTTAAGTCAAATCATTTTCAAAATAAGTCGCACGACGACCACGCAGATGAATATCAAAGCGGTAACAACGGCTATCTGCTTCAATGAAATTGTTTTTATCTTCCAGTGCAATCAAGGCACGACGCTGATCTTCGGAAGGAATGGTTTTTAAAATCGGGCAAGTATCAATCAGCGTATCGCCTTCAAAATAGAACTGCGAAATCAGACGCTGAGCCCAACCATCTGCGATTAAAGAAAAATGGATATGCGCTGGACGCCATTCATTAATTCGATTACGCCACGGATACGGACCTGGTTTGATGGTACGGAAAATATAGAAGCCATTTTCATCGGTTAAGGTACGGCCACAACCACCAAAATTAGGATCCATGGCACCAATAAATTTGTCATTTGGATGACGATAACGACCTGATGCATTGGCCTGCCACACTTCTAATAAAGCATTTTTCACAGGACGGCCAAACTGATCACGCACATAACCATGCACAATGATACGTTCACCCACAGGTAGACCTTCTTTGGCATAGTTCAGGATCAGGTCATTATCTTTAGGACCAAAAATACTTGGTGAAAAATGCGGTGAAGTGACTTCAGTCAAGGTTTCATTAATTGAGATCAATGCATTCTTTGGCGAGCGTAATACACTGGTCTTATAACCGGGTGTATATGCTGGCGGATGATCATCGGTATTACGTTGTGGGTATGCACCTAATGTATGCTTTAACATGCCTGTCTCCTTAATCCTGTGGTTGTGCTGCAATGGGCTGCACGTCAATGCCAAGTTCCTTAAAGACTTCTTCGGCCATATGCATGGCTGCATTGGCTGCTGGCAAACCTGCATATAAAGAACTATGCAAGATCAGTTCTTTCAGTTCATCCTTGGTGACACCATTGTTGAAGCAGGCACGCAAATGCATTCTAAGTTCATCTTCTCGCCCCAAAGCCAATAAGATCGCAATCGTGACCAAACTACGGGTATGACGTGGCAAGCCTTCACGTGACCACACTTCACCCCAAGCAAAACGACTAATAAAATTCTGGAAATCCTGATTGAAATCATTAAGGTTCGCCAAAGAGCGGCCGACATGCTTTTCACCCAACACTTCGGTACGGACTTTCAGTCCTTGTTGATAACGTTGTTCATCATTCATGAACGTTGCTCCTCATCTTGAAAATATGAGCCTTAGGTTGCATCGGTATGAGCAACTAGCGATTTAACAAAAATTGCGATGGCTGCCGCTGTAGCAGGAATCATCAGCAAACTGAGAATGGCGGTAAATGACCAGTCATTGCCCAATAACACGGCACCAATCCACGCACCAAACACGGCACCAAAACGACCAATCCCTGTCATCCATGCAATACCAGTTGCACGACATTGGGTTGGATAGAAGCGCGCACTTAACGCTGGCATAGACGATTGCGCACCATTAATGGCAATCCCTGCACAGAGCACCAAAACAGCCAATAAAGTTGGATTGCTCAAGCTTTGCCCAACAGCAACTGCAAATAGGCCTGCAATAAAATAGAAGCCCGAAATAATGCGATTTGGATTAAAGCGATCCATTGCCCAACCAATGAACAAGGCACTGAGTACACCACCGAACTGGAACAATCCTCCGATAAATGCGGCACGCTCCATGGTTGCGCCCGTTTCACGCATCAAGGTTGGTAACCAACTGGTCAGCAAATAAATCACCACTAACCCCATAAAATAGGTCGACCACAATAAAACTGTGCCTTTGGCATATTGTTTAGAGAACAGCATGCCAAACACATTTTTCTTTTCTGCAACAGCAGACTGTTCTTCTGGAATATGAAAATGCTCAACTGTTTGAACTTTTTCAGGTGCAATATGACTTAAAATTTTGCGGACTTTTGCAGGGTCTTGACCTTTCACGATCAGGAAGCGATAAGATTCAGGTAATAAGAAAATCACCAACACCATCAGAATTAATGGTGTCCATCCACCCAATAAAAACAGACTATGCCAACCAAAAGTCGGAATCAGCCAGCTGCTGATAAAACCACCTGTAGCCATACCTAAGTTGTAGCCACAGAACATACAGGTCACCAATAAAGAGCGACTCCGTTGCGGGCAATATTCCGAAAACAAGGTGGTCGCATTCGGCATCGCCGCGCCTAAACCAATACCCGTTAAAAAGCGTAATACCACCAAACTGTTTAGGTCTGGCGCATAAGCCGAAGCCAAGGTAAAACCACCAAAAATTAACATGGAGATGGTTAAAACAATTTTTCGTCCAAACCGATCAGCTGTTGGTCCTGAAACCAGTGCACCAATGATCATGCCACCGAGTGCAGCACTCATTACTGGCCCGAGTTGGGAGCGATCAATGCCCCAATCCTGTGCCAAAGCAGGTGCAATAAAACCCATTGCGGCAGTATCGATTCCATCGACAAATACAATCAGAAAACAAATAATTGCGATCATCCATTGATACTTGCTCACAGGTGCCTCATTAATCAGTGCCTGTGCATCCATACTGTTTTTTTGGGCAGCAAATTCCTGTGCCATAGTTGCCTCCTTGTAGGCGAATTCCTTTCTAACCCTTATGGTTATATGTTTTGAATAAACTTGGACAATGTCTGATTGAACACTTGTGGCTGTTCAATATTGGATAAATGCGACGCTGCCAAGATTTCAAGCTGACTGGTTGCAATGAGTTGATGCATAAACTCTGCATCTTGAACCGTTGTGACAGGATCGTACTGCCCTGCAATAATTAACGTTGGAATCTGAATTTGATACAGTTGATCTCGAACATCTGCATCAGCTAAAGCACGACATGCATTGGCATAGCCTTGTGCAGGTGTCACGGCAAGACTTTGAATCGTCTTTTGCGCTAAAACATCATGCGCATAATCAAAGTGTTCACTAAACCAACGTGTATGCGTGGTCTTTACAATTTCAGCCAAACCGTTTTGTTCAACACTCTCTGCACGGGTATTCCACGCTTCGGCAGTACCAATTTTTGCAGCTGAATTTGCGACGCTAATACTGTGAAAACGTTCAGCATGATGAATTGCTAAAGCCAATGCGGTAATCCCACCCATTGAAATACCGCAGAAATGAGCTTTTTCAATCGCTAAGGCATCCAGAATATCGACCGCATCTTCTGCCAGATTTTGCAAGGTGGTATGAGCAATGACTGCGCTTGTACCATGTCCGCGCGTGTCATAGGTGATGATTTGGTAATGCTCGGTCAAAGCCGAAACCTGTGCCTGCCACATGCTGTGGTCAGTTCCCAAAGAGTTAGAGAACATGATCACAGGTGCATCTTTGCGCCCTTGAACCTGAACAGCCAGCGGATGTCCCTGACGATTATTGATATGCGTGATCATGTGCTTACTCTCCTTTTGCTGCGTGTAGCACGGCATCAATTTGGGCTTGAATATTGCCAAGGTAAGATGCTGGCATGAACAATTCATCCAATGCCTGATCATTAAAATGAGTGCTAACTTCATCCATCGCTGACAAGATGATTTTTAAATGCTGCTGTTGAGCAACGGCTTGCCGGCAGGCCTGCTCAACCAGATGGTGTGCATCTAAACGACCAATCTTGGGCGCAAGTGCCATCATCACTGCTTCGGCCATGATTAAACCTTGTGTACATTCAAGATTGCGTTGCATCGCCTCTGCATTGACTTGCATATGCTCAAGCACATCACAACCACGTTCCAAAGCACCCGCACATAACTGGAAAATTTCTGGAATTGCCAACCATTCTGCATGCCATGCACCCAAAGCACGTTCATGCTCTTGCACCATGCTTTGATACACGCTTGCCATTAAGGCGGGCACACGATTGGCTGCTGCAAGAATTGAAGCTGCTGCCACAGGATTACGCTTATGTGGCATAGTCGATGAACCACCACGCCCTTTTGCTGTTGGTTCAAAAACTTCTGCGATTTCGGTTTGCATCAGCAATGACCAGTCTTTTGCCATCTTGCCAACATTGCCAACAATCAAAGCAAGCATACTGGCAAGTTCAACCATACGGTCGCGTTCACCATGCCATGTACATTCTGGTACGGTTAAATTGAGTTGAGCTGCAAAAGCTTCGACCACCGCTGAACCTTGATCTTGTAAAGATGCCAGTGAACCTACTGCTCCACCGAGCTGTGCAGTCAATATGCGAGTTTTCATTGCTTGTAAGCGATCAAGATCACGTTTCAAAGCTGCTGCCCAGCGTGCAAATTTATGCCCCAAAGTAATCGGCAAAGCTTGCTGTAACCAAGTGCGTCCAATCATGACTTGATGGCGATATTGCTGGGCTTGCTTTAAGGAAATTTGATAGGCCTGTTGCAGTTGCTTTTCGATCAATGCCAAGGCGTCTCGGCACTGCAGAATTGTTGCTGTATCAATAATATCCTGACTGGTCGCGCCCCAATGTACATAGCGTGAAGCTTCTTCATCCTGCTGTTTCACCAAAGCGGTGAATTGTTTGACCAATGGAATCGCAACATTACCAGCCAGTCCTGCTGCTGTAGCCAACGCATCTAGATCGATTTGTGCTACAGCATTGTGTCCAACCTGTTCAATGATCGTTGCTGCCGAAGCAGGAATCACATTGACCTGTGCCTGAGCTTTGGCTAAAGCCACTTCGGTCTGGATCATATATTTCAATAACGCTTCGTCACTAAAAATGTTAGTGACTTCAGGCTGATAAAATAAGCTGGCGTATAACTGGCTCATGACAGACCTCACTCAACACGTTGAATAATCAAGGCGATGCCTTGACCAACACCAATGCACATCGAACATAAGGCATACTGACCTTTGATCTGTTCAAGTTGATTTAGAGCCGTCGTCACCAAGCGTGCACCTGAAGCACCCAGTGGATGACCCAAGGCAATTGCACCACCATTCGGGTTGATTCGTGCATCGTCATCACTCAAACCTAAATCACGAGTTACCGCTAAGGCTTGTGCTGCAAAGGCTTCGTTCAACTCAATCACATCCATCTGCGCTAGAGAAAGATTGGCTTGTTTCAGTAATTTTTTGATTGCAGGCGCAGGTGCAAAGCCCATAATCCGTGGTTCAACTCCGACCGTCGTCGCCGCAATGATTTTGGCACGTGGCTTGAGTTGATATTTTTCCAAGGCGTCGTCCGAAGCAATCAACACTGCGGCTGCACCGTCATTAATCCCAGAGGCGTTGCCAGCTGTAACAGTCCCTTCGGCTTTAACTACACCTTTAAGTTTGGTCAGTGCCTCTAATGTCGTTGAGGCACGTGGATGCTCATCTTTATCCACCACAATGGCATCGCCCTTACGCTGTGGAATCGTCACAGGAATGATTTCATTGGAGAAGAAACCCTTCGCTTGTGCAGTTGCAGTACGTTCTTGGCTGTTGAGCGCAAACTGATCTTGATCGGCACGATTAATATTGAATTGTTCCGCCACGTTTTCCGCGGTTTGCGGCATGCTATCTACGCCATACATTTCTTTGAGTTTTGGATTGATAAAACGCCAGCCCATAGTGGTGTCTTCAATCTTTTGACTACGGCCAAAGGCACTGTCGGATTTGCCCATCACATAAGGCGCACGGCTCATGCTTTCCACACCACCTGCAATAATCAGATCTGCTTCATTGGCTTTAATCGCCCGTGCCGCCATCGCAATTGCATCCAGTGACGAACCACATAAACGGTTCACTGTGGTGGCTGGCACTTGATAAGGTAAGCCTGCCAATAAGGCTGACATACGTCCAACGTTACGGTTATCTTCACCTGCTTGGTTGGCACAGCCATAGATCACATCATCGACTTGCTGCCAATCTACTTTTGGATTGCGTTGTATAAGTGCCTGAATTGGAATGGCTCCCAAGTCATCAGCACGTACAGCTGCAAGACCGCCCGCATAGCGACCGAATGGGGTACGGATGGCATCAATGATATAAGCGTTTTTCATGTGTTTTTCCTTAAAAATCTCCCCTAGCCCCTCTTTGTAAAGAGGGGAACTCCTCCCTTTTTTAAAGGGAGGTTGGGAGGGATTCATTATCCCTGAGTCGCATCAATCAACTGAGCACCTGTCAACACCTGTAACTCCTCAAAGCTCAGGCCATCCACTTTTTCAATCACTTTTAAACCATCTACGGTCACATCAATCACACACAGGTCGGTATAAATCCGATCGACACATTTCAATCCCGTTGCTGGATATGAAAGAGTTTCAACAATCTTGGGTTCACCTTGCTTGGTATTGTGATCGGTGGTGATAAAAACTTTCTTGGCACCGACAGCGAGATCCATCGCACCTCCCACCGCAGGAATCGCATCTTCTGCACCGGTATGCCAGTTGGCTAGATCACCATTGGCTGCCACTTGAAAAGCACCCAGTACCGCGATATCCAAATGGCCGCCACGCATCATGGCAAAGGAATCACCATGATGGAAAAAACTGCCGCCTGTGAGCATGGTCACATATTCTTTACCTGCATTGATCAGTTCAGGATCTTCTTCACCTTTGGCAGGTGGTGGACCGAATGCCAGCAAGCCATTTTCCGAATGCAGGAATACATCTTTATCCGCAGGCAGATAATTGGAAATCTTAGTTGGTAAGCCGATGCCTAGATTGACATAAGCACCATCAGGAATATCTTGTGCCACACGTTCAGCAATCTGGTCACGGCTTAGTTTTTGATAGCTCATGCTTATTCTCCTACGCCAGTCGTCGCATCGACAGCGACCACATGCTGTACAAAAATCCCAGGGGTAATGATGTGTTCAGGATCAAGCTGACCGAGTTCGACCAATTCAGACACTTGTGCAATGGCGACATCCGCAGCCATCGCCATGATCGGACCAAAGTTACGTGCAGATTTGTTATAGACCAGATTGCCCCAACGGTCGCCTTGATGGGCTTTGATTAAGGCAAAGTCAGCTTTGATTGGATATTCAAGTACATGGTCTTTGCCATCGATATGACGAGTTTCCTTGCCTTCTGCCAATAAGGTACCAAAGCCAGTTGGGGTAAAGACTGCACCGAGGCCCATACCCGCAGCTTGAATACGACACGCCAGATTACCTTGCGGTACCAACTCCAATTCAATCTTGCCAGCACGATACAGTTCATCAAAGACCCATGAATCAGACTGACGTGGGAAGGAACAGATAATTTTGCGTACTGCACCTGTTTTAAGCAGTTTAGCCAAACCATAATCGCCATTGCCTGCATTATTATTGACAATGACAAGGTCTTTAATGCCAAGTTCGATCAGTCCATCAATCAGTTCAGCGGGTTGTCCTGCGGTGCCGAAACCACCAATCATGATGGTTGCCCCATCTTTGATTTGCGATAGCGCCTCGGTTAATGAGAGCGTGCTTTTATCAATCATCTGACTACTTCCTGTACGATGCAGCACTCGACTTAATTTCATCCTGAAAACCGATGAAATTAAGTCGAGTGCTTTGTTCGGATTTCTTCTATTCATTCTTGATAAATTCTGCGCTCACTTCTAGACATTGAAGTGCATTTTGTTCGATGATTATTTTTTCTGTTCGATCATCGAACATTATCCAAGTAAAATAGTTATCTTTCGCTTAGAATGTTTTTATAAAGAACCCGTTTTAGCAAGGATGTCTAAATTATGGAAAATGATCAGGAAAAGAATCCGCGTTTGATTCATCATAACGAAAATAAAAAGACCATTCGGCATGAAGACTTTATTGCAGGAATCGCGAAAGGCTTGGCAATTTTAGAATGCTTTGGCCCCGAACGACATCGCTTGAATATGAGTACCGCCGCTGAAAAAACGGGCATGACCCGCGCGGCTGCACGACGCCATTTACTCACTTTAGAATACTTAGGCTATTTAGATTTTGATGGGCATTATTATTATTTATCTCCCAAAATTCTTAAATTTTCTGGGGCTTATCTCGATGGTTCCACACTTCCTAAAATATGCCAGCCCTTATTAAATCTTTTAACCAATCAAACCTCATTGATTTATTCGGTGATGGTTTTAGATGGTTATGAAGCAATTACCATTGCCCGTAGTGCAGCTCACCAACAAACTGATCGAGTCAATCCTTATGGCTTACATTTAGGTAATCGGCTCCCTGCCCATGCAACTTCTGCTGGCAAAATTCTGCTTGCACATTTAACGCCAGAACAACAAAAACGATGGTTAGAAAAATACCCGTTAAAACGTCTAACCAAATATACCCATACCGAAACTGATCTATTTTTAGAATTACTGCATGAAATCAAAGAACAAGACTGGTGCTATTCCTGCGAAGAACATGAATTGGGGGTGCATGCTGTGGCTGTACCGATATATGATTCCAATGCAAGCGTGGTTGCTGCCTTAAATATCGTTTCTCCGACTATGCGCACCACCAAGGATTATTTAATTGCCCATATTTTACCTTTACTACAAGAAACGGCTCGCGATTTACGTCAAATCATTTAATCAGACAAAAAAAGCCACATCTGGAAATGTGGCGAAAGGTGTATTGCTGCTACGGCTTATGTCCGTATCTTTAAATTACCTACCCTTGCTTAAATGAACATTAAAGTTTTTAACGATCATTATGTTTTATGTCTCGGTGTGTAAACAGGAGTCAAGCAAACTGCTTTAACCAAACCCATAATTACCAACTCACATTGACGCGTCGATTTGGTGCAAGACAACCGATCAATTGTTGATTATGCTGATCGCCTGTACATTGCTGATATACATCAGTTTTACTATTGGCCTGTATTTGAATACGATTTCCATCAATACCTTGAGCAACCAATAACTTCGCAACTGTATTGGCCCGCTGCGAAGACAAACGATAGTTGTAGGCGAACTTACCCAAAGGATCGGTAAAGCCTGCGACAATAATCGGAGTATTTGAACTTTCTGCTTTTATTCTTTGAGCAATATCCACAATCGAGGTTGTACCCGTCTCAATCGCGGTTTCATCAAAGCGATCAAAAGCAAAGAAGATACTGGCTGCCTTCGTTGCAGCTACAGGAGCAACGACAGGTTTCTCAGGTAATTGATTATTCTCCCCCCATGCAATCAAACCCTCACATGCTTCTCCTTTCCACGAGAGTCTTTCGGCAATATAGTGTTTATCAAAATCAACTCTTAGCTGACAACGTTGATATTTTTGTGTTTTGGGGATACGGATATCAAGTACATAATTCCATGTTTTAACAGAAAAAATCCCTTCACTAAATTGTGGATTTCCCAATAGATGACGAATTTGATCTTTGGTTAAACCCGTATCTAAACGTGCAACGCTGTCATATTCATAACGTTTCACTTGCTTTAGATAGCTTTTATCGACATTGGGAAAAGTGACTTCACCCTGCAGAACCTGTTTCATATCATCGGCTTGTGCGTAGATTGAAGAAAACCCTATCGCCAACACGCTGATCATCAATAATGTATTTTTTCTCATTTCTTGCTCCAAATTCTTATAAATTTATGTTGGGAGAGTCTAGCTCTCCCTTTGTTCATTATTTTAATCAAGCACAGTGCTCACGCCGACACGCACCAATGCCCCACCTTGACTGCCAAGCGCAGCACCACTGGTGAGTGACCAACGACCATTATCTGCAGTTTTTCTTAGAGTCACACCTACAGCATTCTGATTATTATAATAACCAGCGCCAACGGCTAAGGTGACTTTACCAGCTACATATGGGGCTTGTTCTAATGCCGCATTTGCAGCGATACCCGCAGACATTTTTTCTTCTAAATTGTCAATGCGCCCATTGGTTTCATAAAAGACTTGCTCGATTCGATCACCCAAGTTATTAATTTGATTACCCATATTAATATTAGCTTGATTCAATGCACCAAGCGCATCTCCTACATTGTTATAGGATCCATTATTTACATTGTAGGTTGGTTCAGTAAATTTGCCATTTTCATACTTCGCACCGCCACCAAGTGAGTTGGTAATGTATTGGTTAGAAGCGTTCAACTGAGAACCATTCACCGCTTCTTTTGAGGTACTATTTACGGCTCCATCTGCAACATTGCTAATGACTTTATTACCCGCATTAATACCCGCTTTGGTAATCTGAACATCGCCAACGGTTACATTATCCGCGGTCACTTTCTGAGAGGTTACCGTTTTAAAAGTAACATCATCGGTTGTTGCAACTTTGAACTCTTTACCACCGGAACTATTTACAGTTTCTGTGACCGTCATATTTTGACCTGCAACTACTGTAGAATGCTGTCCCGCTTTTTGGTTAATTGAGCTAATGGCATCATTGATGTTGGTCGCACCTGTTCCACCAATATTGGTAATGGTATTTCCATCACCACCAACGAAAGCTCCATCCCCCAACATGTCATGCAATTGACTACCATTCACAGCATCTTTACTGTTTTTAGCGATGCTACCCTCTGCAACGTTGGTGATTTTTTTATTACCTGCATCAATTCCACTTTGAGTGACACTCGGCCCATCTTTAATGGTTAGACCATTGTTATTAAGCGTGGTATTTCCGGCTTGGACACTATCGACTTTAATATCTTTCGCCAAATCAACTGTGACATTATTCCCCGTATTATTAACTTTGATATTTCCATCTTTATTTGCAAAATCAACGGTATCTGTTGGTTTTACTTGGCTTGAATTTTGCCCATTGGTGGTTAAATTCCAACCTTTGCTCACCGTTTGCACAGTATTATTCACTGATTTAATCGCATCATGGATGGTACTTTCACCAGTGTTCCCGATATTGTTATTGATAAATGTGCCTGTGTTTGGATCATAAGTGGTTGTGCCACCAATGATGTTTTTCACGCCATCTCCAACTGCAAATAATTGACTGCCATTCACCGCATCAGTCGAAGTGGCATTCACATCACCTTTGGCCACGTTGGTGATCTTTTGATTGCCCGCACTGATTCCATTCTTGCTAATACTCGGACTATTTGCGATTGCATTGCCACTGGCATCCACAAAGCTAAGACCATTACTATTGATCAATGTTCCTGCTGCGTTGACGCTATTCACCGCCAAGTCTTTGGACAGTTCAATCGCAAGCTTACCTTGATCTACCTTGGTTGTGATATTGCTGTCTGCACCAACCACATCCACCGTTTGTCCCAGTTTCTTCTGAACTGAATTACCATCTGCCGCAGTTAAACCAAAGCCACTATCAGTTAAGCCAGTTTGGATTTGTTTCAATTGTTCTTCTGTCGCTGCACGACCTTGAGTGGCAAAGTCGGCACTGCTGATATCTTTATTGCTTAAACCTTCAAGTGTCCCTTTGCCTGCTTCTAAAGTCAGGGTATTTGCCGTGTTTTTAACAACCACTTTGCCTGCTTCTAGTTGTGTTTGAGTCGCTCCATTATCAATCGTCACGCCTGTCTGACTCAGCACGGTTTTATTTGTTCCCGTACCCGCAGTGACCGTATCAATATTCAGATCTTTGCTTAAACTAAAATCAATCGTAGTGGTACCTTTGCCATCATTTACCGCAGTCGATTTAAGGTTGCTTTCACCTGTGGCTAAGCCGATATCGACCGTATCCGTTGGCTTCACTTGCGTTGCAGCCAAGTTACTGTCTGATTTTACATTCCAGCCCTTGTTGGCATTCTGTGCAACATCACTGACTGACTTTAATTGTTCCTCGGTCGCAGCCTGTTTACTGCTATAAGTCGCGCTCGGGTCCCATGCGGTATTGGTCAAACCATTGATTCGACCTGTCACACCATCCACCGTAACAGGGTTGCTGCCTGTGCCTGATCCAATTGTGACTTGATTGGCGAGACGAATATCCACATTATTGCCTTGATTGCTGATCACAAGGTTGCTGTCTGCATTGGAAATATCTACAGTACCGTCAGGTGCAACATTGCTCTTGCTGGCTGCATTATTATTGGTCGTTAGGTTCCAACCCTTATTGGCAATTTGCTGAACTTCATTCAATTGACTGCCGTTCACAGCATCAGTCGAACTCGCATTTACATCACCTTTGGCTACATTGGTGATCTTTTGATTGCCCGCACTGATTCCATTCTTGCTAATACTTGGGCTATTCGCGACCGCATTGCCAC
Source organism: Acinetobacter sp. Ac_3412 (assembly GCF_013072675.1). Classification (NCBI taxonomy): domain Bacteria; kingdom Pseudomonadati; phylum Pseudomonadota; class Gammaproteobacteria; order Moraxellales; family Moraxellaceae; genus Acinetobacter; species Acinetobacter sp. Ac_3412. The sequence continues at coordinate 30,155 of NZ_LXUJ01000007.1, read as the reverse complement.
TACCATCGACAAAGCTAAGACCATTGCTATTGATCAATGTTCCTGCTGCATTGACGCTATCGACGTTCAAATCTTTGCTTAAACTGAAATCAATGGTGGTCGTGCCTTTACCATCATTCACCGCAGTCGATTTAAGGTTGCTTTCACCTGTGGCTAAGCCAATATCGACCGTATCTGTCGGCTTCACTTGCGTGGCGGCTAAGTTACTGTCTGATTTTACATTCCAGCCCTTGTTGGCATTCTGTGCAACATCACTGACTGACTTTAATTGTTCTTCAGTCGCCGCCTGTTTATTGTTATAAGCTGCGTTCGGGTCCCATGTGGTATTGGTCAAACCATTGATTCGGCCTGTCACACCATCCACCGTAACAGGGTTGCTGCCTGTACCTGATCCAATCGTAACCTGATTGGCGAGACGAATATCCACATTATTGCCTTGATTGCTGATCACAAGGTTGCTGTCTGCATTGGAAATATCTACAGTACCGTCAGGTGCAACATTACTCTTACTTGCAGCATTATTATTGGTCGTTAGGTTCCAACCCTTATTGGCAATTTGCTGAACTTCATTCAATTGACTGCCATTCACCGCATCAGTCGAAGTGGCATTTACATCACCTTTGGCTACATTAGTGATCTTTTGATTGCCCGCACTGATTCCATTCTTACTAATACTTGGACTGTTTGCGATCGCATTACCACTGCCATCGACAAAGCTGAGACCATTGCTATTGATCAATGTTCCTGCTGCATTGACGCTATCGACGTTCAAATCTTTGCTTAAACTGAAATCAATGGTGGTCGTGCCTTTACCATCATTCACCGCAGTCGATTTAAGGTTGCTTTCACCTGTGGCTAAGCCGATATCGACCGTATCCGTCGGCTTCACTTGCGTGGCGGCTAAGTTGCTGTCTGATTTTACATTCCAGCCCTTGTTGGCGTTTTGTGCAACATCACTGACTGACTTTAACTGTTCCTCGGTCGCAGCCTGTTTACTGTTATAAGTTGCGTTCGGGTCCCATGTGATATTGGTTAAACCATTGATTCGGCCTGTCACACCATTCACCGTTACAGGGTTGCTCCCTGTACCTGAACCAATCGTGACCTGATTAGCGAGACGAATATCTACATTATTGCCTTGATTGCTAATCACAAGGTTACTGTCTGCATTGGAAATATCTACAGTACCGTCAGGTGCAACATTACTCTTGCTTGCCGCATTATTATTGGTCGTTAGGTTCCAACCCTTATTGGCAATTTGCTGAACTTCATTCAATTGACTGCCATTCACTGCATCGGTTGAAGTCGCATTCACATCACCTTTTGCCACGTTGGTGATCTTTTGATTGCCCGCACTAATTCCATTCTTGCTAATACTTGGACTGTTTGCGATTGCATTTCCACTGCCATCGACAAAGCTGAGACCATTGCTATTGATCAATGTGCCTGCTGCGTTGACGCTATTCACCGCCAAGTCTTTAGAAAGTTCAATCGCAAGCTTGCCTTGATCCACCTTGGTGGTGATATTGCTGTCGGCGCCAACCACATCCACCGTTTGTCCCAGTTTCTTCTGAACTGAATTACCATCTGCCGCAGTTAAACCAAAGCCACTATCAGTTAAGCCCGTTTGGATTTGTTTCAATTGTTCTTCTGTGGCTGCACGACCTTGAGTGGCAAAGTCAGCACCACTGATATCTTTATTGCTTAGACCTTCAAGCGTGCCTTTGCCTGCATCTAAAGTCAGGGTATTCGCTGTGTTCTTAACAACCACCTTACCCGCTTCGAGCTGCGTTTGAGTCGTTCCATTGTCAATCGTCACGCCTGTCTGACTCAACACGGTTTTATTGCTACCCGTTCCCGCGGTTACCGTATCAATATTCAGATCTTTACTTAAACTAAAATCAATCGTGGTGGTGCCTTTACCATCATTCACCGCAGTCGATTTAAGATTGCTTTCGCCTGTGGCTAAACCGATATCGACCGTATCTGTCGGCTTCACTTGCGTAGCTGCTAAGCTACTGTCTGATTTTACATTCCAGCCCTTGTTGGCATTCTGTGCAACATCACTGACTGACTTTAATTGTTCTTCAGTCGCAGCCTGTTTACTGTTATAAGTTGCGTTCGGGTCCCATGTGGTATTGGTCAAGCCATTGATTCGACCTGTGACACCATCCACCGTAACAGGGTTGCTGCCTGTGCCTGATCCAATCGTGACCTGATTGGCAAGACGAATATCCACATTATTGCCTTGATTGCTGATCACAAGGTTGCTGTCTGCATTGGAAATATCTACAGTACCGTCAGGTGCAACATTACTCTTACTTGCAGCATTATTATTGGTCGTTAGGTTCCAACCCTTATTGGCAATTTGCTGAACTTCATTCAATTGACTGCCATTCACCGCATCAGTCGACGTCGCATTCACATCACCCTTTGCCACATTAGTGATCTTTTGATTGCCCGCACTAATTCCATTATTACTGATACTTGGGCTATTCGTGACCGCGTTGCCACTGCCATCCACAAAGCTGAGGCCATTGCTATTGATCAATGTTCCTGCTGCGTTGACACTATCGACTTTTACATCTTTGGCTAATTTAACCGTGAGCTTGTTATTTCCATCAGCCACAACACCAATATTGTTATCTGTCAATTTGCTCGCATCTGTTATGCCACCAACGACATTTAGTGTTTCTCCAAGTTTACGCTGTACATTGGCACCGCTATCTGCTTGAAAGGTCAGTGCTGTATTGGCTAAATCCTCAATTGCAGTATTGGTTTGATGCAACTGACTACCATTAATCACATCCGTACTGGTGGAACTGATTCGACCTGCTGCAACATTAACGATGGTACGTTCATTCCCGGTACTACCCACGCTGACACTGGAAGAATTGGTAGGTGTACCCGCAAAATTATAGGTCTTGCCATTAATTACCGTACTGGTTGTTTGTACATAATCGGCAGATTGCGAACCACTACCAAGTGCAACTGCATTGCTATGATTAACAACTGTATTTGCACCTATGGCAGTCGCACCTTCGGCTGTTGCCTGTGCATTGGTACCTTGAGCAATGGTATTGGTATTTAATGCTTTGGCATTGAAACCTTGTGAAATTGCTGCGCTACCTGTCGCTAAAGCATTTGCACCAATCGCAGTTGCATTATCCGCAATGGCTTGTGCATTGTTCCCTTGCGCAATGGAGTTAAGATTTAATGCCTTAGCTGAAACACCTTGCGCCAACGCATTTTCCCCGTCTGCTTTTGCCTGTTTACCTAAAGCAACCCCATTTGCTCCAGTCGTCTGTGCATCTAGACCAATCGCAATTGCATCTTTCGCCTCAACTTTGCTGTTTTTACCCACCGCAATGGTATTTTCTTCGGTTGCACGAGCAGTATTGCCCAACGCAATTGCACTTTGGATTTGAGCAAAACTATCTGTACCAATGGCGATGGTATTTGCATTGAGGTTGTTGTCAATTTCATTTTTGGTTGGGTTGGCTTTTCCTGAAATTGAATTGTTCCCCAGTGCAATCGCATTGGTTGCATAACTTGTGGCTTGCGTCCCTGTTGCAATTGAATCGCTGGCATTGGCATTGGCTTGTTTACCTGTCGCCAAGGCATTGGTTCCAGATGCCGATGCTTGCGTACCTAAAGCCAGTGCATCTGTACTTGAGGAACGGCTGCTAACCCCAACTGCAAGCGCACGATCTGCACTGGCCCGAGCATCATAACCTTGCGCAATACTTTCCTCTCCTCGTGCAATGGTTTCTTTACCAATCGCGATCCCTTTACTGTTGGTCACCAGTGCATTCGTACCAATTGCCACCGCATCATTGACTTTACCATTGCTGGTTTGTGGCTCTGATTTCGCATCTTTACCAATGACAATACTGTTCTCACCACGACTGATCGCATGCTGACCGATCGCAACACCCGCTGCATCATATGCAATCGTTCCTGTTGAACCAATCGTGGTCGCATTATCACCAAGAGCATAGACCTGCGAACCAATGGCGGTACTGTTTTTATTCTGGGCAATGGCTTCAGGCCCAATTGCAACCGCATCGACCCCAGAAGCACCTTCATTATTTTTGTTACCAATCGCCTCAGATTTAACACTGATATATTTGACTCGGCTTGCCTCAACGGCTTCTTGCATTTGAGCCAGATTCACCGCATCTGTACCCACTTTACCTGGTGCCAAACCACTAATTACCGTATTTGGTCTTAGATTAATTTGCTTAGAGGTTGCATCTGTATAAGTCACAGCATTATCAATACTTGGCAGCACAGCACCACTTGAAATTGCACCTAAAGCGTCAACTACGGTGTTGTATTTATATTCCTTGCCATTATTATCTTTCAGCGTGATTTGAGAATAATTGCCGTTGTTGTCTACGCTGACATCGCCGCCAATTAAATTCCCTACTTTTTCTTGAGCAATTTTCAACTGTCTCACGTTAACTGCATCATAACCATCTGCACCATCATCCACATGGGCGATTCGACGGTTAAATGCGGCTACACCCCCTGAACCATCGGAACCCACTGAGACCACGCCCTGATTACTGGTTTTAGATGAAGTCAAATAACCCGTTTGTGTTTCAGCTAAATCTTTTGAAGCGACTGAGTTAGAACCCAACGCAATACTATTGTCCTTAGACCACGCATTAATCCCGACAGCAACACCATTATCTGCATTTTTCTTGGTTCCTGTACCGGAACCGTCATCAATACCTTCTACTTTTGAAGCAGCCCCAATCGCCACTGCACCTTGATTGTCTGCACTTGCTAAATAACCAACAGCAACAGCCGCCTGACCTGAAATTGAACGTCCACCAATCGCTGTGGTATGGTCAGTTTCTTTGGCATTTTGATTGGATAAATAACCAATACTGACATTTTCCTCGCCCGCGGAAGCCTGACCCGATTTCGAACCAATCGCAATATTATAATTTCCCGATGTCCCATTGGACGCTTCCAAACCAATGGCGATATTTTCATTTCCCTTAATGTTTTGTCCTGCATTGGTACCAATTGCAATATGGTTTTGATTACTATTCCCTGCATTATTGACCGTACCTACACCCGCATTCGCCCCTAAAGAAATGGCACTGGTACTATTCGCCTGAGCACCAGACCCCAACGCTGTTGAATTTGCTCCACCAGCTATTGCACTATCACCCAAGGCTATTGCTGAACCAGAAGCTGCTTTTGCCCCTTGACCGATCGCAGTGGCATTGGATGCAGAAGCTTCTGCACCAGCCCCTAACGCAGTCGCGTTCTCGGCACTTGAAATTGAATTAGAACCTACAGCGACGGCATTTTTGGTGCTGGTACCACTAATTTTTGCAGCATCACCAATCGCAATCGAACTGGTAATTTCCATCGTATCCGTCGTCGCTGCCTGCCCAATCACGGTATTTTTATTGCCTAGTGCTTTGGTGTCTTTACCAATCGCAATTGACTCTATGCCATCAGTAGCAGGTGTACCCGCAACAGTTGCTGTTCCGACAACGGCATTATTGCCAATTGCCACTGCATCTTTAGCCGCTATATTGGTCACAGCCTTTGGTCCCACCGCCACTGAGTCGGTACCGTCTGCAACAGAATCATCTAAAACTGAAGTTGCATGGAAATATTTAGCGCGTTCAATCCCTGCATTTAACAAGTCTTGTTCAACTTTATACAGTTGATCACCAGTCACAACTTCCTTAGATCCAGAACCGACAGTGGCATTTTTAGTCACTGTAATTTGACCATTATCGATCACAACCCCATCGACTGTAACTTTATCAAAACTAACCTCTGGCTTTGTCGCAACAGTCAGATTATTTCCTGATCGGGTAATCGCAATATTTGCGCCATCTGAAAACTGTACTGTATCAGAAGATTTTACTGATGTTGCCGCATCACCATTTGCTTGAATTTTCCAGGTTTGATTCGATATTCCCCCAACCGATGATTGTAAATTTGCAATATCTCCTTCATTCACAGTAACTCGATTAGTTAGTGAGGAAATATCACCAGTGTTTTTAGATACGCTCGAGTTTATTGACGTAATATCACCTGTATTTTTCGCAACACTGGAATTTAATGATGAAATATCTGAGCTATTTTGACTGACTTTATTATCAACAGTTTTCAACTGCCCAAAAGTTGCAGCATCATCATTATTCACCCCATCACTCAATCCAGAGATTTTATTGCTTGTACTATCCACCACCACCGTCCCCACGGTGACATTCTTAAAAGCAACATTATCCGATGTAGAAATTGTGTGCTTTATATTCAACGGATCACTATTATCTGTAACGACTTGTATATTATTTCCTTGAATCACTTCATCGGCATAGCTCGTCCCTATCCCCACTGTCAAATTGACCAGTATGACCGCAGCTGAGACTTTGATTGTTTTTGATTTTACACTTGATTTAGCTAGCTCAGAGACCGCCACCCAAACACCAGTTGAAGCATTCCACACCAGTTTATAGACTTTATTCATGATTATTTCACCTTATCGTTTTATGTATATTTTTAAAGTATTTAGTTTGAATAAAATATAAACTTAAACTGATTTAACTCTTGGTAACTTCAAGTAACTCTTTATTTATACTTTTGTTTTTAAAATGTAATTTACAAAAATACAATTTATTTTTAAATTATTTAAAATCCACCCCACAATCGAAATTAATAAAAAAAATAACCGATATAAATCAAAATATTAATAATTTATTATAAAAACTTATCTATTATTTTAAAATTATTTAAATAATACAAATAACCCGTAATTACTCATATTTCGACCTGTTTCTTTGTGTAACTTTATTTTATCTTTCGTTAAGTTAAGTTTTTATAAAAACAGTTTATAATAAAAAAGTTTAGTTTTTATAGTAACTTAGGTTAAATATATAAAAACACAATAAAATCAATAGATTTGCACAGAATCGCTCTGAGGCGTATTTTAAAAAAACATGAAAAATAAATAAATTTCAAACCTAAAGATAGATCGAATAAGAAAAGTGAGATCGAAAAATGATTGAATGGTTACAAGGCGAATTAAAACATAGTCCAGAAATACTATTGTTCTTATCCTTGGCAATAGGTTTCTGGATCGGTCAATTTCAATTCGGAAAATTTCAGTTCGGCGGTGTGGCGGGTTCTCTACTTGTTGCAGTCGTACTCAGTCTAATTGGTGTTCCCGTCGACAATGGCGTCAAAGCCATTCTGTTTGCATTGTTCATTTATGCGGTTGGTTTTGAAAGTGGCCCTCAGTTTTTTAAATCACTGGGTCCACAATCAATCAAAGAAATCCTATTAGCTGTCTTTATGGCGGTCAGTGGCTTAATCACCGTCTTGGTCATGGCGAAGTTATTCCATTTAGACAAAGGTTTAGCCGCAGGACTCGCTGCTGGCGGAATGACACAATCCGCGATTATTGGGACGGCGGGTGATGCAATTTCCCGACTCGACCTGCCTCTGGCTGAAATTCAAAAACTACAGGCCAATGTCGCAATCGGATATGCCGTCACTTATATTTTTGGTTCATTGGGTGCCATTATTGTCTGTGTGAATATTCTGCCTAAATTTATGGGCAAAGAAATTCACGATGATGCTTTGAAAGCACAATCCGAACGCCTCAAAGGGGCTTTTGAACTGGCGCCTGGTCAAGAACTGGCGATGCCTGAAATTGTCGGACGCATTTATAAAGTCAAACAAGCCAGTGGACAAACGGTTGCAGAACTTGAAGCTAAACAAACCAGCATTACCATCGAGCGCTTAAAGCGTAAAGATCAATTGATTGATGTTGCACCAGAACTACCTTTACAAACAGATGATGTGATATTGCTGGTTGGCCGTCGTGCCAGTGTTGTTGCTATTTCAGACCAAATTGGTACTGAGTTACAGTCCTCACAAGGCATGGAAATGATTATGGATACGACGGATGTCATCCTAAGAAATTCCAAATATATCAATCGCAGTCTCGGCGATATCAAAGCCAATACCCCTGCTTATTTAAAACATGGGATTTACGTGCTGACGATTAAACGCAATGATGAAACTCAAAGCTTGAGTGATGACACGGTTTTACATCAAGGGGATGTGATTACCGTGTATGGGACTAAAGGTGATCTTGATCGTTTAGTCAAAGAAGCAGGCACTGCACTGCCAGAAAGCTTAAAGACCGATTGGATTTTCCACGGCGCAGGCTTGGTCGTCGGTTTATTGATTGGTTTGTTTGTGGTTCGTATCGGCGATGTCCCTCTAACACTTGGTGCAGGTGGGGGTGCTTTACTGTCAGGGCTTCTGTTTGGTTGGTTGCGCAGTCGTAATCAAGTCCATGGCAACATGCCTTTAGCGGCATCGCAGCTACTGAAAGATTTGGGGCTTGCAGGATTCGTTGCTGCTGTAGGTTTGCAATCTGGTTTACAAGCCATTCAAACCATTAAAGACAGTGGTCTTTCACTATTTATGATTGGTGTTGTGGTCACATTGGTACCACTGATTCTGTCCATGCTTTTTGCACGTTATGTACTGCGTTATGACAACGTTGCTGTTATGGCAGGCGCCTTGTCTGGCTCGCGTAGTGCCAACCCTGCCTTTGGTGCAATTTTAGATAAAGCTGGAAACTCGATTCCGACCGTGCCTTTTGCAATCACCTATGCCTTGGCAAACGTATTCTTAACCTTGCTTGGCCCACTGATTGTTGGCCTTGCTTAACATCCATATTCAAAATTTTATTGCCGTCACTATAATTAAGGAGACTTCCCATGGGGAACGTTGATTACTCAAAATACTCAAAACTTAGCCCATTCGAACTAAAAGACAATTTAATTGAGCTTGCCCAAAGTAAAACAGACAGGATGATGCTGAATGCAGGGCGCGGAAATCCAAACTTTTTAGCCACGATTCCACGTCGGGCATTCTTCCAATTGGGGTTATTTTCAACCACCGAATCTGAGTTTTCGTTCTCATATATGCCAGAAGGCTTAGGGGGCTTTCCTCGCCCTGTCGGTCTGCAATCTCGCTTCGATAACTTCATTATGCACAATCGGGATAAACCCGGTGTAGTATTTTTAGGCAAAGCCATTTCCTATGTCCGAGATCAGCTCGGTTTAGATCCAGATGCTTTTTTACTGGAAATGGTTGAGGGAATTTTAGGTTGTAACTACCCTGTCCCTGACCGCATGCTACGTATCAGTGAATCGATTATCAAAGAATATATCCTACGTGAAATGGGCGTCCAAGGCATGCCGAAAGAAGGCTTAGACTTGTTTGCGGTCGAAGGTGGAACCGCAGCAATGGCCTATATTTTTAACTCCTTAAAAGAGAATAAAATTATTGCCAATGGCGATCGTATCGCGATTGGTGCACCTATTTTCACACCATATTTGGAAATTCCAAAACTGAATGACTATCAACTTGAAGAAGTCCTGATCGAGGCCGATCCAAAACTCGGATGGCAATACCCTGAATCTGAATTGCGGAAACTGGAAGACCCATCGATTAAAGCCTTCTTTCTGGTGAATCCAAGTAACCCGCCCTCAGTAAAACTCAGCGATGAAGGTTTGGCGATATTGGCTGATATCGTGAAAAAACGACCTGACCTGATTATTTTAACCGATGATGTGTACGGTACATTTGCAGACAATTTCAAATCACTGTTTGCGATCTGCCCAGACAATACCATCTTGGTGTATTCATTCTCGAAATATTTTGGAGCAACTGGATGGAGACTCGGGGTAATCGCTCTCTCCAACAATAATATTCTGGATCAAAAACTGGCTGCGCTGTCGAAAAAAGACAAAAAAGAATTGGAGGAAAGATATTCTTCTTTAACCACCGATCCAGCCAAGATTAAATTTATAGATCGTCTGGTCGCGGATAGTCGCAATGTGGCACTCAATCACACGGCTGGTCTTTCTACACCACAACAAGTGCAAATGGTACTGTTTGCCCTATTCAATATGATGGATTCGCAACAGAACTATAAGAAGGCGGTTAAATCTGTGGTACGTGAGCGTGATGCTGCGCTGTATCGCCAATTAGGGGTTGAAGTTCCTGCTGATCCAAACTCAGTCGATTACTACACTTTAGTAAACTTGGAAAATACCTCTCGAACACTGTATGGGAATGAGTTTGCAGATTGGGTCATGAAGAATAAGAACCCAACCGAATTATTATTCCGCGTTGCTGATGAAACGGGTGTGGTGCTTTTACCAGGTTCAGGCTTTGGAGTACAGCATCCTTCTGCCCGTGCATCATTGGCCAACCTGAATGAATACCAATATGCTGCTATTGGGGATTCCTTAAGACGCTTTGCCGAAGAATCTTATCAAGAATATCTAAAAACCAAGAAAGGCAAAAAATAAATCTGAATTAATGTTCCTGATCAATAAAAAAGCAGCTTAGGCTGCTTTTTTATATTTTTAAACTCAAAACTTTAAATTAAAGATCAAGTACCAGTTTTTTGCCTTTGGCACGCGACACACAAATCATCATCGACTGCTGTGAAGCTTTTTCATCATCACTCAGATATTGATCGAAATGCTCTGCCTCACCTTCTAGAATCATGGTTTCACACGTGCCACACACACCTTCACGACATAAACATTCCACATCAATATTAAGCAATTCAATCGCTTGCAAAATGGTTTGATTGCCTTGCACTTCCACTTCTTGATTGGATTTCGCCAATACAACCGTAAATGCTTCACCCTCTTCAGGTATCGTAGATGCAAACTGTTCCCAGTGAATATATTCATCACGGTAACGATGGTAATTACAACGATCGATCACTGCATCAATCATTGGCTTTGGGCCACACACATACACATGCGTACCTTTGGGTTGAGCACCAATCAACTGATCCAGATCCAAACATTTTCCATCTGAGTCAACATAGCTAAATATATGTTCGCCATGTTTCTGTTTGAGTTCTTCCAACAGTGCGGCATGCTCTGGGGAACGGTAGGCATAATGCAATTCAAAGTCGGCACCACGTGCAGCCAACTCATCCATTTGCGGCACAAACGGAGTAATCCCAATCCCACCAGCAATCAGAATATGTTTCTCACCATCTGCCGCCAATGGAAACAAATTCTTCGGTTCAGAAATCAGAATCTCACAGCCTTCATTGCACTGATCATGCATAAAGACTGAACCACCTTTACCTTCAATATCTTTACGGACACAGACTTGGTAAGTCGATAGATCATGAGCACAGCTCATCAATGAATAGGCATTGGATAGCTGATCATTCATTTTCACAATGATATGACTGCCACCATTGAATTGAGGGAAATTTTGTCCGTCCTGACGTTTAAATGTAAACCGTTTGATCAGTGGAGTCAGTTGCTCTACGCGTGTGACCACCGATGCAAACATTTCATAATGACTAGCCATGTCTAAATCCTCTTTACCGCATGCTGCTCATCTAAGCATTTTCTAATTTTAACTGCATATTGCCTGTTGACCCTCGATGAAGAGAGTCCCAACAGGCATTGTTGCTATAATCCTAAACACATATATTTAATAGTCATAAATTCTTCCAAACCATATTTAGAACCTTCACGACCTACACCAGACTGTTTAACACCGCCAAATGGCACCACTTCATTTGAAATAGCAGTTGAGTTCATCCCGACCATGCCATATTCCAGTTGTTCAGCCACACGCCAAATCCGTGAAATGTTTTCGCTATACACATAGGCTGCCAAACCAAAAATGGTATCGTTGGCTTGCGCGACCACATCCTCTTCCTCAGTAAAACGAATTAAAGGTGCTACTGGGCCAAAAATTTCTTCCTGAACAATTTCCATATCACGCGAAACATCGGTTAACACGGTCGGTTCAAAGAAGGTTTGTCCAAGTGCATGTTGTTTACCACCGCACGCCACTTGGGCACCTTTGCCACAAGCATCATCAATCAACTGTTTTGCTTTCAGTACTGCCTTGTCATTGATTAACGGCCCGATCTGTACATTCGGTTCCAAACCATTGCCGATTTTGAATTTCTGTACTTCTTGCACAAATTTCTCGGTAAAGGCCTGATAAACCTTGTCATGGACATAGATTCGATTGGCACAAACACAGGTCTGCCCCGCATTACGGAACTTGGCAAAGATTGCACCTTGTACCGCTTTATCCAGATCCGCATCATCAAACACGATCAATGGTGCATTGCCACCCAGTTCCAGCGCCAATTTTTTAATGGTGCCTGAGCATTGCTGCATCAATAAACGCCCCACAGGTGTAGAACCAGTAAAGGTCAGTTTTTTGACTTTTTCATGACTGCTAAAGACCAAACCAATCTCTTGCGATTTGCCTGTAACTACATTAATGACACCTGCTGGAATGCCTGCCATTTCTGCCAGTTTGGCAATTGCAAGCGCACAATATGGGGTTTCATTGGCAGGCTTAATCACGATCGTACAACCCGCTGCCAAAGCAGGTGCCGCTTTACGGGTAATCATGGCAATAGGGAAATTCCACGGCGTAATCGCTGCAACCACACCCACAGGTTCTTTGGTGATAATAAAACGCTGCTGGCTATTGGTGGTTGGAATCACATCGCCATAAACACGTTTGCCTTCTTCCGCAAACCATTGAATAAATGAAGCTGCATATTTCACTTCACCCAAAGCTTCGGCTAAGGGTTTACCCTGCTCAATGGTCATGATCCGCGCCAGCTCATCCGCGTGGCTCAAAACCAGCTGATACCAAGCCAATAATAGGTCTGCACGTTTTTGTGCCGTTAATCCTTTCCACGCTGCTAAAGCCTGATACGCCACTTCAACCGCTTCGGTGGCTTCTGCTGCACCCATATTTGGAATGACACCAATTTCTTCACCTGTCGCAGGGTTAGTGACAGGAATGGTGGCATTAGATTGTGCACTCACCCATTGACCATTGATCAGCCCGTGTTGTTGAAATAACGGACTTGCTTGCAAACTTGACATGTCATGTTCCTATCGATTGAAGCAAGGTGTGGCTTTATCGTTTGCCACACCTCCCTGATCTAATACCTGAGACAAAATTATTGATGGTGTTGCGCAACAAGATTCTGGAAATAAGCGATACCATGTTCACTGATTCCCGAACGTTGCTTGTCGGTCATGATACGCCCTTGACCACGATAACCCCGTGATTTTAAACCACGTTGTACGCTTTCAACCAATTCGAGGTCTTCAGGGCGGAAGACATTGCGATACCATTCAATCAGGTCTTTCTGATCTTGAGTCAATTCTTCATTGGTGAAGAAAATGTCATAGTGCTGCAAAGTGGTTTCCGCATCCATCGGGAACTCATAAATCACGGTCATGAAGTTTGCACCGGGTGGTACGTTAAACATGGTGCAAGGCCACGTCCAGAAACCGCTAAAAGTCGGATCTTTGACTGATGGATCAAGCTTGAATGACTTTTCTGAAGAACGTGCATAACCATATTGCAGTGTCCAGTTTTGATGAGTGGTGTGCCAATATTTATCCACCTGTACCGAGTCAGCAAAACCAGGATGCGCTGGACCACAGTGATAACATTCTAAATAGTTATCCACGATCACTTTCCAGTTCGCAGGTGTTTCCGTCACAAAACGTGCAGCCAGTTTCAAGTCTTTGATTACGGCACAAGCTTCATTCAGTTTTTGTGCAAATTCAGGCAATTGATCTTCAACACAAGTGGCATTTTCGTCCATATTGATAAAGACAAAACCACCATATTCCTCAACTTTTAACGGCACCATGCTGGAGTTTTGCTTGTCAAAAGACTCAACATGATCACAGTTACGTGCCAATGCCAAGCTACCATCCAGCTTGAATGTCCATGCATGATACGGACAGGTAATCACGTTTTTGGCTTTGCCGCTGCCACTTAACAGCTCATGACCACGATGCGGACAGACATTATAAAATGCACGTAACACGCTGTCTTTTCCGCGAATCACGATAATATTTTCACCAATCACCTTACGGGTAATATAGTCATTGGCTTGGGCAACTTCACTGCCATGTGCCACGCAAATCCAGCTTTTCGCAAAAATTTCTTCTTTTTCACGCTCAAACACCTGAGATGAGGTATAGAACACTTTAGGAAATGTCCATGCCACATCTGGGTTTGAACAGAAATCTTCTGGTAATTTTTCAACTGCATTCATGGTTTTACTCCATTAAACTGTTTTGTCCTAACGACCGTTTTATCAAAATTGGCTGATGTTCAAATCACTTGAACATTTGCTTTAACGAACTCAGCATGTGCTGATATAAATCCTGCACCACAGGACAATCCCGTACTAAACGTAAACTGCCATGTAGTAATCCTTTGCCGAGATAAAACTCGGCGGCAATATTGGCTTGTTTTAACTTGTCCACGAAAATACACCCGTCGTCACTCAGTGGATCGTATTCAGCCACCGCAACAAAGCTACGTGGCATGTCAGAAAAATCCTGTGCGTTCAATGGTGCTAAACGTGTATCTTTCCAGTCACTTTCATTCGGTGCATATTCCTTCAGGTAATAATGCATTTCCTCGAGCGTCAATAACGGCGCATGTGCATGCTGCTGACAAGACGCGGTATCAAAACTACTGCCCAAACATGGATAGATCAAAGCCAAACCGCATGCCTGATTGCCTGTATGTCGTAATTGAACCGCCAGTGCCGCGGCTAAATTACCACCCGCACTGTCACCTGCTAAGGCAATCTGCGTTGGGTTAATGTTCCAGTCTGCGCCATGCGCGCGGAGCCAGTGATAGACCATTTCACAATCTTCATAAGCGGCTGGAAAATGATGTTCTGGCACTAAACGATAATCGACACTCAGTACAGCAACATTCAAATCACGACATAAATAACGGGTGATAAATTCATGTGAATCCAGATTCCCCAGCATCCAGCCGCCACCATGGATAAACAACACGCAAGGCCAACCTTGCGCAGGTGCTTGGCCCAAGGGTGAATACAACCGAACATTGACTGGATGAGTCGTATGCGCAACGGTTTTATCTTCAATATTGACCGTTCCATCGCGTGGCAAGGTGTAGTGCAGGCACATCGCATCGTAGGCTGCACGAATTGAATCAATATCGTTATCCGCTGCTGAATAAATGCTGCTCCAATACACCAGACTTTGCATTTCTTCGCTTAACTCATAGCGCGTGTTCGGTTGCTGTGTCATGACAATTCCTTTTGACTGCTTTTATGTGCCAGTGCTGTTGCCGCAATATCAATCTGCATCTGTTGATTTGGGTCAGTATGCTCAAGTGCTTCCAAGTCACTAAAGCTGCTCTGTTCAATCAAATGCGATGGCACTTTGGAATAATCTTCAATCAACCATTTCACCAAGCCATAGGTCTGTACCAGAATAATCACAATAAACGGTAAGGCAGTCACAATGGTGGCCGTTTTCATGGTGTCTAAAGGTGCTTTAGAGAAAATCATCGCAATTGGCACTAGGGTTAACATCAGACACCAAAATAAACGCGCATTCGGAGATGGATCTTGCCCTTCACTTAAACCACGGGTACAGGTTGCAGACACCGCATAGCCCACTGCATCCATATGTGCTGCAAGGAAAATCACCATAATGCCAAGGAACAACCACATCATCAGCTTGCCTGCTGGCAATAAGCCCAACAGTTGACCAATTGCCACTTCACCACCTTGCTGGCTCAAGATTTGCGGCACATTGACCATGCCGTGAATAAAGCTATGAACGCTGTAATTTTCAAATACCCCAAAGATGAACCATAAACCAACGCTACCGCCGATGACCATGGCAAGAATCACTTCTTTAATGGTGCGTCCTTTAGATACACGGGTCACAAACAGCGCTACACCCGGTGCATAAGAAATCCACCATAACCAATAGAACACCGTCCATTCACGGGTAAACTTTCCATCGCCCATCGGATCGGTAAACAGACTCATATCGACAAAGTTAGTCGCCATCAGACCAAAACTCATCAATGAATTAT
Source organism: Acinetobacter sp. Ac_3412 (assembly GCF_013072675.1). Taxonomy (NCBI): domain Bacteria; kingdom Pseudomonadati; phylum Pseudomonadota; class Gammaproteobacteria; order Moraxellales; family Moraxellaceae; genus Acinetobacter; species Acinetobacter sp. Ac_3412. The sequence continues at coordinate 14,180 of NZ_LXUJ01000007.1, read as the reverse complement.
TCATAATGAATTGGGTTGGGCCAAAGCACAGCACATAGATCGCAAACAGCACCACCCCCAAGCACACCATATGACTTAAACGCTGCATGCCTTTATCCATACCGACATAAGAGCTGAGGGCGAATAACACTGACACCGCTAAGATGATGATGACTTTGGTCATGAAGGTATTGGGAATACCCGTGAGTTGCGACAGAATGTTGGTAAAAGTCACCGCAGTCAGTACTAGTGAAATGGTCAAGGCACCAAACATACACAGCAAGAACATCAGATCGACCACGCGACCAACTGGACCTGTCGCTTTAAAGCCAGTGACCGCTTCCACCATTGACGCTAAGCTCAAGCCTTTATTCTTTCTGACATGGTAGCTATAGCACAGTGAAATCGATGCCAAAGCATAGATCGACCATGCACTCAAACCAGAGTGAAAGAAAGAATAAGCCACACTGTATTTCAATGCTTCAGCCGATTCAGGGGCTAAATTCAAACCCGGCGTTTGATAATAATAGGCCCAATCTAGAAAGCCCCAGTACAAGGTAGATGACCCAATCCCCGACAAAATGAACATGAAAATCCATGACATGGTGCTGTATTGGGGCTTACCTTCGCCGAGTTTGATTTTGCCGTATTTACTAAAGGCCAAACCGAAGGTAAAAATAATTGATAAAAAAGCAAATAACAGGACTGGCGTGGTAAACACCGACGTAGTCCACTGCATCCATTTTGCAGCCAGTTGTATTGATTCAGATGAGTAGATTGCCAGCCCAGCCACCGATGTAAATACAACGGCAAGACTGGTGATCGCAAGCGTCTTATCTGTATAAGGCTTTGTAATTTGATTATCCATATCTATTCAATCCATCTCGGATAGTGACTATTCCCTCAGGGGTACTTACTCCATCGCGAATAAATCCATTTTTTGCTGAGTCACACAGGCTGCAATCGCATCGCCCACTTCATAGGTTTTTGCCGTTCCACCGACATCAGGCGTTTTCGGGCCATGCACCAACACATGCTCAATCGCCTGCATAATCTCCTGTCCTGCCTGAATGACTTGTTCATCACCATCTGCCAAGAAATCCAGCATCATGGCACCTGACCAGATCGCTGCAATCGGATTGGCAATTTGCTGTCCGTAAATATCGGGGGCTGAACCATGCACAGGTTCAAACAATGACGGGAACTTACGTTCAGGGTTGAGGTTGGCCGAAGCAGCCAAACCAATGGTACCGGTACATGCAGGGCCTAAATCCGACAAGATGTCACCAAATAAATTCGATGCCACCACCACATCAAAACGCTCAGGCTGTAAAACAAAACGTGCCGCTAAAATATCGACATGCTGTTTATCTGCCTTGATTTGCGGATAGTGTTTTGCCATTTCATCGACACGTTCATCCCAGTACGGCATGCTGACGGCAATGCCATTAGATTTGGTTGCAGCCGTGATTTTTTTAGCCTCACGTTGATCCGCAAATTCAAACGCATATTTTAAAATGCGATCGACGCCATGACGGGTAAACACCGCTTCCTGCAAGACGAACTCACGATCAGTGCCTTCAAAGGCTTTACCACCAATCGCTGAATATTCACCTTCGCTGTTTTCACGCACCACATAAAAATCGATATCGCCTGGTTGCTTACCAGCCAGTGGACATTTCACCCCAGGCATTAACCGAACTGGACGTAAATTCACATACTGGTCAAAACGACGACGGAACTGCAGCAATGATCCCCATAGTGAAATGTGATCAGGCACCTTTTCAGGCCAACCCACCGCACCAAAGAAAATTGCATCATATTGCTGCAAGACTTCAAACCAGTTATCCGGCATCATTTTGCCGTGTTCAAGGTAGTAATCGCAGCTGGCCCAATCAAAGCTATCCATTTGAACTTGAATGCCATATTTGTCTGCTGCCGCCTTTACAACCTTGATGCCTTCTGGTAGAACTTCTAAACCAATCCCATCACCCGCAATCGTGGCAACTTTATACTTTTTTGCCATAACGCTCCCTTACACCTTTGGTTAATATCCTTAGCTGTAAACATGCTGTTTTCAGCAAAAATGATCAATAAGAAAACTATCACCCCAATGGACACGGATCGTGAATAATCTACCTAACCTATCGGATTTAAAGGTTTTTTGCACAGTCGCCAAACGCAAGAGTTTTGTCGATTCAGCTGAGGAGCTAGGTGCTTCACCTGCATTTATCAGTAAACGCATCAATATTTTAGAAACCAATCTGAACTGTAAACTGTTCCATCGCAGTACCCGTCATGTCAGTTTGACCGAAGATGGCAAACTGATTCTGGATCGGGTCTCCAATATTCTGGATGAATTTGATGAAATCAGTGAGCTGGTGAATAACCCCTTAAGCACGCCCACAGGTCATCTCGACATAGTCAGTAGCTTCGGTTTTGGCCGTAAACATGTTGCGCCAATTCTGTCTAAATTAATGACCATGTACCCAAAACTGGAAATTCAGTTTGATACCATCGACAACACCAAAGACCTGATTCAACACAGTATTGATCTGGATATTCGCATCGGCAATGAGATTGCCCCGAATATGATTGCCAAAAAACTGGTGTCGAATTTCCGAATTTTCTGCGCTGCACCCAGCTACTTACTGCAACAAGGCATGCCTGAAAGTTTGGAAGATTTACGCAACCATGATTGCCTAACTATCAGTGAGCGTGACCAATCCTCAGTCTTATGGAAATTGCGTCATCTCTCGGAAGATCGGTCGGTACATGTCACACCGCGCTTCATTTCCAATAATGGCGAGATTATTCACCAGTTGGCGATTGAGGGACATGGCATTATCTTACGTTCGATTTGGGATGTCGCAGATGAATTGATTAGTGGTCAGTTACAGCATATTTTGCCTGAATACTGGCAAGATGCCGATGTTTGGGCGGTCTATCCTTCACGTTTAAAAAGTTCGTCTAAACTACAGACCTGTATCCTGTTTATTCAAAATGAACTGATCAACCGTTTACAGCATATCCAGAACCTAAGCCGTGGTCAGTTGATCCAACCGATTGAGCCGATCAATCCAAATACAGAGAAAGTATTTCTATAATCGCGCTAAGCTGCCTGCTTTCTTTTTTCAACCATATCATGCACATTAGCAAGATCATGAATTAACAGGCAGCTTATGAGCACGGCAATATTTGGCCTTATTTTACTTGCAGCAACATGTCATGCCACATGGAATGCCATTGTAAAAGCAGGTACAAATAAGTTTTTAACCACGGTATTGGTCACCGCATCTGCAGCAGTTTTAGCAGCGCTACTGCTGCCCTTTTTTCCAATACCGCAACGCGAGAGCTGGCCTTATATTCTGGCCTCAACGGCAATACAAATTCTGTATTTTGGCATGGTGGCTAAAATCTATCGCGTTGCCGATATGGGCCTGACTTATCCCTTAATGCGTGGCACAGCACCACTGATTGTGGCTGTTTTAGGCACTTTGTTATTGCATGAACAACTGCAATTTAATGCATGGCTAGGCATCATCACCATTTCCGTTGGTATTTTATCGATGATTTTGGCTGCCCCTAAAACAGGACGCAAAGGCATTGGTCTGGCCTTAGTCAATGCCATCCTGATTGCGGGTTATACCTTGCTAGATGGTCATGGCGTTCGCCTTGCAGGATCAGCCATTGCCTATATCCTATGGAGTTTCGTACTCTCAGGACTGATCTTTTTTATCTTTGCCCTGAAAATGGAATATCGTCAGATGGGTGAGTATTTTCGAAATAATTGGCATTTAGGCTTAATTGGTGGAATCGGTTCTTTTTTCTCTTATGGTTTAGCACTGTGGGCGATGACGCTTGCACCTGTTGCGATTGTTGCCGCACTACGAGAAACCTCGATTTTATTTGCGACGCTGATTTCGATCTTTATTCTAAAAGAACGCATCAATGCGGTACGGATTATCTCCTCATGCATCATTTTAATTGGTGCTTTGATCTTAAGAACCGCCTAAAGCAAAAAAGCCAATCTATCGCAAACAGACTGGCTCATTTTCAAAGCTGAATTTAGAAGTAATAACCTAACGATAAATAGAACAATTTATTCCATTGATTGCTCTCACCTTGCGCCAAGCCATCTGCGCCACTGCCCGTCATTGGGTCATTGCGACTCCAGATATATTCACCCTGTATGCCAACTTTTTTATAGTTAAAATACAGACCTGCAATTAAGCGATCCGAATCTTGATAGCCTGATTCATCTTTATAAAAACGACTATACGAAACATAAGGTTTAATATTTTCTAACTGATGGAAAGGTTTGGCAAAGGTGTAGTTAATTTCATTGGCCATATATTTACCTTTGTTGGCCACTTGATAAGGATAGTCAAATGCGCCAATGGTCGAGCTTTTCGGCAAAAGATCATCTGCATTTTTAATGTCCTGCTCTCCTGCCAAGAACAACCATTGCCATGCCTGATAGTTGGTGGTGCTAAAAATGCTCCATGTACTACGATGCCCATCTCGGTTGGTGCGGTTATTTTCCAGCTCCGAATACCAGTAAGAACCACCAATTTCCGTGGAGAAATTCTGGGATTGATCTAACTCAAATTTTCGGGATAAGCGTGTCACCCACATATTCTTTTCATCAATATCGGTGCCTTGAGTCAGATCGTCTGCCCGCACAAAGTTACCGCTATAGCGACTGGAATCCTTAGAGGTGCCTTTGTAGTTACCACCATCAGTCGGGTAAAAACCGAGAATGAAGTTATACAGATTGTCCTTAAACTGGTACTTCACCCCAAGATTTTGGATATCTTCCAGCCCAACGGTATTGAGCAAAGTTTCATAATAACTATTGCCCCAAAGTCGTCCAAAGCCGAAATCAACCGATTGAAAACCGACTGTCAGACGTTGCTGATCTGAAAACTTATAGCCTGCCCAAGCATCTTTTAAAAATAGTGCATCACATAAACGATCGTACTGGTAGCAACGAACATCCATCGATGCAATCCAGTCTGGGTTTTCATAACTCAAAACCGCCTTGATATCGGCCAATCGCCAGTCATCATTTTTGGCGCCTTCATTGGCTTCGACAATATAGTCTTTATGGATATAGCGGGTACGGATGGCACCTGTCAGTTTTAGTTCACCCACTTGGGTTTTCGGATCACCGATACTGAAATCGGCGGCCAAGACTGGCGTATTTGCCAAGATACCTATTGAACCCAAGAGAAGCAGTGCTTTTTTCATTGTTGTACGTCCTTGTTTAACCTCATAAGAAAATGAAGAAATTCAGGCTGACAAACAACGCTTAAACTATAAAGTTGGTCTTTACGGAGTGTGTTTAATGAGACAGGATTAAGCTCAGACAAGTATGGAATATCCTTTGTAGATAGATAAAATCATCAATAATTGATTACAGCCAAAAGAGCATAACTGAGCTTATAACTATCGTAGAACCAAAAAAAATAGATAACTTAATATAAAACCATAACTTTTTATGCTGCTGTACCACACTTATAGCCGAGTTGAAATCCAAGCCATAGAATAGTTTTCTTTTTTCAAAAATTTTTTTTAAGCTCTTCTCAGAAAATAAGGAAATTATATTAACAAAAATAACACTTAAAATTACTACTTCAATATTAGCAACGTCCATTGATTTGTTCTTATACAAGTTACCGTAAAATATACTTTTTAAAGACTCATTACGATTCACATACCTTGCAGCTAATTGGTGAAAAATAGCCCACAACACAACCGACAATAATAAATAAATCACTAACAAATTTTTAATTAACATATATTTAATTCAATTGAACAACTGAAATTTCGTCTTTAACACAATGCTTAATCCCTGCTTCGCTGTATGACAATCCAACTGACCATTCATCTATATTTTCATATTTTATTTCCTCACCATCATAACCATAGTGTTTTGGATTTATTGGATACAACACTCCCATATATATCTTTTTACCCAAACAATATTCAAAAAAACTATCATGACTTGATATTAGCACCCAACCATCATCTTGCAATTTTTTTTGTATACTTTCAAAATCACCAAATGACATTTTTGATTTTTTCACCTCTGCTGTGGCGTACTTATTCATAGGCTTATCAATCCAAACTTTCTCTTTTGGCCTGAACTTCCCAAAGTATTTATTAACTACACTATAAAAATATTGATCTTTCTCTTTTTCCTCAGTACTTGAACATGCAGTCAGCAAAACAGATAAAAACAATATTGAAATAACTTTCATAAATTTAATCTTAATAATTAACCTACAGTTAAAAATAAAATACTAATCGAAGCACCAGCATCAATTTCTCAGCCAAAATCTATTTCTATTGTTTTATAGATACTAATATTATCTCCAAAAAATATTAAGAATACGTCTAAAGACAGTATTTCAAAACTTATTCAAATTATCTTTTTAAATTAATCTAATTTAATTACGGGTATCTCATCTTTTCTACATTGATTCACTCCACTCTCTCCATAAGACAACCCCACTAACCAATCATTAATATCTGTATATTTTACTTCACGCCCTTCAGAGTTGTAATGATGTGGTCGTATTGGATAAAGTATACCTATATGTATTTTCTTACCCAAACAATACTCATAGTAATTATCTTGATCAGAAATAAGTTTCCAACCATCAACTTCCAACTTCTTACGAATATTAGAAAAATCATTTAAAGAAAGATTTGATTTTTTTATTTTAGTAATTGAATATTTACTTTCTGGCTTATCAACCCAAATTTTCTCATTTGGTTGATATTGCCCAAAGTATTGATTAATGACATGTGTAAAATACTTACCTTGTTGAGTTTCTTCAACGCTAGTGCAAGAACAAAGATATAGTATAAAAAATAAAAAACTAGCTTTATTCAATACTTTTTTCATTTACAAAATAACCTAAAAACAAAATATTCAACATACTCATCTCTATTTATAATTATGACATATATATGAGGTTGTATTATTTGCTTTATAAAATATTACATGCCAACCATCATTTAATTGCATTGCAACAGAACCTTCGGCCAATTCTTTATTACCCACAACAACTAGCGGTGCAATAATTTCAAGTTGACTCTTATTCCTACAAAATATATAACTTTCATTATATTTTTGATAATATTCCCATCCCATTTTTTTTAATTGTTTACCTTCCTTGTTTAAGAAATTATTGATCTTAAATTCATCTGCTTTAATTTTATATGAAACCGTATTCGAGCTATAAGATGAATAACCCTTTAGATCGCCAGCTTTACCATCAAAAAGGACATTAGCCTCATTTACAAAGTCCTGATTTACTTTATCTATATAGGGTTTTCGTTCTACCTCCTTATCACATCCGACTAACAGAAATGAGAGGATTAAAATAATTTTTTTCATACAAGCCAAATCAAAATAAAAAATAATTACTTACTATAATACTCCATACAATTATTAACGCCTAGCTTATTGTAATAAATTGAAAAGTACCAATAATCTTTACTTTTAAAATTAACTTCTTCACCGTCTCGTGTATAATGCTTATCATAAATCGGATTTAATATGTCTATCGAATAATGGTTGGTTTTACAAAAATTATAATAACTATTATAAGAGTCTACCAAATCCCACTTCCTCTTTAGTAGATCATTTTTTACACCCTCATAATCTTTGCTAGAAAAATCTTGTTTTTTTATTTTCACTACTAAAAGTTGAGTTGAGCTCTTTTCCCTATCAGTATCATATTCGTACTCATATTTACCAAACAACTCATTGGAGAACCTCTTCAAATCCAGTACTTCACTATCATCACATCCAAATAAACCAATACTAAAAGTAAAGATAGACATCAGTTTTATAAATCTTATCATCAACTTAAAACCGAATTTAAACAATATTAACTATCAATATTACACACATAGCGTTTCTGTCTAGAGTGAATAAAACCCACATTCCAATACCCAACCAACTGGTTTAATGACTGTCCTTCACCAGCAGAACTATAAGTATCTAATTTAACTGGAGATACTAGTTCCAGTTGATTATTTTTTTTATCACAGTAAATATATGCTTCCTTATATTTTTCTTTATATACCCATCCTTTTTCTTTAAGACTAGATTCAATATTGTTTAAAAAATCTATTTCGCCAATACCACCATCACTCTGAATTTGAAATATTAATCTATCTGCATTATATGATGAGAATGAATGTTTATCTAAGATGCGATCGCCAAAAACATAGTTAGCATCACTTTCAAATTTTTTAATTATTGTCTTGTTGTTATCGAGAATTTTGACTTCATTTTTTTTTCTAAAGTCACACCCAGAAAAACCTAAGCTAATTAAAATTAATAATATAAATTTCAAAACCGAATTTCTTACTATAATAGACATTACAATTACTCTCTTAATTCTTTTCTCTATTAGGTTTGACTGCATCTAAAATTGTATCAACACTAACTGTGCCACTGACTCCAACATTTACCCCTGGTGTTCCTACACCAAATTCAGAAGCCCATGCTCCTCGCACGGGACTACTTTTGTTTACTAATGGAACAACTAAGTTTGCTACTGCACCATAAGCTCCACCTCCAACTGAGACAGAAGCTCCACTTACAAATTCGTTTGTAATTTCTCCCATCGTCATCATTGATTTTGTATAACTTGGAATATTATGAATATTACCACCTACACAACTAATCCCCGCTAAATCTTTAGCGCTAAATGGTTTGTTTTGTGCAGCTGATTTTGCCACAGGTGCTAAAATAGAATCCTTAGAACCACTCATATAATACTCACCAGTCCATTGATTTTTTACAAAGCCAACACCTACTCCTAATCCGCCACCACTACATGCAACATAATCAAATAATGGTGGTATATTTAACTTACATAGCTCTCCAGTTTCAGCGTAACAATCATAATTCTTCCTTCCTTGGTACGCTAAACCAGATTGAGCACTAGCAGGAATACCAAACATCTCACCAAAATTCATTCCATTTAATCCTTTCGGATCAATCCATTGATTCGGATTATTTACATAAGCAGAGGTATTCATACCGCCCTCAAGTCCTATCGGATCTTTACTCATATACCTTGCACTATACGGCTCATAATAACGATAACGGTTATAATGCAGTCCTGTTTCATTATCGTAATACTGGCCTTGGAATCTAAGATTACTCTGCTCAAATGGATTGTCCTTATTTAGCATTTGAATCTCGAGTGCGGTCCCCCATGTATCATGAGTAATTTCCCAAACACATTCACCTGCGGCATTGCTCAGTGTTTGTGGTGTTCCCACCTGGTCACAATGATAAAAAGTGGTTTGCTCTAAAGCCACACGGTTTTTACGTGTATCGCTGCTCCAGATCGGATCTTTATAAACCGAATAAGGCTTGTTGAGATATTCACTATAATCAGGGGTTTCTATCAGTTGAATAAAGCCCTGATACCCTGCCTGCATTAACGGTACAAAGCTATCAGGCTCATAGACATAATGTTTGGTATAACTGCTCTCAGGATGGCTCGAATTTTGGCTAGATTCCCAAATCATCAAATCACCATCCCAACCAAATAAAGTGAAATCTTGGTTTGATGATTTCTTATATAAACGACGTCCAAAGACATCATAACCATACTGAGTCACTTTCCCATTCAAGTTACTTTGAATCAAACGGTTATGATTGTCCCAAGTCAGCTTTAAGACCTTACCATTTTGCGTGGTTTCAATCACGTTGCCTTGTACATCATATTGATAATGCTTGCCTTGATACTGCTTGATTAAATTGTTTTTGGCATGTGTTGTCTGGTTGATTGTGTCAATCAGATTCCCCGCTGGATCGAACTTAAAACTTTCGTTTTTATGCTGACTCTGGGTTGAAATCAAACGTCCAATCGGATCATATTGATAATTAAGCTGTCCTAAACGACTGTCTTCAACTTGAGTGAGCAAATAGTTTTTATCGTATTGATAATGTCTATGTGCTTGATAATGGAGTCGATCTGAGGTTTCTTGCTCAGGCTCAATCTGTTGAGAAATCAGTAACCCGACATCATTATAATGCTTGGTTTGTACCAAACCATTTGCCAAGAAACGTACCGTTTCACGATGCAAATCATCACGTTGGAAAGAAACAACATCCTGTTTGTTAAACGCAATTCCGTAGATATGTCCTGAACCATAGCTCAGATTGGTCTGCTGCTGTCCATCAGGGCGAATGGTTTTAACCAGATTTCCCAGTTCATCATATTCATAACGCAGTACAGCCGTTAGATTCAACATCTTATAATGCTGGTGTTCACGCACCAATTGTCCAAGCTGATTACGATACAGTTGAACTTGGCTCTCAGCATTACTGGCTGAGCTTAATTGTTGATTTAAATTATATTCAAATTGCTCTGTCTGGCTTTGGTGAGTATGCAGATTGGTATATGTTTTAGAAGCAATCTGTCCATCATCATAATAGCTAAATTCGGTCAGAATATTGGGTTGGCGAATCTGGAACAATAGCCCATTTTCACTATAGCTATAGTGCTTTTCTTCACCATCAAAGGCTTGTTCACTGACCAACTGACCAAACTTGTTATAGCCAAACTGGTATTCCGCCTGATTCTGGTTAATAAGCTTTTGGATACGACCCTGTCTATCCCATTGATAGCCCACACGATGCTGATTGGCATCAATGCGTTGTTCTAACAGGCCGACAGTATTGTATTGATATTGAGTGGTTAAGCCGTTGGTGTCGGTGTGATTAAGCAGGCGACCTTCTTGATCATGCTCAAATAGCTCTTTCAAGCCATCTGGATACACGATGGCTTGAAGCTGACCTTTATCTTTGCCTTGCATACTATACAGATATTGAACTTTCTGTTCATTCGCCGCTTGTTGGGCACTTAGATCACCTTCTTCATCATATTCCCATGTACTGCTTTTGCCTGAACAATCGGTATAAGACAGCATTTGCCCTTGATCATTGTACTGGATTTTCTTGATACCTCCTTTGGCATCAACCACTTCCACCACCTGATTATTGCTGTTGTATTTATATTGAGTGAGATGACCTAAAGGATTAATCTCTTTGCTGACATTGCCTTGTGCATCATATTCACGTTTCCAGATATTGCCTTCTGGATCTTTGGTCTCGGTTAAATTGCCTTGTTCATCATAAGCAAAGCGAATCACGCCACCATTCGGCTGTACAATTTTCGCCAGTTGCCCTTGATCATTATATTCTTGCTGAGTTTCTCGACCTTCAAAATCAATTTGTCGAGTAATGCGTTTCTCACCGTCACGAGAATACCAAGACTCTCGACCATCGGCTAAACGAGTACGATAGGTAAAACCATCCAAATCGAAATAATAATAGGTTGCTACATCATAAGCATCGTAAACCGTAACTTGGCGTAACCGCGGATGCCATTTCAGTTTGGTATGGAAACTGCCGTCATCCGCCCACTCTTCAATAGCTTTGGCATTTGGCAACGTCGATTCATAACGAATATTTTGTCCACGTCCTGTACGATCGGTATAGCGTGTTAATTGGTGCGCCTGATTATATTCGTATTGACGTGCATACCCATTTTGATCGAAAGCTGTAATCAGATTACCTTGTGCATCATAGTGATAGCGTGCCCAAGGCTCAATTTGATCATCCACAAATACAGCAATAATCTTAACTTGCTCATTAAAGGCAAATTTTAGTTGGTGCTGAGCCTGTTCAAATTGGAAATTAATAGTTTGCAGATAAGCAACACCATCTGCCAAAAGATAACTTAGGCTAATTTTTTCATTGGTGTTTTCATTAAATTGTTGAATTAAATGATAGGGCTGACCAAGACCAAATTGATGAAAATGGAAATTCCAGTCACCGCCGAAATCTAATAGCAAATCGCCATTTCCAACTGGATGAACCGTCATTCCTTCATAAGGAACGGTGTAAGCCTGCTGCAAAATCGTAGATGGTAAGGCATGTTTACGCCCTTTCGCATCAATAAAGACGTAACCTTGTTCTTTTGGCAGAATCACATTGGAAAAAGGCATCATCCAACGAGCACCAATCATCCCCTGATCAAACTCATCCATTTGCGAGTTATATTGGCGACTAAATACAAAACCAACTTTAGGTAAATAGAAATCGGCATGCTGAACCCGCTCTGCGCCAATTGAATAACTGATACTCTTACCCGTCTCTGAACCATTACCTTCACAAGGCGGTGCATTCAACGCATCCGCCTGTAAGCTCACAAACTCTAAGGTATCCCCTTTGGTATGGCGCTCATATTCTCCCGTCTGATTAATCGGCACACTGGCATTGCCTTTATTTTCGCTGGCCTGAATCGCAGTTAAAGTTTGTTGTAATAACCAAGCCAAACTATATTTCTGCCCTGCATTGGCTTGCTGCTGTAAAGTCTGGCTTAAAGTTGCAATTGCTTGTGTTGCTTTCTGTTGCAGGTGAGTTTGAATATTTGGTTGTAGTTTAGGGGTTAAATCTGCCTGACTCGGTTTACCGATTAAATCAATGAGAGGTGCAGCCCAATTGCTAAATTTGAGTTTGGGGTCTCTTTTCTCTGCTGTTGCACCTGCCGACGTTGCAGCCATGCTCGCACTTATTGCTGTCGCAGGCACAGACAAGCTCGTCAGAATACTGCTGCCTAAGATCGTTGCCTGTGAGAGTAAGGTCGCTAATTTGGCTTGTGTTTCTTGTAAAAACTTTTCTAAATCACCTGCGACCATCGCATTCAGATGCAGGCCCAAGCGTTTAATATCCGCTTCTTTAATCTTTCCATTTTCAGGATATAAACATTGCGACATTAGACCAAACATCGGACGTAATGCCATACGCGCATGTGCTTCATTGCTTGGTTCAGCAAATAAACCAATTAAATTTGCAGCGAGCAATGCACCCTGTTGAACCGCAGCATCCTCTGTCTTGCTGTCGGTCGCATATAAAATTAAATCCAGCACACTGCCGGTTAAAGCAAAAATATTGGCTACCGTTGCAGTATTCGCACTACCTTGTAATTGTTCTAGACTGGTATTCCCACATACCTGTAAATAAAGCTGGATTTGCTTGGCAATCATTTGCAGGTCAGTTACCGTGTGTACGCTGTCCAAATTAAAAACAGCAAGTTCAACCTTCGACGCTTTTTGATCTGTTGCCTGTTGTGTTTTTTCCGTAGCCATCAATCTCAAACCCTTAATTTATTTCAATACATCTATTTTTTAAATTGCTGCGCGTGAATTAAAATCTGTCCTAACCATTGTTCTGACCATGAAAACGATCAACGATGCCTTGTTGAAGAATCGAATCCATTTGGGTGGCCTCCGCCAATTTTGTTGCTGCCTGATCTTTTACAAAACCCACACCTTGTGCTTTGATCATGTCAACCGACTGGCTCGGATTCATGGCGAGTTGCGCCAAGCTTTTCATTTGATCTGGAGAAATATTAAGGTTCAGTTGCTTTGAAACAGCACTTAAAGCGGTATTGCTGACTTGATCCTTGATTTGACCAACCGTCTGCTCAACCAAACCATTTAAGGTATTTTTACCTATATTTTTAAGGCTATTTTTATCCATCGAAACTAAACTGCTGGTCAGCTGTTGCTTCATGTTCTGTCCCAATGCACTGCTTAATGAGGCGGCAACTTTTTCTACTGGCTCTGCCCAAGTATAATCACGTTTAAAGTCACTACTTGATGCCCATGCACTGGTCTCATCTTTTTCAAAAATGACCTTGGCTGCGCCTGGTGCAATGCCTGTCACTTGAGCAAAACCATTTCCATCCAGTTTGCCAGTCAGTTGCTTACCTAGAGAATCAATCACTTTATAGCTGTTCTGCTTAAAGAAATTATCTCCCCCATAACTTCTTAATAACTGTAGTGCGCCTTTCAGTGATTTTGCTTGTGGTAACTGGGGTGCATTGCTACTTGCACTCGCACCTGAGGCAAGTAAATGCTGACCTGCTTTTGCTTCAAACTTACCACTGGTCACAGGGAAAATACCTGAACCATTCAGCTTAATCTGAGAACCACCCGCAGTAATCACAATCTCTTTCGGACTGCTGATCTCAATACGGTCCTCAGTTGAAATAATCTGAATCCCTTGCTTGGCAAGTAAATCCATACCATCCGACTGTGCTTGGACTTCAAACTTACCTTTGGCAGCAACTTGTTTAATGCCATTCTGC
>NZ_LXUJ01000006.1:0-1559 GCF_013072675.1 Acinetobacter sp. Ac_3412 | reverse complement strand
ATGACCAGTCTGGTTGGACAACGCTCTCTACAGCCGAGCAGCGTACATGTACAACGCTGGCAAGCCGATGCACTGGAACAAGAAGATGGTGCAGGCAGTGTACAGAGCACACATAAGCACAGCGAACAACATGACAATGCCAGTCTTGGTCTAGAACAGGCATGGCACTTTTCACCGGCATGGATGCAAGATTTAAATGGGGAAGATGGCGCAACCCCATCGGGCAATGCCCAAATTGAAAAACTGAATCGGAACTTGGGTCAATACTACGACTTACAATCCAAAAAATTTACAGCCCATAGCACCGTGCGAGATACGCATGTGGGTTACTGGTTTGAACTGGCTGAACACCCTGAAATAGATCAGCATGATGGCAGCGATAAAGAATTCCTGATTACGGGCAAAAACTTCTATAACCAAAACAACTTGCCTAAAGATTTACATCAACAGATCAATCAATTATTAGTACAAAGTAACTGGCAACCGACTCAATCTAATAATAATGAAGAACGCCAAGCCAACCAGCTGATTCTGCAACGCCGCAATATCAAAACCGTTCCTGAATTTAACCCATTGCAACACCGTCCAGCAGCTTCACCGCAACGTGCTAAAGTGGTTGGGCCAAGCGGTGAAGAAATCTATGTAGATGAATGGGGACGAATTAAAGTCCGCTTCCTGTTTACTCGCAATGATGACCATAGCCATGATGGTGGTGCGGGAGCGAATGACAACGACACCGATTCAGCTTGGGTCGATGTACTCACGCCTTGGGCTGGTGAAGGCTATGGCGCACGATTCTTGCCACGTATTGATGAAATCGTAGTCATCGACTTCTTTGATGGCAATATCGACCGTCCATTTGTAGTGGGAAGAATCCACGAAGGCCATCGTAGTCCAACTAGATTTGACCATGCAGGCAAGCTGCCTGACACCAAGAAGCTGGCAGGGATTAAGTCCAAAGAGTATCAAGGTGAAGGCTTTAACCAACTGCGCTTTGATGACACCACAGGACAGATCAGCGCCCAGTTGCAAAGCAGTCATGCAGCCAGTCAACTCAACCTCGGCAAACTGAGTCACCCTAAAGCAACAGCGGAAAGTGAAGATCGCGGTGAAGGTTTTGAACTGCGCACCGACCAGTGGGGTGCAGTGCGTGCAGGCGAGGGTTTACTACTTTCCACGCATAAACAGGATCAAGCCCAAGGCGAACATCTGGATGCGCAACCTGCCAAGCAACAGCTAGACGGTAATCAAAACAATGCCAAAGCTTTAAGTGAAGTGGCTAAGAATCAGCAGACCGATGAAATAGAATCGCTGGATCAACTCAAAGAATTTGCTGAGCAGATTCAAGAGAAGATCGCTCAGTTTAAAAAATCATTGCTATTGCTGAACTCGCCAGCGGGGATTGGCCTAAGTACCAGTGAGGATATTCATTTATCCGCGGATGGGCAGATCAATCAGTTTGCAGGCGACAGTATTAATCTGAGTACACAGAAAAATCTGGTTACGCATGCGCAAAACAGAATCAGTGTGTTTGCTGCGCAGAATGGCATTAAACAAGT
>NZ_LXUJ01000005.1:682-1146 GCF_013072675.1 Acinetobacter sp. Ac_3412 | reverse complement strand
GGTCATCATATTTAACCGCTGCATCGTCCAAGTTACCAAGCTTGCCATCAACTGCTGCCAATTGATCTTCGGTTGCTGCCTGACCTGATACCGCTGTGCCGTTCCATGTCGTGTTGCTTAAGCCACCAATGGTATTGGTTGTGCCATCAATCTTAACTTTGGTTGCACCACTGCCCACATTGATTGCATCTTTAACATTCAGCGTATCGCCTAAGCCCAGTTGTACACCGCCTGCAACTGTCGTGCTGGTGATGTTGCTATCGCCTTTAACGTTGATATCACTACCCAAGGCATAGTTGTTCTTGCCTGTTGTGCCACCAAAGTTGATGCCTTTGTCCGCTGTTGCTTTAACGCTGGTGATCGCACCATCAATCGTGTTCGAACCTGTGCCACCAATGTTACTTGTGGTGATTGCACCCGTCGTTGCATCAATCGTCGTGTTGCCACCAATTGCACTCTTAACG
>NZ_LXUJ01000005.1:0-475 GCF_013072675.1 Acinetobacter sp. Ac_3412 | reverse complement strand
TTGATCTTCGGTTGCTGCCTGACCTGATACTGCTGTGCCGTTCCAAGTCGTGTTGCTTAAGCCACCAATGGTATTGGTTGTGCCATCAATCTTAACTTTGGTTGCACCACTGCCCACATTGATTGCATCTTTAACATTAACGGTATCGCCTAAACCTAGCTGGACACCATCTGCTGTCGTGGTACTGGTGATGCTACCATCCGTTGAACCTTTAACATTCAGCGTATCGCCTAATGCAAATTGGTTACTGCTGGTACCATTACCAAACTTAATCCCTTTGTCCGCTGTCGCTTGTGCTGCATCTGCTGCATTTTGCGCAGTGGTTACATTCTGATTCGTTGTGAATAATTGGCCACCATTCACCGCATCTGTTGATGCTGCTGAACTGATATCACCTGCTTTTACGTTAGTGATCGTGGTTCCACCAGCACCTGCAAGCGTGACCTTGTCTTTAGTTGCAGGGTCATCATATTTA
>NZ_LXUJ01000004.1:0-177754 GCF_013072675.1 Acinetobacter sp. Ac_3412 | reverse complement strand
CGGGGGAAATAACTTCGACAAGTAACTTAGTTAAATGAAATAAAGTAAGAACAAAAAACATAATGTGTTAGAAATATTGGCCTGATTGGTTAACTTTTATGAGGATTGAAAGGTTATTCTATTTATAACTAAAAGCATAAAGATAGGTATGAGATAAATCTAATGGTTGATATTGATGTAAATGAAAAGCTAATCTAATTTTGGGTTATATGGTAGTTAGATTTTATAACTTTAGTGAGTTTTTCGGAAAAAATTCTAATCTATAGGAAATTTACTACTTGAATAGTAGAGATGATTTTAATAAAGAATCAAAGAGGATATTACAGGAACGAGTTGGAAACCGTTGTTCTAATCCGGAATGTAGATGTCTGACATCTGGACCAAACTCCAATGAGGAGAAGGCAACAAGAATTGGTGTAGCTGCTCATATTACTGGAGCTTCAGAAGGTGGTCCACGTTTTGATTCATTATTAACGAAAGACAAAAGGGCTCATATATCAAATGGTATCTGGCTTTGCCAAAACTGCGCAAAACTTATTGATAACGATGAGGAAGTTTACGCTGTAAGCTTATTACTAGAATGGAAGCAAGTATCAGAAGAAAACAGCCGCCGAGAGCTAGAAGGTAAATCACCAGTTGAATATCCTATAAAAGACGGTTGGATCTGTGGGCATTGCCGTTCTTTTGTTGAACATCAGCAAACAGTATGTAGAGTATGTCATGCGGATGTTGCATATTCAGCGACGAGACATGAACGAGCTGAGGCAGGAAAAATGGGCTTATTCGTTGGTGCTGCTTTGAGTGCTTTTATTTTTTTAGTCTTTCCTCAACTAGTCAACGATAAATTTGGTTTAAGTATCTCTATCGGCTTAGGACTCGGTATATACGCAGTAGTTGTGTTTGGACTATTAAGCGCTCTAGGAATGTTTGCATGTATTGAGCTTGAAGAGAGAAAATATAGAGGTAAACCACCAAGGTTTTTTCGACAATCAAGTATATGAGCTAGCAAATGATGTTGGAGGATTTACGTTGTACAACAGTTTTACTAGGTGAAAGCTCTCGTAGCACTTTCTTTGCTTGATCGCTAAGCAGCGGCTAGTATCCGTATTTACTATTCCAACCTTGCGGAGCATACCGAAATGATTACGTATTTAAAAAAGTCTTTAATCACTTATTAAAAAATAAACAAAAAGAAGCCCCATCATCCTGACGGGGCTTCTTCATATTCAGTTTATGTCGTTAATATCCTATTAACGACCACGTCCTGTGTGTTTTATTATTCTCAATGAGACTTCCTGTCTCTCTATGCTTCATATATTAGCGACTAAGTCGAAAGTGGAATAGACGTAAATTGACCTGATCAACGTACGCTTAGGCTTACAACTAAGCGATATTATATTTTTGTAATTTACTAATCAGCGCTGCTAATCCTTTCACTTCAAACTCATTGGCTTCAAAGTTCTCGTCTTTATTACGTTTAAAGATGTCACGGATTTCTATTACGGCATTGGGATCAACAATTCCTAAGCTTGAGGTTACTTGGCGAATTTGACTGATTGAACGTGAGCCATTAGTTGAACCATAGCCGATAAAGGCTGCAGGTTTGCCTTGCCATTCTTTACCCACATAATCCAAGGCATTCTTCAATGCTGGACTATAGCCATGGTTATATTCAGGGCTAATGAAGATAAACGCCTGCGCCTGCGCAATTTTATCCGCCCATTGCTGTTGTTTGGGCTGATCATAGATGCCTGTTGCCGGTGGATGAGAACCCGCAAAGAGCGGTAAGTCCCATTCCTTAAGATCAACAACTTCGGTTTGAATATCTTTTAATGCGAGTTCAGTGGTTGCTTGCTGCACCCAATTGGCGACTTTGATCGCTGTACGACCTTCCCGAACACTACCAACAATAATATAAATCAGCATGTTTAAATTCCTATGTGTTATTGCTTTGATTTTAAAAATGAATGCCTTTAAATGATCTTATACTTTTTTTAGGCGATAAAAAAAGCTCTCATTTGAGAGCTTTTTTGTTACATCAATTTGATGCCTTGCTGGCCTGCTGGAGTGACTTTGAAGATTTCCACTTCAAAAGTAATATTTTTGCCTGCCAGTGGATGATTAAAATCGATTTCTGTGGTGTCATCATTGACTGATTTTACAACGCCAAACAGTGTCGCTTTGGCCTTGTCTTCAAACTCAATCATATGACCCACGATTGGGCGTTGTTCAAATTTAACCGTATCAAAGATTTGGATATTTTCGGCATTCCAAGGTCCAAAAGCATCTTCAGGTGGTAAATGTACAGTACGACGGTCGCCCGCACGTAAACCAAATAAAGCCTTTTCAAACCCAGGTAACAAGTTACCATCACCAATCACAAGGCTAACAGGCTCTTCACGACCACGGGTATTGTCGATTTCAACACCATTTTCAACCGATACAGAAAAATGTAAGTCGACTTTTGAGCCTTCTTGAATACGGATTTCTTCGTTTGGTTGGATAATTTCGTTCATCTTATGCATCCGCATTTTGGTTGCGTTTCTTCTCTAAGAAGAAAGTATCAATCAGCAGCAAAATCGTGCCTAGGGTAATTGAGCTATCTGCAAGATTGAAGGCTGGAAAATGGCTGTTTTGATAGTAAACATGAATAAAGTCAACCACATAGCCTAAGCTGACACGGTCAATCAGATTGCCAATTGCTCCACCAAGAATCAAGGCAATTGCCATCGGTAATACAATCATTTTCTTAGGCATACGCATCAGCCAGAAAACAAAAATTACCGAAACAAAACCTGCTAATGAGGTAAAGAAGTAGCGTTGCCAGCCACCTGCATCCGACAAAAAGCTGAATGCTGCGCCATAATTATGCAGCAGTGTCCAATTTAAAAACGGCAGGACGGGAACAGGGTCCGCATAGTTTAAATGCGAACTTGCAATCCATTTGGTCCATTGATCCAACACAATGGCAAGGACTGAAAGTCCAAGCCAGAGTACGTTGTGCGGGTAAAATTGGAATAAGCCTTTTTTTGTTGGGCTTGTTTGCACAGAATTATGCATATTTTCTCACTTCGCCACTGCCAGTGACATTGATAATACAACGAGCGCATAAACCAGCATGACCAACGTGTGTATTTACATCAGGCAATACATGCCAGCAACGTACACATTTTTCACCATCTGCCGCCGAAACTTGCACACGCAGACCTTCGAGGTCTGTGCTTTCGCCTTGTTCAGCATAAGGGTGAACGATGACTTGAGAGGTAATCAAGACAAAACGTAATTCATCAGCCAATTGGTTTAACAATGTTTGTAATGCTTCATCTGCCCAAAGTTCAACTTTTGCAGATAGGTTACTACCGATGAGTTTAGCGTTACGAGCTGCTTCAATCTGTTTATTTACTGCTGATTTTACGCTAATCAATGTTTGCCAATCTGCTTCAGACAGTAAGTTTGCTGTTGATGCAGTTGGGATGTCATACCATTCAGCGGTAAATACATATTTTCCAGTTTGTTCTGGAATCAATGGCCAAGCTTCTTGTGCGGTAAAGCTGAGGATCGGTGACATCCAGCGAACAAAAGCTTGCACGATATGATATAGCGCTGTTTGCGCAGAATGACGTGCCTGTGAATCTGCTTTGGTGGTGTACTGACGATCTTTGATGATGTCGAGGTAGAAACCACCTAAGTCATTAATACAGAAGCTTGTTAGTGCATTGGTTACAATGTGGAAATTCATCTCTTCATAGGCTTGCTGAATGGTTTTTTGAACCTCAGCAGCACGTTGTAAGATGTATTGATCCAATGCAATCAACTGGTCGACAGGTAACGCATCTGTTGATGGTTTGAAGCCATTCAAGTTTGCTAACAAGAAACGTAAGGTATTACGAATACGACGATAACCATCTGACGCACGGCTAAAGATTTCTTTACCCGCTGTCATTTCGTAACGGTAGTCAGCAGATGCGATCCAGAAACGTAAGCCATCAGCACCCATATCTTTGATAATGTCTTGTGGGGTAATGATGTTGCCTAATGATTTAGACATCTTACGGCCTTTCTCATCAACCACGAAACCGTGGGTGAGTAGACCTTTATATGGCGCACGTTCATTGATCGCGATCGAGGTTAACAACGACGATTGGAACCAGCCACGGTGTTGGTCTGAACCTTCAAGATATAAGTCTGCTGGATCTTGAAGATCATCACGTTCACGCAGCACAGCGTAGTGTGTTGTTCCAGAGTCAAACCAAACGTCTAGGGTATCGCGTACCGCATTATATTGTTCTGCATCAGCACCGATGAACTCACTCGCTTCACGGTTATACCAACCATCAATACCTTCTTGTTCGATCAGTTTAGCCACTTCTTCGATCAATTCAGGTGTACGTGGGTGCAATGCATTGGTGTCTTTGTGCACGAAAAATGGGATTGGCACGCCCCAAGTACGTTGACGTGAGATACACCAGTCTGGACGACCTTCAATCATCGACTGAATACGGCTTTGTCCCCAATCAGGCACAAATTCGATATCATTTTCAATCGCATTTAATGCATTTTGGCGTAGACCATTGGCATCCATGCTGATGAACCATTGTGGCGTCGCACGGAAGATAATTGGAGTTTTATGGCGCCAGCAGTGCGGATAGCTATGTTTGATTGGCTGATGCGCCCATAGACGGCCTACAGCACCCAATGCCTCAATGATTTGAGGGTTGGCTTTATAGATATGTTCCCCTGCAAAAATTGGCGATGTTGGTAAATAAACACCATTACCGCCGACAGGGTTTTCAACTTTTAATTGATACAGCAAACCGACTTTGTAATCGTCTACACCATGGCCGGGTGCGGTGTGCACTGCACCTGTACCACTGGTTGCAATCACGTGCTCGCCTAAAATCACAGGGACTTGACGATCTGCCAACAGCGGATGTTGTAAAAGAAGGTTCTCAATTGCAGCACCTTTGAAATCAGCGAGTACAACTGGATTTTCCAGTTTGTAACGTTCGATCGCTGATTCAACCAAGTCTTTGGCCAGAATAAAGTTTTGCGTACCACGGTCAGTGGTCACTTGAACCAATTGATAGTCGATATCAGCGTGTAGCGCCACGGCTTGGTTGGCAGGCAAGGTCCATGGGGTAGTGGTCCAGATCACGATATCCGTGGCATCTTGAACATTAACATTCAAACGTGTGCTGAGCTCTTTAAGATCAACAACCGTGAAGCCAACATCAATCGCATCTGATTTTTTGTCTTCGTATTCAACTTCGGCTTCAGCCAATGATGAACCACAGTCCATACACCAGTTCACTGGTTTTAAACCCGGTTCGATATGACCTGCTTTGGCAATGGCACCCAAGGCACGCACGATATCCGCTTCTTGCTTGAAGTTCATGGTCAGGTATGGATTGTCCCAATCACCAAAAACGCCCATACGCACAAAGTCTTTCTTCTGTAATTCGACTTGGGTGTATGCATATTCGCGGCAAGCCTTACGGAAAGTTGAGGCATCAACTTTAACGCCTACTTTACCGACTTTTTCTTCGACTTTCAGTTCGATTGGTAGGCCGTGACAGTCCCAACCCGGTACATACGGTGCATCGAAGCCATCTAAAACGCGGCTTTTAATAATGATGTCTTTTAAGACTTTATTGACTGCATGGCCTAAATGGATTTGACCATTGGCATATGGAGGGCCATCATGCAGTACATATTTTTTCTTGCCAATACGCGCTTCACGAATCTGCTGATAAATGTTGTCGGCATACCACTCTTCTAACCATTTGGCTTCACGCACAGCCAAGTTTGCCTTCATGGCAAATTCAGTCGCTGGCAAATTGAGTGTGGCTTTATAATCCACTGCATTTTCAGGAGTTTGCTTATCGCTCATGCAAGTTTTCTTCCAGTTTGATCAGTTTGTAAACTGACATGTATTACAAATGAAAATTAAATTTAAAAAGGAAATTCAGCTGTGTTAGTACGATAGTCTCGTAACTTTTGCACATCATCATCAATTCCGGCTTTGAGGGCTTCAAGCGAAGGGTAATTCAGTTCACCATGCAAATAGTGAAGAAAGGTTACCCGCATCAATAAGCCATACAGATTAGCAGAAACATCAGGGAAATGTACCTCTAATCGCCATTCTGGCTGGTCTTGTTTGATGGCTGGACGAGTCCCCACATGACCTGCACCAAACAAACTGTCAGCTTGATAGCCTGCAATACCGTTAAGGGTAGGATTTGAATGTTTTATTTTTGCATTCAGCGAGGCATTTTCACAGACCACATCCACCGCATAAATTCCGTTTAAACAGGGTTTGTGACGGTTTAAACGAACATTAATCGTTGGAAAATCAAGGGTACGGCCAATCTGATCGCCATATTGCACTCGGCCTGTGATGCTATAAGGACGGCCCAATAGTTTTGCCGCTAATGCCAGATCACCCTGTTGAAGGACCTGACGAATACGAGTTGAACTGACACGTTCATCATTTAAAGCCACGGTATTTAAATTGGTGACATCAAAACCATAGTCACGTAAGAATTCACTGTTGCCTTGGCGGTCTTTGCCAAAATGAAAATCATCACCCAGCACCAAGCTTTGTGCATTGAGTTTTAATTTAAGTAGGTCGGCAAATTCAGTGGCATTTAAACTTCTAAAATATTGGTCAAATTTCGCAACTGCAATGTAGTCTACACCGAGCTCAGTTAAATATTCTACTTTTTCTCTGAGTGAGCTGATGCGAGGCGGTGCTTCATAACCTTTAAAAAATTCAAGTGGTTGTGGCTCAAAAATCATTACCAAGGTTTTTAAACCTTGCGCGTCAGCCAACGTTTTGAGTTGAGCAATCATCGCTTGATGGCCGAGATGGACACCATCAAAATTGCCAATCGTTACCGCAGTCGGCGGTAACTGAAAATCTGGCGATAATGCATTAAGACGAAGCAACTTCATGAGCGTTAAATACAGTGATTTTTGCAAAGGCTATATATTGCCATATTCTCAGCGTTTCGTCTTGTTGTTGTGTTTTTACACAGAAAAATTTCAATATTTAGAAGCTTTATATCAATTAAATTGATTCATTAAATAAAAATAAATAAATTTTTCTTATTTAAAGATTAACCTAAAATAACTGCATAGTCGCTTGATATTGAGAAAGAGATGAAAAAGCCGTTTTATCAGCTAGAGCAGAGCACTGATGTGATTCGCCATTTTACCCCGAACTGGTTTACTGCAACCATGGGAACAGGTGTGGTGGCGATGATTTTAGCACAACTGCCTTTTGCCTCATCTGTCTTATTTATGCTTGCGACCAAATTATGGCAATTTAATATTCTGTTATTTAGTGCCTTTAGCGTGCTGTATATCTTACGCTGGATTTTATTTCCAACCGAAGCTAAGCAGATTTTTACTCACCCCAACATGAGCTTATTCCTCGGTGCGATTCCAATGGGCTTAGCGACGATTGCCAATGGTTTTCTCAGTTTCGGTACGCATTTATATGGCGATATTGCCGTTCAAATTGCCACTTACCTTTGGTATATCGATGTTGTTCTTGCAGTAGTGATTGCGTGGGTGGTGCCATTTTGTATGTTTAGCTGCCAAGATCATCAATTACATCGTATGACTGCGGTATGGTTACTCCCGATCGTGGCCTGTGAAGTCGCTGCCAGCTCTGCGGGGCTGCTATTACAACATTTAGCTGCCGATCAACATGCATTAACGATCTTGATCACAGGCTATGTATTGTGGGGTATTTCTGTACTGCCTGCTTTTGCGATCTTAACGATTTTGATGTTGCGTTTGGCCTTGCACCAATTGCCAGAAAAAGAAGTCGCGATTTCTAGCTGGTTATGTTTAGGGCCGATTGGAACAGGTGCATTAGCGTTATTATTACTGGGTGAACAAGCGCCACGCATTATGCAGGCGATGGGTTTCGAAGGCCTAGCGACATTACTGCCTGCCTTGGGCATTGTGGCAAGTTTGGTGTTATTAGGTTTTGGTTTATGGTGGTTTGGGATTGCGATTTTGACCACACTGCGCCATCTGCGTACTGGCATTCCATTTAACTTGGGTTGGTGGGGACTGACTTTCCCATTCGGTGTGTTTATCTTGGCAATTTTTAATTTGGCGCATCAGTTACATATCGACTTCTTACAGTATGTGGCGGTGGTTTTAAGTCTGTTGTTGGTTAGCCTATGGGCATTGGTGATGAAGAAAACACTGGCAGGAGCGTATAGCGGTCAATTATTTTTTTCTCCCTGTTTGGTCGCCTTACAGCAGAAGATGCAATAATATCAAGGTGTGCCGAAGCACACCTTTTTTGTGTCTCTATTTTGATTTGAATGAGTCTTTTTATGAATGCTGATGTTGCTCTGATTATGGCTTTGCCGAATGAATCTAAAGGCTTGTTTGAGCAGGCCGGCATAGAAGTCCATTACAGTGGAATTGGCAAAATTAATGCGGCATTCAAAGCCTTTGAGGTGATTCAAAAGACCGGATGCAAAACATTGATCAATTTAGGCAGTGCGGGAAGTTCTCATTTTGATGCCCATAGTCTAGTTGAGGTGATTACTTTCGTGCAGCGCGATATGGATGTGTCTCCCCTCGGTTTCGCAGTTGGAGTCACCCCGATGGATGATGAGATTCCTGCGGAGATTCATACCCAGCCACATTTTGAGCTTTTACCCAAAGGGATCTGTGGCACTGGTGATTCTTTTGAAACAGGGATTCCTAAAGTCAGTTGTAATCTCGTGGATATGGAAGCTTATGCCTTGGCCAAAGTGTGCCAAAAACTGGGTGTAAGATTAATTTCAGTCAAATATATTACAGATGGTGCGAATGATACGGCGCATCTAGATTGGGAAGAAAATCTGCTGCTTGGCGCACAAAAATTATTGGCGTTGTATCAAGCGCATTTTTAAATGCAAAGGGTTAATGTTGCTGTATGCAAGGATGAACTTGAATTGATTAATAATTTTTGAAATTAAAAAATATTATTTTTAAACCGTATAGTGAACATTATTTTAAACATTTGACTCACACCCTTAAATATAGTTGTATGATGCAACTATATTTAAGGGTGTAACTATGATAAATAAAAAATTGATTGAAGAAATTCGTAGATCTTCCCGAATTATGGTTCGTGAACTTGGCTTTATGAGTGCAACTCTCGCCGCTACAGAATATTCACCTTCAGCGGTTCATGCATTATTGGAGATTGAAAATAGTGGATCTATGACTGCTAACCAATTAGCACAAATACTAGGCTTAGAAAAATCTAGTGTAAGTCGAATGCTGGCTAAGTTAATTGATGCTGGCGAAATTAAAGAAATTCAAGCGGTGAATGATGGCCGGTCTAAGTCAATTCAATTAACCAATAAAGGGCGAAGTACGGCAAAAAAAATAAATGAATATGGTGAAATGAGGGTTATTCAAGCTATAGAAAATTTAGCACTATCTCAACAAAAACAAATAGCTCAAGGGATCACATGTTATGCAGACGCGCTAGTTGCTTGCCGAAGTGATCCGATTACTGAGGTAAATAAAAATATTGAAATAGTATCTGGATATCGTGCAGGAATGATTGGTCGTATTGCAGAGATGCATGGCAATTACTATTCAAGAAACTATGGGTTTGGACATTTCTTTGAAGGTAAAGTTGCAACAGGTCTTGCTGAGTTTTCGGAACGACTACATGAAGAATGCAATAACATCTGGCTTGTAATTCAGAATGATCAGATTGTTGGTTCAGTCGCTATAGATGGGCAAGATTTAGGAAATAAACAGGCTCATCTGCGTTGGTTTATTCTAGATGATGGATGCCGAGGTAGTGGCATTGGAAAAAGGCTATTAGCAGAAGCGATAGCTTTTTGTGATCAAGAAGAATTCTCTGCTGTGCACTTATGGACATTCAGTGGTCTTGAAGCAGCTCGTAAACTTTATGAATTATTTGGATTTAAATTGACAAAGGAATGGGAAGGGAATCAGTGGGGGAAAACAATGTTAGAGCAACAATTTACCCGATAGATACTTTTGAAGATCTCATAAAACTAACATACTACGCCTTACATGAAATACTTTAAACCATTCTAAGGTTTAGCGCACAAGAGCAGTTTTTTCATCATGCATCGAATAGAAAAAAGCGACTCACAAAGTCGCTTTTTTATTGTATTTCAATCGCTAAAATTCAGGCTTTTAGAAGAAAATTTAACGTGGCAATACGCCGTACAACATCATATGTACAGTGTGCTCAACCGTGCGTTGAAACATGCTACGGTTACGCAAAGTTTTGCCTGTGACCATTTCCATTTGCGTCGAAAAATCAGCGTAATTTTGGGTGATCGCCCAAATGTTGATAATCAACAATTCTGGGTCAATCTCTGCCGACAATTTACCTTGTTCTTGCCAAGTTTGAATCACCTTGGTTTTACGCTTAAATAGCTTTTTCAAAGGGCCTTTTAAGATCGGTAAAATATGCGGTGCCCCTTGAATAATCTCAAGAGCAAATAAACGTGATGCTTTAGGCTGATCTCGTGAGCTTTCAATTTTTTGAATCAGATAGTGAGTGAGTGCTTCAGTTGGCTCAAGCTCAGACTCTAAGGTTTGTAAGGGTGCAAGCCACTTTTGCAATACAGTGGTGAGCACTTCGACATAAAGCGATTCTTTATTTTCATAGTAATAGAAAATATTCGATTTATGCATATTTGCGAGCTGTGCAATCTCATCGAGGCTGGCACCACTAAACCCATAGACGGAAAAAACATCTAGGGCAGCATTCAGCAGTTGATTGCGCTTTTGTGTACTTTTCTTCTGTTCCATCTGCGAGCTTGATTCAAAAAATGTCATTGACATTGTAAGATAAATTGTCGGATTTGTGCACAATTGCGAAAATTTTTTATCGAAAAAAATATACTTTTTAGGCCAATGCAAACGATGTATTTGATAATTATTGAAATCTAAAAAAATGCATACATATTTTGTAAATAATTTTTTTCTGATCAGGAGAAAAGAGCACTAGGTTTTTATTATTTTGGTCACATTTTAGTGCAAATGAATGCGGCTTTAGGTAGCTAAAACCGCATCGAGGACTTGTTGCTCGAGTTGAGCGAATGCAATACTTTTTTTGCGTGGTCGTGGTAGATTGACCTGAAAACTATGGGCGATATGCCCTTGATCCAAAAGAATAATTCGATCGGCAAGTTGTACCGCTTCACTAACATCATGCGTAACCAAGATGGCGGTAAAACCTTGTTCTTTCCAAAGGCGCTCAATCAGGTTCTGCATTTCCAAACGGGTCAGTGCATCTAAGGCGCCGAGTGGTTCATCTAACAACAAAATACGGGGTGTATGGGAAAGCGCCCGTGCAAGCGCAGCGCGTTGGCGTTGTCCACCTGAGAGCTGAGCTGGCCATTGCGTAGCTTTGTCTTTTAGCCCGACTTTTTCTAGCAATGCTTCTGCAAGCTGATGCTGATTTTTAGGCAAACCCAATTGTACGTTTTGTATTATGCTTTTCCATGGTAACAGGCGTGGATCTTGGAACATGACACGAATATCGTGGTTGGTAATGCCTTCACGGAAATTGCGAGCGGATTGGAACTTAATTTCGCCATAACTGGCTTTTTCGAGTTGGGCAATCAAACGCAGCAGGGTGCTTTTACCACAGCCGCTACGGCCAACGATGGCAACAAACTCACCCGCTTGAATATTCAGATCAAGGTCTTCAAGGACTTTAACTTCGCCATAAAATTTATATAGCTGCTCAATCAGAATATGAGCACCATTGTCTGGCGAGCTTACGGTTTCTGGTTCAGTAACGGGTTGAATCAGGTTGTTATCATAGAAGTTTAAATTTAAGTTACTCATCTTTATATCCTTATTATTTTTGATAACCTGCATGCCAGCGCAGTAGATAACGTTCCAACACTTGAGCCAATACATCTGCTAATTTTCCCAGCAGGGCATACAGTAAAATACCGACCAAGACGATATCTGTTTGTAAAAACTCTCGTGCATTCATGGTCATATAGCCAATTCCTGCTTGTGCAGAAATGGTTTCTGCGACGATTAACAGTACCCAAACCAGACCTAAAGAGAAACGTAGCCCAACTAAAATCGAGGGCATCGCACCAGGTAAAATAATGTCTTTATAAAGTTGCCAACGATTGAGTCCGTAACTTTTTCCCATTTCGATCAGTTGTGGGTCAACCGAGCGGATACCGTGATAAGTGTTGATGTACATTGGGAAAAACACACCGACGGCCACTAAAAATAGCTTGGCAGTTTCATCAATCCCAAACCATAAAATCACCAGTGGAATCAGGGCTAGCGCAGGGATATTACGGATCATTTGCAAGGTGGTATCCAGTAAAGTCGAGGCAATACGGGATGAACCATTCAATAGCCCCAAAACCAACCCTAAGCCACCACCAATCAATAAGCCGAGTAAGGCACGACCAGCACTCACTTTGACATGTTGCCAAAGTTCACCACTGATCAGTAAGTGCCAGAAGGCACTCACGACAGCGGTTGGAGCAGGCAAGACCCGACTTTGCAACAAACCTGAGCTAGAAGCTGCTTGCCAAATTAAAATCAATAAAATCGGAAACAGCCAAGGCAGGAGACCTTTGCCTACTTTTTGTGTTCCACGTGAAACATTATTCAAAAAAGGTTTTGCACTCATGCGTCCTCCTTGATCAAGGTTTTTGCTTCCTTGGTCTCAGGGACATAGTTATTGGCAATGATTTCTCCGAAAGGCCCAGTTAAATGCGGTTGCGCCAGTTTTTCACGGGTTTTGAGTGGCAGTAAAGGGAACACCAGTTCGGCAAAGCGAATTGACTCTTCCAAATGTGGGTAACCTGAGAAAATAAAGGTATCAATACCTAAATCCGCATATTCTTGAATTCGTGCAGCAACGGTTTCTGGGTCACCCACTAGAGCGGTTCCTGCACCACCACGGACTAAGCCGATGCCCGCCCATAGGTTCGGTGATACTTCAAGTTGATCTTTACGACCACCATGTAATGCAGCCATACGTTGCTGACCCACTGAATCCATTTGTGCAAATTTTTTCTGTGCTGCGGCAATGGTTGCGTCATCTAAGTATTGAATCAGTTCATCTGCAGCGGCCCAAGCCTGTTCATTGGTTTCGCGCACAATCACGTGTAAGCGAATGCCATAATTCAGGGTACGGCCTTTGGCTGCGGCTTTGGCACGTAAATGCTCAATCTTTTCTTTTACGGCAGCAGGAGGTTCACCCCAAGTCAAATAGGTATCAACTTGCTCAGCAGCAAGCTCGGTTGCAGCTTCTGATGAGCCACCGAACCAAAGCGGTGGATAAGGTTTTTGTATAGGTGGATAGAGTAGTTTGGCATCATCCACGCTGAGACGTTCGCCGTGAAAGCTAAACGGTTCACCTGTATGTGAGCGAGTGAGAATTTCGCGCCAGATTTTGACATATTCAGAAGCAGTTTGATAACGGGTACTGTGATCTTCATAGAGTCCATCACCTTTCAGCTCTTGCTCATCCCCGCCTGTGACAAGGTTGAGCAGAATACGGCCATTGGAGAGACGATCAAAAGTTGCTGCCATGCGTGCAGCAAGTGCTGGTGTAGTCAGCCCAGGACGAAGTGCGACTAAAAACTTAAGCTGGGTGGTTGCATCAATTAAACTGGCTGCCGTAATCCAAGGATCTTCACAAGAGCGTCCTGTTGGAATGAGTACGCCTGCATAACCCAGATTATCCACGGCAACTGCAATCTGTTTCATATAAGCATGATCGACCTGACGAGCACCCTTGCTGGTGCCTAAATAACGACTGTCACCATGAGTGGGGATAAACCAGAAAATATTCATGTCGATGTTCCTTATGAAAATGAAATCAATGTTTATTGGGCAGACCAGACACTGTGCTGAATATCAATTTGCACAGGAATGAGTTGCTCTTGTTTAAATAAATCGGCGATTTGTTGCTGACTCTGTATGACCTCAGCTGTGAGGATGTGCACAGGCGATGGTTTTGGTCGTTTGTCTAAAACACGTTGCGCCACAGGAAGGCTCAGCCCCGTACTTTGTGCGTAAATCTGTAGTGCCTGATCTTGATGCTGCACAATCCACTGATCCGCGATGTTGATGCTCTTAATCAGCTTTGGCGCAGAATCAGGATGTTTTTGAATAAAATCAGGATTACCAATATAAAAAGAATAAGTGGTTGGAAAAGCAGAGCCATCGACCAAGGTTTTGGTATGGCCTTGCAGTTCTGCTGTACCTAAGTAGGGTTCCCAAATTGCCCACGCATCAACGGCCTGTTTGTCAAAAGCTGCGCGTGCATCGGCAGGAGGTAACCAGATCGGTTGAATGTCTTGCCAAGATAGACCCGCTTTCTGCAAGGTTTTTGCCAAAAGTTCGTGCGCACTGGAGCCCTTTTGAACTGCGACACGTTTGCCTTTTAAGTCTTGAAGGCTGCTGATTTTATCGTTGGCATGTACCAAAATAGCTTGGCCTGTTGGTGCAACCACTTCATAAGCCACATAGCTCAATGGCTTAGCTGCGGCTTGCGCAAAGATGGGTGGGGTATTGCCGACATAACCAAAATCGACTGCACCAACCGCAAGTGCTTCAAGCATTTGTGGACCTGCTGGAAATTCTCGCCATTCAATTTTGGCATTCGGAAATTCTTGCTCAAATAGCTTTTGTTGTTTGGCAACTAACAAATTGAGGGAGGATTTCTGGAAGCCAATGGATAGGGTTTTGACAGCCGTATTTTCAGTTGCTGAAGTTGTCTTCTCCGTACTCTGCTCTGGTTTCTGGCAACCACTCAGTGAAAATGTAGAGATCAGCAACCCCAAAACAGAAACTTTAGATAGCAACTTCATGGCGATCCTCAATTATTTAACGTCGTTCTTTAATACGGCATCTTGGATCACAAGCTGCTTCGGAATCAGTTTCTGCGCAAAGAAGGCATCAGCGACATATTGCTGCTCTGTTGCGACTTTGGCAGAGATCGGTTGAACCCCGAAACCCATGCGCGAAATTGAGCTTTTTAAAACATCAAACTCGAGCCCTGTTGGTTTTTCCAGTAATTTGGCTGCATCATCTGGATGTGCTTTGACCCAATCCGTGGTTTGATTGAGTGTGGTGACTAAGGTCGTTAAAACCTGAGGGTGGCTTTCAGCAAATTGGCGGTCAGCCAAATAGAATTGATGATTACTGACCAAGTGTTCACCTGTGGCGATCACACGGGCATGTATTTGGTGTTCAGCTGCGGCGAAGAAAGGATCCCAAATCACCCAAGCATCTACTGCACCTTTTTCAAATGCTGCACGTGCATCTGATGGTGGCAGGTAAACTGGTTGAATATCGTTTAAGCTGAGATTGTTCGCTTCTAATAGTTTGAGTAAGAGGTAATGAACATTTGAGCCTTTATTCAGCGCAACGCGTTTACCTTTCAGATCTTGGATCGATTGAATTGGCGAATCTTTTTGTACAATTAACGCTTCTGCTGTTGGTGCCGGTGGTTGGTTGGCGACATACACCAAGTTTGGATTGGCTGCTTGAGCAAAGATTGGTGGTGCTTCGCCTGCCTCACCAAAGACCACACTGCCGACATTTAAACCTTCTAACAGTTGTGGGCCTGCAGGGAATTCAACCCATTTAACATTGACACCTTGAGCAGCAAGATTTTTTTCTAATTCACCTTTTGCTTTGAGAATCGGCAGGATGCCATACTTTTGAAAGCCGATATTTAATGTTGTGGTTTCTTGTTTTGTTGTCTCTTGCTGCTCTGGTTTTTTTGCACAACCTGCAACACTCATCAGGCTGGCAAGACTTGCTGCGATGATGCTATATGTTGCCCATGAACGATTGATTGAAATGGTCATGTTGATTGTGCTCCCCGACAAATCAAAAGATTTAAATAAGATGAGCAACTAAACTAAAACTTTTTTTATTGCATAAAAAATAAGTAATCGGGCTTTGCTTATGCTGAAAAGTGCAAAATAGAAAATTGCATAATCTTATCTATGGATTGAATAAGTGTTGAATGCTTTAATTTAAATAAGGTATTGTTTTAATTGTATTATTTTTATTTTATCGGTTGATGAATTTATTCTTCATACTCACTTAAGCAGAGATAATGATGAAGCGGAGATATCTTTATCAAAAATAAAAATATCTCCTTCCGTACGCGTTGCGATGACTACAATGCTTTTTTAAAGACGAGAGAATTACGTTGATAGTTATACAGTACTTGGCGCGCATTGGGTAAATCATCTACGCTAGCAGGACTAAAGCCTTGCTCTAGGAACCAGTGAGCTGTTCTAGTGGTCAGAACAAACAGTCGCTGAATCCCTTGCTGTTTGGCTCTGCTTTCCAAGAATTGCAAAATTTGGCTA
Organism: Acinetobacter sp. Ac_3412; assembly: GCF_013072675.1. NCBI lineage: Bacteria > Pseudomonadati > Pseudomonadota > Gammaproteobacteria > Moraxellales > Moraxellaceae > Acinetobacter > Acinetobacter sp. Ac_3412. Next base: position 161,363 of record NZ_LXUJ01000004.1, on the reverse strand, counting down.
CCACGATTGGATTTTCGATAGCTTGAATCCACTGCGACGCAAGCAATTTCAGCAGAACGAATTTCATCTGCTCCCGCGGGAATTGGGTACAGTGCTGCACAAGCCAAAATCATACCGTCGCGTTCAATCACTGCAAAATGTTCAATTTCACTTTCAAGACGTTCGCGAGAGCGATACACCAGAATGCCTTCCTGTTCCAATGGACGCAGCAGATTAATCAAGCCACCGACATCGTGAATATTGGCAATACGCACTTCTTCATAGTGCGCATCGGTGATCAAGGTACCAATACCATCGCGAGTAAATAGTTCTTCAATCAGTGCGCCGTCATAAGCATATGAAATCAAATGTACGCGATGTACGCCAGATAAAGAGGCTTGCTGCGCTTGTTTGAGGTGTAAGGCAAATTCTGGGTATTGTTGTTGGTTTTGTTGAATATAGGGTTCAAGCTGGCGTGGACTTAATTCACGTAATAGCTGTTGCTGTTCATTCATCAAGCCTTGTTTTTCGCCCAAGAAGATCAGTTTATCTGCTTTTAAGGCTGTTGCTGTTTTGGTGGCCACGTCTTCAGCCAGTAAATTAAATACTTCACCTGTGGTTGAATAACCTGTTGGTCCAAGCAAAACAATATTGTGATTGTCTAAATGACGTTGAATGGCATCGGTATCAATCGAACGCACTTCACCTGTCAGTTGGAAGTCGATGCCATCGCGAATCCCATACGGTTTGGCGGTGACAAAATTGCCAGAAACGACATCAATGCGAGCACCATACATTGGTGAATTTGCCAAACCCATGGAGAGAAGGGCTTCAATTTCGAGACGAATAGAACCCACCGCATTCATGACACCACGTAAGGATTCGCGTGTGGTAATGCGACGGCTTTGATGGAAGGGCGTTTCGATATTGCGTTCGAGTAGATTTTGATTAATTTGCGGACGTGCGCCGTAGACCAAAATTAAACGAATCCCTAAAGAATGTAATAGGGCAATATCGTGGATAATATGTTGGAAATTTTCGTGTTGGACTGCTTCACCAGAGAACATTAAAACGAAAGTTTTATCACGGTGGGCATTGATATAAGGTGCGGAGTGGCGAAACCAATGCACATAATCTTTTGTTTTACTATGTGAATTTTCAGTCATTTGCTTCGCCATGTTGATCTCAGATATGCAGCACTTGCTCTGATTCTAACGAAAAAAATCAAAAGATAAATCTATTCCTAAAGCATCTATTCAACTTTAATTCTGACGAACCATGAAAAAGGGCTTAGAAGCCCATGATTCGGATAATACTGTTGTCATCTGAGTTGACTAAAATGTAGTCATTGTTGATTTTATACCACTGTTCGTTACGACCTGGGCGAGGCAGATTGCTGTCCTTATAGTCGACTTTATAGCCGTTACCACGATAATGTTGTGGCATGACGTAGCCTTCCTGCCAACGATGTTGTTTTAGGCGCTCTACACCACGTTCTTCACGCATACGACGTTCGCGTTGACGATTTTCACCATCTGGACGATCAAAGCCACGACCATTTTGCCAGCCGCCACCACGCGAATCATCATCGCGATCATGTGGACCTGCAAAAGTCCCCAGACTACTGAACAGGGTTGTCGAACCTAAAACCAAGATAATGAAAAATTTTTTCATGATGCACCTTATGGACTTCGGATGTCTCTCATGTGAACTACTGTACGTTAAAAATGCAGAGAAACTGTGAAGATCGATTCATTATTCCTTTAAAACAATGAAGATTTTTCATACATTTCTCTGAAAAAAGCAGTTTTAACGCCAGTGTCCAATGTTATTTAGAATTATTGTCAGGATGAAATTAAGCTTGAGCGTCAATACTTTGGCCATTCATATCTAAACTGTCATCGCCCATGAGATACAGATAGGCGGGCATAATGCTGTCAGGTGTTGGCAAGACTTTTGGATCTTCCTCTGGATAGGCTTTGGCACGCATGGCTGTACGGGTACCACCTGGATTGATGCAGTTAAAACGAATGTTTGGGTAGGTATTTTCTGCGGCAAAGATTTTGCTCATGGCCTCAGTTGCAACTTTAGACACTGAATAAGCACCCCAAAGCGCACGTGCTTCACGGCCGACACTCGAACTGGTAAACACCACTGAGGCATGTTCAGATTTCTCTAGTAAAGGCAACAAGGCTTGAGTGAGGGCAAACGGTGCACGTAAATTTACTGCGAGTACATCATCCCAAACATCGACAGGATAATGAGCCAGTTCAACCCGATCACCCAACATGCCTGCGTTATGCAAGATCCCATCCAAACGACCAAACTGTTGCTCTAGCGTACTGACGAGCAGCTCGTAATCATGTGTTGATGCAGTCGACAGTTGTAGCGGCAAAATTGCAGGTTGTGGTGCGCCTAAGCCTTCAATTTCATCATAAATAACTTCAAGTTTATTTAAGGTGCGGCCATGTAATACAACGGTTGCACCATGCAGGGCATAACTCATCGCAGCAGCACGACCAATCCCATCACCAGCGCCTGTGATCAGGATAATACGATCTTTCAATAAATCTGGACGAGGTTGATATTCTGAGTATTTCATTGTTATGCCTCCTATTCTTATCTTAAAAATTTAATTCATCATACCCTGATTTTCTGACAAAACAGTGATTTTCTGTTTGATCAGCTGATGCAGTTCAGGAATGGTTTGAATAATGGCATCGGCTTGCCAAGCTGCAAGATCATCGCGTGATTCGACCGGCAAATAACCGTAAGCAGCCAAAATGGTATACATATCGGCATGACGACCTGCGTCAATATCGCGTGGATGATCACCGACATAGATAATCTCTTTCGCATCAAGCTCGAGTTGCTTTGCAGCCAAATACATCGGTTCTGGATCAGGCTTGGTTTTGCTGACATCTTCTGGGCAAACCAAGACAGCACAACGTTCAGTCAGATCCAGTTTTGCCAATAGAGACTCGCTTAGACCACGAGGTTTGTTGGTGACAATGCCCCACGGAATTTGATGTGCTTCCAGTTCTTCAAGTAATGGGTACATGCCGACAAACAGGTCGGTATCGACCACAATATTATCACCATATACATCTAAAAAGCGTTGGCGATGCGCTAGAAATACAGGGTCTGTGACCTCTAATTCAGGATAAACCAGCTTCACCATGGCACGAGCACCTTCCGACACTTGAGTACGAATGGTATCCGCATCGACTACAGGTCGTTGTTCATCGCGACACATTTGTTGAATGATACGAATGAAGTCTGCGGCAGTGTCAATTAATGTGCCATCTAGATCAAATAAAACCGCTTTCATTCAGCACCTGTATTGGTGGTATGCACCATGTAATTCACGTCAACATTTGGTGCTAACCAATAGTGTTTGGTAATTGGGTTGTAGTGCAAGCCTGTCATTTCTTTCAGCGTTAAACCTGCATTGCGAATATCATGCGCCATTTCTGAAGGACGGATGAATTTATGATAATCATGCGTGCCTTTAGGCAATAAACGCAGCACATATTCCGCGCCAATAATCGCAAATAAATACGATTTAGGATTACGGTTAATGGTCGAGAAGAACACATGACCGCCTGGTTTCACCAAGGTTTGGCAGGCTTTCACGATTGAAGCAGGATCAGGCACGTGTTCCATCATTTCCATACAGGTCACTACATCGTATTGACCTGCTTGCTCGAGTGCCAATTGCTCAACGGGGATTTGGCGATATTCAATGTTTTGTACATTGTCTTGTTGTGCGTGCAAACGACCCACAGCGAGAGGGGCTTCGCCCATATCAATACCAAGGACATCGGCTCCACGACGTGCCATGCTTTCAGCCAAGATGCCACCACCACAGCCGACATCCAGTACTTTTTTGCCAGCCAAGCCACCGACACGCTCATCCACCCAGTTTAAACGTAAAGGATTGATTTGATGCAGCGGGCGGAATTCAGAATGTTGATCCCACCATTTGGCAGCCAATGCTTCAAATTTTGCGATTTCTTGTGGGTCAACATTCAATTGCGACATGGAAGTACCTCTATCAATATTTTATGGAGATGTTTTGTTGATCGAATCCTTAGAATATTAAACTCAGCAGTGTCTTGCTGAGTTCTCATCTCTCTTCAGGATAGACCTTCGGTTCGACCTACTTTTCTTTCGGGACAAGTAGGCAAAACCATTGTCATCTGCAAAACCTGTTCATTTCTTGCATTTATCCAATCTATTGCAAAAACAATATATTGTAGATAGCCCGCAGGTTGCAGATGACGTTGTCGAGTATCTAGTTTCAGAGAATGTTTTGAGTCTGAATTTAGCCTAGTGTAGCGATTCTGGCAAAAAAAGCGATAAATCCAATAAAAAACTTCACAGAAGCAAAACGAATTGCTCGTGTTTGTTTTATATTTAGCATATAAACTTACGAAAAATGCTTAGAGGAAAAGCAAAGCCAATGAAAAAGTTAGTATTAGGTGGTTTAAGTGCAGTTGCGTTGGCATTCTCAATGAATGCGATGGCAGCAGATTTTGTAGCCGGTAAAGACTATACCGTGATTGCCAACCCAGGCAAAACTTCAGCACCTGCTGGACAACTCGAAGTACGTGAGTTCTTCTGGTATGGCTGCCCGCACTGCTTTAAGCTTGAACCACATATGCAAACCTGGTTAAAGCAAATTCCAAAAGACGTTTATTTCTTACGTACCCCTGCGGCGATGAATAAAGTCTGGGAACAAGGTGCACGTGGTTATTACGTTTCAGAAGCACTGGGTGTACGCAAGAAAACTCATATTCCATTGTTCCATGCGATTCATGATGGCGGTCAGCAAATCTTTGACCAAGCCTCTCAAGCAAAATTCTTTGCGCGTTATGGTGTACCTGAGCAGAAATTTAACAGCATGTTTAATTCATTCCCAATTACGGCAAAAATTGCTGAGTCGAATAAATTGGCACAGCAGTACCAGTTGACGGGTGTTCCTGCTGTGGTCGTGAATGGTAAATATGTGGTTCAAGGTGAAGACGGTAAAGTAACTCAAGTGGTTGATTATTTGCTAGAAAAAGAACGGAAAGCAAAATAATTTACGTCGATCTGTAATAAAAAAGGACTGTAGTGACAGTCCTTTTTCATTTAGTTTTGGTCAATCTGTAAATCTTTTAAATCAATCTGGACTTTCTGTGTCGGTAGAGACAAAGCCTGATTGACATAAAGATTAATCAACTTCTCACGCGAACCAATCGAGCGCTGGTAATAGCTTGAGTTTAATAATAATGCTGCACCGTAGGTCAAAGACCAGATATAAGATAGGTAATCACGAATCGACATATCATAATTCTGTGATTTTAAATATTTTTCAGTCATATCTTTCAATGAAACAATACGCTGCTGACGAATCGCATACAGCTCATCAAACAAATGTTTTAACTTCGATTCGGTCATGGTCAAATGTTCTTCTAGCTGATGCAGCAGAATGGTACGGCTAGGCGAAGTTAGGTGATAAAGCATATAACGCGGCGCATATTCTTTGACATCAGTATTGTATTTATCTGAAATTTTTAAAATTTCTTTTTCATTTTGAATAATCAGTTCCAGCAACAGTTCATTCTTGCTACGGAAATGTTTGTATAGCGTACCTTTGGCAATATCCAGTTCCGCAACCAGTTCATCTAGGGTCATTTCTTGGTTGTTTTCTAATAATAGCTTTTCCGCAACCTGCAAAATTTTTTCTTTACGAATTAAGAACTGAGTATGACGATCAGGATTCATGATGCTTATAAGCTCCTCATAGTGTTCTGGACTGCGTTTGCATTAGTGTCTAATGCATCATAACGCGAAGCAATGCTTTTATATATCAAACTTTGGTTTGGATCAGGTCAAGCGTTTTGGGGTTCCCAGTTAGAAATGCCACTGAAGAGTAAACGGACTTGAGTCGCTGCATTGTCGATAAATAAGTTTTGTTGTTCGAGTAGATGATCAATCGTGAATTGTTTGGGTAAATTGATCCACGTCATTGCCCATGTAAACGACATATTAATCAAAATCGTAGATAAGACTTGCAAGTCTTTGGCTTCTTTAATGTGTTTGAAGGTTTCGAGTTTGCATAGATCTATGGCGAGGTCTTCAATCAGAAACTCAATTTCACGTGCGATCGCAATGCGGACTGTTTCTGAGCCACCCCAACGTTCTGCAATCATAAACTGCCATTGTTGAGGGCTATGATTCACGGCCTGTACAAAAAGTTCAATACTGGTACGGGTTTTGGCACTGCCGCTGTGTTTCAAATAGGTTTGCCCTAATTGATGGATCAAGCTTTTTAGATGTAAAGAGACTTGATCAACCAGTTCTTGGCCCAGTGTGTCCATATCTTGGAAATGACGATAGAACGCTGTTGGGACTAAACCAACCTCGCGAGCAACTTCACGCAAACTAATACTACTAAATGAGCGCCCAGCAGTGCTGAGATGAAGTGCTGCATCTAGTAGAGCCTGCCGACTCTGTTGTTTTCGTTCATCTCTAATCGACATGAATAAGACTCGTTGAAACCGTACAGCAGAGTCTAGCAAAAAAAACAGAAACTTTTTAGTCCTTGTCCATTGCTAAATGCCAATGTTTTTGATCTTTCACTGATCAATGCTTGCTAGATATGAGCTTAAAGCCTGCGTAATTTTTTTATTTTTTCCTTGTTTTAAATGGCTTATTAAAAAGTATAAAAAATATTCAAAAAATTAGTGAACAAGTGTTGACTCAGTGAACACAAATAAATATAGTGTACACATGTTCACTACACGAACATTTGTTCACTCAAAATAAATAGCCAGATACAAAACGAGGAACGTATGAACGCAGAGTTAAGTTATCAGCCACATTGGATTCGAGAAGATTTTGTTGATTTTATTTTGCAAAAAATAAAGCCAACCTTTGCTTGGAAACGCATTCTTGCAGAAGTGACCGCCGTACAGCCACTCAGCTCGGATATGGTGTTATTGACCATAAAGCCAAATCATAATTTTGATTTTAGCCAATTCCAAGCAGGTCATAGTGTTTTGATTACCTTGATGATCAATGGGGTATATCAACAACGTAGTTACTCAATTATTGATGTCACGCCACAGGGCGAAATTCGTCTTGGAATTAAAGTTCAAGGTGTGGTATCGAAAGTAGCACAACAATTGTGTGTAGGCGATCGTTTCGAGATCTCACAGGCACAAGGTGACTTCGTCTTACATCAAGGTCAGCAACCTGCATTACTGATTGCTTCAGGTTCAGGGATTACCGCGATTTATTCTTTATTGCAACAAGCACTACAACAGCAGCTTGAACAGATTCATGTGGTTTATTTTAACCGTGCCGAAGTATTGCATCAGGACATCTTGGCCTTGGCAGAGCAATATCCACAGTTGCACTATCATTTCTTTAATACCGCAGAGCAAAAACAGCATTTAGATGCAGCATTGTTAGAGAAATTAGTCCCAAATTTTAAAGAGATGCAAGCTTATGCCTGTGGTCACCACAGCATGATGCGCCAAGCACAAGACATTTATACACAACAGGATGCAGCTGGAAATTTTCATCAAGAGTTTTTCCAACCGATCCAGATTGAGCATTCAAGTGCAGCTCAACCCATTAGTTTCCGTCGTGCGCAACAGAATTTTATTGCAACGACCAATCTATTAAGTAGTGCAGAACAAGCAGGTTTACGTCCACAACATGGTTGCCGTATGGGTGTCTGTAACCGCTGTAGCTGTACCAAAGTCAGTGGTGTGACGCAGAACGTGATCACAGGCGAAATTGATGATCAACCGAATCGTCCAATCAAGTTATGTGTGAGCCAGGCCTTAAGCCCAGTCACGATTGACCTATAAAAACAAAGATATTTGAGGATTAGTACAATGAATATGGCATTAGAATTTAAAACCGTATCAAAGTCAGCGCATTTAACCCCTGAACAAGTTGAAGAGTTTGGTCGCCGTGTCGAGCAAATACGTCTAGATGTGATGCAAAATCTCGGTGAGCAGGATTCAAAATATATCTACAAAGTGCGTAATTTCGTACGTTATACCGAAATCGCATCGCGTGGCATGTTGATGTTCGGTGGCTGGATCCCACCCGTATGGTTGCTGGGGACAGCCATGCTGGGTGTGTCTAAAATCGTAGAGAACATGGAGCTTGGACATAATGTGATGCATGGTCAGTTTGACTGGTTGAATGACCCAAGCTTGCGTGGCGAAGACTACGATTGGGACAATACTTGTTCAGGCAATGACTGGCGCTATACCCATAATTATATGCATCACACTTATACCAATATTGTCGGTAAAGACCATGATGTCGGTTATGGCATTTTACGAGTAACAGAAGATCAAAAATGGGAAGTGCGTCATTTGGCCAATATTCCGTTGGCTTTACAGTTGATGTTCTTTTTCCAATGGTATGTCGGTGTGCAAAATCTGCATTTAGAAGATGCACTGGTGTATAAAACCAAAACTTGGAAACAGGTCTGGGCGGATGCGGCCGAGTTCCGTAAAAAAGCCAAACGCCAAGTGTTGAAAGACTATGTGTTCTTTCCCGCAATTGCCACCATCAACTTTATTCCGGTATTAGCAGGCAATGCCGTAGCCAATATCATGCGCAACTTATGGTCATCTGCGGTGATTTTTAATGGTCACTTTACGGAAGATGCTGAAACCTTTGAAGCGGATAATACCGAGAACGAAACCAAGGCGCAGTGGTATCTGCGCCAGATTCGTGGTTCGAGTAACTTTACCGGCGGTAAATGGATGCACTTTATGAGTGGTAATTTGAGCCATCAAATTGAGCATCATTTGTTCCCAGATATGCCTGCCAATCGTTATGAGCAAGTTGCACCACAAATCAGAGCTTTATGTGCTGAATATGGCGTGAACTACAACGAAGCTAACTTTATGAAGCAGTTCTGGACGGTTTGGGTTCGTTTAGCAAGATGTTCTTTGCCAAATGATATGGCTGCACAAGTGGCTCAAACTTGGACGAATTTCAAATCGAAGTTTAAGTTTGCTTAAGCGATGACTAATTCTGTGAATTGTAACGAATAAGTAAAACTGGAAGCACGTGTAATTGAGATATACTATGGCGCAATGATATTTGTGCCATAGTTTTAAGGAATCGTTATGCGTATTGACCAAAGAACATTAGACCAATTACGTGAGGTCAAAATTACCCGTAACTTTACTCGTTACGCAGAAGGCTCAGTTTTGGTTGAGTTTGGTCATACTAAAGTGTTGTGTACCGCAAGTATTGAGAACTCGGTACCTCGTTTCCTGAAAGGTCAGGGACAAGGTTGGGTGACGGCTGAATATGGCATGTTACCGCGCTCAACGCATACTCGCAGTGATCGTGAAGCGGCACGCGGTAAGCAAACGGGCCGTACGCAAGAAATCCAACGTTTAATTGGTCGTAGTTTACGTGCCATGGTGGATTTGAAGAAATTAGGCGAGAACACCATTACGATTGACTGTGATGTGATTCAAGCGGATGGTGGAACACGTACAGCGGCAATTACAGGCGCAGCAGTGGCTTTGGTTGATGCGATGAACGTATTGCTTAGCAACAAGAAAATTAAACAGGATCCATTAAAAAGCTTAGTCGCAGCAATTTCTGTCGGGATGTATCAAGACGAAGTTTTACTCGATTTATGCTACGAAGAAGATTCAAATTGCCAAACCGATTTAAACGTGGTGATGACACAGGCTGGCGAATTTATTGAAATTCAAGGAACGGCAGAAGACAAACCGTTTACGCGCCAGCAGTGCAATGCCATGTTAGAGCTTGCAGAAAAAGGAATCGCGGAATTGATTCAGAAGCAACAGCAGGCACTCGGTTGGTAAGTTCCAGTTGATAGTGCGGGCGGTCTGGTTTTTTTAGACCGCCTTTTTTTTATCCATTTTTTGTCATCGAATTGCGATCAAATCATCATCGAATTGTCATTTAGATTGTATTGACTATCTGCACTGATATTTAACGGATAGTCAAATGCGAAATTTCTTTTTAGCGTTGCTTAGTAGCAGTTGCTTGTTACTCAGTGCCTGTAACGACAGTGATGGTGATAATAATAATCCTACGCCAAGTCCAAAGCCGCCAACATCCACATGCAAAATTCACTGCGCGCCATAAACAAGAACAATAAGGAAATAAATCAATGAATCGTCGTGATTTTTTATTAAATTCAACCAAAGCCTTGTTTGGTACTGCAGCACTCACCAGTTTCCCAATGAGTATTCAAAAGGCACTTGCGATTGATGCCAAGGTAGAAACAGGCACCATTAAAGACGTTAAACATGTGGTGATTTTGACCCAAGAAAATCGTTCTTTTGATAATTATTTTGGGACGTTGAAAGGTGTACGTGGTTTTGGTGACCGTTTTACTATTCCTTTAAGCCAAGGTCGTAAAGTCTGGGAACAGTATGATGCCAACAAGAATAAGGTCTATCCATATCACTTAGATAGCAGCCGCGGCAATGCACAGCGTGTCAGCGGTACACCGCACTCATGGACCGATGGACAATATGCTTGGGATCATGGTCGTATGGGCAGTTGGGTACAATACAAGCAACCCCAATCGATGGGCTATTACAAACAACAAGAAGTCGAATTTCAGTTTGCCTTAGCCAATGCCTTTACCCTGTGTGATGCTTACCACTGCGCTATGCATACGGGTACTAACTCTAACCGTATGTTTATCTGGACAGGAACCAATGGTCCAACAGGTGCCAATGTTGCTAGTGTAGTCAATGATCTAGATGCGATTGGCCCATCGAGCACGGGTTATGACTGGACCACTTATCCTGAGCGTTTACAGCAAGCAGGTGTAAGCTGGAAGGTGTATCAAAACATGCCAGATAACTTTACCGATAATCCATTAGCAGGATTTAAACAGTATCGCCGTGCCAATGAGCTATCTGGCAAACCTGTCAATAACAGCACCATTTGCCCTGCCTATGATCCAGCAATTGATGCCAACCAACCCTTGTACAAAGGCATTGCCAATACCATGCCAGATGGTGGTTTCTTAGGGACATTTAAAGAAGACATTGCTAAAGGGCAATTACCGCAAGTAAGTTGGTTGGTGGCACCTGCAACTTATAGTGAACATCCAGGGCCATCAAGCCCAGTGCAGGGGGCATGGTATATCCAAGAAGTGCTGAATGCACTCACCGAGCGTCCTGAGCTGTGGAGCCAAACCGTTTTCTTGATCAATTTTGACGAAAATGATGGTTTCTTTGACCATGTACCTTCACCAAGCGCCCCTTCAATGGATGCATCAGGCACGGTATATGGCAAATCGACGCTCAGCAAAGAACAGATATCTTATGAATATGCGACGCATGCTAAGGCTTCGAATGGACAGCCTAATTTCACCGATCCAAAAGTGAGTAATGGAGTCGGAGTCTATGGACCGGGTATTCGTGTGCCGATGTATATCATTTCACCATGAAGTCGTGGTGGTTGGGTCAATTCCCAAGTGTTTGATCACTCTTCCGTGATCCGATTCTTGGAACAATGTTTTGATGTGAAAGAGCCGAATATCAGTCCGTACCGTCGAGCAGTGTGCGGTGACTTGACCTCGGCATTTAATTTTAAAACACCAAACTTACTGCCTGTGCCAGATCTATCTGGGAAGAAGAGCAAAGCAGAGGCGGATGCGATTCGCAAAGCACAGGAAGGTTTATCTCAGGTCAGCCGTCCGCTCAGCCAGACCGATCCAGTTCAGGAGATGGGGATTCGCCCATCGCGTGCACTGCCTTATGTCTTGCATAGCAGTGCCAAAGTCGATGCTGTGGCTAAAACCGTGAAATTGATGTTCTCAAATACGGGCACACATGCGGCCGTGTTTCATGTCTATGACAAATTGAATTTAGAAGCAGTTCCACGCCGTTATATGGTGGAAGCAGGTAAGCAACTGGATGATGTTTGGCAGACTAAAGAGAATCGATATGATCTATGGGTATTGGGGCCAAATGGTTTCCATCGCAGCTTTACGGGTAATCTAACTCAAACCGCACAAATTCAAGCACTTCCAGAAATTCGTGTCTGTATGGAGGAGTGTGATCCAAAGATTTTCTTAAAAGTCCGCAATGATGCTACACAAACAGCAAAACTGGTGGTCAAAGCCAATGCCTACTTACCAAATAAGAGCTGGCAAATTGAAACGGCTGCGACTGAAAAAGAACTGAACTGGGACATGACTGAGTTTGGGGGATGGTACGATTTTACCGTCACGATTGAAAATGATCCAAGCTATAGCCGTCGCTTTGCTGGACGTATTGAAACCAATGAGGACTCAATCTCTGATCCGTATATGGGCTTTTCAGGAAATTAAGGTTATTTGATATGAGCCTAAAGCAGTCTAAGTCAATCTTAGGCTGCTTTTTATAGGTTGAAGATTATCGTAGTAGAAACCAGTAGATACACAGAAATATCAATGTGAGCAGCGTGATCAAACCGACGACAAATACTTCGGTACTATCAAAATCTACCCGCTGCCCAAGGCGATAGCAACGTACAACCCCATAACCAATGCTACGAATCACACCTTCAAAAATAATCTCAAAAATCAGGTCAATGATTAGAAAACGGAACAGCTTAAACAGCACATGAAATACGGCTTCGAATACGGTATCCATACTTATTATTTTAATAAATTGAGCTGCTTAGCATTTTAAGCTTACATAGATCGAAATGAAAGTAGACACAAACACATCATCGTCAACAAATAGCTCACTGAGCATTTACATGCCTGTAACACAGCCCGCTGATTTGACTCATTTTAATTTGATAAATTGAGTCAAATTGAAAGAAACAAGTTTAAGGGGAAATAATGATGCTACAAGTATTCTTGGTATTACTCACTGCAGTAACATTTGTATTAATGGCGGCTGACCCCCGTCCAACTGATTCGACCGAAGCCAAATCAGCGTGGCAAGTTGAAACGACACAATTGAATAAAGCAGAGGTTTTATTAGAACAGAAGCCTTTGAAACAAGAAAAAGACCTTGATCAGGCTTAAGCGTTAAAACGCATGGATAAATCAACTGCGCGTACGTCTTTGGTTAATACGCCCATTGAAATGTAGTCCACGCCAGTGCTTGCCACTTCGCGTAGATTCTCAATGGTAATATTACCAGAAGCCTCTAATTTACAACGGCCAGCCACATGTTTGACCGCATCAATCATTTGTTGCTGGCTAAAGTTATCTAACATGACAATATCAGCACCTGCTTCAAGTGCTTGATTGAGTTCATCCCAGGTCTCAACTTCAACCTCTACAGGTTTGCCAGGCGCAATGGTATGTGCTTTGGCGATTGCTTGAGCAATTCCACCCGTTGCCATGATGTGATTTTCTTTAATCAAAAATGCATCAAATAAACCTAAACGATGATTTTGGCCACCGCCGACGGCAACCGCGTATTTTTGTGCAATACGTAAGCCAGGTAAGGTCTTGCGGGTATCAAGCAGTTTGGTATGTAAACCTTCCAGTTGTTGCACATAGCTTGCTGTTTTGGTTGCCACGGCTGAGAGGGTTTGCACAAAGTTTAAAGCAGGGCGTTCTACGGTGAGTAAACTACGTGCAGAACCAGCAAGTTTTAAGAATGCTTCATTTGCCGCAACATGTTCGCCTTCTTGTTTGAGCCATGTGATTTGAACAGCGCTGTCATAGGCTTGAATTAAGGCATTGACCCAAGGCTGACCCGCCAACACCATATTTTCACGTGTAATAATGGTTGCAGTGGCTTGTTCATCTTCAGGTGTGAGCATGGCGGTAATATCGCCGTCCCCAATATCTTCTTGTAATGCTTGTTGAATATTGATTTGAATAGATTGTTCAAGCAAAGATTGAGGGATACTCATACCAGTTCCAGTGTATGTTTGACTAAAAAACGTGTGCGTTATAATAGGGTCTATTGACATTTCAACCATGCATTGCGTTATTGGCTAAAACGACATAAACAAGGCATGAAATGTAGGCAATGGCGCCACCCTTGTCAAGTTTCATAACGCTGTTTATGGAGGTTTTATCCATAACCCTTCGGGACAGGAATATTTTTTGCCGCTCCTGCGTTATGACTTGGCTCATTTAGAATGACTAAATTTCACAAGTCATGCCTTGTATCGTCTAAAAATATTCTCTGTCGCAAGCATCTGTGAACTGTCAATAGACCCTAATACTCTACTCATAAAAAATAAGTATTTCATCTCGATTATTCGTGATAAAGCATGTCAGAATGGGCAAGATAAATATTAAATTGCTGATTCGAGTCACCATGCAACAATCTAGATTTACTCAAGTTCAAGATGGGATATTGGCTGGCGCAACACAAATTTCATCGCCAAATTTTAATGCCCGACCTACAGATACCGATATTCAACTAATTGTTATTCATAATATTAGTTTACCACCCTCACAGTTTGGTGGTGGTTATATTCAACAATTCTTTCAGAATCAGCTGGATTGGTCATTACATCCTTACTTCCAAACCATTGAGGGAATGGAGGTTTCAGCGCATCTATTGATTTTGCGTACAGGTGAAGTGATTCAGTTTGTGAATTTTAATGACCGTTCGTGGCATGCAGGCCGTTCTAGCTATTTGGCATTGAAAGAATGTAATGATTATTCGATTGGAATAGAGCTAGAAGGAAGTGATGATCTACCTTTCGAAGCTGAGCAATATCAAGCATTGGTTGAAGTTGTGAATAGTTTACGCCAAGCATATCCAAAAATTCAAAATCATATTGCAGGCCATTCCGACATTGCGCCAAAACGGAAAACCGATCCTGGTGAACACTTTGATTGGCAATTATTTCGAAATTTGCTGTCTAAACAAAAAACACGCTAAAAATATGACCAGATTTAAGATTTCATAACGAAATCTATTCGGACTTTCATTACAATAACGCTTTTTAAAAGATAAGCCGTAGGTGAATGCGATGGCATTGTGGCGATCGACTGTAATTGTCAGTGCAATGACGATGTTATCTCGAGTGTTGGGTTTGGTGCGTGATGTGGTGCTACTCAATGTATTTGGTGCAGGTAAGGACTTCGATACCTTCGTTGTTGCCTTTCGTATTCCCAACTTTTTCCGACGCTTATTTGCGGAAGGGGCTTTTTCTCAGGCTTTCATTCCTGTTCTGACCGAATATAAGACCAGTCGTGCCCATGCCGAAGTCCAGATTCTCATTAGTCGGGTGTTTGGCTGTCTGCTTACGGCCATGTCGTTATTGACCTTTGTCGCTATGGTGGCGGCACCTGCGATTATTTATTTGTATGCGCCTGGTTTCCATAACGACCCAGAGAAATTCGATCTCGCTGTGGATATGTTCCGTTTGACCATTCCATATTTGATGTTTATGTCATTGACGGCTTTTGCCAGCAGTATCTTAAACAGCTATGGCTCATTTGCTTCACCTGCATTTTCTCCTGTATTACTCAATGTGGCGATGATTGCAGGGGCGTGGTGGCTGACGCCGTATATGGCGGAGCCAATTATGGCTTTGGGTTGGGCTGTGGTTGCTGCCGGTGTTTTACAGCTGGCGATTCAGATTCCTGAACTATGGAAAAAGAACTTACTGATTCCACCGAAAGTCGACTTCAAACATGAAGGGGTGGATCGTATTTTAAAACTGATGCTGCCTGCCTTGTTTGGCGTATCAGTGACGCAAATTAACTTATTGCTCAATACAATCTGGGCGTCATTTATGCAAGATGGTTCAGTATCATGGTTATATAGTGCTGAACGTATGACTGAGTTACCGCTGGGCTTAATTGGTGTCGCGATTGGTACGGTAATTTTACCTTCGCTTTCTGCACGCCATGCAGAGCAAGATCAAGCCAAATTTAGAGGCATGATTGATTGGGCTGCCAAGATTATTATGCTGGTCGGTATTCCCGCAAGCATTGCGTTATTTATGTTGTCCACACCGATTATTCAAGCACTGTTCCAGCGTGGTGAATTTACCGTGGAAGATACACGAATGACTGCCTTAGCACTGCAATGTATGAGTGCAGGGGTCATCTCATTTATGTTGATCAAAGTATTTGCGCCAGGCTTCTATGCACAACAAGATACTAAAACCCCTGTTCGTGTCGGCTTAATGGCAGTGGCAGCCAATGCCATTCTAAACGTAGTCTTTATTGGCTTCTTTAAGTTAATCGATTGGCATGCTGAGCATATGGCGCTCGCACTAGCATCTTCAGGCTCGGCTTTGGTGAATGCGGGTATGCTGTATTTCTATTTGCATAAACGTAATATCTATCGTTTTGGGGCACATTGGAAAAAACTGGCATTGCAATATGCGGTTGCCAATATCACCATGATTGCAGCACTTTGGTATGGTTTAACCTTGTACCAAGGCGATATTTCTCAATGGCTACGTATTGCTGAAGTGATTGGCTTGTGTGTCATTGGTGTCGTTGCCTATGCTGTAGCATTGTTGGTTACTGGTTTCCGACCAAGACATTTAAAAGCTTAGAAAAATCCGGAAGAGTTAAATTATAAAAATGTGTAGAAATGTAGCATTAGACATATTAAAGCTTTGTCTATCTTTTCTTGTTGTCATGCTACATTGCAGCTTATTTAAGAATATTAATGAGACTTTATATTTTACAACAGTAAATGGAATATGCAGAATAGCAGTTCCCATTTTTCTTCTTATTACAGGGTATTATTTCTTTTATATTAATAATTTAGAAAAATTAATTAAATGGGGGAAGAGGCTTCTTATTCTTTATTTAATTTGGATGTTAGTTTATTCACCATTTTGGTTTTCTTACTCATCTTTAGTAGAAAATATTAAAAATCTCTTTTGGGGCTATTTTGTACTTTGGTATTTAATCGGAGCCTTCTTTGGTGGTTTACTGCTCTACTGGATTAGAAATTATTCGCTAGCTTTTCAGCTAAGCATAGCAGTCCTATGCTTTCTTATTGGTTATGTGATACAGACTGCTGGAAACTTACATTTATTCCCTAGAGAAACAGATCATCTTCTAAATAATTTTAATAGTTATCGGAATTTTTTGATGATGTGTTTCCCATTTATGATGATTGGCTTTTGGATTAATAAGTATAAGATAGACCATAAAATAAATATTAATTTATATCTAATATCACTCTTACTGTTATTATTAGTGTTTGAGTCATTTATCCATTATTACTTTGTTAACCATAGAGAATCTCTTGATTTTCTTGTAATATTATTGCTAATTGCACCAGCAATTTTTATTTATACACTCAAGCTAGATATTCAGAGTCACAGCAAAAATATTGCAGTACTTTCAACTGCTATTTATCTTATTCATCCAATCATGATGGTTGAATTGGCGAAGAGATTTGATGCAAACAATACGGTGATTTTTACTACATATGTTTTGTTTGCATCAATCATATTGGGATATTTTTTGACTCTTTTAAACAAAAGAGTCAAATATTTACTTTAATGGACTTCGAGTAATTCAATATCGAAAATCAACGTGCTATTTGGGCCAATCGCATCGCCCGAACCGACATCACCATAGGCAAGATTTGCTGGAATAAAGAAACGTGTTTTGCCACCTTCTTTCATGGTTTGAACACCTTCAGTCCAACCCGAAATCACTTGGCTGAGCTTGAACTCAAGAGGGTGGTTGCGTGCGATGGAACTGTCGAACACCGTTCCATCGAGCAAGCGTCCTTCATAGTTTACTTTAACCATTGATGTCGCTTTGGGTGATTTCCCTTGGCCTTGTTGTAGTACTTGGTACTGTAGGCCTGATTTCGTGGTCACGATATCTGCCTTCTTGCCATTTTCAGCTAAAAAGGCTTTGCCTGCTTGATCATTTTTTTGTGCTTGTTCTTGAAACTCAACCAGTTGTTTGGCTTCTAGGCGCTTTTTATATTGATTGAGTACAGTCGCCATTTCCTCATCGGTTAAAGATGCTGTTTTACCTTGAATAGCTTCTTGTAAGCCTTGTACAAAAGTTTCGATATTTAAGTCTTTTAAAGTCTCGGCATTGCCTCTGCCCATGAGATAACCGTAGCTATAACCGAGTTGATCTTTTTGTGGGCTTTTTTGTGTAATTGATGCTGCTTGAACCGTTCCGATAGTTGAAGCAATTAAAATGAGACCTAATCTTTTCATTATTTCTTCCAAAAAATAAAGGAGAGCATAGGCTCTCCTTAAGATCATTTACTTAACAGCGATTAATTCTACATCAAAAATTAATGTGCTATTCGGTGGGATCGAACCAGGAACACCTTGTTCACCGTAACCTAAGTTTGCAGGAATATAAAGTGTTGCTTTACCACCTTCTTTCATCAGCTGTAAACCTTCAGTCCAGCCTGGAATCACTTGATTCAGTGGGAATTCAATTGGCTCGCCAAGGTCATAAGAGCTATCAAAGACTTTACCATCAGCAAGTTGACCTTTGTAGTGAACTTTCACAACAGAAGTTGCGGCAGGCTGTTTACCTGTACCTTCTTTAGTGATTTTATATTGCAAGCCTGAAGCGGTGGTTTTCACACCTTCTTTTTTCGCATTTTCTGCTAAAAAGCTGTTATTGGTCGCTTCGACTTTTTTGGTCTCATTCGCTTGCTTTTGTTGCAGCTCTTTTTGGAACTCGATATAAGCCGCTTGTAACTCTTCTTCTGTGTAGGCTGCTGGTTTTTGTGCATGTCCGTCACGGAAACCAGTAATAAATGCACTGGTTTCTAATTCTGGTGGGGTTTGTTTTGCCACTTCATAACCTAATGCATAACTGATTTTTGCCACAGGTGCTGCATTTTTGTCAGCCTTTGCGCCAAACTCAGTGGTTGGATTTTTAGTAGCGTAGTAAATAGGAACGAGCGCTGCACCGCCTAAAACAGCTGCGACAACGAAAGGTAAAGCTTTACTCATGAGATGTCCCAAAGCGAGATTTTAATAAAAAATATGCCGTTGATCTTAGCATGTATAGGCTTAAGCATTGAATAATAAACAGCAAAAATGCTTGGATTTTTTGTATGAGGATTGAGTCATTTGTGAAATCAATGAGCATTCTTGTTGAAATAAAAAAACCAGAGGATTTAAAGTTCTCTGGTTTTTAAAAACATAATATCAAGACCGATTATTTACTGGTTTGATATCGATACTGGGGAATTTGATAGCTTGGGATCTGATCTAGAATAAGGCCATCAATCTCAAGCCCCGCATTCACAAAATAAGATTTTGCGAGTTCAATATCTTTCAGTTGTGTCTGACCATATTGCACTAAACAAAGATTAAAACCTGTAAATTGAGCAAGGTTTAAACTATCAGAGGTTGCAAGTACGGGTGCTGAACTGATCAAGATGTAGTCGTATTGATTGCTGATCTGTTGCATTAACTGTGCAAAAATTGATTGATGTGAACTAATAGAAGCCTCATCATTGCTTTGTCCACGACCAATTAGACTCAAATTCGGATAAGTTGTATTTACGATAATCTGATCTAAATTGGCTTGTCCACGTAAATATTCAGCTAGGCCCACTTTGGAAGTGTTATTGAAAAGTTGGTCAAGTTCACCACGATAAAGGTCGCTATCAATGACTAAAACTTTCTGCCCAGCTTGACTAAGATAAAGTGCTAAATGTTGAGCAATCACACCTTGATTTTGATCGGGTGTAACACTTGTTATGAGTGCAACGTTATGCTGTTTTTGCTGTAACTTAAAACGTAAAGTCGGGATAAATGTCTTGAGTGCGTGTAACTCAGGAGCAGTTTTATGTTTCACTTTAGGCAATTCAACATAAGTGTCAATTCCGACACCCTGTTCAATTTCATCACGATGACGTACGCCAGTTTGTAACATATTGCGAACTAGAGCAATCAATATACCAATAAATCCGCCAATAAAAATTGAGAGGATTAACACGATTAGCTTACGAGGTTTGATTGGTTTCGTTGGCTCTACAGGGTAATCTAAAACTCGAATATTTCCTGTTTCTCCAGCTTTGGCTAAGCTTAAAGATTGGTATGTTCCTAATAAATTGGTATACAGCTGGGTTTGTACTTGTACATCGCGATAGTATTGCAAATACTGGCTTTGTGTATTTGGCAATTTTTTTAATGCACTATTCAATTCATTAATTTTTTTATTAAAAACACCAATTTGTGCATTAATTTCTTGCATCATTGGATGTTGTTCTGTGTATTGCGCAGCTAATTCCGCTTGCTTTTGTTCCAACTGAATTTTTTGCGTTTCCAACTCGACACTCTGCTTTAAATAAAGCCCAGCTTCTTGCTGAATATCAATGGTGCCATGGGTTTCACGGAAAGTATTAAATTTTTGTTCTGTTTCTTCCAGTTCTTGCTTCAGTTTTGGTAGTTGCTGGTTTAAAAAGGCTAAAGTTTTTTCTTTTTCTGCTGATTTCGTCGCTAAGTTTTGCTCTTGATAAATTTCCAAGATGTGATTTAGCACTTTTATGATGTGCGTTTTGTCTGTCCCATCATAATTGATTGTGATAATCCCTGTTTGCTTGGTAACTTCGGCTGCTTTAAAATTTAATAAAATAGCTTTAACCGCTGCAAGTGTTGATTGTTTTTGAACAATATACTGACCTTCTAGAGGATGTTGGCTTGAAATACTAATTTTCCAAGCTGAGCTAAGGGGAGTAGAATTTTCTTTTTGATTTAGGGGGCCTTTGTAAACTTCTAGCCCAGTTTTTTCTGACATAAGGCTAAAGTTTTGTCCATGGAAGCTTAGAAGTAGGTTTTGATCTAAATATTGTTTTGGAATGTCAAATTGGCGAATAGAGAACTCAGTTTTATGATTTTTAACTTGTACTTGATCCGTAAGATAGTTGGTGTGAAATTGATCTGAACTAAGTAGTTTTTGAAAGAAGGATTGCTCAGATTGAATTTGAATATCAAGATTTAGATCCTGAATAGTTTTTGCGAGAATAGATCTAGAGTTTAGAATCTCTATCTCTGTCTGAATGGATTGCTGACCACTACCAATATTTATGCCAGCTAGGCTGCCCAAAGATGCTAATTGAGGACTTAAGTTTGCTAAGCCATTTTGTTTGTTATCAATGATTTGAATTTTTGCATCAACAGCATAAGTTTTTTCTGTTGTTTTAAGATAAATAGCTGCACAGACGAGAGAAAATATTGTACAGAAAACAATAAGTTTCCATTGTAGGATAAGGGCGAAGAATAACTCTCTAAGGTCAATCGTGTCATCAGTCAGTTGTGTATTTTGATTCATAAGGGAACAACTATTTAAAATTTTGGAAAACGCTTATAGATTCTTGGAAATCTAAATGATCAGATTGAAAAGGTCGTATTATTTACCTAACTGATCAAAACTATAAAGTGCATTCGAGAATGGTATAATTTGATTGACCATACGTTGCCAGCGCGTAAGACCTGTTGCGTCAATATAGACAATATCATTTTTCTGCATAGCGAATTGATTGGCTAAAGCGAGATTACCTAAGTTACTTAAATTCAGCTGATAAATGGTTGAATGTCGAGTATTTAAATCAGTCCGCATGACATAAATCCGTGCAGCACTTGCGGTATAGGGGTTAATCCCTTCACTTTCACCGAGGACATCACTGAGCATCATACCTTGATCTCGAAGGGGTAAAGCTTGGCTACGGCTAGACTCACCCATGACATACAGTTTTTGATTTTGTTTAGTATTCACAAAAATCGTGTCATTGGGCTGAATCAATAATTTATGTAATGAAAAGCCTTTTTTTTCTAAATCTACCAGATTTAAATTATACGTGGCACCCTGACGAATGAGTTGTATCGAAGTATTATCGCCTGTTTCAGGATTAATGCCGCCTGCCATCCCCAGTGCTGTATACAGGCTAATTGGTTGGTCATTCAGGGTGTATTGCCCGCTTTTCATGACTTGGCCATTTACAAAATAGCGATTTCCTTCATAGGACAAGACACGAACAATGACATCTGGTGTTTTTAAGTATTTTGCAAATTGGCTGCGTAAGTAACGATTTGTTTCGGCTAGCGTTTTCCCAGAAATATGTACTTGCCCTATTAGCGGCAGTTGTAAATTTCCATTACTATCAATAGGATAACCAATACCTTTGGTATTATTCCCGTCTTGAAGCGGAGGAGTGATTTCAGGGTAGGCCCATAATTGGATAGATAAAACATCGCCTGTATTTAAGCGATATTGGCTATGGGGCTGGCGGAATAATAGGGATAGATTATTTTGATTAGAAGCGATCGTAGAGATATTGAGCGATTGTAAACTATCTTGTGTTAATTGCATGACGGTAATGTCTGCGCCTTGTTCTGTTTTATACGTTCCTTCTTCTGGAAGATCATGGGTTTGAAGCCCTGAAGTGATTGCACAACTCGCAGCGCTCATGCTGATCGTAAGAATAGAAAACAGTTGGTAATACTTCACATCAAACCCTTGGATAGTCTTATTTTTCATTGATATCACTTGCCATTTTGAGTAAGTCATTCGGCAAAGAACACTAAAACAAGGCGATTTTATCCCAAAAGATTAAAAAAACATAATAATCTTTTTGTGCGAGTGTAGGGAAATTTGAGGGATATAGTGTTCTTTATAAAATAATTTGATTTAATTCAGTATTTGATGAAAAGTAATTTGTTGATCGCTTTAAAATAATGAGACAATCATTTAAATAAAATAGAATGAACTGCTAACAAATTGATGAAATTTGTTATATTATGCCGCATCGTATCCCCTTAACTTACCTTAAACGTTAAAAAATATTTTTTCTAATTTTTTCAATGAAATAGGAAGAGTATAGCATGGTTATTTTGCAAGCCCAATTATCAGGTTGTTCCAGCGCGTCTTAAGGTGAGTATGAAGATAGAAAGTTTAGATAGAATCTACTCGATGTAGTATAGTGGAAAAATATGAAAATATTATTAACTGGTGGTGCTGGATTTATTGGTTCTGCTGTAGTACGCCATATTATAAAAACAACGAAAGATACCGTTTTAAATATAGATAAATTGACCTACGCTGGAAATTTAGAATCCTTAAAAGAAATTGATGAGGATCTTCGCTATCAGTTTCAACAAATTGATATTTGTGATGCGCCAAAGCTAGAGAAGATTTTCCAACAATTTCAACCTGATGTAGTCATGCATTTGGCGGCTGAGTCGCATGTTGATCGTTCAATCGATGGACCAAGTGCATTTATTCAGACCAATATTGTAGGAACGTATACCTTATTAGAGGTGACACGTAAGTACTGGCAGGCATTAGATAACAATCAAAAAGCAAGCTTTCGTTTTCACCATATCTCAACAGATGAGGTCTATGGTGATCTAGAGGGAACAACAGACTTATTTACTGAAACAACACCTTATGCGCCAAGCTCTCCCTATTCAGCAAGTAAGGCGAGTTCAGATCATTTAGTTCGTGCTTGGCAACGTACCTATGGCTTACCGACGATTGTCACCAATTGTTCTAATAATTATGGTCCTTATCACTTTCCAGAAAAGTTAATTCCTTTAGTCATTTTAAATGCTTTAGATGGCAAAGCATTGCCGATCTATGGAAAGGGTGATCAGATCCGTGACTGGTTGTTCGTTGAAGATCATGCTAGAGCACTGTATCAAGTTGTTACTCAAGGTGTGATTGGTGAAACCTATAATATTGGTGGGCATAATGAAAAGCAGAATATTGAAGTAGTTAAAACCATTTGCAAAATTCTAGATGAATTAAAACCACAGGCTAATGCTCAAGCTTATGAAAGTTTAATTACTTTTGTAAAGGATCGTCCTGGGCATGATCTACGCTATGCGATTGACGCATCAAAAATAGAGCGTGAACTTGGCTGGAAACCTCAGGAAACTTTTGAAACGGGTATCCGTAAAACCGTTGAATGGTATTTAAATAATTTAGAATGGTGTCGCCGTGTACAAGATGGCAGTTATCAAGGTGAAAGATTAGGGGTAAATGTCTAATGTCGACGAAAGGTATTATTCTTGCGGGTGGCTCAGGTACACGCTTATATCCAATTACCAAGGGTGTATCTAAGCAGTTACTGCCGATTTACGATAAACCGATGGTGTATTACCCTTTGTCAGTCTTGATGTTAGCGGGTATTCGCGAAGTTTTAATTATCAGTACTCCAGATGATATTGATGGCTTTAAACGACTATTGGGTGACGGTTCGCAATTTGGTGTTGAATTGAGTTATGCCGTTCAGCCAAGTCCAGATGGTTTAGCTCAGGCTTTTATTATTGGTGAAGCCTTTATCGGCACGAGTAATGTGTGTTTAGTGCTTGGTGATAATATTTTTTATGGTCAAGGCTTTACACCGATGTTACGCCAAGCAGTTGCTCGTCAAAAAGGGGCAACGGTCTTTGGCTATCAAGTGAAAGATCCTGAACGCTTTGGTGTGGTTGAATTTGACGAGCAAAAACGTGCTGTTTCATTAGAAGAAAAGCCGAAAAATCCAAAATCACATTTTGCTGTAACCGGTCTGTATTTCTACGACAATGATGTTGTCGAGATTGCAAAACAAGTCAAACCATCTGAGCGCGGTGAATTAGAAATCACGACCGTCAATCAAATGTACCTAGAGCGTGGCGACTTGAATGTAGAATTGCTTGGACGTGGTTTTGCTTGGCTCGACACGGGCACACATGAGAGTTTGCTTGAGGCAGCACAATTTGTAGAAACCATTGAAAAGCGACAAGGCTATAAAGTGGCATGTTTAGAAGAAATTGCCTTTAATAATGGTTGGTTAAGCAAAGAGCAAGTTTTAGTAATTGGTCAAAGTATGAATAAAAATGATTATGGCCAATATTTGATTTCTTTGGTGAATGAAGTATGAGCTTAAAGAAACTCATTGATTTACCTGACTTAGGCGATGAACGAGGCGGGCTGGTTTCGGTAGAGGCTAATCAGCATATCCCCTTTGACATTAAACGGATCTATTATATTTTTGCTGCATCTAAAGATAAGCCTAGAGGATTTCATGCACATAAAGATCTAAAACAGCTTGCGATTTGCCTTCATGGGCAGTGCCGCTTTGTTTTAGACAACGGACGGCAAAAAGAAGAAGTTACCTTGAGTTCACCTACTCAAGGTTTAATCATTGAAAGTATGACTTGGCGTGAAATGCATGACTTTTCGGAAGATTGTGTATTGTTGGTATTAGCTAGCGAACACTATGATGAAAGTGATTATATTCGAGATTATGATGAATTTTTAACTACGGTTAATCGTCCATTCATTCACCCATTATCTGATGTACACTCTAAAAATATTGGTCAAAATACCCGAGTTTGGCAATATAGTGTCATTTTAAAAGATGCTGTAATTGGTACAGGGTGTAATATTTGTGCTCATACTTTAATTGAAAATGATGTGCATATTGGCAATAATGTTACTGTCAAATCAGGGGTTTATATCTGGGATGGTATAACCTTAGAAGATAATGTGTTTATTGGCCCTTGTGTGGCTTTTACCAATGATAAAAAACCACGTTCTAAACAATATCCAGAAAGTTTTGCTCAAACAATTGTAGAGCAAGGTGCCAGTATTGGTGCGAATGCAACCATCTTACCTGGTATCCGTATCGGAAAAAATGCACTGATTGGTGCGGGTGCTGTTGTGACCAAAGATGTTCCAGAAAATGCGATTGTCGTAGGAAATCCAGCTATCATTAAAGGTTATGTAGAATGACAACCCCTTTCTTAGATCTAAAAAATATCAATCAGCAATATCGTGAACAACTGATTGAAGCCTGCACACGTGTGATTGATTCTGGCTGGTATATTGGTGGCACTGAACTTGATCAGTTTGAACAGAACTTTGCTGCATATTGTGGTACGAAATATGCGATTGGTGTAGCCAATGGTTTAGATGCACTTATTTTAACTTTGAGGGCTTGGAAAGAGCTTGGCAAGTTAAAAGACGGTGATGAAGTGATAGTACCTTCAAATACTTATATCGCCAGTATTCTCGCGATTAGTGCCAATCAACTTATTCCTGTACTGGTTGAGCCAGATTCCGATACGTTTAATCTTGATCCAGCAAAAATTGAAGCTGTTATTACAAATAAGACCAAGGTTATTTTACCGGTTCATTTATATGGCCAGCTTGCGGCAATGCCTGAGATTATGGCAATTGCTGAAAAATATAATTTATTGGTTTTAGAGGACTCTGCACAAAGCCATGGCGCTGCAATTGATGGTAAAAAGGCTGGAAATTGGGGGGATGCATCTGGATTTAGCTTTTATCCTGGCAAAAATCTGGGTGCTTTAGGTGATGCAGGTGCGATCACGACCAATGATACAGAGCTTGCAAATATGCTTAGGGCTCTACGTAATTATGGGTCGCATGAAAAATATAAGAATCTAGTGCAGGGTGTAAATAGTCGCTTAGACGAAATTCAGGCGGCTATGCTTGATATTAAGCTTAAGTTTTTAGATCAAGAAATTGTGCATCGCCGTGAAGTTGCGCAGGTTTACTTAGAGGGAGTTAGTAATCCTTTGATTGAACTCCCTAAGATTGAAGTGAAAGCAATTGAAGATCAACAACATGTCTGGCATTTGTTTGTCATTCGCACTCTTCATAGAGAAGCTTTACAGCAGCATTTAGCAGCACACGGTATACAGACTTTAATTCACTACCCAATTCCGCCACATAAACAGCAAGCTTATCGTGAATGGAATAATCTAAGTTTCCCAATATCTGAGAAAATACATGAGACAGTCCTTAGTTTACCAATGAGTCCTGTCTTAAGTATAAAAGATGCTCAGCATATAGTTGAAGTCTGTAACACGTTTAGTCTTTGATATGAATCTGCTGAAAACAAGTGCTTTAAATGGAGTAGCCGTTTTAATTAAAACAGCTACTCTATTTATTTTGAATAAAATTTTAGCTATTTATGTTGGCCCTTCTGGCTATGCGATGATTGGCCAGTTTCAAAATTTTATTCAAATGATTACAACCTTTTCAGGAAGTATGATTAATACTGCTGTCACAAAATATACAGCAGAATATTATGAAGATAAGCAAAAGCAGAAAAAAATATGGCAGAATGCAGGGAGCATAGTTTTTATTCTAAGTGTGCTTTTTGCATTACTCATTATTATTTTTCAGCAGCAATTGTCCCTTTATATTTTTCATAGCCTAGAATATCAATCGGTATTTATTTGGTTTGCCATTTTTCTAGTTTTTTTTAATTTTAATACTTTATTTTTGGCGATATTAAATGGAAAAAAGGAAATACTAAAATTAGTATTGGCAAATATAGCGGGTAGCCTAGTATCTTTAGTCATCACGACAGCCCTTGCAGTCAAATATCATTTGTATGGTGCATTGATTGCGTTGTCTGTTTATCAATCGCTTGCTTTTTTTGTAACTTTGTATCTTTGCTATAAAGCAGATTGGTTTAAAGTTTCTTACTTGTTTGGTCGAATTGATTCTGATATTGCACATAAGTTTATGTCATTTGCCTTAATGGCTTTAGTCAGTGCGATTTGTGTACCACTTTCTCAAATAGTAATAAGAACATATTTAAGTCAGACTTTTGGTGCAGACTATGCAGGTTATTGGGAAGCGATGATCCGTTTAAGTGCTGCATATCTAATGCTAGTAACAACAACCTTAGGTGTCTATTATTTACCAAGATTATCAGAATTAAACAACTTGGTTGAAATTAAAAAAGAAGTCTATTTGGGTTATAAATTTATATTTCCACTCGCAATTTTAGGAGGGATATTTGCCTACCTATTGAGAGATTGGATTATTATTGTACTATTCAGCAAAAAATTTCTTCCAATGGCAGACTTATTTTTATGGCAAATGATCGGAGATGCCTTAAAAATTGGAAGCTGGATACTTGCTTATTTGATGTTAAGCAAAGCAATGATTAAACTGTTTGTAACGACAGAAATTATATTTGCAATAAGTTCAATTCTTTTAACTTATGCTTGTACCCAGATGTTTGGTTTTGAAGGAGTTTCTATTGCTCACTTAGTAAACTATGCAATCTATTGGGCGGTAATGAGTATTTTTGTATTTAAACATTTGCGGATGAGAGTTATATAGAGATGCAATCGAATGTCCAACCTTTAGTTTCAGTTGTCATCCCTTGCTATAATCATATGCATTATGTACATGATTGCATAAAAAGTGTAATTGATCAGACTTATCAGAATATTGAGCTAATTATTATTGATGATGGCTCTAAAGATCATTCAATTGAAAAAATTAGGGAATTAATCAATATATGCGAGCAACGATTTATTCGATTTGAATTTAGGCACAGAGCGAATAAAGGCTTAAGTGCGACCTTAAATGAGGCCTTGAGTTGGTGTCGTGGCGAATATTACTCGATCATTGCTTCTGATGACATGATGTTATCTGAGAAAATCATGAAGCAAGCTAACTTTTTAAAGGAATCTGATCATAAAGTTGCAGGTGTTTTTGGTGGATATCATCTAATAGATGATGATAATAATGTCATTGAAACAGCATTGAAAGATCAAAAAAAATATAATTTCAACGATGTTTTTTTACATAATTTTGATTTACCAGCTCCTACTGCACTTTTAAGGTTGAATGCAGTAAAAGAGGTTGGGGGTTATGCAGAGAACCTCAAGATTGAAGATTGGTATATGTGGTTAAAGTTGACTGAGAAGGGTAATTCATTAATATATCTAAACGAAGTTTTTGTTAACTATCGTTCACATGGTTCAAATATATCTAAAAATTTAGAAATCATGAATGTGGAGAGGAGGAAAGTAATAGATTGCTTCAAAAACAATAAGTTATATAATGATGCAAAATTGAAAATTCAATGGCTAAAAGCCACGGATTATAGCTATATAAATAAAGTACAAGCTTTAGCTTTTTTTAAAGATATCATAGTTGAAAGTCCGATACGCATTTTTTCAGTAGATTTCCTAAGATTCACCTTCCACTTTTTAAAGAGTATTGTCGTATGATAAAAATAAACTTTGTGGTTCATACGTACGATAAGTCAAATCGTGGTGGAGTTCTTCGAGTAGTGAGCATGTTGGCGAATTACTTTGTCAATCAATATCATGTTGAAATAATAAGTTTTGGAATCGTAGAGGAAGAAGCATATGCTTTGGATAGCCGTGTTAAAGTTACCTCTTTATATTTAGAAAACTATAATACTGTATTTTATGATGGTATTTCAAAATTGAAATGGTTTAAAGATGCATATCATAAGATTTATCCATGTA
This sequence comes from Acinetobacter sp. Ac_3412, assembly GCF_013072675.1. Lineage (NCBI taxonomy): Bacteria > Pseudomonadati > Pseudomonadota > Gammaproteobacteria > Moraxellales > Moraxellaceae > Acinetobacter > Acinetobacter sp. Ac_3412. The sequence continues at coordinate 132,164 of NZ_LXUJ01000004.1, read as the reverse complement.
TTTCAGAAGATAATGTAATCTGGATTACTTCATCGCCACCAATATCTTTGCTATTTTCACTGATCAAAATCATAAATAGAAATATTAAAGTAATTGGCTGTGATCATACTTCAACCATATATGAAAAGAATTTTTTCATTCAAAAAATCAGAAATTTATTTTTATCAAAATTAAATTGTATGGTCGGATTGAATCCGCAAGATGTTGATTATTATTCAAGAAATAATATTAAGTCAGTATGGATTCCCAATGGTATTGATTTAGAAAATATAGCAAGAGAAAAAAGTGCATTCAAATATTTGTTATATGTTGGGAGGTTTAATGAGGAAAAACAACCTTTTAAAGCGATAGATCTTTTTGTAAAAAGTGATTTGCCAAAACAAGGAATCATTTTACGTATGTATGGACATGGTGATCTTAAATGGGAAATAAATGACTATATAGAATCTAATAACTATGCTGAATATGTGGAAGTTATTTCAGGAGAAACAGATTTAGATGTGATTTATAAAGATGCATTTGCATTATTACTAACATCAAAAATAGAAGGCTTCCCATTGGTTTTATTGGAGGCAATTTCCAAAAACATTCCATGTTTAAGTTTTAGGATACCATATGGACCATTAAATATTATAAAAAATGGTATAAATGGATATTTTTTTGAAGACTCAGTTGAAGATTTTAGTGAAAAGATTTCAGCTCTACATTCTCTGGATCGTTCTCTAATATATAAAAGTATAGAAGAATATGATTTTTCAGAGATTTTAAAGAAATGGAATGCTTTGTTATTAGAGTGCAGTGAATAATTGTACTCTATGTAATGTTATTGATATGAAATAGGTTTTTAGATGTAACTACATTGAGAAATTAACTTAATTCTATAGTATTTTTTTCATTGTAGAGGAAGAGTTGGTATAAGGTTTTCTAAGGTTTAAGTGGAATTTGATTTATGATAAATATTGATTTTGATTTAAGAAAAATAATTGGTTATCCTTTTATTGTTTTTTCTTTAATCGTTTATATTTATTTTTTAAAAATAAATTTTTTCCCTGTGTATTTAATATTGCCCTATCTTTTTTTAGGATTATGTATTTTTATATTCGAAGTCATTAGAAGGGGCTTGGAGAAAAAGTATTTTTATTACTTTTTTTTGGTTATACTTTCTACGGTGTGGGCTTCTTTCTCATATATATATAATGTAGATTCCGATCTTTTTTTTGTAAAAGAAAATTTAATATTGAGTTTGATTTTCTTTTTTTCGGCCTTTTCTATAAAATATATATATAAATTATCTGGTGTTGATTTTAATTTTAAAAATATTGTTTTTTTTGCAAGTTTAGCATTGGCTTTTCAACTAATTTTTTCCTTAATTGTCAATTTTATACCATCACTTTTTAATGCGGTTATTCAGATTGTTAGCATTGATGGTTTAAGTTCAGATGTACTTCAAGACTTTAGTGAAGCCCGATTAGTTGGAATTGGTGCTTCTTTTTTTGCTTCAGGAATATTAAATTCATTTGTTTTAATACTACTAGCTTATAATGTTAATTATTTGTGTGATAAAAAAAATTATTATGTTTTATTGATGCTTTATCTAATCATTTCAATAGTTGGTATTCTATTTTCAAGGACAACTATTATTGGTATTTTATTGTCTTCATTATTTTTTATAAATTATAAGAGTTTATTTAAAGTCTTGGTACTAGTCGTGCCTTCTTTAATTTTATTAGTAATATATGGTAAGAGCCTAGCAGAAGAGAATAACCAAATTGCTTTTGGTTTAGATTTTTTATTTAATTTTGAAGACTCCCAAGCATCATCATCATTCGGTGGACTTAAAGAAATGTATGAAATATTACCAGATAATGTAAAAACCTGGGTTCTAGGGGATGCTAAGTATAAAGTTGTTTCACAAAGTGGTGATTTTTTGGCATATTATAAGGATACAGATGTAGGTTATTTTAGAGTGATTTTTTATAATGGTTTGGTTGGTTTGTTTTTGTTTTTTTTAATGACTTTTTACCTTTTGAAGAAATCTTTTTACTTTAGCCGAGCTTTGGTGTTTTTACTGTTGGTGTGCTTCCTTGCTCTGAATTTAAAAGGTGTGGCTAATGTTTATTTTTTCTGCTTTTTGTTTTTCTTAGTTGATTTTAGTTTTGATAAAAATCAATTCAATAATGATAAGAAGGTTTTAGTATGAACAAAGTTGCTATTTTGATTTTGGCGCATAAACCTATCAAATATTTTGAAGCACTTGCTAAAGAAAATAAAAGTGTTAATTTTTTTGTTCATATGGATAAGAAAACAAATTTTGAAAATTCCTATATTGAAAATCTAGTGTTTCTAAATGATGATCTAAGAGTGGATGTTAGGTGGGGTGGATTTTCACAAGTACAAGCAACATTGAATCTATTTTCATTTGTAATTGAGAATACTGAATGTGATTATATTCATCTTGTTAGTGGAGAGGATATATTACTTTCAAGCAATAATAATATTTATGACTCTTTGACTTGGCAAAGTTCTGATATTTTTATGGAGCTTAACAACTCTTTGAGCCATAGGTTTCGTGTTCGTTTTTTTGCTCCACATGTTGAAACCACATGGCAACGAAAACCTTTTGGGAAACTTCTTACATTTGCTTTGAAAATTTTAGATAGGATTCTGTTTACTAATAAAAAATTTTGGTTTGGAAGTAACTGGTTTTCAATTAGAAGAAACGAACTAAAAATCCTGTTAGAATCAATAAGTCAGAAAGATATTAATTTGTTTCAACATAGACTCAATCCTGACGAACATTTTTTTCAGCATCTAGTTGTTAAATCTGGTTTGCAGCATCTTGTTAGTGCGGATAAAAATAAGAGGTATATTATTTTTGATAAAAAATACAATAATGGTAATAACCCTCTTTATTTTGATGCAGAAAATTTGTTAATTTTGAAGAATGCTAGGGATTTCTTTTTCGCTAGAAAAGTAAAAGAAAACGATCAATTTGAATATTATGAAAAGGTAAACTCATTGTGATACTGTTTTCTATTTTATTGTCTTTATATCATAAGGAAAAAGTTGAGTACTTAGAAAAGTGCTTTGAAAGTATCTGGGATCAACAGACTTTAAAACCTACTGAAATAGTATTGGTTTTAGATGGTCCTATTGGAGAAGGGCTTACGAAATCTGTAGAACATTGGCAGCAGAAACTCGGTAATATTTTAAAAATAGTTACTTTGGCAGAAAATGTCGGTTTAGGTAAGGCTTTAAATGAAGGCTTAAAGCATTGTACGAATGAATGGGTTTTCCGTATGGATACGGATGATATCTGTACTCCAGATCGTTTTTCTAAGCAGGTTGCTTTTATTAAAGAAAACCCTGATGTAGTTTTATTTGGTGGACAGATTCTAGAGTTTAATCAAGATGTTTCAGACGCTCACGTATTAAAAGCTGTGCCTGAGAATCATAATGAAATTAAGGCTTTTGCACAAAATCGCTGTCCATTTAATCATATGACTGTTGCCTATCGTCATGATGTCATTACTGCACTTGGTGGTTATCAACATCATTTATTCATGGAGGATTATAATCTTTGGCTACGTGTGATTGGTGCAGGTTATAAAGTTGCTAATTTACCCGATGTAATTTTATTTGCTCGCGTGGGAAATGGAATGCATGCTCGACGTAAAGGCTTGGAATATATTAAAAGTGAAAAAAAGTTGTTGGATTTAAAAAAAGAGTTGAAGTTACAAGATCCAATTCGTGCTAATATAGTTTTTTTGTTACGGTCAGTGTTTCGACTACTACCATCCACGATGTTGGGGAAAATTTATAATAATTTTCTTAGGAAGAAAGTCTAAATTATTTTGATATATGGGTTTCAAACAATGAAAAGGCTTGTTGATATAGTTGTTGCATCTGTAGCAATTTTATTACTTTCTCCAATATTTATTCTCGTTGCTTACAAGGTCAGGAAGAACTTAGGCGCTCCTATCTTTTTTTATCAGGAACGCCCTGGTAAAGACGGTAAGCTATTTAAAATGATTAAGTTCCGCTCGATGAAAGATGCTACAGATTCTGCGGGTAATGCCTTACCAGATGAGCAGCGGATTACACCATTTGGACAAAAATTACGCTCTACAAGCTTGGATGAAATGCCACAGCTATTTAATGTGCTAAAAGGCGATATGAGCGTCGTTGGGCCTCGGCCAATGTTAAAAGAATTTGTTGAACTTTATTCACCTGAGCAAGCACGTCGTTTGGATGTAAAACCTGGGATGACCGGTCTAGCGCAAGTGAGTGGTCGTAACGAATTAGATTATGAAGACCGCTTTAAATGTGATGTTTGGTATGTCGATCATCATAATACCTTCGTTGATTTTAAAATCATGTGGAAAACATTAGGTGTTATGTTGAAACGTGAAGGGATTAATGCGCCTGGACATGTTGGCCCCTCTTTATTTAAGGGGAATAATTTACAAGAACAAGATAAAATTAACTCTTGAAGATCTATCTAAATCAATGAAGTAGTAATGTAATGATCAAGAAAGCAATTTTACCTGTCGCAGGTTTAGGTACACGATTCTTACCAGCAAGCAAATCTATTCCAAAGGAAATGGTGACTGTTGTTGATCGTCCAGCCATTGAATATGTGGTACGTGAAGCAGTTGATGCTGGGATTGAACAAATTATTTTGGTCACACATTCCTCTAAGGCCTCGATTGAGAATTATTTTGATCGTAATTTCGAGTTAGAAACAACTTTAGAACAAAAAAAGAAATTTGATCTACTCAAAGAAATTACTGATATTTTACCGAAGCATGTTAGCGTTGTGAGTGTGCGTCAGCCGCAGCCTTTAGGCCTTGGGCATGCTGTGCTTTGTGCAAAAGATATCGTGGGGAATGAAGCCTTTGCCGTATTATTACCTGACGTTTTAGTCAAGAATCAAGTCTCTGAAAATGATTTGTCTCTGATGATCCAGCGCTTTGAGACATCTCAAGCAGCACAGATTATGGTTGAAGCAGTACCTGATCATTTGGTTGATCAATATGGTATTGTGGATGTCGCGGTTTCACCGAATGAAGGTGAAAGCGTTGTGATGCAGGGAATCGTTGAAAAACCTGCGGTGGGTGCAGCACCTTCAAACTTATCTGTGGTTGGTCGTTATATTTTACCAGCACAGATTATGGCGCTTTTAGAAAATACCCCACGCGGAGCTGGAAATGAAATTCAGCTCACTGATGCCATCGCAGCATTACAGCAAGCAGAAGCTGTTGAAGCGTATCGCATGAAAGGGCAGACTTTCGATTGTGGTAGTAAGCTTGGATACCTAAAAGCTGTATTACACTATGGTATTGAGCATCCCAAATTGGGCGCAGATTTTAAGGGCTTAATTCAAGAATTGGCCCTGTAGTTTAGGGCATGTGGTTATGAAAGTTGCAATCTTTGGCAATACATTATATGCAGGCGTGATGTCTGCATTATTGTCTGAATCTGGGCACTTTGTGTATTGGTGCTCACATCTCAATGATAATTCCGCTGATCAGCAGTACTCATTTCATGATGAAAATGTTAGCCGCTTACTGGAACAACAGTTAAACAGTGGTTTTCTCAGTTATCGTGATTTGGATGCTATTCCTTTAGATATAGATGCCTATTTATTTAGTTTTAATCAAACACAAGAACAACAAGTTTTTCAACTGCTACAGTCGTTAAAACAGCGTCCGATTATTCATCCAAAACTGATGATTAATGCTTCAACCTTTGGTTTGCAGGGGACTGATCACTTTAAACAAATCCTTTCCGAAGATGACTGGGTTTATTTACCAGATACGATTCAAGAAGGAAATGCTTTACAGAGTTTAACTCAAGCAAAACAAATGATTGTAGGGTGCACGCAAGTTGACGTTCAGAGTAAAGTAAAAGAATTGCTAAGGCCTCTTTTTCCTTTGACACAACAGTATCTGTTTATGCCAATTTTGGATGCTGAATTTACGAAGCTCAGTATTTCAGGCATGTTGGCGACAAGAATTAGCTATATTAATGACTTGGCCGTGGTTGCTGAGAAACTCGGGATTGATATTGCTTCAGTCCGTCAGGGTATGGCGGCGGATAACCGTATTGGTTCAGCTTACTTAGCCCCTGGTGCTGGTTTTGGCGGTGAAAATTTTTCTCATGATATTTTGACACTCTCTAATACAGTTGCAAATACAGGCGTTAAAAGCCAATTGCTTGCACAAGTATGGGATATCAATGAGCAACAAAAAGAAATCCTGTTCCGTAAGTTTTGGAACTATTATCATGGTGATTTAAAGGGTAAGTCCGTTGCAATTTGGGGGGCTTCTTTTAAAGAAAATACCTCAAGTATTCAGCAATCACCCATTCACCAAATGCTTGCGGCACTATGGGCGCAAGGGGTGATGGTTCATCTACATGATCCGCAGGCTTTGGATGAAATTAAACAGATGTATGGGCAGCGTGACGATTTAGTCCTCTGTGATGATCAGTATGATGCGGTGAAAAATGTGCACGGTCTATGTGTGTTAACCGCATGGAAACAATACTGGAGTCCGGACTTTAAACAGCTCGAACAACTGATGGCACATCCTTTGATATTGGATGGTCGCAATATTTATGATCCAGACTATGTGAAATTACAAGGTTTCGCATATATGGGCGTGGGGCGTTAATGATGATCAAGCAAATTCAGCCTTTTGCCGTTAAGGCACCAGCGTCAGCGCTTGAGCATTTATCATCTTTGCAAAAGCAAATTAAAGAGGCCCATCTCAAGACTTTATTTGCAGCAGATCCCTCACGCTTTAAACGGTTCTCAGTTGAACATGATCAAATTGTTCTAGATTTTAGTAAACATCGTATTGATCAAAATATTTTAAATGGCTTGGTCGACTTAGCTCAGGCACAAGATTTAAAACAATGGATTAAGACATTATTTTCTTCGGAACAAATTAATTATACCGAGCATCGTGCAGCAATGCATTGGGCTCTACGCTTGCCGCAATCGAGTCCAGATTTTCCTCAGGAGAATCAACAGGTACAGCAACAGCTGGAGCGGATGTATGCTTTGGTGGATAAAATCCATGCTGGACAATATCGTGGCGCAACAGGTGAAGTCATTCAGGATGTGGTCAATATTGGTGTCGGAGGCTCTGACTTAGGCCCTTTAATGGTGACACATGCATTGTCTGATTTTAAGGTGACGAGTACAAAGCCTTTAGATGTGCACTTTGTCTCGACCATGGATGGTAGTCAACTGTCTGACCTACTACATCAGCTGCGCCCAGAAACGACATTATTTATTATTTCCTCGAAGTCATTTGGCACCATTGATACCTTGTCGAATGCACAAACTGTGCGTCAATGGTTAGAAAAGTCGCTTGGACAGAATGAAAAAATTCTACAGAATCATTTTATTGGGGTCTCGACCAAACCTGAAAAAATGACGGAATGGGGCATTGCCGCTGATAAGCAGTTGTTGCTATGGGACTGGGTTGGTGGCCGTTATTCGCTGTGGTCGTGTATTGGTCTGCCGATTGCGCTGACGATTGGGGTTGATGGTTTTAAGCAGTTGTTAGCGGGTGCGCACGAGATTGATCAACATTTTCAAATAGCACCATTTCAGCAGAATATTCCGGTATTGATGGGGTTGTTAGGGGCGTGGAATAATAATTTCCTTGAAATCCAAACCCATGCTGTGTTGCCCTATGACGGTCGACTCAAATATTTCGCCGCTTATTTGCAGCAGCTTGAGATGGAGTCCAATGGTAAATCGATCCAGCGTAATGGGGAAAAGGTGAATACAGCCACTTGCCCGATTGTGTGGGGTGAGGTTGGACCGAATGCACAACACGCATTTTATCAGCTATTACATCAAGGCACGCATTCAGTCAGTTGTGACTTTATTGCCCCTGTGAAACGCTATAATGCCAATCAATTTACTTATGCTGAAAGCGCAGAGGCTTTGGTTGAACAGCATCATCTGGCCTTATCGAATTGTTTGGCACAGTCGCGATTATTGGCCTTTGGTAATCAAGCTTTGGCAGCAGATGAACTTGAAGATTTACCTGCTTATAAGCAATACGAAGGCAATCAGCCAAGTTCAACCATTTTACTCAAAGAGCTGAATCCTTATAGTTTAGGGATGCTGATTGCGACGTATGAACACAAAGTTTTTGTGCAGTCGGTATTGTGGAATATTAATCCCTTTGATCAATGGGGGGTTGAAAAAGGTAAAGAGATTGCCAATCAACTGTTACCGATTTTAAACCGTGAGCAAGATGATTTATCTGCTTTTGATACATCGACGCAAGGTTTGTTGAAAATATTGTTAGGAAAAATAGATGGCTAAAATTTTAGTCACAGGTGGTGCGGGTTATATTGGCTCACATACCTGTTTAGAACTACTCAATGCAAGTCATGAAGTTGTTGTATTTGATAATCTTTCAAATAGTTCTGAAGAAGCTTTACGTCGTGTACAAAAACTCGCCAATAAAAGCTTAGTTTTTGTAAAAGGTGATATTCGTAATCAGGATGCGTTAGATCAGGTCTTTCAGGCCTATTCTATTGATGCGGTCATTCATTTTGCAGGTCTCAAAGCTGTCGGTGAGAGCCAACAGGTTCCATTGACTTATTTTGATAATAACATTGCCGGCAGTGCTCAATTGGTCAAGGCGATGGAACGCGCTGGCGTATTTAACTTGGTATTTAGTTCATCTGCCACGGTATATGATGAAGCCAATAGTTCTCCGTTAAATGAAGATATGCCAACAGGCATGCCAAATAACAATTATGGTTATACCAAACTGATTGTTGAGCAAATGCTGCAAAAACTGGCGCAGGCAGATTCGCGTTGGTCGATAGCTTTACTTCGTTATTTTAATCCTGTCGGTGCGCATAAAAGCGGTCAGATTGGAGAAGATCCGCAAGGAATTCCAAATAACTTAATGCCTTATGTCACACAAGTCGCAGTCGGTCGTCGTGAAAAGCTGGCAATTTATGGCAATGATTATGACACCGTCGATGGTACAGGGGTTCGTGATTATATCCATGTGGTCGATTTGGCCAATGCGCATTTGTGTGCCTTAAATAATCGCTTATCTGCTCAAGGCTGTCGTGCTTGGAACATTGGGACAGGCAATGGTTCATCTGTATTAGAAGTTAAAAATACCTTTGAGCAAATCAATGCTGTACCTGTTGCATTTGAATTTGCACCACGTCGTGCAGGTGATGTCGCCACTTCATTTGCAGACAATAGCCGTGCGATTACAGAGTTGGGTTGGCAGCCTCAATATACTTTGGAAGATATGTTGGCAGACAGTTGGAACTGGCAGAAACAGAATCCAAACGGTTTTAACTAAATACCAAGCAAATAAAAAAGGAGCGATAGGCTCCTTTTTTATTGGACTGAATTAACCCTGAATTAACCCAGTTAATTCATCGACATAATGTTGCATCGGTTGCGGGTTTTGATCGGCACGACTTTCAATGTTTAAACGTAGTAACGGTTCGGTATTCGACGCACGGACATTTAAGCGCCATGCACCAAAATCAAGGCTCACACCATCGGTACGATCAACCTGTGGATTCTGATCGGCATAATGATCAAAAATCTTTTGTACAGTGGCTTGTGTATCCGCCACTTTAAAATTGATTTCACCGCTACATGGGAATTTGGCAATCATGTTTTCAACTAAAGTTGAAAGAGATTGACCCGTTTCCGAAAGCAGGGCAATGGTCAGTAACCAAGGGATCATACCGCTATCGCAATAGGCAAAGTCACGGAAATAGTGGTGCGCACTCATTTCCCCGCCGTACACGGCATTGTGTTCACGCATGACATCCTTAATGAAAGCATGTCCAGATTTAGATTGTACTGCGATGCCTTGGTATTGATCGACGATGTCAAAGGTATTCCAGACTAGACGCGGATCATGCACAATCTTTTCACCTGATTGTTTGATCAGGAAGGCCTGTGCCAATAAACCAACGATGTAATAACCTTCGATGAACTGTCCTTTTTCATCAAACAGGAAGCAACGGTCAAAGTCACCATCCCAAGCAATACCCATATCAGCCTGATGTTGCAGCACAGCATCACGAGTGCTATCGCGGTTTTCAATCAGGATTGGGTTCGGAATACCATTTGGGAAGTTGCCATCAGCTTCGTGGTGAATTTTAATAAATTCTACTGGAATATTCAGTTGCTGGAATTTTTGTTCGATGGCGTCAATCACATGACCTGCTGCACCATTGCCCGCATTGACCACAAGTTTAAGGGGTTTAATTTTTTGTGGGTCAATATAGGTGAGTAGGTGTTCAATAAACTCAGGCAAAATATTGTAGGGTTGGGTCGTACCTTTTTGTGCGACCTCTACAAATTGCCCTGTTTCAGCCAGTGCCTGAATTTCTTTTAAGCCTGTTTCTGCACTGATTGGACGTGCATTTTCACGCACCAATTTCATCCCGTTGTAATCCATTGGGTTGTGGCTGGCAGTCACTTCGATACCGCCTTGTACATCCAAATGAAAAGCTGCGAAATAGACTTCTTCTGTGCCGGTCATGCCCAAATCAAGCACATTGATACCTGCATCATTCAAGCCTCGAATTGTGGCCTGTTTTAAGCCTTCGCTACTTAAACGGATATCACAACCAATCACCACGGTTTTCGGTTGATAGATCTGCCCATAGGCACGACCAATGTTATAAGCAATCTCTTCATTCAGTTCAGTACCGAGTTTGCCGCGAATATCGTAGGCTTTAAAGCAAGTCAGTTGAGTCATATTGTTCAATTCATAGTGATGTGATTTGAGTTGTGAACAGATTATACAGATATCGCTACAAAGTCATATTTATTGTTTTATCTTCAGCGGTTGAGGACCTGAGCTACATAAATCGAATGCTGATTGGAAAATTTTTATCAGACTTTAGTCGAATGCCGAAAGCGCACATGAACAGAAAAGGATTGATTTATTTTAATTATTATTGGTCATACCAATTATGATTGCGGTGATAGGGTTGATCCTGATAATTCATATAATTAAGATGCATGAAGATTACGAATAAGTAAGATTTGCTGATTTATTAAATATTGGTCATACCAATATTGTGAAGATTCGTTAAATATCGAAGTAAAAACAAAATGACGCCCAGCATTTCAAGGAGATGAGAATGCTAAATGTGTGGCAACAACTATATGACCCTTTAAACAATATCTGGCTATCCAGTGCTGTAGCATTGATCCCGATTATTTTCTTCTTTTTGGCTTTGGCTGTATTTCGTTTAAAAGGCAGTGTCGCGGGAACCTGTACCGTAATCATTGCTATGTTGATTGCTTTATTCTTTTATCAAATGCCAGCTGAAATGGCATTTGCTTCAGTGGTTTATGGTTTTTTCTACGGTTTATGGCCGATCTCGTGGATTATTATCGGGGCGGTTTTTCTGTATAAAATTTCGGTAAAAACGGGGCAGTTTGATGTGATTCGCTCCAGTATTTTGTCGATTACTGAAGATCAGCGCCTACAGATGCTCTTGGTCGGTTTTGCCTTTGGAACCTTTTTAGAGGGTGCGGCAGGCTTTGGTGCGCCAGTCGCCATTACAGCAGCTCTATTGGTCGGCTTGGGCTTTAAACCGCTCTATGCTGCGGGGCTCTGTCTGATTGTGAATACGGCGCCTGTGGCCTTTGGTGCCATGGGTATTCCGATTATTGTGGCTGGGCAGGTGTCTGGTGTCGATACTATGGAAATCAGCCAGATGGTAGGCCGCCAATTGCCTTTTTTAACCCTCATTGTGCTGTTCTGGATTATGGCGATCATGGACGGTTGGCGTGGCGTGAAAGAAACTTGGCCTGCGGTACTGGTCGGTGGTAGTGCCTTTGCCATTGCACAATATCTGACCTCGAACTTTTTGGGACCAGAACTGCCTGATATTACCGCTGCGATTGCCTCATTGGTCAGTTTGACCTTGTTGTTCCGTGTCTGGAAACCGAAACATATTTTCCGTTTTGAAATGACCGATGAACAAGCAGCCAGTCATGCAGCCTCATCACAACAGCGTTATAGCATTGCCCAGATTGCCAAAGCATGGTCGCCGTTTATGATTTTGACGCTGATGGTGACCATTTGGAGTGTACAACCGTTTAAAGCACTCTTTGCCAAAGACGGTGCCTTGGCTGATTGGATTTTTAAAATCGAAGTGCCTTATCTACATAAGCTGGTGGAAAAAATGCCACCGATTGTGTCTGAAAGTACGGCTTATGAAGCAATCTATAAATTTGACTGGTTCTCTGCGACAGGTACAGCGATTTTTATTGCCGCAATTATCACCATCATATTCCTGAAGATGAAAACCCGTGATGCGGTCAGTACCTTTGGCGAAACATTGAATGAATTAAAAACGCCAATTTATTCGATCGGCATGGTATTGGCCTTTGCCTTTATTGCCAATTATTCAGGTTTATCTGCAACCTTGGCTTTAGCACTTTCGCATACGGGCCATGCCTTTACTTTCTTCTCGCCTTTCTTGGGCTGGCTGGGGGTATTCCTAACAGGTTCAGATACCTCATCCAATGCGTTGTTTTCGGCATTGCAAGCGACTACAGCCCAGCAAATCGGTATTCCAGAAGTGTTGTTGGTGGCCGCCAATACCAGTGGTGGGGTAACCGGCAAGATGATTTCACCGCAATCGATTGCGATTGCCTGTGCAGCCGTGGGCTTGGTTGGAAAAGAATCGGACCTGTTCCGTTTCACGGTAAAACATAGCATCATATTTACAGTCTTTGTTGGCATCATTGTCACGGTTCAGGCTTATCTGGTGCCGTGGATGATTCCATAACTCTAATCAAGGAAATGTGATGAGAATCTCCGATCAAGTGGTCATGAAATTACAGGCACTCATTGAGCAACGCCAGATGAAACAAGGTGATCGCTTGCCTGCCGAGCGTCAACTTGCGACCAGCTTAGGCGTATCTCGTCCGTCCTTACGTGAAGCAATCCAACAGTTGAATAGTCAGGGCGTGCTCAGTAGTCGCCGTGGTGATGGCACCTATATCCAACAATTACCTGAGCAGTGGCCGAAACAGCTCATCGTTAATCCGATCAGTCATTTGATTGAAGAAGATCCACTGTACCGTTTTGATGTACAGGAAGCACGGCTTTTGCTAGAAGGTGGCACTGCATGGTATGCCGCACTGCGTTCGACCCCTGAAGATCGTGCCAAAATCCATCATTGTTTTGATGAGATCAGCCGTTATCAAAATGCAGGCGATTCAGCTCGGGCGGCGGTGGCGGATGCTGAATTTCATCTGGCAATTGCTGAGGCCTCACACAATATTGTGCTGATCCAAATGATGCGTAGTCTGTTTGACTTGTTGCAATACAACGTCTTGCTTGGGCGTAACAAAGTTTATAACCATCCTGTCAATGGTGACTTACTCAGTGAGCAGCATTTTCAGGTGATGGATGCGATTGATCGTCAAGATCCCGAGGCCGCACGCCAAGCCGTGTGTGGTCATATTGAATTTGTGATTAATCATGTACGTGCTCTGGGCGAAGATGAAGCTCGCCAGAAACGTGCAACACGTTTAACTAGAGTTGATTCAAAATGATTATTTCTTCTGGCAATGATTATCGTGCTGCGGCGCAACGTCGTTTACCACCCTTTTTATTTCACTATATTGACGGTGGAGCATATTCGGAACATACCTTAAAACGTAATGTGCAGGATCTTTCTGAAATTGCCTTGCGTCAGAGGGTGTTGAATGACATGTCGGCATTGAGTCTGGAAACCAAGCTGTTTAACGAAACCTTATCGATGCCAGTGGCTTTGGCGCCTGTGGGTTTAACTGGTATGTATGCACGTCGTGGTGAGGTACAAGCCGCAGTGGCAGCAGATCAAAAGGGCATTCCATTCACTTTATCGACGGTTTCAGTCTGTCCGATTGAGGAAGTGGCACCTGCGATTCAGCGTCCAATGTGGTTCCAGCTGTATGTGTTGCGTGACCGTGGCTTTATGCGCAATGCTTTGGAACGTGCCAAGGCGGCAGGTTGTTCAACATTGGTATTTACCGTGGATATGCCTGTGCCAGGGGCACGTTATCGTGATGCCCATTCAGGTATGAGCGGTCCCAATGCAGCGATGCGTCGTTATCTGCAATCGATGTTGCATCCACATTGGGCATGGAATGTCGGGATGTGTGGTCGTCCGCATGACTTGGGCAATATCTCAAAATATCTGGGTAAACCGACTGGGCTTGAAGATTATATCGGCTGGTTAGGTTCTAATTTTGATCCGTCTATTTCATGGAAAGATCTGGAGTGGATTCGTGAGTTTTGGGATGGTCCGATGGTGATCAAGGGCATTCTGGACCCTGAAGATGCCAAAGATGCGGTGCGTTTTGGTGCCGATGGCATCGTGGTATCCAATCATGGTGGGCGTCAGTTGGATGGGGTGATGTCTTCTGCACGGGCCTTGCCTGCGATTGCCGATGCAGTGAAAGGCGATCTAGCGATTCTGGCAGATTCAGGCATCCGTAATGGTCTGGATGTGGTGCGCATGTTGGCGCTTGGTGCAGATACGGTGTTATTGGGCCGTGCCTTTGTGTATGCCTTGGCAGCAGCAGGTGGGCAAGGGGTATCGAATTTGCTGGATTTAATTGAGAAGGAAATGCGGGTAGCAATGACGTTGACGGGTGCTAAGTCGATTCAAGAGATTAATGCGGATTGTTTGGTACAAGCCATTAAACAAGGTTTTTAAGAATAATTTGCTAAGTGATGTAGTTGTCATTGCCTCATCATTGGGTGACTTGCGTGTTTCTAGTGTAGAGGCCTTTGTCACTTTTGAAAGGTCAAAAGTAACCAAAAACCTTTTGTTGAGCAAACCGTACTCCCATGTACGGTTGCTCAACAGGCGGCATCCTTGCCGCCTATCCGCGATAGCAAATAAAGGGCTGATTCAAATTGAAGAATGAGCTACTCGAATGACACATACTAAGATTCTGCCGTGTTGGTCTAAGTTTATAAATGGATGATCCAAAGGAGCCATCATGCAAACATTTTCTCCCAAAGTGGTGATTGATCGTTTACAGCAAATTGTTGGGCGGCAACATGTGCTGAGTGATGATCAAAGTACCCGCCAGTATCGACAAGGTCGTCGGTTTGGTGAGGGTAAAGTCTTTGCGGTGGTGATCCCAGGTACCTTGCTGGAACAATGGCAGGTGCTACAAGCCGCGATTGAAGCGGACTGTATCGTTATCATGCAAGCGGCCAATACGGGCCTGACGGGTGGCTCAACACCGTATGGCGATGATTATGACCGACCTGTGTTGGTGATGAGTACCCGTCGTTTAAAAGGCATTCAAGTGATTCATGAGGGTAAGCAGGTGATTTGTCTACCTGGGGCGACTTTGGACAATCTGGAACAGTTGCTCAAAGGCTATGATCGTGAACCGCATTCGGTGATTGGTTCTTCCTGCATCGGTGCTTCGGTATTGGGTGGGGTCTGTAATAATTCAGGCGGTGCCTTGGTTCGTCGTGGCCCTGCCTATACCGAACTGGCGCTGTATGCACAGGTCAATGCCCAAGGTCAGCTGGAATTGGTGAATCATCTGGGCGTCAACTTGGGCTCAACTCCTGAAGAAATCCTGACTCGTTTAGAACAGCAACGCTATCAAGCCACAGATATTCTGGATGATGCTGAAAAGCAGGCATCCGATCAACGCTATGCGCAAGACGTCACTCAAGTCGATGCCGACAGTCCGGCACGTTTTAATGCCGATCCTTCACGCCTGTTTGAAGCCTCAGGCTCGGCAGGAAAAGTCTGTGTGTTTGCGGTGCGTCTGGATACTTATGAAAAGGTGGAGAGCAGTGTCTTTTATATTGGCAGCAATGATGCCGACGACTTGACCGCGATTCGTCGTTATTTACTCACGTCATTGCCAAGCCTGCCGATTGCAGGGGAATACATCCATCGTGATGCGTATCATATCGGTGAAAAATACGGTAAAGATACCTTCCTGTTTATTGAGAAATTTGGCACCGCCAATGTGCCCAAAGCCTTTGCGCTCAAGGATAAGGTCGATGGTTTTCTAGAAAGATTTAAAATCAAAGGGCTGACGGATCATCTTTTACAAGCGGTCACGGCCTTGTTACCGAGTCATTTACCCAAACGGATGACCGAGTATCGTGATCGTTATGAACATCACCTGATGTTACGAGTCGAGAACAATTGCAAAGCCCAGACCGAGCAATTCTTACAAGACTATTTCGCGGTACATGCTTCGGGTAATTTCTTCCTTTGCGATACTGAGGAGGGACGTAAAGCCTTTTTACATCGTTTTGCAGTGGCAGGTGCAGCAATTCGTTATCGTGATACCCATCGAGATGAGGTTGAAGATATTGTGGCTTTGGACATTGCCTTACGTCGTAATGATCGTGAATGGGTCGAGCAATTGCCTGCGCAGATGGAACAACAGATCATTCATAAACTCTATTATGGACACTTTTTCTGCCATGTCTTTCATCAGGATTACATCCTTAAAAAGGGCAATGATCCTTTAGCGATGGAACATCAAATGTGGCAGTTGCTGGACGCCCGCCGTGCGGAATATCCTGCCGAACATAATGTCGGTCATCTATATATTGCCAAGCCTGCTTTGGCGAATTTCTATCAGAAACTTGATCCGAATAACTGTTTTAATGTCGGGATTGGACAGACCTCTAAATTGAAGTATTGGGGCAAGGCCAAGTCCTGACTTTAAATAAAACAGGAAATCAAACAGGCAATAAAAAAGGCGCTTCAAGCGCCTTTTTTATGCGTGATAACTTAAGCGGTTGCAGCAGATTTTGCTAAAACTTCAGCCACTGCTTTGGCAACTTTGTATACGTTGTTCATGTTCAGGCCTGCAACACAGATACGGCCACTGCGTACCAAGTAGATTGCATATTCTTCACGAAGAATGTCCACTTGCTCAGCGGTTAAACCAGTATAGCTGAACATGCCTTTTTGATTCACAAGGTAGCTAAAGTCACGCTCAGGAAGGGCTTTGGTTAACTCATCTTTCAAGATGCTACGCATTTTGATAATACGCTCACGCATCTCTTTGACTTCGCCTTGCCATTGTTGATTGAGATCAGCGTCATTTAACACTTGATCAACCAACCACGCACCTGTTGTAGGTGGGCTAGAGTAGATACGACGTACTGTTGCTTTCAACTGACCGAATGTGCATTTTGCTGCTTCTGCATCATCACATACGAAAGTCAAACCGCCAACACGCTCACCGTAAAGTGAGAAGATTTTAGAGAACGAGTTGCTAACAATAAAGTTTAGACCTGCTTGGTCTAATGCACGAATGGCATAAGCATCTTGTTCCATGTCATCGCCAAAACCTTGGTAGGCGATGTCGAGGAATGGAATCAGGTTACGTTCTTTTAATACCACAATCACTTGATCCCATTGTGCTGGGTTCAAGTCTGCACCTGTTGGGTTATGGCAGCATGGGTGCAATAACACAATGCTTTGTTCTGGCAATGTTTTTAGGGTAGACAACATGCCATCAAAATCAACGCCACGTGTTTCAGCATCGAAGTATGGGTAGAAGTTGCTCTTGATGCCTGCACCATTGAAGATGGCAACGTGGTTATCCCAAGTTGGCTGGCTCACCCAAACTTCTGAATTCGGGAAATAGGTTTTTAAGAAATCTGCACCGACTTTTAATGCGCCAGAACCACCAAGCGTTTGAATCGTTGCAACACGACCTTGTTGAATTGCAGGGCTGTTTGCACCAAACAATAAGGCTTGAATCGCATCACGGTAAGGTTTGAAACCTTCCATTGGTAAATAAAGCTTGGTTTGGGTATTTTTAGGTGCAATACGTTTTTGCGCTTCGATAATGGTATCAAGCTGAGGAACGATACTGTCTTCGTTATAGTACAAACCAATACTGAGGTTTACCTTTTCAGCACGTGGATCAGCATTGAACTGTTCCATCAATGAAAGGATTGGATCGCCTGCATAAGGTGGGATATGTTGAAACATTAACAATGTCCTTTTCTTCAACAAAGTGCATAGATGTCTGGGGAAGTTGCGCTTTATGAGCGGAACCTTCGATGCCCAATAATGTATCAATAAAGACTGCATGAAGCACGCTGTTATTTACATTTTGGTGCAGTATTTACTTACAAAATTTGTCGCTACAAGCTGATTATAAAGATTGTCTACAATCAAGCTGTCATACCATGGTCGTAGCATTAACAGTCTAAGTCTGCTCAGTTGATCAAAGCTCAGAGTTGGGCGATGATTTGGATTATCATTAACCTGTTGTTTTATCTATTCTTATATAAGATTTTTGGCCGTGTGTTGATCAGCCACTGAGTGATCACAATCACGTCGGATTGAAAGCACCAGTCTAATTTATTGTCGACAATCCTATTGCATTTTTTCTTTTATCTGGTTATAAAATCATAAAAATTGTAGAGATTGTCGACAATATGCAAGATACCCTTGTTCCTCAAGCCCTCAGCACCAGTCAGGGAATGACCCTGACGGAACACGTATTCAAGCAAATTCAGTCGGCGATTGTATTGGGACATATTCCTGCGGGCAGCAAGATTTCAGAACCTGAACTGGCACGGATGTATGGCATTAGTCGCGGGCCTTTACGTGAAGCCATTCATCGTCTGGAAGGGCAGAAACTGGTAGAGCGAACGGCTCATGTCGGTGCCCGGGTGGTGTCACTGTCGCTACAGCAGTTTCAGGAACTCTATCAAATTCGTGCTTCTTTAGAAGGCTTGGCTTGTAAACTTGCAGCCCAGCATATTGATAAAAAACAGATTCTGGCCTTGCGTGATGTATTGCGCATGCATGCCGAAGATGAAAACTTTAAAGCAGGCAAGGGCTACTATCTGCAAGAAGGCCAGGACGATTTCCATTACTGCATTATCAAAAGCAGTGGTAATAAAACCTTAGAAAAAATGTTATGCGATGAGCTGTATCACCTCATCCGTATGTATCGAATCCAGTTTTCAAATACCCCAGATCGACCCAGCAAAGCTTGGGACGAACATATCCGCATATTAGATGCGATTGCTGAAGGTGACGGTGAGCTTGCCGAAATGCTGATGCACCGTCACATCAATGCATCTTACAAAATTGTTGAGCAAACATTGCTGCAAAATCAAGGAGAACAACAACATGGCTAAACAGTCTGCTGGTCAGCTATTCCGCGACGCGGTCGCAAATGAAAAACCATTACAAGTGGTCGGTGCGATCAATGCCAACCATGCATTATTGGCAAAGCGTGCAGGCTACAAGGCGATCTATTTGTCTGGTGGTGGTGTTGCCGCAGGTTCTTTGGGCTTACCTGATTTGGGTATCAGTAACCTTGATGATGTATTGACCGATGTACGCCGTATTACTGATGTGTGTGACCTACCGTTATTGGTTGATGTCGACACGGGTTTCGGTGCTTCTGCCTTTAATATCGCGCGTACCACCAAGTCGATGATTAAGTTTGGTGCTGCTGCAATGCATATCGAAGACCAAGTCGGTGCTAAGCGTTGCGGTCATCGTCCGAATAAAGCCATCGTGACTCAACAAGAAATGGTCGATCGTATTAAAGCCGCGGTCGATGCACGTACTGATGATAGCTTTGTGATCATGGCACGTACTGATGCACTGGCGGTTGAAGGCTTACAGGCAGCGATTGACCGTGCGGGTGCTTACATCGAAGCGGGTGCAGATATGCTATTTCCAGAAGCGATCACTGAGTTGGCCATGTATAAGCAATTTGCAGATCTGACTAAAGTACCCGTTTTAGCCAATATCACCGAATTTGGTTCTACGCCATTATTTACTACGGACGAACTGGCTTCTGCCGATGTCAGCATTGCGCTGTATCCACTTTCTGCATTCCGTGCCATGAACAAGGCCGCAGAAAATGTCTATGAGACTTTGCGTAAAGAAGGCACACAAAAAAATGTGGTCGATACTATGCAAACCCGTCAGGAGTTGTATGAACGCATTAACTACCATGCGTTTGAACAATATCTTGATGGAACTTTTGCGAAGAATAAATAATTTTACCCCCTCCTAACCTCCCCCAGAGGGAGAGGGATTTCACGAATTTAAGACCTTCTTTTATGAAAGACTAAAGAATCGTGAAGGCGGCATGGATGCCGCCACGTTGGGCTGCGGTAGCAAGGACGTACCGTCAGGCCAACAAAGGATTTTTGCTTACTTTTGATCCATCAAAAGTAAGTCCAGCCGAAGGCTTATCCTCAAATAAGATGAGAGTTCGGTAAGACACCGCTACGAAATTCACCTAAGGATATAAAAAGGACAATCTTATGAGCAGTAATGAAACGCCAACAGGCTTCAAACCAAAAAAATCAGTTGCACTCAGCGGACAAGTTGCAGGCAACACTGCACTGTGTACCGTAGGTCGCAGCGGCAACGACTTACACTACCGTGGCTATGACATTCTCGATCTTGCTGTCGGCAGCCAATTTGAAGAAGTGGCACACCTTCTGGTACACGGCAAATTACCAAACAAAGCCGAACTCAAAGCCTATAAAGCAAAATTAAAAGCATTGCGTGGCTTACCAGCAGCATTGAAAACAGCACTAGAGCAACTGCCACCGTCTGCACATCCAATGGATGTGATGCGTACTGGCGTATCTGTACTGGGTTGTTTAACCCCAGAACATGAAGACCACAACGAAGCAGGTGCAAAAGACATCGCAGATAAATTGATGGCAAGCCTAGGCTCAATGTTGTTGTACTGGTATCACTTCAGCAACAACGGTCGTCGTATCGAAGTTGAAACCAATGATGACTCGATTGCTGCGCATTTCTTGCATCTCCTTCATGGCGAAGCGCCATCGGAAGAGTGGATTCAAGCCATGCACACGTCTTTGATTCTGTATGCAGAGCATGAATTCAATGCATCAACCTTTACTTCGCGTGTCGTTGCAGGGACTGGTTCAGACATGTATTCGGCAATCACAGGCGGTATCGGTGCGTTACGTGGCCCTAAACACGGTGGCGCGAACGAAGTAGCCTTTGTGATTCAACAACGCTATGACAATGCAGATGAAGCAGAAGCGGATATCCGTAGCCGTGTTGAGAAAAAAGAAGTGGTAATCGGTTTCGGTCACCCAGTCTATACCGTTTCTGATCCACGTAACGAAGTGATCAAGCAAGTGGCGCGTGAACTTGCTGAAGCGCAAGAAAATACCAAGATGTATGTGATTGCTGAACGTTTAGAAGCCGTGATGAAAGAAGTGAAAAACATGTTCCCGAACCTCGACTGGTTCAGTGCGGTGAGCTATCACTTGATGGGTGTTCCAACGGCAATGTTCACGCCATTATTCGTGATTGCACGTACTGCGGGTTGGTCTGCACACGTGATTGAACAACGTCAAGACGGTAAGATCATTCGTCCAAGCGCGAACTATACTGGCCCTGAAAATCTTGAATTCAAACCATTGGCGGAGCGTGGTTAATGAACACAAAATATCGTAAACCGCTGGCAGGTACCCAGCTCGAATATTATGACGTGCGTCAAGCCGTTGAAGATATTCAGCCAGGCGCATACGAAAAGCTGCCATATACCTCGAAAGTGCTGGCTGAACAGCTGGTGCGTAAAGCTGATGCGGAAAATTTAACGGCCTATTTAACCCAATTGATCGAACGCCGTCAGGATCTTGATTTTCCATGGTATCCAGCACGCGTGGTTTGTCATGACATCTTGGGTCAAACCGCACTGGTGGATCTTGCCGGTTTGCGTGATGCGATTGCAGACAAAGGCGGTGATCCTTCCAAGGTCAATCCTGTGGTGCCAACCCAGTTGATCGTGGATCACTCTTTGGCAGTGGAATTCGGTGGCTTTGACCCTGATGCATTTGAGAAAAATCGTGCAATCGAAGACCGTCGTAACGAAGACCGTTTCCACTTTATTGAGTGGACCAAGACTGCATTTAAAAATGTCGACGTGATCCCAGCGGGCAACGGCATCATGCATCAGATCAACTTGGAGAAAATGTCTCCAGTGATCCAAAACCGTGATGGCTTGGCTTTCCCGGATACCTGTGTTGGTACAGATTCACATACCCCACATACCGATGCGCTTGGCGTAATTTCAGTCGGTGTTGGTGGTTTGGAAGCTGAAAATGTGATGCTTGGCCGCGCGTCTTGGATGCGTCTGCCAGACATCATCGGAGTTGAGTTTGTCGGTCAGCGTCAAGCAGGCATTACTGCAACGGATATCGTATTGGCATTAACCGAGTTCTTGCGTAAAGAACGTGTCGTCGGTGCATACCTCGAGTTCTTCGGTGAAGGTGCCGACAGCATGTCTGTGGGCGACCGTGCCACCATCTCAAATATGACGCCTGAATATGGCGCAACTGCGGCAATGTTCTATATCGATCAGAACACCATCGAGTATTTACGTCTGACAGGTCGTGAAGATACGCAAGTGGCTTTGGTTGAGCAATATGCCAAAGAGATCGGTCTTTGGGCATCGGATATGACCAAAGCTGAGTACCCACGTGTACTTCGTTTTGATCTTTCAACGGTGACCCGTAACATTGCTGGCCCATCAAACCCACATGCACGTGTCTCTACGGCTGATTTGAAAGCAAAAGGCATTGCAGGGAACTTAGAGCTTGCCAAGGCACAAGAAGCAGAAGGTTTAATTCCTGATGGTGCCGTGATTATTGCTGCAATTACCTCTTGTACCAATACCTCTAACCCACGTAATACAGTTGCTGCAGGTTTATTGGCACGTAAGGCCAATGAATTGGGCTTGGTACGTAAACCTTGGGTGAAATCTTCATTTGCACCGGGCTCTAAGGCTGCTGCGCTGTATTTAGAAGAAGCGGGTGTGTTGGGTGATCTTGAGAAACTTGGTTTTGGTATCGTGGCCTATGCATGTACCACCTGTAATGGGATGTCGGGCGCACTTGATCCAGTGATTCAACAAGAAATCATTGAGCGTGACTTGTATGCCACTGCCGTGCTTTCGGGTAACCGTAACTTCGATGGTCGTATTCATCCATACGCAAAACAAGCGTTCTTGGCATCTCCGCCGCTTGTGGTGGCGTATGCGATTGCAGGAACCATCCGTTTTGATATCGAAACCGATTCGCTCGGAAATGACAAAGATGGCAATCCAATTTACCTGAAAGATATCTGGCCTTCGGATGCTGAAATTGATGCACTTGTCAAAGAAGCCGTGAAGCCTGAACAGTTCCGTAAAATCTACATTCCGATGTTTGATTTGGGTGTCAATGAAGAAGCGGCAAGCCCGCTGTATGATTGGCGTCCAATGAGTACCTATATCCGCCGTCCTCCATATTGGGAAGGGGCGTTGGCTGCACCGCGTACTTTAGCCAATATGCGTCCGCTTGCGATCTTGGGTGACAACATCACCACGGATCACTTGTCTCCATCGAATGCGATTGTATTAGACAGTGCTTCTGGCGAATATTTGGCGAAAATGGGTGTGCCTGAGGAAGACTTTAACTCTTATGCAACCCATCGAGGTGATCACCTAACCACGCAACGTGCAACATTTGCTAACCCGAAATTGTTTAATGAAATGGTGGTTCGTTCAGACGGCACCATTAAGCAAGGTTCAAAAGCGCGTGTCGAGCCAGAAGGCGAAGTGATGCGCATGTGGGAAGCGATTGAAACCTACATGAACCGTAAGCAACCGTTGATCATTGTTGCGGGTGCAGATTATGGTCAGGGTTCAAGTCGTGACTGGGCTGCGAAAGGTGTTCGTCTTGCAGGTGTTGAAGCGATTGTGGCCGAAGGTTTTGAGCGTATTCACCGTACTAACTTAGTGGGTATGGGCGTTTTACCGCTTGAGTTTAAGCCGGGTGTTAACCGCAAGACCTTAAAGCTGGATGGTACTGAGCTGTATAGCGTGATTGGTAATATTGCGCCACGTTCGACTTTAACTTTAGTGATTGAGCGTGCCACAGCGGATGGTAAGGAAGAGATTCTGGAAGTACCTGTGACCTGTCGCTTAGATACAGAAGAAGAAGTGTCTGTATATGAAGCGGGTGGGGTATTACAGCGTTTTGCACAAGACTTCTTAGAAGGTCAAGTGGCTTAATACTTTAATCTGAAAGTAATTGATTCTGTTTAATAAAAGCCCTATCTTGATGATGGGGTTTTTATTTGGAAAATATAATGATTATAAGTTTTGCAGATGAGTATAAAATTGATCTTTCAATATTTGAAAAGACAGGTGCATTTGATCCTATTCTTGGCATAGATACAAGACTTTTCATTGATCCGAGTTTAATTAGAAATACAGATATTCCTGAGTTCAGTGGGACTTATATTAAAATTCAAGAATTCTTTGAAAAAATTATAAGATTGCTAAAACAAGCAAAATCTAATTCTCTAAATGATATATTTTGGAAAAAAGCATTTAATCTTTTTGAGTCTAGTGAAATTAAGGGGTCTCATATAGGGTATTCCTCTAAAAGCACTAGAGGGAGTGGTATTGGCCCAAAGAAAAAGAAAAGAATTTTAACCGATATAAAATCAATAATTAATGCTGGTAATGAAGACCCTACAATTTTTGAATTGTTAGGTGCTTTTGAAGAGGATGTCGGTCCAGACTTAATAAGTGATATGATTACTAATATTTTGATTGAGCAATTTATTTTCTATACTCAAAGAATTTGCAGAGAATTAGATGTTGAGTTAAAACTATTAAAATTTTCAAACAATTATCCTGCTGAGAAGTTACCTCAGAATCCTTATAACAAAGAACCTATTATATTAATTCCTAAAGTTTTTTTAAGAGATTTGCCTGTTGCTAATGATTTTGCGGATTTAAATTGGATAAAAGCGTATAATGATGAATTAAAAGAATTTGTTAATCAAATTTTTAGGGATGCATACAAGGAAGTTACGACGCAAGAGAAGAAAAATTATATAAAAGATGTTTTTATAAAATATCCAGACTTATTAAAAGATTTATTGGGTGAGTATTTTAGGTCTAAGCCAAGCTACTATAACTTTGAGGAAGATAAAGCAGGGGAGATTAGCTGGTATCGAACTGCACAATCAATTTTATTAGAATCACCTTTAGAATTAAAATTGAAAAAAGAGCCTACCCTCGAAAATGTATATAGGGTTGTAAATAAAATTTGTGTGCATTTTAAAGATTTGATTGAGAATAATGGTTTATGCAAATTGCTTTATGATGATAAAGATAAAAGGAAGCGTGAGTCTGCATCACAGTTATTATTCTTTGGAATTGCAAACGCATACTGTAATGCAAATAACTTAGACCTAACGCTTGAAGCTGATGCGGGTAGGGGACCTGTTGACTTTAAAATTAGCCTTGGAGCTTCAGCTAAAGTGATTGTTGAAATTAAACTAAGTTCCAATAAACAATTGGTACATGGTTATGAGAAACAATTACCAATTTATAAAAAAGCAGAAAAAAGCCAGAAAGGAATTTATTTAGTTTTGTACAATGGAGGAATTACAAATTCAAGATGGCAAAGTTTTAATGAGTTAGTAAAAAATAGTGCTATGCCGAATATTGAGGTTGTAATAGTTAATGCTATACCCAAAGCATCTGCTAGTGTTGCAGATGAATAAATTATCTGGTGAATGAAAGTATCCAAATTTCATTCTTCACATTTCCGCCATCACCACTCGTCGGAAAGGTCAATAAATAATCAAAACTATCACGCTATAGTATATGTACCATTTCTAAAATCTATGGAGAGCAAAGATGGTAACTGCTGGCGAAAAACCTGGAACAGGCTTCTATTTTTGTGTTCAATGCGGACACCGCACCTATTTAGAAATTGGTACTGATCGTTTACCTCCGTGTACCAAATGCCTTGGCAATCAATTCAACAGTAAGAATGCCTAAGCCGCAAAATACCAAACAGTTACCCACTGTTTGAATAAAAGCCCTATCCCTTGATAGGGCTTTTTGTTACCTTAAAAATAAGATTTAGATAACAAGACCTGTCATAGGCATAGAAAGGTAATCCGTGATGGAAACAATTTTAGGACTCTGTATTGGCGTTGGACTCAGCGCAGCCTGCGGTTTTCGTGTCTTTGTGCCGCTGTTGGCGATGAGTGTTGCCACCCTCATGGGATGGTATCAACCTGCCCAAGGCTTTGAATGGCTGGCACTTCCATCGGTGTGTATGGCACTGGGTTTTGCCACGATTTGTGAAATCGCAGCTTACTATGTGCCGTGGGTGGATAATCTATTAGATACCATTGCCACACCTGCGGCTGTGGTGGCAGGAACACTGACCACGATGGCAGTGAGTAGTGGCGAAATGTCCCAGTTTGCGACTTGGGCAGCGGCACTGATTGTCGGTGGCGGAACCGCAGGCGTAGTGCAAATGAGTACGGTTGCGGCACGTGGGGTTTCAACTGCCACTACAGGGGGGCTGGGGAATTTTGTGATCTCGACAGGTGAGTTGATTGGCTCAATCGTATTGTCGATTTTGGCCTTCGTCATGCCTGCGCTAATTACCGTCTTGGTGATTGTTTTTATTATTGTTGCAGCACGCTGGATTCGTTCAAAACGTCAAGAGCAAGTCACTCCTGCACGATAAGCTTATATTTTTAAATCTATCATTTTTATATTGTGAATACGGATAATAAAAACGCTTCTTTAGGAGGTATAAGTAGATGTCACTTCGTTTGGTAAAACCTCATTCAAGGTTTAAACAGAGTTATAACGACTATATTGATGAACTTGCTGAGGAAGAACGTTACCCGCTCACATTGGACTTCGATCACGCAGATTTTGACAAGTTTTTGAATAAATTAGAACAATATGAAAAAGGGCAGTCTTTACAAGAAGGACATGTAGCCAATATTACCTATTGGTTGGTCGATGATAATAAAATTATCGGTGTGTCGAATCTAAGACCTCAGCTTAATGCACAGATTCAACATTGTGGTGGACATATTGGTTTAGGGATTCGTCCTTCTAGACGCAGACAAAATTTAGGCACTAAGTTACTGGAACTTACCATTCAGAAAGCGTGGGAGCTGGGCTTAACGCAACTGCATATACATTGCTATAAATCCAATTTGGCTTCTGCAAAAGTGATTCAAGCAAATAATGGCTATCTTGATTCTGAAATTACCCTAGATCAAGTGATTCAAAGGTATGTCTTAAATAAAGCAATAGAAAAAATCTGAGTTAGTGCTGAGCAAATAAATGCTTGGTGTGAATGCTATTCAATATTAAAAAAATGATGGACTTATGAAAACTCAACTCATTGCCGCATTATTCGTATTATCAGGCTTAGCGATACTGCCACAAGTCAGCTTCGCCCAAGAACAACCAACAGCAGAAGAACTGAAACTACGGAAAGACCAAGTCACTTATCAAACCTATATCCCTGCAAAATATCGCTTATTTAAAGCCATTGAAGGTGACTTGAATAAAGATGGCATAAGAGATGTCGTGTTGATGGTTAAAGCAACCGATCCCGAAGCTTTTGTTGAACATGAGTATCGTGGCCGTTTAGATATCAACCGCCGTGGCGTGATTGTATTGCTGAACGAAAAAGGTACTTACAAGCCGATTGTCAGTAACTTAAATTGTTTTTACTCGGAAAATGAAGACGGTGGTGTTTATTTCGCCCCTGATATAAGCTTAGAAATTAACAATAATGTGCTGAATGTACACTTTGCCCATGGACGCTATGGCTATTGGCGTTATCTATTTCGCTTAGAAGGCAATGATCTACGCCTGATTGGTTATGATGATTCAAGTAATCATGGGCCTTATGTTGAAAGCCAAACCAGTATTAACTTTTTAACAGCAAACAAAGTTATCCGTGAAAATTTAAGTCAAGACTTTGAAGGTGATCCAAAATTTAAAGAGAATTGGAGTAAAATTAATCAAGCGCCATTCTATTTATCGAAAATTAAAGAGTTTGATTATTTAAGCTTTTAAGGTAAGGGCGGATGATGAGTTTGAAGATTGTTGCTGCACGTTGGATTCATGCAAAAACACCAAGAGAAACTCAACCATTGTTTATAAAAGAAATAGCATCAATAACGACCTGAATGATGAAATAAAAAGATGATAAAGACTCAACTCATTACCGCATTATTAGCATTCTCAAGCCTATCTGCACTGCCGCAACTCAGCTTTGCCCAACAACAACCATCGGCAGAAGAACTGAAACTCCGCAAAGATAAAGTCACTTATAAAGCTTATATCCCTGCAAAATATCATCTCTTTGAAGCGATTGAAGGCGATCTCAATAAAGATGGTCTGAAGGATGTGGTGCTGATCGTCAAAGCCACTGATCCCAAAGCCTTTGTACATGATGAATATCGTGGGCATTTAGACCGCAACCGCCGTGGCGTGATTGTATTGCTGAATGAAAAAGGCAAATACAAACCCGTTGTGAGTAACCTCAACTGTTTTAGCTCAGAAAATGAAGATGGTGGTGTCTATTTCCCACCTGACCTATGGATGGAAATTAAAAATAACTTACTGAGGGTTTATTATTCGCATGGACGTTATGGTTATTGGCGTTATCTGTTCCGCTTGGAAGGCAATGATCTACGCCTGATTGGCTATGATGATTCAAGCAATCACGGCCCCCTTATTCAAAGTCAAACCAGTATTAATTTTTTAACGGGTAAAAAAGTTGTTCGTGACAATTTAAGCCAAGATCCAGAAGATGATCCAAGGTTTAAAGAAACGTGGAGTAAAATCAAGCAGCCGCCGATCTATCTGTCCAAAGTGAAAGACTTTAATGATTTAAGTTTTTAAGCAATGGTGACTATCGAAAAACCAGTCAGAACAGCGTAAATTAGCTTCACTTTTGCTCTTGCGTTCAAGCTTATGATGATCACTTGGATTCTGTTCACCCTGATGGCTGCATTTATGCAGGCTTGGCGCAATGCATTTCAAAAACAACTCAGTACGAGCGTGGATGTCTATGGCACCACACTGGCTCGCTTTATCTTTTCACCGATCTTTGCCTTTAGTTATTTGGCTTTTCTATATCTGCATCAGCCAGTCACAACATCGGTGCATTTTTCCGATAAATTCTGGTTGTATATCGTGATTGCAGGTATTAGCCAGATCTATGCCACTGCCTTGATGGTCAAACTGTTTCAGCAAAAGAACTATGCCATTGGGGTGGGGCTTGCCAAAAGTGAAGCCATCTTGGCGGCCTTGGTCGGTGTGCTGTTCTTACAGGAACATCTCAGCACATGGGGCTGGGTTGGTGTGGTGATTGGGGGACTTGCAGTATTCTTACTCAGTAAAGGTAAGCAGCAGTCCGATCTGTCCTTTAAAACCTTGATGATTGGACTCGGTAGCGGACTTTGCTTTGCCATCACCTCTTTATTGGTGCGTGAAGCCAGTTTAGAACTAAGCATGTTGCCATTTTTGCATCGTGCTGCATGGGTGCTGTGTAGTCTGATCAGCTTTCAATGCATCGTATTATTGATCTATCTCGGATTTTTCAGCCGACCAACGCTATATAAAATGTGGCAACGGGTTGGCTTAACCTTAAGAGTGAGTATCTGTAGCTTTTTGGCGTCCGTCGGCTGGTTTAGTGCTATGAGTATGCAAACCGTGGCGATTGTCAAAACGCTGGGCCAGGTCGAAATTCTATTTAGTCTATTAATCTCAGCCTTTTTCTTTAAGGAAAAGCTCGCTAAAACTGATCATTTCGGTTTATGGCTGGTGATTGTGGCTGCGATTATGGTGATTTGGGCTTAGATGAGAAGCTCTATTTGAAAAAATACACATGTAAATTTGAATTTATCGGAATATAAATCGTAGTTTTTTATTAGATATGGGAAATATTTTAACTTTTAGAATAGAGTATGCAAAATTATTTCATTGATTGCTAAAAATAGCAGTTTTTAGGAAAACAATCCCACCGTGATCTGCCTAAACTATGTCTCAAGGGTGTGAAAGGGATCGAAAAGAGTAGCATGCACCGACGCTTATAAAGCAAGTGTGTACGAACCCAAAAGGTCTCGATTCGGCTTAGGACGCTATAGATCAAAAGTTTATAGGCAAAGGTTATGGCTTACAAAGTCATAGGTGTTGAAGTAAACAACCTCTGTTTTCCCTTGATACCCTAAAAAATTTAATTGAAGAGAGCATCAATAATTCGATCAAAATAATAAAAACTAGATCAATAAAACTAAAACTGAGTGTGAAACTAATCCTGTAATCTGAATATTGTGAATATAAGTCGATATTTTTATATTAAAAAACAAAGTGATATAATTATTTTTATATTAATAAATCAAAAAATCACAGCTATAGGTCAGCACTATAATGAATGAGTTCGAGCTTAAAATTCGCTATCCACATCAAATGAATCACAATGACATCGATCATGTCGGTCGCTTTGATTTGGCAACGATTTTAACCAAGTTTGACGAGATGACTTGGCGTCAGCAGTTGGTTCGTCAATTACAGCTCAATGGTGCAGATACCAGTTTTATGGTGACGGATCATCGTAGCGAGCATAGCATCGTGATTATTCTGGATGCCTACGCCAAATCACAGCAGCTTGAATTCAAACTGGACAGTGATATTCCCGTCATCATTCCTAAAAAAGATTTGTTTGGCTTGGTCACGCGTAAAAGCAAAGACAGCATTTCGTTTAAACAATTGAGCTTGGCGCGTGTCAAAGATTATCTGATTGCATTCTTAAATCGGGACATTGCCACATTAGAAGAGATCTATAAACAAGGCTTGGGCAAGGGGTTGAAAACACCGTCTTGATCGTAACAGTGATGAGGAAAATCAGCGGTTGCGAAAGCTGTTGGCGCAACTATAATCACTCCCCATCCTGTACCTGATTCAATTTGTTCTGTTGCCATGGCTCTAAACGACAATTTTATTTATACACCACCACAAGATCCTTTAGAGATCGTCTATGAAGATGACGATTTACTGGTGATCAATAAGCCTGCTGGGCTATTGTCAGTCATGGGGCGTTTACCTGAACATCAGGACAGTGCCTATTTACGGGTTTTGGAAAAATACCCTGCTGCCAAAGTCACGCATCGTCTAGATATGGCAACTTCGGGCTTACTCATGTTTGCCAAACACCGTGATGCAGAAGTGGCAATCAGTAAAATGTTTCAGGCGCGTACTGTCAAAAAATACTATGTGGCTTTGGTACAGGGACAGATTCAGAGCGAGGGCAGTGTGGAAGTACCGCTCATTACCGATTGGGAAAACCGCCCGCGTCAGATGGTGCATTTTGAATTGGGTAAGTCTGCCAAAACCTTATTTCAACTGATGCAATATGATGAAGTAAGCAATCAAAGCCGTGTCCGTTTAGAACCCGTCACGGGCCGTTCGCATCAATTACGCGTACATATGATGCACATTGGTCATCCGATTATGGGCGATAAACTTTATCATCCTGAACCTGCCAAGTTCCATTTACAACGGATGGCGCTGCATGCGGCTTATCTGGCATTCAAACATCCTTTAAAAATGCATGCAGTCGAAATCCATTCTGAGCTAAAGTTCTAAACACTACAATAAATAGGCAAGCGCATGTATTCGATTCAATATACTGAATGGGAAGTACTTTCAGAGATACAGCAAAGTCAATTAAAGGCACTTTTATTAGAGGCCGATCCAAGTTGGCAGCAGGTCTTAACCTATTTATTGCAGTCGAATCTGTTCGTCATGTTGAATGATCAGGCACAAATCATTGCACAACTTTGTTTACTCAGAACGGCTGATCAAGCTGAAATTAAAAATCTAGCCGTAGATTCACGCTATCAAAAACAGGGGTTTGCCAAGGCATTGATTCAATTTGCCATTGAAAATACAAGAGATCAAAATATCCAAACATTATGGGTCAAAACAGGTAACTCCAGTCTGGATCAACTAGCGCTTTATCAAAAATGTGGATTTCGTCTGTCGCATATTGAGCGAGATGTTTTTAGAGACTATCCAGAACCCATCTATGAAAATGGCATAGCTTGCCTTGATCAGATCGTACTGAGCATCGTATTACGTTGAGACACGGGAGTCTCAGGACGTTTACTTTGATCGTTTTTTGACTACAATATTGCTATTAATCCGTCTAAAAAATGACATAAAAATCGGTTAATCTATAGCCAAATATCAAGTCCAAAACACAACAAAGGATATTTATATGACTCGCGACTATGACCAATTCCCAGACAATGATAATGGCAACGTGCTATGGCAGATGGTTGAAGATGGTAATGAACTCAACGAGCCACATGAAGTCGAATTTTCGATTGTTTTTGAAAAACAAGAACAGGTTGAAAAATGTGCCTTGCATCTTTTACACCAAGAACAAAAAATTTCACTTTTTCAGGAAGAAGTACACTCAGATGGTTCAGATCTTTGGGTGCTGAACATTCATGTCAACATGATTTTGGAATATGAAGATATTGAAGACTTGGAAGAATGGATGACCAAGATCGCCAAAGAGTTCAATGGCGAGTATGATGGTTGGGGTTGTATGAGCTATATTTACGACGAAGACGAGTAACTTAATTATGTGAATTGTTATTGAAATAACAATTCACTACACTATTTTTGCTCACCTTGCACATTGGGGTGGTTGACTTTCGATTTATAACTTTTTGAAAGATAGGTATTTTAGTTATCTCTGTGATCTACTAATCTCTTCTGCTTTAATTCGTGCCGTAATTTTACATTTTTTTAATAGAAGAACTTTCTCGTATTCATAAATTATGGAACATTTTGAAACTTTAACTTTTCGAAAAAATAATTTAAGCTTCGCTGGAAAATAAGGCTAGTGCAAAGAATAAGCACTTACAGGGGGTCGGATGGATGAGCAAACATCCAGTTTAAAAGGATTACCACGGTTAAAACCCCGTGGCGGACTGCAAGTCATGTATGCGGCAGTTCGTGCGCTTTTTTTACGCGAGTTGCAAACCCGTTTTGGTCAGTTTCGCCTTGGTTATTTCTGGATTTTACTTGAACCTGCGTTGCATATTGGTTTTCTTTTAATCTTATTTGGTCGAATTAGCCATACTATACCAGGGATGGAGTTTGAGGTTTTTCTAGTCAATGGGATTATCCCATTTTTCTTATTTAGAACGACAATAAGTCAATCTCTAGGTGCTGTTCAAGCTAACCAAGGTCTGTTTAGCTATCGTCCAGTAAAGCCTATTGATACACTGATTGCGCGTAGTTTTTTAGAGTTATTTTTATATTTTATTGCTTATCTATTCTTTAATGCCATTCTACTTTGGCTTGGATTTCATATTAGTTTTGATGCAGTTCCAAAACTACTCGGATACTGGATTTTATTGTATGCACTAAGTTTTAGTCTATCTTTAGTGTTTATTGTAATTGGAAGCATTTCACGAGAGCTGAATAAATTTATTCCAATGCTATTTTTAATGCTCTACTTTTTATCTGCGGTAATCTATACCATTCATTTTGTACCTGCTGAATATCAACAATATCTATTATGGAATCCTGTAATCCATATATTAGAATCAATGCGACATGCGGTTGCACCGAATTATCCTTTAGTCAATGGTATTTCGCTGACTTATGTAGCTGAATGGATTATTGGTTCATTATTTTTAGGCTTGCTGCTTTATAAGCGTTTTGAGCAGCAAATGGTGAAATCTAAATGATAGAACTGCGTAATTTGACTAAATCCTATGTGACTCCGAAAGGGCGTCATTATGTATTTAAAGATTTAAATGTCACTTTACCTGAAAACAAAAGTGTAGCGATCTTAGGCAAAAATGGTGCGGGTAAAAGTACCCTGCTTAGAATTATTGGCGGTATCGATTTCGCTGACAGTGGCAAAGTCGTGACCAATAAAACCATTTCTTGGCCTGTGGCATTGTCAGGTGGCTTTCAAGGTAGTCTGACTGCACGACAAAATGTTCGTTTTGTCGCTCGGCTTTATTTAAGCCATGAGGAAGATGTATCGAGAGTGGTTGAATTTGTCGAATCCTTTGCCGATATTGGTAAGTATTTTGATATGCCGATTAAAAGCTACTCATCAGGTATGCGTTCAAGAATTGGTTTTGGAATGAGTATGGCGTTTAATTTTGATTATTATCTACTCGATGAAACTGGAGCTGTTGGTGATGCCAATTTTAGAAAAAAGAGCCAAGTTTTATTGGATGAGTTAAAACAGAAGTCCAATATTATTATGGTGTCGCACAACCTAAATGATTTGACCCGTAATTGTGATGTGGCTTTTCTAATGCGTAATGGTCAAGCTGAATTTTTTGAAGATATTGCAGAGGCAATAGAGGTCTATAAAGAATATGCGGTCAATAACAAATAAAGGTCTGGTGATCAGCTACATCGCCATTGTAATGTTGCCACTATTGCTGATTGTCGCTTATCTCGTTTTTTTTGCACAAGAGCGTTTCGTATCTCAATCGACGCTGTTAGTTAAACAGGTGGGTGAAGTATCAAATGTTGCTGCTTCAAGTGGTTTGAGTACCTTACTTGGTGTTAGTAATACCAGTAGTGAAGATGCGCATATCTTAACCGCCTATATTAGCTCCCGTAATATGGTGGAAAGCCTCGACAAAAAACTCAATTTGCGTAAAGCCTTTATTGCACCCAATGATCCAGTTTTCGGTTTAGACTCTGATGCTTCAATTGAAGATTTAGTAAAATATTTTAACCAGCGTGTACAAGTTAATTTAGATGAAAAAACTATGATGATGACGATATCATCACAGGGGTTTAGTTCGGGTTTTGCTCTGCGCCTCAACCAAGAAATTCTAAAAAATAGTGAAAGTTTTATTAATAGTTTGTCTCAACAGATTGCTGAAGAGCAACTTAAGTTTGCCGAAAAGCAATTGAATGAGGCAAAAGAGCAATTAGATGCTTCGCGTGATACTTTACTAGACTATCAAAATAAAAATCAGATGTTTGATCCTCAGGCGCAAGCTCAAGCAGTTGCAACAGTGGTTGCCAGCCTAGAGTCGAATTTGGCGCAGTTACGTACTGAAGAACGAACATCATTAAGTTATTTAAATGAAACCGCACCTCAGGTGGTAGCAATCCGTAGTCAGATTGAATCGGTACAGAAGCAAATCACCGATGAGAAAGCCAAACTCACCTCACCAAATACGAGTAAGCTGAATAAAAGTGTGGCAGATTTTGAAGCCTTAAAATCCAATGTTGAATTTGCAACTGATCTCTACAAGCTTTCATTGGCCTCGCTTGAAAAAGCCCGTTTGGAGGCTTCGCGGAAGTTGAAAAAATTAGTGGTAGTTTCTACCCCAGAGTTAGCACAAGATGCACTTTATCCTCGTATTCTTTATTTGATTGCGACTTATTTTTTAGTCTTAAATATTTTATTTGGTATTACGATGTTGATTTACTCGATTATCCGTGAGCATAAGGAATAAGCACAATGAAAAAAATATTATTGACCAGTATGCTTGCATTGTCTTCTTTTTATAGTTTTGCGGCTGATACACAGTCTCTTTTACCTCAAGACTTAGCAAGTAATGTTTTACAAACAAATAATAATGTTTCAGACAATACCATTTTACCAAGTCAATCGGTAGTTGGGCTTTCTCCAAGTAGCGCACAAAAATACTCAGTGCCAACCAAAATGTTTGGTGAACAGTTATTTAAAGGTGCTTTTGCCAGTACCGCAGGTTCGACATTTAACGACAGCTATGTACTGAACCCTGGCGATAATATCAATTTACGTCTATGGGGTGCTTACCAGTTTGCGGGTACTTTAACTGTGGACCCGCAAGGCAATATTTTTATTCCGAATGTCGGACCAGTCAAAGTCGCGGGTACCACCAATGGCCGACTGCAGTCTTTGATTGAAGGTTATGTCCGTAAGACTTATGTCGCTAATGTCGGGGTCTATGCAGCCTTGGTTCAGTCGCAACCCGTGAAAGTCATGGTTACGGGCTTCGTGAATCAACCTGGTGCTTATGGTGGTGTTGCCAATGACAGCGTATTGGCATATCTGGATCGTGCCGGTGGAGTTGACGCACAACGTGGTAGCTATGTCGATATTCGCATCATGCGTAATGGGCAGCTCAAGCAATATGTCAATCTCTATGACTTTTTAATTGCAGGTAAACTACAGCCTTATAGCTTCCGTGATGGCGATGTGATTGTGGTAGCGCCGCGTAGCCATACCTTCTCGGTGTCGGGTGAAGTGTTTAATGCTTATGACTTTGAATTTAACGTTCCTGAAGTCACCGTTGCTCAGGCATTATCAGTAGCAAAACTGAAACCTGGAGCGACCAATGTCAGTATTATGCGCCGTCAGGGTACAGAGTATCGCAGTGAATATTATCCACTTTCGGCTGCCAATAATGTGGTGATTGAAGATGGTGATATCTTAACCGTGACTGCGGATCGTTATGCAGGCACTATTCAGGTACGAATTGAAGGTGCGCATAATGGTGCCCATGCGGTAGTATTACCATATGGATCTAAACTGTCAGAAGTAATGAAGCAGATTCAGCCAAACACCCTATCAGAGGTGGATGCCTTACAGCTTTTCCGTCCATCGGTTGCTAAGCGACAAAAGGAAATGTTAAACGTTTCTTTAGATAAACTTGAAGAAGCAACATTTTCTGTACGCTCAACCACGCAGGAAGAGGCTAATCTACGCGTAAAAGATGCCGAGTTGGTCAAACAGTTTATTGCCAAGGCACGTACGGTAGAGCCAAAAGGTCAAGTGGTTTTAAATGCCAAAGACTTTGATGATGTAATTTTAGAAAATGGCGATATTTTAAACATTCCTGAAAAAACTTCAGTCATTATGGTGCATGGTGAAGTGACTTTCCCGAATGGTGTGGTATGGCAACCGAATATGACGGCGGCATCTTATATTGATCAGGTCGGTGGCTTCACTCAGAAATCGAATAAATCAAAACTGGTGGTGATTCATCAAAATGGTGAGTCTGAACTGGTCAGTAAACGTTATAAGATTCAACAGGGGGATGAGATTTTAGTCCTTCCTAAAGTACAAACCAAAGTCGTGGAATTAACGCGAGGGATTACCCAAGTATTGTATCAGATCGCGATTGCAGCCAAAGTGGCATTGGATTTATAGGGATAACTTGATTATTGCAGGGATTGCTTATAGCGCCTTGATACATAAATGGGTCAGGGTTAAAACAAACATGTTGATAGTATATGGTGTTGAAACAATAATTTTAAATAAATTATTGAATAATTTGGTGAAAATATGAAAGTGTTAGTTGTGTTTGGAACAAGACCTGAAGCGATCAAAATGGCGCCTTTGGTAAAACTATTAAGTGCAGATCCATTTTTTGAAACAAAAGTCTGTATCACAGCTCAGCATCGACAAATGCTGGATTCCGTCTTATCTGTATTTGATATCCAACCTGATTATGACCTCAATATCATGAAAGCAGGTCAAAGCTTGACTGAACTGAATGCCAGAATGATGTTGGCGTTGGAAGAAGTTTTGGTCGACTGCAAACCTGACCTCGTACTGGTACATGGTGATACCTCTACCACGCTTAGCACAGCAATGGCGGCCTTCTATCAAAAGATTGATGTGGGTCATGTTGAAGCGGGCTTACGTACTTATGATATTTACTCGCCATGGCCAGAAGAAGCTAATCGTCAATTGACCAGTGTGATTGCGAAATGGCATTTCTGTCCAACAGAGACCTCTGCTAATCATTTACTCCAAGAACATATCGACAAAAGCAAAATCTGTATTACCGGTAATACTGTAATTGATGCGCTCTTTTATGTGAAAGATCAGCTCAATAATAGTGAAGCGTTACAGCAGGAAATGCGTGCGCATTTTCATATGCTTGATCTCGATAAAAAGCGAGTTTTGATTACTGGCCACCGTCGTGAAAACTTTGGTGAGGGTTTTGAGAATATCTGTAAAGCGATTAAGGCACTTGCGGAAAGCTATCCAGAGGTCGAATTTGTATACCCTGTACATATGAACCCGAATGTGATGCAACCTGTTTATCAATATCTTGATGGTGTTGAAAATATTAAATTGATTGAACCGCAAGAATATGTGCAGTTTATTTGGTTAATGCAACATAGCCATATCATTTTAACTGACTCTGGTGGTATCCAAGAAGAAGCACCATCTTTAGGTATTCCGGTTTTGGTGATGCGTGATACCACAGAACGTCAAGAAGCTGTGGAAGCTGGCACGGTAAAACTGGTGGGCACTTCAAAAGAATTAATTATTCAGCAGACCTCTGCGTTATTAGATGACCAAGCACTGCATCAGCAAATGAGTCTTGCGCATAATCCTTATGGCGATGGACTGTCATGTAAAAGAATCATTGAGCATTTAAAGCAATTTGCTTAATCGCAAAGTGTTAACGAATAGTAGAAGCATATTTTAAATATTGTAGAGAATCTCCATGTCAGAGTTAAAAATTTCAGTAAGTGGTTTGGGTTATATTGGTCTGCCAACAGCAACCATGTTTGCAAATTATGGTGCGCATGTTATTGGACTAGATGTGAATCAGTATGCGATTGATACCATCAATGAAGGTAAGATTCATATTGTAGAGCCTGGTTTAGAAGAAATCGTAAAAAAAGTGGTATCTTCTGGACATTTAAAAGCATCGTTACAAGCAGAAAAAGCCGATGCTTTTCTGATTGCAGTGCCGACGCCATTTAAAGGTGAAGACCATACTCCCGACCTCTCTTATATTGAAGCTGCAGTAAATACCATTGCTCCTGTACTAGAAAAAGGTAATGTGGTTATTTTAGAGTCAACTTCGCCAGTCGGAGCGACAGAACAGATGGTCGAGTGGTTATCTGTCCTACGTCCTGATTTGAAATTTCCAAAACAAGCAACAGATACTGATGTTGATGTTCATGTCGCTTATTGCCCTGAACGTGTCCTGCCTGGGCATGTAATCCGTGAATTGGTTGAAAACAACCGTACTATCGGTGGTATGACTACGGCATGTACCCAAAAAGCAAAAGATGTTTATCAAATTTTTGTTAGAGGTGAATTGTTAGAGACCAATGCACGTACTGCAGAAATGACCAAGCTGACAGAAAATGCTTTCCGTGATGTCAATATTGCATTTGCCAATGAGCTTTCTTTGATTTGTGATCGTTTAGATATTGATGTATGGGAGTTAATTAAACTGGCGAACCATCATCCTCGAGTCAATATCTTAAGACCAGGTGCTGGTGTCGGTGGACACTGTATCGCAGTAGATCCATGGTTTATTGTCAATAAAACTCCTGATCTTGCTAAAATGGTACGTTCAGCCCGTGAAGTAAATGATTACAAACCACAGTGGGTTATTCAGCAAATTGAAAATGAAGTCCAAAAGCTAGGGAATTTGGGTCGTAAACCTAGTGTAGCATTGCTCGGTTTAGCATTTAAACCAGATATTGACGATTTACGTGAAAGCCCAGCGGTCGAAATTGCGAAAGAGTTTGGTCAAAACAATGACGTCGAATTGTTCTTGGTTGAGCCTCATATTCAAAAACTTCCAACAGAAATTACTAATGGTCGTTTAGTTGATTTGGAAGAAGCAATACAGCAGGCTGATGTAAATGTTATTTTAGTTGACCATTCGAACTTTATGGGTTTAAACAAAAACTATGCAGATAAACGAATTTTGAATTTTGTTGCAACTGTTTAAGTTAAAGAAATAATCCAAGCTACTGAAGTAATGTTTTAATTAATTTCTGTAGCTTGGTTCATTAATGATGTAAATGTACTTACTTCTTTTCAGGTAAATGTGGAACTGGAATTGATCGATGAATATTGAAAATATATTAGAGCAATTAAAACAAATGGACCAACAGGAGAAAGAAGCTTTTCTAAAAAATATTCAATATTTAATTGACGAACAGTATATTCCAAAATCTAAAGTACAAGAATTACAAAAAGAAATGAATGAACTGGTAAAAGAGAATAATATCGTTCGTCAAAAAGTTAATCAAAAATTTTCTAAAGCTGAGCATCAAACTATTGCTTTCCAGTTAGGAAAATCAATTCTTGATGTGTTGAATGGACATAAAAAAGTCAGACAACTACCCGGAATGAGCTTAAATTTAGCTTTGGAAGCTTTTCAACGTAAGGGTGAAGAAAATTTAACTCATAACCAAAAAAAATTATATGCGTTGATGAAGCAGAACGAAACTCCTGAAAAGCGTAATATAAAACAAATTTCAGTTTTTCTACTGAAAAAAGTGCTTGAAAAACTAGACAGTGAAAAGAAAGTAGAAAAAGAGGTTCCTTTTCTTGAAGGAGAATATAAAGATATTCAAGGTAAATTAATAAATGATTTACATGAGAAAGATCTATTTGAACTTAAGAAAATAGAAACAATTAAAATCGAGCCACAAGTAAAACGAGATAATGTCCTAAAAGAAACGGAAATTAACTCTGATGGCGGTAAATTAAAAATCGCTTGTATTATGGATGAGTTTACCTACTTTTGCTTTTCTCCTGAAGCAACGCTATTACAGCTTACACCTGAAAATTGGTTAGAAGAAGTTAGTGAGTTCCAGCCAGATATTCTATTTATAGAATCAGCTTGGCAAGGTAAAGAAAGTTTATGGAAAGCGAAAGTTAGCCAAAACTCGAGCGAGGTAGGGGCACTTATAAAATATTGCCATATGCACTCAATTAAGACATTATTCTGGAATAAAGAAGATCCTGTACATTTTGGAACGTTTATTGAGGTCGCAAAACAGGTAGATGTTGTCTTTACAACAGATATTGATTGTATTGGACGATATAAAGCACAAGTTGGACATGACCATGTCTATTTATTACCTTTCGCAGCGCAGCCTCAAGTCCATAACCCAATTGAAAAGTATGAGCGTAAAGATGCGTTCAATTTTGCAGGTTCTTTCTATTTAAAATATCCTGAAAGACAAAGAGATTTTGTTAATTTAACAGATGTTGCGATTAATTTTAGAAAATTAGAAATATATGATCGTAATTATAATAAGCCACATCCACACTATACGTTTCCAGAGAAATATCAACAGTATATTCTTGGGCGTTTAGAGCCACATGAAATTGATAAAGCATATAAGGGATATAATTATGGTATTAATATGAATACCATTAAGCAGTCCCAATCAATGTTTGCACGTCGAGTATTTGAAATGTTGGCTTCAAATACAATTGTTTTAAGCAACTACTCACGAGGTGTACGTAATTTCTTCGGTGATTTAGTTCTATGTTCTGATAACTCAAGTGAATTAGAGCAAAAGTTAAATCAAACTATGAGTAGCAAAGATGAGCTTGATAAATTTAGATTGTTAGGCTTGCGTAAAGTTTTATCTGAACATACATACGAAGACCGTCTAAACTATATTTTAAAAAAATTAAAGATAAAAAAAGAACAAAATAGATATTCAGTTGCAATTGTTGCTCAAACAAACAGTTTGGAAGAGTTTGAATATATCTATTCAATGTTCAAAGAGCAGAGCTACCGAGATAAGGTTCTGATTGTTAAAAATCCTAGTCAAAATACATTGCCAAAATATGATGATGTTTTTGAAGTTAAAGAAAAGAGTGATATTTTTTCTAGTTTAAATAAGTTGAATATAGATTTAGTAAGTTTTTTTACTTCTGAAAACAGCTATTTAAAAAATTATATTGAAGACTTAGCTTTAAGTTTCAGATATTTAAATGACTTAGGTGTAAAAGTTGCAACCAAAGATAGTTTTTATAATTTTATAGGGTCAGTTAAATTAGAAAGTGGCATCGAGTATCAGATGGTAGATTCATATATAATATCTCGATCTATGATTTCTGCTGGTGAAATTTTATCGAAAACTAACCTAATAGATCAATTTTTATCAGATAAATCTCTGAAAGTTGGTGATGCTGCTTTTTCTATTGATCGATTTAATTATATTGAAAATGGTGTACAAGCTTCTTTGGAAGATCAGAAAAAAGTATGCACTTTAGAAGATGGATTAGATATAGGAGTATGTTTAAATGAACAACTCTTACCTTATGCTGAAAAAATACAACCTCTATTTGAGGATAATAGAGATTCTGTAATTTATGATGCAAAATATTTTTCTGAAAGTATTACTACTTCTAATAAATTGATAAAATTCTCCATCAAAGATGATGCTGTTAATATTTTTTCATCTTTGGATGCTAAAAAGCATAATTATTTGCCTATTTTGTCAAAAGTGGGAGTAAAAACATCTGTTAAGAAAATTAAGCTTCTTGTAGATTGTCAAAGTAATTTTGATACACAGGTTGTAGTGGAATTTTTTGATTTTTCAGGAAATAAGAAAGATTTTAATATTTTTTCAATAAACGAAGAGTTAGAGATTTTATTACCAGATGGAGTTGACTATTTTAATTTGTCACTACGATTAAAAGGTTCAGGTCAATCAGTATTGAAGAAAATTTGTTACTCATCTACTGTAGAAAATAATCAGAAAAAATTTGATTTAGAAAACTCTTCAGTAATTATTTTAGATGCAGATTTCTTTAATAAAAACTTAGTAAAGCCCTCTTCAAATCAGATCCAATTCAAAAAAGTAGAAGACAAATTTGTTATTAAAACAACATTAGCTCCTACTAAGCATTGCTATATGTATATTAAGGAAAGTTTTACTAGAGAAGAGCTAAATTTAGTTCTCAATAGTGAGTTTGAACTAAAGGCACATACATCAGCCGAAGAGGTTAGAATTGTATTTGAATTTCAAGATGAGAATAAACAGAAAATTTCTCATTCAATGAATCCAATTCTTGGTGGTCATGCTTTAGCGATTCCTATGGAATGTCGATATGTTCGCATCGGTTTTAAAGTAGTGGGTGCAGGCTTGACAGAAATTGAAGGGTTACATATTGGGACTGTTAAAAATCCTATTAATAATTTTATTTCTAAGTCAAAAACGTTAGTTGTTGCAAAACAATACCCATCTTATAGTGATTTATATAAATATGGTTTCTTACATACACGTCTTCGCGCATATAAAAGAGAAAATCATTTAGCAGATATGTTTAAAGTGACAGCTTCAGTTCAAGAAGTAGGCTTTAATGAGTTTGAAGGAATTGATATTTTCTCACATAATCATGAAATGCTAGATCAAT
The DNA here is from genome assembly GCF_013072675.1 of Acinetobacter sp. Ac_3412. Taxonomy (NCBI): domain Bacteria; kingdom Pseudomonadati; phylum Pseudomonadota; class Gammaproteobacteria; order Moraxellales; family Moraxellaceae; genus Acinetobacter; species Acinetobacter sp. Ac_3412. The sequence continues at coordinate 89,067 of NZ_LXUJ01000004.1, read as the reverse complement.
TATTAGCCTCAGGTGTATACAGTAAAGTATGTATTCATTTGATTGATAAAAAGATTTGGGATGTCGTAAAAAAATATCAGGATAAAGTTCAAATTATTATCTGGGTTCATGGAGCTGAAATCCAAGTTTGGCAACGTCGAGAATTTGAATTTGAGAATATGAGTGAGCAGGAAATTGTTCGTCAGAAAAAGCTAAGTGATCAACGACGTCACTTCTGGCGTAATCTAGTATTAAATGAGTTACGACCAAATACACAATTTGTATTTGTTTCACAATATTTTTTAGATGAATCAGAGCAGGATTTAGCAGTAAAATTTCCAACAGAACAAAGCCATATTATCCATAATTACATTGATACTAATTTTTTCCAATATAAGGAAAAGGTATCTACACAACGTTTTAAACTGCTTTCAATTAGACCATTTGCCAGTAGAAAATATGCAAATGATTTAACAGTAAAAGCAATTGAAGAATTAGCTAAGTATCCTAATTTCTCTAAATTCGATATTGCAATTTATGGAGATGGTGCATTGTTTGAAAAAACAACTCAACCACTGCAAAAATTTTCTAATGTCCAATTGCATAAAACATTCCTAAATCATAGCGAAATTGCCAAATTACATAAAGAATATGGGGTATTTATAGTTCCAACACGTATGGATAGCCAAGGTGTTTCTAGAGATGAAGCTATGTCCTCAGGATTAATACCAGTCACAACGTCAGTTACCGCTATTCCTGAATTTGTAGATAACCTCTGCGGAGTATTAGTAGATGGAGAGGACTATATTGATATGGCAAAACAAATATATCAGTTATCTAAAAATGCACGAAAGTTTAAACAATTAAGTAAACAGGCGGCTATTCGTGTAAATGAACAGAGTGGATATACCAACACTATTTGTAAAGAGTTGGATCTTCTTAAAAATTAAAGAGTAAGTAGTTGATAGATAATCTCTTGTGGAAATTAATGTTTTTGCAAGAGATTTATTTATTATGGTGACTAAAAAAGATTAGTGAGTTAGGTAAATTTTTATGGTGATTAGTAATAGTTTTGTTAACTATAGCAGATGGAATACAGAGGTTTATGAGTCGAAATATCATGATTTCATAAAGAAGGAAGAATTCTGCAATGGCATACATGTTATTAATTTGGGTGCTATTTCACTAGACTTACTATTACAAGGCTTCCAAAAAAAAGAAAATGGGTATTGCTTAGTGGTATTTGGGGGAGCATTAAGTAAAAAAGGCATACCACCTTTTTTTTCTGGAATAGAACTATCTAAAAGCCTGAATCTTCCGCTAATAAGTATTTCCGATCCCTCTTTATCCCTTTCAAATGATTTAACATTATCTTGGTATGCTGGTAATCATTTAGAACGTAATTTACCTGAGAAAATTTCGGTTATACTAGATCAAATTTTTGAAAAATTACAAATTAAGCCAATTTTAATTGGAGGGTCTGGTGGTGGCTTCGCATCATTAATACAAACTAGTTTGTTAAAGACAGCAGCTAAAACAGTGGTGTGGAATCCACAAACTAGTATTGCTGAATATTATCCTAATCATGTTATTAATTATTTGAAATCTTGTTTTCCTGTTTTTAAAAATGAAGTTAAAGAGTGTATTGCAATAAGTGGGCCAAAAAAGAAAAAGGAAATACTAAAGCTTATAGAAAAAATAGGGCTGATTAATACATCTCCTATTTTGGAAGATGCTGATATTTTATATCTTCAGAATATTTCTGATAAATACCATATTGAAAATCATTTTAAGCCGTATTTTCAATCAATAAAAAATATTGAAAGATTGGGTGTGAATTCTTTTGGTAATCTTAATGGACTAAATATTCATATGGGAAATTGGGGGGAGGGCCATGTGCCTCCTAGCAGAGATATTCTTATCGATATAATTAATAAAATTATAGAAGGGAAATCTATGTCAGAGATAGCTACCAAGCTTTCTATTCCCTACCAAGATCAAGACTATGTTCCAAAATTCTCATTAAAAGAAGATATAGAAAACGATAAAATAAATTTTAAAATTATTGATCAAGAGGATAGTAGAGCAGTAGAGGTTTACTTAGATAACTCTAAAATTAATCAAAACTTAGAATATGCTATCTATTTTTTAAAAAATGGACAAAAAGTAAAAACTGTGTGGTATCAACCAGAATCTATTTTTGAGTTACCATCTCAGGATATAGATAGTATTTCTCTGTTTGTCAAAGATTTTTTTGGTGGGAAAATACAACAAGTACATCAGTGTAGAATAAATGGAAAATTGAATAAAAAAATTGAGATAGTGGAGCGTTGTAAGAAGATATTTCCTTACGTAATTGGTGGTGATTTTCAGGATTTGAAAAAAAATGGCTGGGTACCAAGACATGATATAAAAAGCATTGCTCTTATCCCTCCTATTGTATGGAAACATAGTGATAATAATGTAAATTTTAACTTAAATGCGTGGAGATTTATGTCTGCAGCATGGGCATTTTATGTAAGAAATCCATCTAAAGAGAATGCTGAAATAGCCGTGGATTTTAATCTTAATATCATGCTTGATTGGTATGAAAACTCTTCTAAATATAGATCAACATATACTTGGTATGATATGGGAGTTGCCTTCAGATCTTTTCATTTAGGATTTCTAAAATTTTTAATTTCTGAATTTCATATGGAAATTTCTAGTTCAGTACAAGTTATTATTGATGAACTAATCAATGATCATATTATATGGCTGTCTAAAGAAGAAAATTTAGGAGTAGGGAATCATGCACTTTATCAAGTAATAGCGTTAAAAACTTTATGTTTTATTGTTAATGTTAAAAACCATGATGATTTTTGTATATCCAACTTAAATATTTTGCTTGATAAGTATTTTGATCAAAATTCAGTAAGTGCTGAGAATTCACCCTTCTATCATTTTTACAACCTAAATATTATAAAAAAAATAAATGTTGAAATATTTGATAGTATGAAAGATAGAATAAACCATATAGTAAAAAATGGAGATTTAGTCACTAAGTGGTTTACTGCACCAACTAAAGAGTTTTTTAGGATTGGTGATACTGAAGGAAATGGTATTCTTTTAGAGGAAAAAGATTTAATAAACTCTCAAGTGATTGATGTAAAAAACAACTTGTGTATTTACAACGATTTGCACTCTTCTGGTTATCAGATCATTAGAAGCCATCCTAATGCTATATTGTCACCATTTGCTTTTATTTTCTATGGACCTAGTATTTCTAATGTTCATCAACATTGTGATGGCTTATCTTTTATTTATTATCATAATAATATTGAATTATTCTCTGATCCTGGTAAGTACACTTATCAGTATGTCCCATTAAGACAATGGTTTGCTTCAGATGTATCTCATAATACAGTTGGTTTAGAGAATATTTCTTACGAAACTGTACCTTTAGGTAATGTTAAATTATCGCCTATGAAAATAATGGAAGATCGTTTTACCTTGGAAGGATTTGAAATTAAATCTGAATTAATAAACACAAGGAGAAAGATTGAATTTATTCCAAATGAACTAATTGAAATTGAAGATTTGGTCTTAAACAGTAGTTCTCAAAATACGGAGTTAAGATTTTTGATGGGAGATACTATCTTTCTAAAAGAATTTCAAGGAAATGTTTACATATATCATAATGAAATTAATGAAAAACCTATAGGCGTAATGTCATTTAATCCTTCTCCTTATCGAGTTAAAATAGTGAAAAGAGAGGATGGTAGTGCATTTATTAGCAAAAAATATAATGAAAAAACAGCGACTGAGCAATTGTTGCTTTCCTATTCTAATAAGATAGGTAAAGTCAAAACCTTAATCAAATTCTTAGATGTTTAAGAAATTATTTAGATTTAATATGCATGTTGGTACGTTTATGAAAAATATTTTGATTTATGGTAGTTGTGTCTCTAGAGATACATTAGAACTAGTTCCTAAAGACAGCTATAATTTGGTTGGTTATTTCGCAAGAAGTTCGCTAGCTACATTAAGCTCTGAGTTAGATAATTCTAGTATAAAAGAAGAATATACTCAAAATTTGAACAAAATAACTTCTGCTTTTCAAAGAAGAATGGTTGAATATGATTTTGATAGAAGTATATTAAAAAGTATAGAAAAAAATAACTTTGATGTACTTTTAATGGATTTAATTGATGAAAGATTTCATTTAGCTGTATTAAGTAATAATTCTTATGTGACACGTTCGAATGAGTTTTTAAGAGCATCTATAAAACCTAAGAGCACGATCAATGCTCATAGTGATAAGTTCTTCGAATTATGGACAAGAGGAGTTAAAAATTTTCTAAAGAACTTAACAGAAAATGCTGGGATTGAAAAAATTTTAATCCAAAAAACTTATTGGACGAATAAGCTCGATAACGGAAATTCTATTCCTGATATATCTGATGAAAAAGTAAAAGAAGAAAATGAAAAATTAGAAAAAATGTACTTATTTTTAGAAAAATATTTAAATAAAGACCAATTTATAGTTGTTCCTGATAGATTACTTTTATCTAAGTCGGAACATAAATGGGGGATTTCTCCATTTCATTATATTGATGAATATTATAATTTTATTAATCTTAGATTATTTGCTTAATTTAAATTTCTTAGTCTATGTCCCTGAATTTCTGCCCAAAGTGCAGAATATTCAGGGCGCTTAATTTTCTGCTGAGCTAACAACTGAAAGAATGCTTTTAACAGGTAAGGTGGGGCCGTACCAGTGACTTTCGCTTCTGCATTTATCTGTTGTTTGAGTTTCATTTCAAAGCGTTGCTGGTTGGCTTGCCGCTGTTGGTGATAGAGACTCTTTTTATCTTTCTCATGATGAATATGTAAAAAGTATTGTTTTTTTAGCAATTGTTCCAGTTGACTCTCTGCCAAGATGGCTCGAAAACCTGTAGCCATCATCGGTGCGAGATAGGTTTCATCAAGTAATAAGGCTGGTTGATAATCGATTAAGCCTTTATGCTGAAACAGGCGCAGCATAAAATCAAAATCCTCATAGCCATGTCCTATAAACTGTTCATCAAAACCATGAATTGCGTGTACAGACTTCAAGTCGGTAATGATGATGGACGATGGGAAGGCGAGATGTAAAATCAGGTCTCGCCTAAAGTCATAATAGGCGTGTCTAAACGCCGCTAATGTCAGGTGGTTGACCTGCTTGCTGCCTTTTTTACTCAAATACAAACATGGGTACATACACAACTGTGCAGGATCCTGTTGTACCTCGGTAAATGCGTTATGGATTTGCTGAAGATTGATATGAATATCGATATCAAGAAACATGACATAGCGTGTTTGTACCTGCGCCAATGCAATATTTCTTAGCCGAGAAAGATGTCCACTGGCACTGTGGTCAATCACCAGCGTAATTTGTGGGCAGCCTGCAATGATCTTTTTGAGTTGTTGTACTTGGCGTTCTGGTTGTGCATTACAGCCTAAAATAAAATCAATGGACTGGTCTTGTGCGATTGCGACCAGACGTTTGATTCGTTGCAAAATATCATGGCTACGATAGCTTAAGTCGATTGGAATGACGATTGATAAATCAACCGCACCATAATCAGGTCTTTTCTTTTTCGAGAAAAAAAATTTAAGCATATAAGTAGGGGTGATCGATTTGGCAACTGTTGAGGATGTCTTTTAACCATTGTTTCACCGTATAGTGGGTGAATACATGATCACAAGCATAACTTATTTTTTCGTTTTGTTGCTGACTTAATCCATAGCTGAGTTGGGTAAATAATTCATCTGCCTGTTCCTGTGTTTCAACCACTTCACAGAGATCTGGAAATAAATTCTGTAGGGCAAGACTCGGGTTACTAATCACCAGACGACCACTGGCCATTCCTTCGACCACTCTTCTTGAGAGCATGGTGGGCGAGGTGGTGACTGAGTTGACGTTAATAATTTGTTGAAATTTACGCATAATATGTCCCGTCCCACGATAAGGGACCGAGTGTAAATATTCAGCTTTTAGCGTTGCGGGGAACTTATAATTTTTATCTTTTTTGTCATCGTGTCGGTTGATGATGCATAGGCCATGCGGTACGGCAGCTTGAAATAAGATATCTTGCCATTTACGACGTTCCGGGAACATATGATGCATATAGCTGCCCATAAATAAGCTAGAACGAGAAACTGTTTGGCTGATTGGGGCAGGATAGTGAATTTTGGGCTGAAACGGGAAATTCAAATAATTAATTTTTGCGTCTGGGCACAAGCGTTGATAATTCGGGATGGATGCACGGTCGGTGGTAAAAATAAAATCAAATAAACGTGCAGAATCAATAAATTGATCAAAATGATACGGGTCTTCTTTATTCCAGAAAATTGTTGGAATTTGATGTTTTTTAGCCCATTGAATCAGTGCCTTGACTTTATCATTATTGCGTCTTGGATGCTCGGGATAGTCTGCGATATGGTATTGCCATTTCCGCTGCTGACCTAACCATGCAGATTCAACTAAGACAAAATCAATCTTCCCTGGGAAAAAATGATAGAACCAGTGTTGGTATGAAATTAAATTTACGTTAGCTTCTAAATTAAGCGCGCTATATGTAAAGTCATCCAAGACAGCTAAAATGTTAATTGATTTTTCCATTAAAAAACTTAATTTGAATTAGTGGCTTAGTTTCAAATATCCCCCACCATAGGGTAGAAAAAATTTTGAAAAGAATATGTGATATAATAGTAAATGAACTGCGCCAACATTGTAAACGTTCATATGTTAGATTACATTCCTTTTGGGATTAAGAAAATATATTTTTTTAAAAACAATGATTTATATAATTCATTGACTCAAGAAATCGAAAAACGCACAAACACGAAAAATAATAAAATATTTTGGGGTTGGGGGCGTAAGAACAGTTTTAAAAAAGCACAAGCATTCGCTTTGGAGCAGCATGGTATTGCCATGTGTGCAGAAGACGGCTTTATCCGTTCTTTAGGTCTCGGTAAAGCGGGTTATCAACCACTTTCTGTCGTTTTAGATCAATCGGGTATTTATTTTGATGCGACACAATCCTCGGATTTAGAAAAAATCATCTTGGCGTTATCACTTTCTGAAGATGAGATATTACAAGCGCAAGCATTGATTCAAAAGATTTTGAATGCGGGTATCAGCAAATACAATTTACATTACCAATCACTTGAATTAAGCAAATTTCATAATCAAAAAAATATCCTTGTGGTTGATCAAACCATGGGGGATCAATCGATTCCCTATGCAATGGCATCGGCAGAAAGTTTTAATAGCATGCTGCAACAAGCGCTAACTGATCATCCTGATGCAACTATTTGGGTGAAAATACATCCTGATGTTTTAGCCGGAAAAGCTCAAAGCCACTTTTCACTTGAGCACCTCAACGCACCCAATATCAAGCTACTGACAGAGAATTATAATCCGATCGAATTGTGCCAGCACATGTCGGAAGTCTATGTGGTGAGTTCTCAATTGGGCTTCGAAGCATTATTGTGCGGCAAGCCAGTGAATTGCTTTGGCATTCCGTGGTATGCAGGCTGGGGGTTAACACACGATCGCATGCAATTGCCTGAAGCGATTCAAAGCCGTAGACATGTCTCGCGGAGTATTGAACAGCTTTTTGCTGCGGCTTATTTACGCTATGCCAAATATGTTTCGCCTGTTTCACAGCAGATCTGTGAATTGCAGGAAATTGTAGATATTCTGATTCCTAATATTGAATTTCAAAAACAAATCCCCGCTACAACTGTGGTGGCTTATGGTTTTAGTCGATGGAAGAAGAGCTTTATTAAAGATTTTCTGGCCTTTCCTCAGGTTGAACTACGCTTTAAACACTGGCGTAAACCAGCTAAAGATCAAGCCATTGTGGCATGGGGTAAAAAGGCGGCATTACTCAAGCAACAAGGTTACCAAAAGGTATGGACGGTTGAAGATGGTTTTCTTCGCTCGTTGGGACTCGGTGCTAAACTTATTAGGCCTTTTTCATTGGTCTTTGATGATGTTGGAATCTACTACGATGCCACGCGTCCATCACGTTTGGAACAGCTACTGAATCAGGTACAGCTCAGCCCAGAGCAGCAGTGGCGTATTCAATCGTTGGTACAGCAGATCATTCAAAATAAACTGACCAAATATAACGTTGGTCAGCAGCTTTCAGATGGTGTTCAAGCGCTTCAGAATATTGAGAAAAAAATCATTTTAGTGGTGGGACAGGTTGAAGATGACTTATCAATTCAGCTGGGCGGAATCGACATTAAAACCAATCTGGCTTTGATCGAAGAAGTGCGAAAAAACCACCCCGATGCTTATATTATTTACAAACCTCACCCCGATGTCGAAGAAGGACTCAGAAAGGGCAAAATTGCATGGGATGAGATGAAGCATCTGGTCGATCGGGTTGAAAAAAACGTATCTATTATCACACTATTCGAATATATTGATGAGCTGCACACAATCACCTCTTTATCTGGATTTGAAGCACTGTTAAGAAACATTAAAGTATACTGTTATGGTATGCCGTTTTATGCAGGTTGGGGGGTTACAGTTGATCGACACACATGTGAGAGAAGACAACGTAAGCTCACAGTGGACGAGTTAGCGTTTAGTGTTTTGGTAGAATATCCTGTTTATAATTTACCGCAGACACGTATATTACAGATTCCGTTGGTCACACCAGAACATGTGATGCAACAGATATGCAAATTACAGCAAACGGCCGAGAAATCTCCATCAAGCGTTTGGTCATGGATGTTTACACGCTTGCGTGAATTGAAAATAAAGTTTTAGGATTAGAGATTGTCTATATATCTAGATGAGCTATTGTCAGCCAAAAAAGTTGTGTTATTACAAGGTCCAATAGGCTCATTCTTCACAGATTTGTCAGACTGGCTTACAACCAAACAAATTGAGTGTTTTAAAGTCAATTTTAATGCGGGGGACTGGCGTTACTATCACTCTCGCCCGAATATTTGGCATTACCGAAAAAAATCAACTGATTTTGGCGCTTGGTTGTCTGAACATATTCAGCAAAATCAAATTGATGCGATTGTATGTTTCGGCGATTGTCGTTTCTACCATCAACAGGCACACGCGGTTGCGCAACAGTTGCAGATCAAGTTCTATGTGTTTGAGGAAGGTTATATTCGCCCAGACTACCTCACCTTTGAGGCGGATGGGGTCAATGACTTTTCGAATTTTAAACAACTGTTCTTAGCTGAAAATAATCAGGACGCTGTAGAGCTGCATCGTGAATCCAGTGATAACCACTACCACCTGATGCTGTGGAGCGGTTTTCAATATTATCTGTGTTGGGCTTTGCTGTTCTGGCTTTATCCTTTTTATCGACATCATCGGGGTTATAACCCAGTACAAGAGTTTGGCTACTGGTTTATGGCGATGTTACGTCGCTTTAAAAACTCCTTGGTTGAGCCGAAGCGCTTTGATGCCTTTATTCAGCAACACAGTAAGAATTATTTTATCTATACCTTACAAGTACATAATGATTCACAAGTTCGTGTACATAGTGATTACACGGATATTCGCGACTGTATCGTCGAGATTCTTCACTCTTTTGCACAGCATGCCAACCCAGTGCACCATTTAGTACTCAAGCATCATCCGATGGACCGTGGTTATCGTCAGTATGCTCAGTTGATTCAGGACGTCTCAGCAAAGCTAGGGATAGAGGATCGGGTTCATTATTTCTGTGACATCCATTTGCCGACTTTATTAAAACATGGTCTAGGTTTGGTCACGATTAATAGTACAACGGGGATTCAGGCACTTTATCACCACATTCCGGTAAAGACTTTGGGGCGTTCGCTATATGATTTGCCTGGGTTAACCGTACAAGGTGATCTGGATGCGTTCTGGTGTAATCCGACTCCACCCGATGAAGCCTATTTTCATCTATTTAGAGAAAAACTGATTGAAATAACCCAATTAAATGGGGCCTATTACGGCAAAAATTTCTGGATGAAATAATAAAAAAAGCCCTTAAAACAGGGCTTTTTTATTGGGTACAAGTTTATATCCCCATATCTAAATATAAAGACTCTTTGACTTCTTCCATCACAATATAGCTATGTGAAGAGGCGGAGGCTGGCAGTTTTTTTAATAAATCACCTAATAGGCGGCGATAGGCACTCATTTCCTTTAAGCGTGCTTTGACCAGATAATCAAACTCACCTGAAATCAGATGGCATTCCAGTACTTCTGGAATATCAACCAGATCTCGTGCCACCTGATCAAATACATCGCCAGATTTGGCAGACAGTTTGATTTCAAGAAACACCAGCAGGCTGCGATCGACATAAGCTGGGTTGAGTCGAGCATAGTAGCCCACAATAATCCCTTCACGCTCCAAACGCTTCACTCGTTCTGAGCAGGGCGTGGTGGACAGGTTGACCCGAGATGCCAACTCACTGATGGCAATGCGGCCTTCACGTTGCAAAATATCTAAAATCTGGCGATCAATCCGGTCTAATTTACGCATAGAAGATTCCCTTTTATTTTAATTTTTTCGCGACGAAAATATGAAATTACCTAGATTATAGTCATAAAATCAGTGAAAAAAACTATTGATCCAAAAATATACTAGTTAAATAACCTAGTGTGTGCTTGAGGGATCTGTTATGCGCGTAATCGTTTTAGGAAGTGGCGTCATTGGTGTGGCAAGTGCTTATTATCTTGCACAACAAGGTGCGCAAGTGACGGTACTTGACCGTCAATCAGGACCTGCCAAAGAAACCAGTTTTGGTAATGCAGGTCAAATCTCCCCAGGATACTCAACCCCATGGGCAGCACCGGGTATTCCTTTTAAAGCAGTCAAGTGGATGTTCCAGCATCACGCGCCATTAGCCATTAATATTGATGGCAGTATGTGGCAGTTGCAGTGGATGGCACAGATGCTGAAAAACTGTAATCCACAAAGCTATGCAGTGAACAAAGAACGCATGATGCGTGTGGCAGAATACAGCCGTGACTGCTTACGTGATTTAAGAGCACAAACCGGCATTAACTACGAAAACCGTTCAAAGGGCACCTTACAAGTGTTCCGTAGCGACGCGCAACTTGAAGCGGTACAACGTGATATTCAAGTGTTGCAAGAGTGTGGTGTCGACTTCGCTTTACTGAATGCCCAAGAACTGGCGAGTGTAGAGCCGGCTTTAGCCCATACCGATAAACTGGTCGGTGGCTTACATTTACCGAATGATGAAACGGGCGATTGCTATTTATTTACCAATGCCTTGGCAAAACTGGCGCAAGATTTGGGTGTGGAATTCAAATTCGACCAAAATGTTGAAAACCTGATTGTTGAAGGCGATGAAATCAAAGGCGTCAAGGTCAATGGTGAAGTTCTCACTGCGGATCGTTATGTCTTGGCCTTTGGTAGTTACTCTCGGGACTTCCTGAAACCACTGGAACTGAATTTACCGGTTTATCCAGTCAAAGGTTATTCACTGACCATTCCGATTGTAGAGCCAAAATTTGCACCACAATCAACGGTATTGGATGAGACTTACAAAGTTGCAATTACCCGTTTTGATCAACGAATTCGTGTCGGCGGTATGGCTGAATTGAGCGGCTTCAATCTTGGATTGAATCAAGATCGTCGTGCCACATTGGAAATGGTGACTCAGGACTTGTTCCCGGGTGGAGATTTAGCTCAAGCCTCATTCTGGACTGGCCTACGTCCAATGACTCCAGACAGTACCCCAATTATTGGTGCAACCCAGTACAAGAATCTGTTCCTGAATACAGGGCACGGCACTTTAGGTTGGACCATGGCCTGTGGTTCAGGCAAGTTGATCAGTGATCTGGTTATGAACCATCGCCCTGACATTAGTACCGATGGTTTGTCGATTCAACGTTATTCACACGCCGCTTAATTGCACAGACAGGGAAGTTAATTATGCCTCGTCCAATTACTGCGGTGATCCATGCCCAAGCCTTACGCCAAAACCTTGCGGTGGTAAGGCAATCGGTTCCGAACAGCAAAGTGTTTGCTGTGGTCAAAGCCAATGCTTATGGACATGGAATTGAACGTGTTTATGCATCTTTTAAAAGCGCCGATGGTTTTGCCTTACTCGATTTGGACGAAGCAAAACGTCTGCGGGCTTTGGGCTGGACCGGCCCGATTTTATTGCTGGAAGGAATTTTCTCTGCCCAAGACCTGTTTGATTGTGTGCAGTATCAATTGAGTTTTACCGTACACAATACCCAACAGGTGGCTTGGATACAGCAGCATGCCTATCCCGCTCAATTCGATATTTTCCTGAAAATGAACAGTGGTATGAACCGTTTAGGGTTTAAACCACAACAATATCGTGACATTTGGCAGCAGCTGAGCCAGTCGGACAACATTGCCAGCATCACTCATATGATGCATTTCTCCGATGCTGATGGGGACCGTTTTGGTGAAACTGGCATTGACTATCAATTGCAGCAATTCGACGCAGCGATTGAAGGTTTACCGGGAGAAAGATCGGTCAGTAACAGTGCTGCAATCTTAAGATATCAAACTCAACTACAGTCAGACTATGTGCGTGGCGGCATCATGCTGTACGGCAGTTCGCCCGATTATCCCAAACATACCATTCAGGACTGGGGCCTTGCGCCGAGTATGAGCTTGCGCAGCGAGATTATTGCCGTACAAGAACTCAATGCCAATGAAAGTGTGGGCTACGGTTCTAGCTATGTGGCCGAGCAACCGATCCGAATTGGCATCGTGGCCTGTGGCTATGCCGATGGTTATCAACGCATTTCAGCAACAGGAACCCCAGTTTTGGTCAATGGGATTCGCACCCAAATCATTGGACGGGTCAGCATGGATATGCTGGCGGTAGACCTCAGCCCGATCAGCGATGCTGATGTTGGCAGTGAAGTGGTGCTTTGGGGCCAGTCCAGTTCAGGCACAATTTTAGCCATTGATGAAGTGGCAGCAGGTTCAGGCACCATCGGTTATGAACTGATGTGTGGCGTGACTGCACGTGTTTCATTTATTACTCAGGAATAAGGATTTCTTATGTCTCATTCAGATATTCAAAAGCTCAATACCAATGAAGTCATGAGCGCAGTGACGATATTCAATCAAGTGGTGTATTTGTCAGGACAAGTGCCTAAAAATGCGGACTTAGATATTGAAGGGCAAACCCGTGAAGTGTTGGCAACCATTGAACAACTTTTGGCTTCAGCAGGAACCGATAAATCACGTTTATTGTCTGCACAATTATTTCTTAAAGACCTGTCTGATTTCCCTGTGGTTAACACCATCTGGATTGACTGGTTAAAAGGTCATGTTGCACCTTCGCGTGCCACTATTCAGGCAGACTTGGTCAATCCGAAGTGGTTGATCGAAATTGCAGTCATTGCAGCACAAAAATAAAGCGATCCGCTTTATTTTTGTTTAAAAAATATAAAAAAAGAAGAAAAGTAACGTATTTGCAGTAGATAAAACGTAGTCAGATACGTATTTTCTTGCAATCGAAATGAGTCAGCCGTCTTTAAAAGACAGCTAGGGTATGGCGTATAAATCAAGTGCTGACTCATTTAGGAAAAAAGTAAAAGGAACTTTATATGACGGTTACATCTCATCAGTCAGAAGGCGAACAGTCGCCCCAAGACTTACAACGTAAACTCTCCAATCGCCATTTGCAGTTGATCGCCATCGGCGGTGCCATTGGTACAGGGCTCTTTATGGGCTCAGGCAAAACCATCTCTTTGGCAGGCCCATCAATTCTGTTTATTTACATGATTATTGGTGGCATGTTTTTCTTCTTAATGCGGGCGCTCGGTGAATTGTTGCTTGCCAACCTGCATTACAAATCCTTTGTCGATATGGCACATGACCTGATTGGGCCATGGGCAGGCTATTACATGGGCTGGACCTATTGGTTAGGTTGGGTGCTGGTTGGTATTGCCGATCTGGCCGCCGTGATCAATTATCTCACCTTCTGGCTGCCCGAAGGCACCATGTTTACTCCAATTGGTCAGGCTGCCATTAGTGCAGGCTGTGTGCTGTTTGTACTGTTCTTGAATTTGCTGACGGTACGTCTGTTTGGTGAAATTGAGTTCTGGTTTGCGCTGATCAAGATTTTAGCGATTATTGGCTTGATTGGTGTTGGTGGCTATATGATCTTTAGCCATTTTCAGGCACCGCATGGCACTGTCGCTTCGCTCAGTAATGTCTGGTCGCATGGTGGTATGTTTCCAAAAGGTCTGGATGGTTTCTTGGCCGGTTTCCAGATCGCGGTATTTGCCTTTGTCGGGGTGGAACTGATTGGAACCACTGCGGCTGAAACCAAAGACCCGCATAAGAATTTGCCTAAGGCGATTAATGCGATTCCGATTCGGATTATCTTGTTCTATGTGTTGGCTTTATTGGTGGTGATGTCCGTGACACCGTGGAATATTATCCGTGCAGACAAGAGCCCATTTGTGGAGTTATTCTTAAATGCAGGGATTGTCACCTCAGCCATCATCATGAATTTGGTGGTCCTGTCTTCAGTGATGTCTTCGATGAACAGTGGAGTGTTCTCCACCAGTAGGATGCTATTTGGTTTATCTAAAGATGGTCAGGCGCCGAATGCCTTTGGTCGTTTATCGAAAAGTGCCGTGCCAGCCAATGGTTTGATTTTCTCTTGTGTCTTCATCATGGGCGGTGCGGTACTACAATATTTTGTACCGAATACCCTTGAGGCCTTTACGCTGGCGAGTTCACTGTGTGTGATTCTATTCATTAGTGTCTGGAGTCTGATTATGGTCTGCTATCTGCGCTACCGTAAATTACTTCCAGAATTGCATGCTCAATCCAAGTTTAAAATGCCGGGTGGCGTATTCATGTCTTATATCGTGATTGCCTTCTTGTTATTTGCGTTGGTGATTTTGGCACTTGAACCAGATACCTTAAAAGCCCTGTATGTTAGCCCGTTGTGGGTGATCATTTTGGCTGTAACCTATCAGTTGATGTATAAACCACGCATGAAAAAAATGGGTCGTGAATTGGCACAATAATTCTTGTCTATTGAGTAAGAAACCGATCTATATTGATCGGTTTTTTATGGTCTAGCCAATGTGTTTAATCCACCAATAAGTGCTGATATTGATCAGCCTGTTTGCGTAGATAATCCCAGACCAGTTTAATACGGGGCTCATGCTGTAGATCGACAAAGGTCAGCATCCAAAAGGTATGGGTATAGCGCACCTGTTGCTCCAATACGGCTTCAAGCTCGGGCTTATCATCGGCCAAAAACTTGGGCAAAATCGCCAATCCTGCACCCGCACTCACTGCAATCTGCTGCGCTAAAATACTACTGCTGCGGAAATTAGCGTTCAGTTTTAAAGGTAAGCGTTCCAGACAGTACAGCTCGGGGCTATAGACCAAATCATCAATATAATTGACGAAGCGATGCGGGGTTAAATCTTGTAAATGCCGAATCGGGGGATGCTGAGACAGATAGCTTTTGCTGCCATAAATTTTTAAACAATAATCTGAGAGTCGCGTAATGATATAGGGACCAGAGGTGGGTCGTTCAATCGAGACCACAATATCTGCTTCACGATGCGACAACTTGATCATTTTCGGCACTGGAATCAGGTCAATGGTGAGCGAGGGATACTGTATGGAAAACTCTGCTAACAAGCGTGCCAAAAATGCGGTACCAAAACCTTCAGGTGTGCCAATTCGCACACGGCCTTGCAAAGGTTGATGCGGTTTTTCAATTTGCAGAAAAGCGTATTCCATTTGCTCAACCCGCGGTACCAATGCCAAACCCTCCATAGTCAGCTCGTAGCCAGAGGCTTCGCGTTTAAATAGGGTAATGCCTAAAGCCTGCTCCAACGCCTGAATCCGCCGCGCTACAGTGCTGTGTTCCACGCCAATAATGCGGGCGGCATTGGTTAAGGTTTTGGTTCGTGCCAACACTAAAAAAAACTGTAGATGATCCCAATCCACTTTCATTATTATGGTCTTCCTTGTGCATATTTGCACAATGATCGTGCATTAATTTGCGTTGGTGGTCAAAGCTTTCTTTGCTAGTCTCGAATAAAACCTGAATAAAGAAAATACGACGATCGATATTTTCTGAACACTGAACACAATAAAAATACGGCCTATGGAGAGGTTATGAACACAATCCAAAATATTCAATTGGAAACAGCCAAGTTACTCATTAATGGCCGTTTTATCGAATCTGAAACCCAACAATGGCAAGACATTATTAATCCTGCAACGCAGGAAGTGATTGGTCGTGTGCCATTTGCCACGGTGCAGGAAGTCGATGCGGCAATTCAGTCTGCACAAGCAGCATTTGCGTCTTGGCGTCAGACCCCGATTCAGGCGCGTATGCGTATCATGCTGAAACTGCAAGACCTGATTCGTGCCAACATGAAGGAGATTGCACAGGTACTGACGGCTGAACAAGGCAAGACTTTGGCGGATGCCGAAGGGGATATTCAACGCGGTCTGGAAGTAGTTGAGCATGCCTGTTCGATTGGTACTTTGCAGATGGGTGAATACGTTGAAGGCGTGGCACGTAGTGTCGATACTTATACCTTACAGCAGCCTTTGGGCGTGTGCGCAGGCATTACCCCATTTAATTTCCCAGCCATGATTCCGCTCTGGATGTTCCCAATGGCGATTGTCTGTGGCAATACCTTTGTATTGAAACCTTCTGAGCAAGACCCATTGTCGACCATGATGCTGGTCGAACTTGCGATTCAGGCAGGCATTCCAGCAGGGGTGCTCAATGTGGTGCATGGCGGTAAAGAGGTGGTTGATCGTCTGTGTACGCATCCAGATATTAAAGCGATTTCCTTTGTCGGTTCGACCGCAGTGGGCACCCATGTGTATAACCTTGCAGGACAACATGGCAAACGGGTGCAGTCGATGATGGGCGCGAAAAACCATGTCGCGGTAATGCCTGATGCCAATAAAGAACAAACGCTGAATGCTTTAGTCGGTGCGGCATTTGGTGCAGCAGGGCAACGTTGTATGGCGTTGTCAGTTGCGGTGATGGTCGGAGACAGTAAACACTGGATTGCAGAGTTGGTTGAAAAGGCCAAAACATTAACTGTTAATGCCGGGCATGAACCGAATACTGATATTGGCCCTGTGATTTCAAAACGTGCCAAAGCGCGTGTACTGGATTTGATCAATAGTGGTGTTGAACAAGGTGCAGAACTACTGCTTGATGGCCGCGATGTTCAGGTACACGGTTATGAGTCAGGCAATTTTGTCGGAGCGACGATTTTCAGTGGTGTAAATACGGATATGCGTATTTATAAAGAAGAAATCTTTGGTCCTGTGCTGGCGATTATTTGTGTCGATACGCTTGAAGAGGCGATTGCGCTGATCAATGCCAATCCATTTGGTAATGGTGTGGGATTATTTACTCAAAGTGGTGCGATTGCGCGTACTTTCCAGAACCTGATTGATATCGGTCAAGTCGGCATCAATATTCCAATTCCTGTCCCAGTACCGTTCTTTAGTTTTACCGGTTCTCGTGGTTCAAAACTCGGTGATTTAGGCCCTTATGGCAAACAGGCTGTGCAGTTCTATACCCAAACCAAAACCATTACCAGTCGCTGGTTTGAAGACAGTCATGAAGTGGGCGGTGTCAATACCACCATCAGTTTACGTTAACAAGGGGATCACGGATGAATATCGCCTTTATCGGTCTAGGCAATATGGGCGGCAGAATGGCCCACAACCTACTTAAAGCCGGACTTACCGTCTATGGTTATGACCTCAGCGAAGTGGCCATTCAGCACTTTGCCGAGGCGGGTGGTGTGGTGTGTGACAGCCCTCAAGCGGCTGCCAAACAAGCCGATGTGCTGATCAGCATGTTACCTGCCGCCAAACATGTCAAAGAAGTCTATCTTGGTGAAGAGGGGGTACTTGAAGTACTGAAAGCGGGTAGCTTATGTATCGATAGCAGTACCATTGATCCACAAACCATCAAGGATATTGCTGCGATTGCGCAGAGTAAAAACATTCATATTTGTGATGCACCTGTTTCGGGTGGCACCATTGGCGCACAAGCGGGGACCTTGACCTTTATGGTGGGTGCCAATGATCAGACTTTTGACGAAGTCAAACCTGTACTCAGCCACATGGGCAAAAACGTGGTGCATTGCGGTGAGGTGGGTGCAGGTCAAATTGCCAAAATCTGCAATAACTTGATCCTCGGAATTTCTATGGCTGCCGTGGCAGAAGGCATGGCGCTCGGTGCTAAACTGGGTATTGATCCACAAGCCTTGGCCGGTGTAATTAACACCTCAAGTGGTCGTTGCTGGAGTTCGGAAGTCTGTAATCCATGGCCACAGATTAATGAAAATGCGCCCGCTTCGCGTGGCTATCAAGATGGTTTTGCCACGCAGTTGATGCTGAAAGACCTAGGGCTTGCAGTAGAAGCGGCAGGGCAGGTCAAACAACCGATTGTGTTGGGTGGTATGGTGCAACAGCTGTATCAGCAAATGTGTATGCGTGGCAATGCACATCTCGATTTTTCCAGCATTATTCAGCAATACCTGCCGCCAGAGGCATAACAGCTCAGGCCAAAGGATGGCTATCAAAAAATTAAACCGTGTCATGAATAACAATCAAACCAGACTGAGGGAACACAGATGTTGAATTATAAAGAGACGGTACAGGCTTTTGATCTGCAAAGTACAGCAACACAGATGCTGTCAGGTTCAGTCGATGCATTGAATGCCTGTTATGAATGTTGTGATCGCCACGCACAAAGCGACAAGATCGCATTGTATTGGCAAGGCAAAGATGGCCGAAAAGAACAGTATACCTTTCGCCAGTTACAGCAATGGTCGAGTCAATTTGCCAATTTTTTAAAATCGCAGGGTGTAAAAGCAGGTGATCGTATTTCAGGATTACTGCCGAGAACACCAGAGTTGCTGGTGACGATTTTTGCCGCTTGGCGGATTGGTGTGGTATATCAACCTTTGTTTACTGCATTTGGGCCAAAGGCAATCGAGCATCGCCTACAACTGGCCCAAAGTAAGCTAGTGGTGACTGATGTGGTGAACCGCAGCAAACTCGATGAAGTTGAGCGTTGCCCCGCAATTGTCACGGTTGCAGATCAGCAAGCGACACCGTTAAATCCAGAAGACTTTAATTTCTGGGATGAAGTACAGCATCAACCTGAGCACTGTGACTTGGTCATGCGAAGCCTTCAAGATCCATTTTTATTGATGTTTACGTCAGGAACGACAGGACCTGCAAAACCTTTAGAAGTGCCGTTAAAAGCCTTATTGGCATTTGCGCGCTATATGCAAGATGCGGTTGGTCTCAGAGAAGAGGATTCATTCTGGAATATTGCCGATCCAGGATGGGCATATGGCCTGTACTTCGGTATTACTGGCCCCTTATTCTTAGGGCATGCCATCTTGTTCTATGACGGTGGTTTTAGTACCGATAGCCTGTGCCAGATAGTGAAGGATTATCAGATTACCAATCTGGCAGGTGCACCTACGGCTTATCGCATGATGATGGCGGCGGACCCTGCTCAGATGGCCGCGTTAAAAGGCCAGTTCCGTGTGGTCAGTAGTGCAGGAGAGCCATTGAATCCAGAAGTGATTCGCTGGTTTAAACAGGTGTTGGATGCGCCGATTTATGATCATTATGGGCAAACTGAAGTGGGCATGGTGGTGTGTAATCACCATGGTTTAAGCCATGAAGTTCGTGCAGGTTCGGCGGGTTTTGCCAGTGCAGGTTATCGTGTTGCCGTCGTGAATGAACAAGGTGAAGAATTGCCTGCAGATACACCCGGGATTTTAGCGGTCGATATCAGCCAATCCCCGATGATGTGGTTTGGTGGCTATCATGAAACGCGTAAATCGCCTTTTATTGGGCAGTACTATTTGACTGGCGATACTGCCGAATTGCATGCCGACGGCAGCATGAGTTTTGTTGGGCGCAGTGATGATGTGATTACTACTTCGGGCTATCGGATTGGACCGTTTGATGTGGAAAGTGCCTTACTCGAACATGATGCAGTGGTTGAAGCGGCAGTGATCGGGGTGCCTGATCCAGAGCGGACCGAGGTGGTGAAAGCCTTTGTAATTTTATCGGCAGGCATTCAGCCTTTGGAGCAACTGGCTGAGGAATTGAGTCAGTTTGTGAAAAAACGCCTGTCTGCCCATGCCTATCCGCGTTTGGTCGAGTTTGTCACTGAATTGCCAAAAACCCCAAGCGGCAAGATTCAGCGTTTTTTATTACGTCATCAGGAAATTGCGAAACAGCAAGCGAAAGCAGGGTAAGGAACACAAGATGCAATTAACTGAAGAACAAAGCTTAATTCGAGATATGGCGAAAAGCTTCGCCCAAGAACAAATCAAGCCCAATGCCAGTGACTGGGACCGACATGGCACTTTTCCAAAAAACGCATTGGCACAAATGGGGCAGCTCGGCTTTATGGGGATGCTGATTCCTGAGCAATGGGGTGGTTCTGATACAGGTAATCTCGCTTATGTATTGGCGCTTGAGGAAGTGGCCGCAGCCGATGGTGCTACTTCAACCATCATGAGCGTGCATAACTCGGTGGGCTGTGTGCCAATTTTAAAATTTGGTACCGATGAGCAGAAACAACGCTTTTTAAAACCATTGGCGCAAGGTGAAATGATCGGTGCTTTTGCCCTGACTGAACCGCATACTGGTTCAGATGCTGCAGCGATTAAAACCCGTGCCGTGAAAGATGGTGATGACTACATTCTCAATGGTGCCAAACAATTTATTACCTCGGGTGATAACGCAGGCGTGATTATTGTATTTGCCGTGACTGATCCAAGTGCGGGTAAAAAGGGCATCAGTGCCTTCCTCGTGCCACGTGATACAGCTGGCTATGAGGTGATACGCATTGAAGAAAAACTCGGTTTACATGCCTCCGATACCTGCCAAATTGCGCTGACTGATGTGCGTATTCATAAAAGCCTGATGTTGGGTGCGGAAGGTGAGGGACTGAAAATCGCGCTTGCCAATCTGGAAGGTGGTCGCATCGGCATTGCTGCACAGGCGGTCGGGTTGGCACGTGCAGCATTGGAAGAAGCTACGCGCTATGCCAAAGAGCGTCTGACCTTTGGCAAACCAATTTTTGAGCATCAAGCACTTGCGTTTCGCCTTGCCAGTATGGCGACCGAAATAGAAGCGGCTCGACAGCTGGTGCACTACGCTGCACGTCTCAAAGAAGCAGGGCAACCCTGTCTCAATGAAGCTTCCATGGCCAAGCTATTTGCCTCGGAAATGACTGAACGTGTCTGCTCAGCCGCGTTACAGGTGTTTGGTGGCTATGGCTATCTGAAAGATTTCCCGATTGAACGTATCTATCGTGATGCTCGAATTTGTCAGATTTATGAAGGCACCAGCGATATTCAACGTTTAGTCATTGCCCGTAGCTTATAACCAGAGAACAAGGAGTCCATGATGCAATGGCAAACCATTTTATTAGAAAAATGCAATGGCGTAGGGCTGATTACGCTGAATCGTCCACAAGCCTTGAATGCGTTGAATAGTGAATTAATTAGCGAAGTGAATCAGGCTTTAGATGAATTAGAAAAAGATCGCGAGATTGGCTGCATGGTGTTGGCAGGCTCAGAAAAGGCCTTTGCCGCAGGTGCCGACATTAAGGAAATGGCGGAGCTGAACTTTCCCGACATTTATTTTGATGATTTTTTCCATCTTGCCGATCGTATCGCGCAACGCCGTAAACCTTTGATTGCTGCGGTCAGCGGCTATGCGCTTGGCGGTGGTTGTGAATTGGCCCTGATGTGTGACTTTATCTATTGTGCCGACAATGCCAAGTTTGGTCTGCCTGAAGTGACATTGGGTGTGATTCCCGGGATTGGCGGTACACAACGTTTAACCCATGCGATTGGCAAAGCCAAAGCCATGGAAATGTGCCTTACCGCACGGCAAATGGGTGCAGTCGAAGCTGAACAAAGCGGGTTGGTGGCACGTGTGTTTCGTAAGGAAGAATTGCTTGAACAAACCCTGCAAGCCGCAGAAAACATTGCTGCGCGCTCTTTAACGGCCAACATGATGCTGAAAGAAAGCATTAATCGCGCCTTTGAAGTCAATCTGACCGAAGGCTTACGTTTTGAAAGACGGATGTTCCACTCCATTTTTGCCACATCGGATCAGAAAGAAGGGATGCAGGCTTTTGTGGAAAAACGTCAGGCCAAATTTAAAAACAGTTAAGAGATTAACAACAATGAATATCGAAAATCAGTTAATGATTGAGCAAAAAGGTAGTCTTGGTCTGATTAGCTTAGATCGGGTTAAACATTTAAATGCCTTGTCACTGGAGATGATTGAGGGCATCTGTAGCCAACTGGAACTGTGGCGTTATGATGCAGCAATTCAGGCGGTCCTGATTAAATCGAATAGCCCCAAAGCTTTCTGTGCAGGTGGGGATATCCGTTATCTATATGATAGCTATAAAAATGATACGGCTGATTATAAAGGTTATTTTAGTGCCGAATATAAAATGCTGAACCTGCTGCGTGACTATGCAAAGCCTGTGGTGGTGGTGCTCGATGGTTATGTGTTGGGTGGTGGTTTTGGTTTGGCACAAGCCTGCCATATTGTGGTGAGCAGTGAAAAATCTCGATTTGCGATGCCTGAAACTGCGATTGGCTTTTTCCCTGATGTCGGTGCGACCCATTTCCTGTCTCGACTGGATGATATTGGGGTTTATCTGGCCATTACGGGCGAGCAGATCAGCAGTAGTGATGCCCTTTATTTAGATTTGATCGACTATCACGTACCCAGTGACAAGTTGGATGCTTTGCAAGATGCGCTGATTAATGAACCGAATCTAAGCAAACAGAATATTGAGCATATTGTTGCGTGCTTTATTACCCGACCTGCTGAAAGTGAACTGAAACAGTTGGCAGATGGTATTCGCAAACATTTCGGTTTTCAGCATTTGGACGAAATTGAGCAAAGCCTTGCGAACGAGCAGGATGAGCAATTGCAGCCTTGGGCAGAAAAAATGCTCAGCATCTTGCAGCAACGCTCATTCATTGCCAAACAAACCAGTTTGAAACTACAACATTTAGGCCGTGGTCTTTCCTTGCCACAATGCATGCAACTGGAGCGAGACCTACAAGATATCTGGTTTGAACACGGTGATTTCATTGAAGGGGTACGTGCCCTGATTGTCGATAAGGATAAACAGCCACAATGGCAACAACGCAACCCCGAGCTGGAACAGATTCTGGAAAAACTCAGCTAAATCCAATCATGCATATTGACTCATCGAAGGAGTAGTAAAACGTCTGACATGCTGATGGTCAGGATTGATGATCAGCAAAAAAACCTAAAACAAGAAGATCCAAGAAAGGAACATGATGATGCAAACAATACATGGAAACGGTTCATCTGCTAAAAAGTCCTCTCATCGCTTGGCGGGTATCTCAAGTATGGTAGGCACCACCATAGAGTGGTATGACTTTTTTATCTACGGTGCGGCAGCAGCTTTAATTTTTAATAAATTGTTTTTCCCTAACCTTGATCCGCTGACGGGTGTGCTTGCCGCATTCGCTACCTATGCGGTGGGATTCATCGGGCGACCGTTGGGTGGTCTGGTATTTGGGCATTTTGGTGACAAGATTGGCCGAAAATCGATGTTATTGCTCACCTTGATGTTGATGGGGATTCCAACCGTTCTGATTGGTTTGTTACCCACTTATGAGTCGATTGGCTACTGGGCTGCTATCTGCTTGGTGATCCTGAGATTTATCCAAGGTATGGCCATGGGTGGTGAGTGGGGCGGTGCAGTGCTGATGGCGGTTGAACATGCGCCAGAAGGTAAAAAAGGATTTTGGGGAAGCCTGCCTCAAGCCAGTACTGGCGGTGGCTTAATGCTTGCCTCAATTGCACTAGGGTTGGTGTCTTTATTGCCTGAGCAGGCTTTGTTTAGTTGGGGTTGGCGGATTCCATTTCTTGCCAGCATCGTGTTACTGGCAGTCGGTTGGTACATCCGAGTCAAAGTGCCAGAGTCGCCCGATTTTGAAAAAGTGAAGCAGCAGGCGGAAGAAGTTAAAGTCCCTGCTTTACAGGTCTTTAAAAATCATCCGAAGCAACTGATCACCATTATTGTGGCGCGCGCAGCTGAAAATGCATGGTTTTATATTGCCTCGACCTTTACTTTGGCCTACACCACCACACAGTTGGGGATTGCTAGACAAGAGATCCTATTTGCCACCATTTGTGGGGCCATTGTGATTATGTTTATGACCCCATTATGTGGACATTTGTCCGATAAAGTCGGTCAGCGTAATATGTTTATGTTCGGCTTATGTGTACTGGCGCTGTATAGCTATCCGTTCTTTAGCATGCTCAATACCAAAGACCCTGTGTTGGTCTGGACCGCAATCGTGTTGGCGATTGGGGTGGTATTTCCGATTATGTACGCACCGCAAGCACAACTGTTTGCGCGGCAGTTCCCCGCAGAAATCCGTTATAGTGGCATCTCGATTTCGGTGCAGTTGGCTGGTGTATTGGGTGGTGGACTAGCGCCGTTGATTGCGACAAAGCTACTCAGTGTCGGTGGCGGCAGCCCACATCTGATTATGATCTATATTGGCAGTATGGCTGTGATTGCGATTATCTCGACCACTTTTATGCCACGGGATGGACTGCTGGCGGGGATGCAAACCGAGCGCAAAAAAGCAGTCAATGTGCAAGCTAAAGTCACAGAACCGTCTTAAGGATAAGAAATGAATCTGAAAAGGTGCTTCTCGTCATTAGAAGCACCTTTTTCTTTGAAGGCTTTAAAAGGTTCCACGTGGAGCATAAAATTTTTAGGCATGGGGAGGATTATTTTTAAGCTTTGTTGCAAAGTGTATTTATTCAGGCTTATTTAAATTGAAATACGCTAGTATTTTGAGTGAGTCCATAATAAAGGAAGGATAATTAGAATGAATACGGTCGCTGAATGGGTTAAACAGGCAAAATCAGAGATTGAAAATCTAAGCCCAGATCAAGTTGAACAAGAGTTGGCCTCAGGACAGGCAATTCTGGTTGATGTGCGAGACGCAGAAGAGCGTGTTGCTGGAACAATACCAAGCGCGTTGCATATCTCTCGTGGCACTTTAGAATTCGCTGCTGATCCGAGTAGTCCGATGTATCGGTCTGAATTACAACCGAATACCAGAACCATTCTACATTGTGCGGGTGGTGGACGTTCGGCGCTGGCAGTAAAGACATTACAGGCATTGGGATATCGTAATGTAGCGCATTTAGAGGGCGGCTTTAAAGCATGGGTAGAGGCAAACAAACCCGTGATTTAAAATTAGATATGAAACTAAAACACAAGAAAAAAGCCCTAATCTTTCGACTAGGGCTTTTTTGAATCTGGAGCGGGAAAGGAGACTCGAACTCCCGACCCCAACCTTGGCAAGGTTATGCTCTACCAACTGAGCTATTCCCGCTAATTGAGCAGTTTTTACGAAAACTTACACTAAAAAATTTGAGCGGGAAAGGAGACTCGAACTCCCGACCCCAACCTTGGCAAGGTTATGCTCTACCAACTGAGCTATTCCCGCATGCCGTGTATAATACATTATGCAAAAATAGGGTCAATAATTTTATGCAAAGAAATTGATTATTTGCATAAAATTAAAGCATTTTCATGAAAAAAAGCATGGGGAAGCAAATTTTTGTACAAAAGTTTCCCTCAGATTGCGCTCATGTATACTAATGAGCTATCTCAATCTGACCTTACAGAGTGACTGATGAACTTAGAACAACAGTTGATTGAACATTTAAACACGCTTGCACCTACCCATCTTGAAGTGATCAATGAGTCGGCAGGGCATGGCGGATATTTCCCGGGTAAAGAATCACACTTTAAAGTCATCGTGGTAAGTGATGAATTTCAAGGATTACGTTTAGTACAACGTCATCAAAAAATTTATGCCGTTGCAGCGGAGTTGATGAGTCCGGGTCGAATCCACGCACTTGCGATTCATGCTTATGTACCGAGCGAATGGCAAGGCCAAGCACCTGCCAGTCCTGAATGTGCACATGCACCAAAAAGCTAAGGATTAATGATGGATATTCATTTACTCACTAAAATTGTGCATATGTCTGCAGTGAGCTTATTGATCATTGCTTTTGTATTACGTGGTTCAACACTCTTTGTTGGTGTACAAGGTCAACAACCCAATCCAAAAGCACGTAAAGGCTTGGTGGGATTACAACATCTATCTTTGACCTTAATTATTGTGACGGGTGCGGTTTTACTGTTCATGAATAATTTTGAGGTGCAGCCTTGGTTCTATGCCAAAGTGATTTTATTTTTTGTGTTGTGGTCGTCTTTGATCAAAACCTATAAAAAGGGCAGCAGCATTTTATTGGAACAACGCCGTGCAGGATTACTCATCGGGACGGTGGCGATGGTGGGGATTCTTGGTTTGGTGATGATTAAGCCTGTTTTTGCCTGATTGTTCGACACATTGTTTGAGTAATTGTTTTGTCACTAGGTTAAACTGCGTGCAGTTTACAAAAATATTATAGAGGGAAATCATGTTAACGCGTGTGGTGTTTAACCAAAAAGGTGGTGTGGGGAAATCAAGTATTACAGTCAATCTCGCTGCGATTAGCGCGAAACAGGGGTTTAGAACCTTGGTGATTGACCTTGATCCACAAGCGAATTCAAGCCAATACCTTTTAGGTGAAGATGCGACCTATTCTGCTGATAAAGCAGCTTTAGAGCCAAACATTGAAAACTTCTTTGATGATATTTTAGGTAGTACGCAGCAAAAGGGCTTGATCGGCAATGCGATTGGTTCAATCCTGAAAGCACCACGTGGCAAAGGCTTGGACAGCTATGTCCACCGTTCTTCTTTTGACAATCTGGATGTGATTCCAGCAAGCCCAAGCCTAGGTGCATTGGAGCATGCACTGGAAAGTAAGCACAAAATTTATAAATTACGTGATTCGATCCAGTCTCTCAGTGCGCGCTATGACCGCATCTTTATTGATACGCCGCCCGCGTTTAACTTCTTTACTTTATCTGCATTAATTTCAGCAGATCGCGTGCTGATTCCATTTGATTGTGACGTGTTTTCAAAACGTGCGTTACAAACTTTGATTGAAAATGTGCTCGAAACCCAAGATGATCATAATGATCGCTTGGAGATTGAGGGAATTGTGGTCAATCAGTTCCAATCTCAGGCAAAATTACCTCGTGAAGTGGTTCAACAGTTAAAAGATGAAGGTTTGCCTGTGCTGGATAGCATGTTGCCGCCATCGATCTTGATGAAAGAATCACATCAAAAGAATTTACCCTTGATTCATTTGGCATCTGACCACAAATTGACCGTCGCTTATGTGACCCTGTTCAATGAGATTGAATCAAAGAAATAAGAGAATCTTATGAAACGCTTATATTGGATGCCTGTTTTGGCTGCGAGCATGTTATTGGGTGCATGTGCATCAACGGTTAAGCCAGCTTATGTATCGCCGACACAATATCAAGCACTGAATTGCCAGCAGTTGCAAGCCGAGTACAACCGTATTCAGCTCTATATCGAAAATGGTGTGCAAACGCCAAAACGTACAGGTGTGGGTGTCGGTCTTGGCCTTGGTGGTGGCTGGGGCAGAGGCGGTTGGGGCTTTGGTCCATCGATCTCGGTGAATATGGGACAGTCGATGAATACCAAAAATACTGAACTTGCTAATGTATTAGGTCAACAAGATGCGATTGTACAGGCAGCAAAATTCAAAGGTTGCCCAATCATTGTAAAACAACGCCCAAAATCGTAAATTTTGAGAACTGATCGTCATCGCACAAGATGGCGGTTAGTAACTAAATTATAGCAA
Organism: Acinetobacter sp. Ac_3412; assembly: GCF_013072675.1. NCBI lineage: Bacteria > Pseudomonadati > Pseudomonadota > Gammaproteobacteria > Moraxellales > Moraxellaceae > Acinetobacter > Acinetobacter sp. Ac_3412. Next base: position 61,219 of record NZ_LXUJ01000004.1, on the reverse strand, counting down.
AATGTTTCAAAATAAAATGATAAAAATTAAATACTTGAATTAGTAACACCCCGTAACTTATTGATTTATCTCGTTCGGTCACACTGCTAAAATTTGTGTTTTTGCACTAAATTCGTTTAAGGTGGCGCCCATGTATAGTCGTTCGGTATGTATATGATTGAGAGTTGGTTTTTTGTTTTGGCGATGTTGGCGGTATTGTTAATACCTGGTCCGACCAATGCTTTGCTTGCCAGTGCAACACATCAACACGGTGTACCTAAAACGATGACTTTTATCCCAATTGAATGGTTGGGTTATCTGTATGGCATTAGTTTATGGGCGCTTTTCATTCATTTATTTGATCCGATTTGGCCCGCAATTGGCGCAATTCTACATACGCTCAGTTTGCTGTATGTGCTGTGGATGGCATTCCATCTGTGGAAAGGCTCACATCTACAAAAACTAGATCAACATCACCAACATATCCGTAAAAGACAGTTATTTCTCTCTACACTCAAAAATCCGAAAACGGTGTTGTTGGCATCTGGTATTTTCCCAAGTGAAACATGGAACTCGATTGAGCAAGCCGCGCTGGTTTTTGCGATTTTTAGTCTTATTCTGATTCCAGTCAGTATTTTCTGGATGCTGTTTGGACGTGCTTTACTGGCGGGAAGTTTGGTTGGAATCAAAGCCGATCATCTATATAAAGGATCGGCCATGTTATTACTGATGTGTATGCTGCCCATGATCTTTCGTTTGTTTTAAACCAAGCTTCAATTTATTCCGCTTTGGCGCCCTTCATTTTCTGGCGAATAAATCCAATCACACCCGGTAATACACTGATAATAATGATACCGAAAATTAAATGGGTAAAATTATCTTTTACGATTGGCATATTCCCGAATAAATAGCCAAGGGTAATGAAAGATGCGATCCAGCAGAATGCACCTACTACGTTATAAGTCAGGAAGTACTTATAGTTCATGCTACCCGCACCCGCCACAAAGGGAGCGAAGGTCCGTGCAAAAGGAATGAATCGAGCGAAAATAATGGTTTTACCACCATGACGCTGAAAGAACTCTTGGGTTTTAATCAAATGTTGTTTATTGATAAAACGTGAATTGGTTTCAAATACGCGTGGTCCAATATAGCGACCAATATGATAGTTTAAGGTGTCACCTAAAACGGCAGCGATAAATAATAGAATGCCAAGCACCCATGGATCCATTGCGCCTGTAGATGCTGCTAATGCACCAGCAGCAAATAACAAGCTATCTCCTGGTAAAAATGGCATCACCACTAAACCAGTTTCAACAAAAATAATTAAGAATAAAATGGCATAAATCCAAACGCCATAATTGGTAATAAATTCTAAAAGGTGTTCGTCAACGTGCAGAATAAAATCAATGAGTTCCATGAAGGTGTTAACACTATGAATGTGGACTAAATCCTAGCAGTGCCTCTGTAGAAAGTCAGTATAAAAAGCAAATTAATTGGTAACTTTTCAGCATAGATGAGGAGAGGTTGGGGACCTGAAAAATATTTTTATTGTTGCAAATAAGGAACGATATGTTAACTAAATTAGTGTTTATTGCAAAATTAAAGACGCATAAACTGCTAGCATGTTAAAAAACAAACAGTGTGGAATTGATTATGTTTAATCCGAATGTTGTTGTAAAAAATATCGTAACACAGTCTGGCGTGGCTAATGTTGTCACTTTGATTGCTCGTTTGTTATTGGCTTATATTTTTCTTGTTGCAGGTTGGGGCAAGATTGTAGGCTATGCGGGTACAGTGGGTTATATGGAGTCCATGGGTGTTCCGGGTGCTTTATTACCTTTGGTGATCTTGGTCGAGTTTGGTGGTGGCTTGGCTCTACTATTTGGTTTCCAAACACGTTTTGCATCTTTGGGTTTAGGGCTTTTTAGTATTATTACGGCCTTTATCTTCCATAGCGGTGCAGAAGATGCCATTAACTTTATGAAAAACTTCGCGATGGCAGGTGGCTTCTTTATGCTGATGCTGTATGGCGCAGGTCGTATCAGCCTCGATCATCTGATTGAAAAATAATAAGCTCATGAGAGATTGCCCCGTGCTCAGTCGCGGGGAGTTCGTATGTCTCACTCGCTTACTTACAAACTGAAGCCGACAGCCATGCTTATTTCTGTTTAGATCATAAATGGTTAAAACAAATAGGACATGAAAATGAAAAAAATGTTGATCAGTTGTGGGTTGGTGGTCGTTACAGGTTTATCGAGCCTAGCATGGGCAGGTAAGGATGATCATGTATTGGTACAGGAAGCGACAAAGAATGTGGTAACGGTAAGCCAAGTCGCGAAATTGGCCGATGAAACCGGAGTCACTCTGACTGGCCAGATTAGCAAACACTTGAAAAGCGACCATTATGAGTTTAAAGATTCGAGCGGTACGATTAGCGTCGAAATTGATGATGATATTTGGCGTCAAGCAGGGCTAAAAGTGGGTGATCATGTACGTTTAGTGGGTGAAGTGGATACCCATCGCTATAAACCAACCGATATTGAAGTGATTAAAGTTGAAAAATACACGCATCGATAAGTGCATAAAAAAGGAAGCATAAGCTTCCTTTTTTCTTTTTTAGATAAAAGTGTTAGAGCATGAAATGAATCTGCATCTCCCCGACGAGGAAACCCAGCACAGCACCAACAATAATCAATGACCATTCATCTTCTTTGAAGGCAGGACGTAGCATGCCTTCGAACTCTTCTGGACTCAGTTTCTGCATACGCTCAACCAAAGTATTCCGCACATTCATCGCATCTTCAGCATAAGACTCCACATAGCGCATGGTGTCTGGAAGTTGTTTTAAAATACGTTCAGCCACTTCTGCTTTCAAGTTCTGATACTTTTCACCGCCAATCGCATAGACCACTAATGGACGGACAATACCAGCTTGTAAATCAATTTCTTGTTTGACTTGACGGCTGACCAACTCAATGACTTTATCCGAATGCGTGCCTGAAAAAAGCTCTTCCATCATATTACGTGATGTCAGTAGTTGCTTGGAAATCAACGCAGCATAATCAGCAGCCACTTCATTTTGGCGTTTAATGAATAAACCCTGCCATGTATAGCCCATAATCTTTTTCGGATACAAAGGTCTAAACATCATTTGCAAAGCCATCCAGTCGCTAAAGAAGCCGACAAAGCCACCAAACATCGGCAGCATCCATGGATATTTACCTTGGGTCACGATCCAGCACAGCATTTGTACCACACCAATCGCAAAGCCAAAGACGAAACCGACATTACTAAAGAATTTGAATTCCTGTTTGCCGACTTTCTTAAAGATTTCATTGAGCAGGCGTTTGTCTTTGAGCAGGTTGTTGACCACCATATGTTTGATGTCGAAGTACTTGGCAACATCCTTTTGTACTTCACTCATAATATGTTCAACAATCTCTGGCGCTTTGGCTTGGACACGCTTAATCAGTTTTTGTCGTGCAAACTCAGGCATGCCTTCCCATAGGCCGGGTTGGTATTGTTGTGCCACTTCTCGGGTAATGTCCTCAGCTGCTGCCATCAACGGTTTTTCAATTTCTTGGGCAATACGTTTCGGGTCGAGTCGGGCAAAAATTTCTTCGGGTTTAATCAGCTTGGAGGTCATCAACTCCACTGCTGTGGTGGCCATCTTCTCTGCTTTACGGGGAACAATCCCTTGCCATCCGAGTGGAAGACCAAATAATCGCAATCCTTTAAATTCAAGTGGTGAGAACATCATTTGAATGGCAATGACCTTGGTGACATAACCAATAAAGCCACTGATAAAGGGGATTGAAATATATAACCAGAAATTCTGTTGAAAATCCGCAATCATTTCTTGAAACATTATTTTATTGGTCCTTCAAGTCCTAATTGTTGCTCGTGGTCGGGCAAGCGCTAGATGATAGTGAAATATTTTCGGCCGTTGATGAAACACCAAGACCATTAATTTTTGAGTTACCCTTTTATTTTTCCTTTGAATCAGGACATCACAATCGTATAAAAAGGCAACGATGCCGTCGATTGAATACCTTTCCGTGGTAATACATATCTTGACTCGTCATCTTAGCACCAATTTTTGCTTTGTGTTGAGCAGAATGGGCAAGAATTATTGATTTAACTCTCCTTATTTTGTGCTTTGCTCTGAAATTTTAGTTTAAATATCAGTGTTGATTTAGCTGTTCAATGAAAAAACAAGATAGATGATGAATTGCGATGCGCCAAAGCGTGAAAAATGTTAGAATATGGCGCTTAATTCATTTGCCTTTAAGATGAACCATGACGACCAATACTCAAATTACTGAAGATCGTATCCTTATTCTGGATTTCGGCTCTCAATATAGCCAGCTCATTGCACGTCGTGTACGTGAAGCGGGTGTCTATTCTGAAATGTATGCATTCGATATGTCTGAAGAAGACATTCGTGCGTTTAATCCGAACGGGATTATTTTATCAGGTGGCCCTGAGAGCGTACATGAAGAAGGAAGCCCACGCGCGCCGCAAGTTGTATTTGAATTAGGCGTACCAGTGTTGGGTATTTGCTATGGTTTACAAACCATGTCTGAACAACTTGGCGGTAAAGTTGAGCCAGGTACAGTACATGAGTTTGGTTATGCAGAAGTGGATATTCTAGTACGTGATCATTTGATTGGTAACTTGCAAGATCGCGAGAACCAACTTCATGTATGGATGAGTCATGGCGATAAAGTCAGTGCGATTCCGGAAGGTTTCCAAGTCACTGCAAGCACACCTAGCTGTCCATTTGCTGCGGTGAGTGATGAAACACGTCGTTTCTATGGCGTTCAGTTCCACCCAGAAGTGACTCACACGGCAAAAGGTGCTGAATTACTGTCGAATTTCGTACATCAGATTTGTGGTTGCCGCGGTCTTTGGACACCTGAACACATTATCGACTTACGCGTAGAACAGTTACGTGCACAAATTGGCGATGAAAAAGTTCTATTAGGTTTGTCTGGTGGTGTGGATTCATCTGTGGTTGCTGCGTTATTGCATAAAGCTATTGGCGATCAGTTGACCTGCGTATTTGTAGATAATGGTTTACTTCGTTTAAACGAAGGCGATCAAGTGATGCAAATGTTTGCAGAAAACATGGGGATCCGTGTGATCCGTGCTGATGCTGAACAGCGCTTCTTAACTGCGTTGGCAGGTGAAGTTGATCCTGAGAAAAAGCGTAAAATCATTGGTCGTGAGTTCATCGCAGTTTTTGCCGAAGAAGCGCGTAAACTTGATGGCGTGAAATTCTTGGCACAAGGTACGATTTATCCTGACGTAATTGAATCTGCTGCAAGCAAACAAGGTAAAGCACACGTGATTAAATCACACCACAACGTGGGTGGTTTACCTGATGACCTAGAGTTTGAATTGGTTGAGCCATTACGTGACTTGTTTAAAGACGAAGTACGTAAATTAGGTACAACAATTGGTTTACCGCATAGCATGATTTACCGTCATCCGTTCCCAGGTCCAGGTTTGGGCGTGCGTATCTTGGGTGAAGTGAAAAAAGAATATGCTGATATTCTTCGTCTTGCTGACGACATCTTTATGCAAGAACTGCGTGACAGCGGTTGGTACGATAAAACTGCACAAGCATTTGCAGTATTCCAACCTGTAAAATCAGTGGGTGTTGTTGGTGATGGTCGCCGCTATGCATGGGTGATTGCACTGCGTGCCGTAGAAACCGTTGACTTTATGACAGCACGCTTTGCACATCTTCCATATGAATTGGTTGATAAAATCTCAACCCGTATCATGAACGAAATTAAAGATGTTTCACGCGTCGTCTACGACGTGTCATCTAAACCACCAGCAACGATTGAGTGGGAATAAGACCAAGGGCAGGATGAGAATCCTGCCTTTTTTATGTGATTGACAAAGAGGTCAAGCATGTCCGAAACCTTGCAACTCGAACAGTTAACAGGATCTTTACAGCAGCTTTTGGGTGAGTCCCTGTTTGCCATTTATCTGTATGGATCAGCCGTTGATGGCGGGCTAGGTCCAGAAAGTGATCTGGATGTTTTGGTTGTGGTGAGTCAAGCCCTGACACTCCAGCAACGACAACAACTGGCAGAAACCTTATTACACATTTCGCAGCCGATTGGTACTGTACAACGTGCACTTGAAGTCACCATCGTACGCAAAGATCATATTGTTTCGGGAAGTTATCCGCTCAGCTACGAACTACAGTTCGGGGAATGGTTACGGGAGGAATTAAGCCAAGGTGCTTTGCTCCGTGCACATACAGACCCCGATTTGAGTATTTTGCTGAAGAAAGCACAAATGCATCATCGGACTTTGTTCGGACCAAGTTTGACACAGTGGTCAGCTGCGATACCAGTACAGCAACTCTGGCAGGCGATGGCAGACACCTATCCCTCGATTGTGGCGCATTGGGATGAGGATGCCGATGAACGTAATCAGATTTTGGCCTTATGCCGTATTTATTTTAGTTTGGTGACGAATGAGATTGCACCTAAAGATCAGGCTGCGCAATGGGTGGTTGCTCAGTTACTACCGCAACATCAGCCTGTTTTGCAGCGCATGATTCAAGAATATAAAGGTAAGATTGGAAAGCAAAATTGGCAACAACAGCATCAGGCTTTAGGTCCTGTTGTTGATTTCCTCAGTATGAAAATAAAAGTGCTTTTAGAACAAAAAATACATAAATAATAAACAGTAAAGGACATTGCTAGGATTGTTGCATGGATAAGACTTAGTATTGCAAGAACAGACTATTCAAGTAGGCGTGATTAGACCTAACATCAGTCTATGACTAAACCCTGATGGGGAGTGCCTTTTGAACCAGATTGTTGAAATGCAAACTTATATCGCAGTGGTTGAAGCAGGCAGTATTACCCATGCAGCGAAACGTCTGGGCATTACCAAATCGGTGGTGAGTCAACGGATTCAACAATTGGAACAGCGTTTATCTGCCGCACTGATTCATCGTGGTCGGAGTATGTTGCTCACCGAGGCTGGGCAGGAATTTTATCGGCAGTCGACCAAGATTCTGGCGGAGTTAAGTGATTTGGAAGCGTCCATTAGTGCTCGGCATGAGCATTTGAGTGGCAGTTTTCGTTTATCGGTACCACAAGCATTTAACATTCAATTTCTCGCGCCTTATTTTGCGGAATTCATGCAGTTGTACCCTGAGCTCAAGCTGGATCTTGAGTCGAGTGATCAATTCGTCAATTTGAATAATGGTCATTATGATGCCGCGATTCGGATGGGGGAGTTACCTGATTCCAACCTGATCAGCCAGAGCATTGCACCGAATCATCATTATATTTGTGCAAGTCCAGACTACTTAAAAGTATATGGAAGACCAACACATCCGAATGAGCTGTTGCGCCATCGTGGTCTGTTGTACCTACCTCGAGAACCGCACGGCATGTGGCAACTCCCTGTCGCCGGTAAGAAGGCATTTTTCCGAATTTCACCTTATCTACGTACAGATAGTGGTCATCAATTATTGGAAGCTGCCAAGCTGGGCTTAGGGATTGCGATTTTACCAAGCTTTCTTGCCGCAGACGCCATTTGCCAGCAGCAACTCGAGGTGATTCTGCCTGAGTTCTCACCTTCGGGAGGCAATATTTCTGTGGTTTACCGCTTGTCGAATCGAGCTTCACCTAAAATTCAAGCTTTGGTTGATTTTCTATCCACAAAAATTGGTCATCCTGCGCCTTGGGATAGCCAGATTCAGAACATTTTGCGGCAGTCGTCCTAAGGGAATGTTCGGAAAAAGCGAATCATAGTTTTGTTTTTTGTGGTCTAGCGAACAAAAATCATCATTTGGTAGGGTGTTTGCCTCGCTTTAACCCTTATTGATATCGGGTGATCTCAGAAGATCGAGAATTCAATCCGCATTTACGCTCGCGATGAATTGCCATCACAAGTCGAACCCATGAATCCAAAGTAACTTGCAAGTGTTGTTTAGAAATAGCATGGGTTGCAGTCTGGCAATTACTTAGATTGTCGATTGTGTGAGTGAAATATGATGGTGAACACGCTAGAAAACCGATATTTGATTGAGGACTCAGCCGATCTTCTCTTATTTTCATTTTAGGATGTGCAGATGAATAGACTAGCTAAAAACTGGATTAATGGTGAGTGGGTGGACTCTCATCAGCATATACAGTCGATTAATCCAGCAACATATGAAGTGATCGGGCAATATGCCAATGCAACCGTAGAGCAGGTGGAAGCTGCTATATGGGCAGCAAAGACCGCATTTAAAAAAAATGATTGGAAGCGTGACCGTCGGTTACGCTCAAAAGTACTCAATGAAATGGCTGATGCTTTTGAACGCCATGCAGATGAGTTGATTGAGATCCTTGCCACTGAAAATGGAAAAATTAAAGCAGAAGCCAGCTTTGAAGTGACGATGGTTCCTGCCAAATTACGTTATTACGCGGCATTAACCTTGACCGAGTATGGTCGAGCATTAGAACCAAAGCCAGGCAGCTATTCCATGGTTTTGCGTGAACCGATGGGTGTATCTGGCATTATCGTACCGTGGAATTCTCCAGTGGTTTTAATGATTAGGTCACTGGCACCTGCATTGGCCGCGGGCACCACAACAGTCATTAAGATGCCGGGTCAAACTGCACAAACCAATGCTGTGATCTCCCGAATTTTTTCTGAGCTTCCTTCATTACCACAGGGTGTGATCAATCTTTTTAGTGAGTCGACTGGAGGGGGAGCACGCCTATTGGTTGAATCTGCAGATGTTCCTGTGATTAGCTTTACCGGCAGCACGGCAACTGGTAAGGCCATTTCGGCAACAGGTGCACAACATCTGAAACGATTTGGCTTAGAGCTAGGGGGTAAAACGCCGATGATCGTGTTTAAAGATGCTGATCTCGATCTGGTCTTGCCGAAGTTAGAAAAAGCGCTCACCATCTTCGCTGGACAGTTCTGTATGACCGGTTCACGTTTATTGGTGCAGCGTGAGCTCGCTGATGAACTAAAACAGAAACTGGCTCAGCGCTTGGAAGCGGTTAAAGTTGGCCCTGCTGCTGATCCAAGCAGTGATATGGGACCATTGATCGACAAAAATAATGTAGCACGAGTCGATGCGGTGGTTGAAAAAGCGATTGCCGAAGGAGCGAAGGTCATTGTTCGTGGTGGGCCGATCACTGAGGGTGAGTTGGCGAAAGGGGCTTTCTACCGCCCAACCTTGCTTGAAGTGAATGATAATTCGATGGACATCATTCAGGAAGAAACCTTTGGGCCAGTGCTGACTTTACAGGTGTTTGATACTGAAGCGGAAGCGATTGCACTCGCCAATGACAATCAATATGGTTTAGCGGCTTCAATCTGGAGTCGTGATGTGGATTTACCATTGCGGGTGGCGACGGAGATGGAAGCGGGCACGGTTTGGATTAATGATTGGGCTGTGGTTTATGATGAGTTTGAGGAAGGCGGTTTCAAAAATTCTGGACTTGGCCGAATGAATGGTATGGCAGCGATGGATGACTTTATTGAATATAAGCACATTACCATTTCAACCGGTATTTCTAGAGTGGAATAGGTGTTCTGTTCGTCATTGAATCAGATATCAAATAGCGCATCGATTTCGATGCGCTATTTTATTTTAAGCTTGCTCTAAGCATTAGGCCGAGAACAGTTTAAAGCAAATTTGCCTCAACCACTGATTACTTGGGGTCTGATGCACACGTGAATGCCAGTGTTGTTTGACACTGAATTGAGGGAAATTATAAGGCGGTTCAAAAGTCTTGAGTCCACCTTGGGTCATAAAGACCCGCGCCAGATAGTGAGGGATTGTCGCAATGGTATCGGTATCTCGGACAATCAGACCAACTCCCAAATAGCTCGGTAAACGCACCAGAATATTTCGATTGACGCCGTGTTTTTGCAGCTCATGTTCCACCACATAATGTCCCCCAGTCGCCAAGATATCGACATGTAATTCCTGAGCGAACTCCAAAGCAGACAGGCTAGTTCCTGTCAGTCTCGGATGCTGTTGACTGGCGATACAGGTGTAATGCTGCTGAAACAGGGTTTGTTGGTAAAAACCAGCTTCCAACTGAGGGAGAAATCCAATGGCGAGATCAATATCTCCATTCGACATCATTGGTGCGGTTTGGCTATCAATCGGTAAAATTTCCAGACGAATTGAGGGGGCATGCTGGCGCATGTAATTCATTAGACGTGGTAAAAATACCAAATGACTGATGTCGGTCATGCTGATACGGAATTGATAAGTCGAAGTCTGTGGATCAAAGTCAATATTGTAATTCTGGACTAACTTCAGGCGGTTTAAGATTTCTACCACCATCGGATAGATCTGTTGAGCAAGCTCAGTGGGCTGCATTTTATTTTCAATACGCACAAACAATGGATCACGAAAATGTGCTCTGAGTTTATTCAGCGCAATACTCAAGGTGGGTTGACCAATACCAAGCTGTTCCGCTGCTTTAGAAATACTTTTGTGCTGATAAATTTCAAAGAAAATTTTCAGCAGCCGTGTATCCAGATCAAACATGTCGATGAACTACCGTATTGATTTTATCAATACAGCCTATTGTTTTTTGTGCATAGATTCAACACATCCTGATTGCTACATTGAGCCAACACCGAATATTGATGAAATTATCGTCATTAGTATTGTGCTCCATGGGCAAAAAAGGAATGACATATGGAACAGTTAGGCACGCTCGAAGAGCTACCAGAACGTTATCGTGAAGAACTGAATGCATCCAATCTGGTGCCATTGTGGCCCAATCTAAGAAGTTTTATTCCACCGCATAAACCAAGACCGCAAACGGTTGCAACGGCTTGGTATTTCCAGCAGATCAAACCACTGTTGTTAGAAGCAGGTGAGTTAACACCGATTGAAAAGGCAGAGCGTCGTGTCTTGGCACTCGCCAACCCTGGTCATGGTTTGGAGAATATGAAAGTCAGCCCAGCCATGTATTTAGGTATGCAATTGTTGCTTCCGCAAGAGTGGGCGCCTGCACATCGACATGCACCGAATGCGGTGCGCCTCATTGTTGAAGGAGAGGGTGCCTATACCACGGTCGAAGGGCAAAAATGCATTATGGAACATGGCGACATGATCCTGACGCCTTCTGGTTTGTGGCATGAGCATGGGCATGATGGTGATCAACCCGTAATCTGGATGGATATCCTAGATTTACCGCTGGTTTACTACATGGAAGCCTCTTTTGTTGAAGAGGGTCGCCGTCAGGAAGTGGATCGGATTAATCAAGGTTCTACGCCTCAATATGCAGCGGGTATCGTGCCTACACCACATTTTAATCGTGAAGATGCGCCTTATCCGATGATGCGTTATGCCTGGAAAGACACCAAAAAAGTATTGGATACCTTGGCTGAAAAAGCTGGCTATCAGGACCCGTTACAAGTGGCTTATGTCAATCCTGAAACAGGTAAAGACTGTCAGAACATTCTGGGTTATTCAGCTTTACTTCTGCGTCCGAATGAAACGCTGTCTTTGCCTTTGCGTTCCACTGCACAGGTCTTTCATGTCATTGAAGGTGGACTGACCATTCAGATTGATCAACAGGACTTCCATTTAACCCAAGCGGATACCGCATGTGCACCATGTTTTGCTGTTATTGATTTAATCAATACATCTGCGCAGCCATGCTATGTGTTTATTGCCGATGAGGCACCTTTGCAACGTAAATTAGGCTTGTATTCGGTACGTGAACGCCATGCTGAAGGAGTGAGCCCATGAAACTGTATGGATTTTTCCGTAGTGGCACCTCGCACCGTACCCGCATTGTCCTGAATCTCAAGGGTTTGGATTATGAGGCGAGCTATGTATCGCTGGCGAAAAATGAGCATCATCAAGCTGCTTTTCAAAGGCTAAATCCACAGGGTTTTGTTCCCGTCCTGGAAACGGAGGCGGGGATGCTGTTACAAAGCCCTGCCATTATCGAATGGTTAGAACAGCAATATCCTGAGCCTGCTTTGCTGCCAGCAGATGCGTTGGGTAGAGAGAAAGTACGTGCCATTGCAGCCTTGATCGGATGCGATATTCATCCCTTAAACAATAAGCGTGTACTGGAGTATTTACGCCAGCTTGGACTGGATCAGAATCAGATCAATGCTTGGTGTGCCAAGTGGATTCAGGATGGTTTTTCAGCCTTAGAGCACATATTGGCTGAAGATCCAACTCGGGAAAAGTTCTGCTATGGCAAGCAAGTCAGCATTGCCGATGCATATTTGATTCCACAAGTGGTATCGGCAGAACGCTTTCAGGTCGACCTGTCGGCTTATCCTCAAATTAATGAAATTTATCAGCATTGTATGACCCTCGACGCATTCCAGAAAGCTGCGCCTGAACAGCAGGCCGATGCGTTTTAAGGCGCTGATTTAACCTATATCAACAAGGAATATGCCATGACTTTTATTTTCCAGCCAATGACACCCGCGGGCCTGTTTATTCATGGCTCAGATCAGCAATTTCCAGTACGTCGTGTCTATTGTGTCGGGCGTAACTACGCTGCCCACGCACGTGAAATGGGCTTTGATCCAGATCGTGAGCCGCCATTTTTCTTTTGTAAGCCGAACGATCTAGAGTCGATCGTACCCGTTAATCAGGATGCGGTAGATCTTCCTTATCCAACCGAAACCTCAAATTATCACTATGAAATTGAGTTGGTGGTGGCGATAGGACGCGATGCTAAAAATGTTTCGGTCGAAGATGCCGTAAATTACATTTATGGTTATGCGGTTGGTTTGGACATGACTCGCCGTGACTTGCAAATGAGTATGCGTGAAAAGGGGCGTCCATGGGAAATTGGCAAAGCATTCGATTTTTCTGCGCCGATTGGCCCCATTCACCCGATGACGGAAACTGGTGAAATCAATCAGGCTGATATTCATTTGACCGTGAATGGTGAAACGGTACAACGCAGTGATATCACCCATCTGATCTGGTCCGTTGCTGAAACCATTGCCAATCTGTCGACCTTATTTGAACTGAAAGCGGGTGACTTGATCTTTACAGGTACGCCTGAAGGGGTCGGTGCTGTGGTGCGAGGTGATGTGATGCGTGCGGAGATTACAGGTCTAACAGGCATCACCGTGAATGTGAAATAACTCACTTGATCTGAGTGGTTTAAACAGGTGCTCAAACTGAACAATAAATAGAGTTGAGCACCTTTGCTAAGGATTGCACTGGCCAAGGTATTGGCAAAAGGAGTCGTTATGTCTCAGAAAACCATAGATGTACAAAATTTCATTGATGAAATACCACTGTCAGCTCTGCAAAAGCTAATCATGTGGTTGTGCTTTTTGATTGTTGCAATTGATGGCTTCGATACCGCAGCAGTCGGTTTTATTGCGCCTGCATTGAAAGCCGAGTGGGGCTTACAACCCACTGATCTGGCACCGTTATTTGGCGCAGGTTTATTTGGCTTAATGGCAGGCGCACTTATTTTTGGCCCTTTGTCCGATAAACTTGGACGTAAGCCGATTCTGATCGGCTCGGTGATCATGTTTGGCTGTGCCAGTCTTTTTGCAGCGTTCTCATCGGATTTACAAACGCTGATTATTTGGCGCTTTCTCACTGGGCTAGGTTTAGGTGGTGCTTTACCGAATGCCATTACCTTAACGTCAGAATATGCACCGACGTCCCGCCGTTCCAATTTGGTCACCATGATGTTTTGTGGTTTTACCATTGGCTCTGCGCTGGGTGGGATTCTATCGGCACAACTGCTACCGCATATCGGTTGGCATGGCATTTTATTGATCGGGGGGATTGCGCCTTTATGTACAGTGCCTTTCTTATATTATCTCTTACCTGAATCGCTGCGTTTTCTGGTTTTGAAACAAAAAAGTACCGAACACATTGAAAGCATCATTCGTCGTATGGCACCGCATATCACGCAGATTCCAAGCTTGGTCCCGCCTGCAAATGAAGTGGCAAAATCAAGTCTTAAAGACCTATTTAGTAAAGGTCTTGCTTTAGGTACTTTTCTGATTTGGTTTACATTTTTCATGAGTCTGCTGATTATTTATATGATCTCAAGCTGGATGCCGACTTTACTTACCAATGCAGGTTTTAACTTATCCAATGCCTCATGGCTCACCTCGATCTTTCAGATTGGCGGAACAATCGGTGCCATCGTCTTAGGCTTGCTGATGGATAAAATGGATGCGACTAAAATTTTAAGTGCAGCTTATGCTTTTGGTGGTTTGTTCCTGATCTGTTTAGGTCTCGGGATTGAACAGTCCAATACTATATTGCTGATGTTTGCCATGTTTGGTGTGGGTGTGGGGATCAGTGGCTCACAAGTTGGCGCAAATGCCTTTTCATCCAGTTTTTATCCAACACATTGTCGTGCAACTGGCGTGAGTTGGGCCAATGCGATTGGACGTGTAGGGTCTGTTGTCGGCTCTATCATGGGCGGCTGGCTGATGTCATTGAACCTTTCTAGTTTTGCCATTCTGAGCATTCTTGCTATTCCTGCCTTCTGTGCGGCCATTTCATTATTGCTGATTAAACGCCTTAAAAAAGAACAGCCTGTCGTTGTGACAACGCTAGGCTGAAATCAAAGATATTCCACATAAAAATAGATTGCTGTGCCAATGGATGGCACAGCCCCAGCGATGGATGATTCCTTCAATGAGCCATTTAAATACACAAACTTTAACGCTGAGCCTACTGTTGGTGATGTTAGGAAGCAGTTCGGTGCTATGGGCAGCAGATCCAACCCAAGCTATTCAAGATGAATGGAAATTTAACCTAAAGAATGCCTATCTATATCGGGATTATGACAATCCCAATGCCAAAAATTTTGGCAGTTGGTCGCAAGGGGCATCTTTATTTTATACTTCAAATTTACACGACACGCCTTTAGTGATCGCAGACAAGCCGATTCGTATTGGCGCGGACGCTTCGGTGCAATATGCCGTACGTTTAAGTGCAGATCGGCATGTCAGTGATATGGTGTTGCCCTTTGACTCCAAAACACAATCCCAAGCCGCTGATTATTCAAAATATGGGGCAACCTTAAAACTGGGTTATAACAAAACCTTGTTGAGTATCGGGGAGTTATGGCTGGATTTACCTGTCACCACTTCAGATGCGAGTCGGCAGCTCATTACCTCGTATTGGGGGACGAATTTAAAGTCACAGATTTCGGATCAGCTGTATGTTGAACTGGGTAGAGTGGAAAAAGTATCTCCACGCAATGAGGAGGATTTTCATCGCTTTTCCTTTACCGCCAAAGGCAAAACGGCCTATTCCGATGGCTTAAATTATCTAGATCTACGTTATCAACTGACACCTGCACTGAAAGCTGAATACTATTTTGGCAATTTAGAAGATTTATATAACAAACACTATCTAGGCTTGGAGCATACGTGGAAACAGCCGACTTTTTCACTCAATTCCAAGTTGAAATATTTTAATGCTAAAAATGATGGCAATAATTTTGAGATTGATGCGCAAAATATCGGGCTGCTGGAAATGTTGAAAGTGAACAATCAGAGCTTTGGTTTGGGTTATCAACAGATTGTTGGTGAATCGGCCTATCCTTTACCTGATGGTTTTTTGCCTGAGTTGTATTTTATTAACTGGAATGCCACAGGCTTTTTTAAGCAGAATGAAAAGTCTTATCATTTGATGTATGGCTATGATTTTAAAGACCACGTACCGGGGCTAAATGCCATGGTTAAGTATGTTTATGGTCATGATTTTAAAACCGCCAATGGTGAGAAAAATCATGAAACTGAATCCAATGTCTTGGTCAATTATGCCTTTCAGCAGCCTTATTTAAAGGGTTTTGCTGTTCAATATCTGCGTGTTGATTACAAGGTCAAACATGGCAATGACTTTGGTGAAGACCGTTTGTTTGTGAACTATACGAAGCGGTTTTAATCATATTCAAAGTCGTAAAAAAGAGTGTTTGAGCACTCTTTTTTTATTTTTTAAAAAGAAATTTTAAATGTTTGATGCTAATTAAGAAATTTGGATTTTTTCTGCATAAACCATATTATGCTAATTTTATAAAAATTAAGAAATGGGGAAGTGAAATATGTGGTTTCTAATCATATCAATAGGTTTATTTTTTATTGGCGAATTTGCAATTAAGCATCGAAAACCAGACATTGCAAAAGATGACAGAAAAATGCGATTTATAAGAGCAATATTATTAGCTATAACGTCTCCTTTTTTAGCTATCGGATTACTTTCACTTAGAGGAGATGATCTAAGTGAAAATGTATGGTTTATAATTCTATTAACTGCAGCATTCATAGGTATAGCAATAAAAAAAGCAATTGATTTAAAAAATAATGCTTAGGATAGTTCTATAACAACAGATAAGCTACGCTATTAAAATAAAGGCATTATGGAAAATTAACTTAAAATATTTATTATCAATATCTTATGTTTCTGTTGAGACTATACTTGAAGTAAATAGACCTCTTTTTGATCAATTCCGATACTTACCTAGTAATAAAAGAAGGGCGCTTAGCAGCTCTTTTTTATTACTTAACTTTTTTAAAACCCTTCCTTAGAAAAATAATTCTTTCAATATCAAGTCATTAAGATTTAAGTTATATCTTAACTTGATAAAAGATATATTAAGATATATCTTAATATGCGTAAATTAAGCAAATATAGAGAAAAATAACAGATGAAACATCAATCAGAGCATTCCCATGATGAAGCCGAAGCGGCTTTATTACATCGAGAACATCACCGAGCCGGTCGCCGTGGTCGCTTATTTGAATCAGGTCGCATGAAACTGTTGGTACTGCATTTGATTCAGCAAAGCCCCAAACATGGCTATGAAATTATTAAAGAAATTAGTGATCTGGTAGGCGATGGTTATACCCCAAGTGCAGGAACAATTTATCCAACACTAACTGCGTTGGAAGAAATGAATTTGATTCGCGTGCTGGATGCTGAACGTAAGCAATATCAGATTACCGACTATGGCGACAGCTATTTAAAAGAGCAGCAAGACATGCTGTTGGCACTTCTACAAAAGCTGCGACTAAGACGTGAAATTCATAATAATGATCAGCTGATTGATATCCATCGCGCGATGGAAAATCTTAAAACCGCATTGCGTTTAAAGCTGAATATTGCAGATTTGCAACAAGAACAGATTCATCAAATTGCGGAAAAAATTGATCAGGCCGCTATCGCAATTGGACGTTTATAAGTTGGGAGCGAAATATGTTAGAGCTACAACAGAAAATCAAGCAGGCGGGTCTAAGGGTGACTCATCCACGTATGGCGATATTGTCTGTGCTGGCACAACAATCAGAAGAGCTTACGGTGAAGCAGATTTATCAACGGCTGAATGAACAGAAACAGCAACTGAGTTTGGCCACAGTGTATCGGGTGGTCAGTGATCTGGTGCAGGTCGGCTTGATTGCCAGTTATCAGTTTCATCGTGCTGAGACTAAGTTTAATTTACCTTCAATCCCTAACAGTCAAATGTTGCATATTCGTTGTGCCGATTTAACCACAGCCAAACAGACCGCATTTTTACAGTCGTTGGCTGCGGTATTTCATCAATTTCAAGTCGACCTGATGCAGGTTGAAATTAAAGAGAGTGCTTAAAGCCTCTTGGAGCAGAAGCATGAAACAACATCAATATCATGTCACGGTACAGCATTTAAAGGATGCGAAAGGGCAAGTCTCGACCTATACCGAGCGTTTAGAGTTTTATACGGGTAATCATGACGATATCTTTGAGATCGTTGAGCGTTTGAAGAAGGCTGATTTTTTTGATGATCAAACCACCAAATCATTTGCAGTGGGCTTAAAGCTGTTTAGTGAAGTGATGTTGGAAAACAAAGATCATCCTTTATTTGAAACTTTTCTACCTCAGTTTGGTCAGTTTATGAAAAATTTAAAACAGCACGTGAAGAAAGACAATCCTGAGTAAGGTTGTTTTAAAACAAAGTCCATGATGCATTCAGCAATAGATTGTTGCATAAATAGTATCCTGTGTATCATTTATGGATCATGCTGATGACGTTATATATTATTAAAATTAACTAAAGATTGTTTTTATTAAAACGAGCTAAAAATGCAAGAATTGAAAGCAAGCCCACGACTGATTGCAAAATTACCCGCGAAGTATGCAGCGTGGATCTTACCGCTGATTTTATCTTTTTTTATGAGTGGGACTTTATCACTCGTTAATCTATGGATGAGAACGGGCTTTATTTCAGGATTTACCATGATCTGGTTGGAAACATGGATGTTTTCTTGGTTGATCGCTTATCCATTGGTCTTGGTTTTATTGCCTGTGGTACGGCGTTTAACAGGCTTGATTGTCGATATGCAAGCTAAGCCATAAGCCTAATGAGGCGGTATTTTATCGAAGGATATTAAGCCTATATCAAGATTGTCTCATGAATAACACTCTGTGTATTACTAAAAGACTATATTGCTGAATGATTGTATTGATAAGATCAAGCTATCAACTCATTGCAATAGCATAGGTAAAAGAGAGCAATATCATGAGCAATAATAACGACTACGATATTTCTGATTCAAAAGACTGCGAAACATATATTAATCAATTCATTCAAGAATTTACCATTCGTTCTGCCGAAATTGGTAAGGGAACCGTGATCAAACGGGCTTTGCCGAGCCGACAAAAACGTTTGGTCGGGGCGTGGTGTTTTCTAGATCATGCTGGGCCTGTGAGTTTTCCAGCGGGTGATGGTTTAGATGTGGGACCGCATCCACACATTGGTTTGCAGACGTTCACATGGATGATTGAAGGCACCATGATGCATACCGATAGTCTGGGCTCAAAACAATTAATTCGCCCGAAGCAAGTCAATTTGATGACGGCAGGTCACGGAATTTCACATACCGAAGTTGCACCTGATACCGAAACCAAAATGCATGCTGCACAGCTTTGGATTGCTTTACCAGATGACAAACTGAATATGTCGCCTAAGTTTGAGCACTATCCAGAATTACCGATTGTGAATAAAGATCAGGTTGAATTTACAGTACTGGTCGGAGATTTCCTCGATACAACCTCACCTGTACACGTGCATACGCCTTTGGTGGGTGTAGATCTGACTGCACAAGCCGATACCAAAACCCGTATTCCACTCAATCCAAAGTTTGAATATGCCTTTATGGCGTTGGAGGGCACGGCTCGCGTCAATGGTCATGAACTGACTGCCGATAATATGGTGGTTTTGGAAACTGGACTCACTGAAATTGAAGTCGAGTTAACTCAAGGTCATCGTCTGTTATTGATTGGTGGTGAACCGTTTGAATCGCCGATTTTACTGTGGTGGAATTTTGTAGGGCGTACCATGGAAGAGTTAAAGCAAGCGCGTGAAGACTGGATTAATCACGATGCTCGTTTTGGGGAAATTCCAGATTACCAAGGTAAACGCCTAGAAGCACCTGTGTTACCCGATCAAATGAGGGCATCAAAATGAGTATTATTGCCAGTGCAGCAGTCCAGACTTTGCCAGAACCTTGGAAAGGCGAGGTGAAGAGTGGTACACATCAATTTCTTACCGATAAGCCAGAACAGTTTGGTGGACATGATACAGGGCCAGCACCTTATGATTTCCTGACCACAAGCTTGGCCTCCTGCACCATGATTACCTTGCGCATGTATGCACAGCATAAGGAAATGGATTTGGGTGCGTTTTCGGTTGAAGTCGATTTTCATACCAATCGTGAACAGCAGGAACGGATCGAGCGCCGTGTAATATTTAAACAACCTGTTTCACAAGATTTAAAAGAAAAGCTTCTCAATGTCTGTAGCAAAACGCCTGTTACTAAAACTTTGTTACGTAGTTTAGACATTCAGACCATGATTCTTTAAGACTAAAGTGCTATTGTGCTTGGGCAAAACATAATTCTAAGCGTAGCTATGAGAGGGACTAAAACCATAGTTACGCAGCTAAAAAGCAGGCACAAAAATGATTACCTTACATTACCTACAATGCTCACGTTCGTTCCGCATATTGTGGGCGTTAGAAGAACTTGGTGTGGATTGCCAAGTTGAGTATTACCAAAGGTCAGCCAGTTACGCAGCGCCAGAAAGCCTTAAACAAATTCATCCTCTCGGTAAAGCACCTATTTTGGTCGATGGGGATGATGTCATTGTTGAATCTGCTGTAATCCTCGATTATTTGCAACAGCAGTATGATCTTCAAAGCAAATTTAAACCTCAGCAGGCATCTGATCAACATCAATATTTGTACTGGATGCATTATGCAGAAGGTTCATTGATGCCGTTATTGGTCATGACCCTAGTGATGAATAATGTCAGCAAACATGTTCCTTGGGTGATTCGTCCGATTGCGGAAAAAATTACCGATGGTGTTAAAGCTGGTTTTGTTCGTCCACGGGTGAAAGAACATATTTTGTATCTTGAAGATTATTTGTCAAAACATGATTATTTTGCAGGTGATTTTTCTTTTGCTGACATTCAAATGGCCTTTCCATTGATTGCGATTCAGAACCGCTTACATGGTAAGTATCCAAACATTCAGGCTTTTGTACAACGTGTTCAGCAGCGTCCGGCTTTTCAACGTGCTGAACAAGGAACGCTGCATTCTCAATGCACATAAATTTTTAACATAAAAAAGGGAACTGATTGTTCCCTTTTTTATTGTGACTCTATTTTTAGCGTTTAATTACAATTGAATCAATGCCGCTATGTTGTAAGGTCTGTTGAGCAGCAAGCGCAGATTCTTGGCTGTCATAAGGTCCAGAGAACACACGATACCAAGTTTGACCATTTTCAACGCTTTTCACCACATCTGCAGATAAACCATTCAGGATGATTTCTGCACGACGTGCGTCAGCACTGTCTGGGTCAGGGTAGCTACGTACTTGTAAAATATAAGTTGCATGTGCAGGAGCTGCAGCTTGTTCACTTGGGGTGATGCCACTTGGATCTTCTGTTGTTGTGGTTTCAGGTTTTGGTGACTCGATAATCACAACATTGCCCTGAGGTTTAGATTCTGGCACGGCTTGCTCAGGAATTGGGGTTACTTGCTGTTGCGGAAGTAAGTCGTAAAAACGGTAGTCTTTATTGGTATTTTCTTCTTCATAGTGTTCAGAAGTTACCTGATTTTTTGCAGGAACAGGCTGCCATGGTTGCCAAAGCATGAGCATCACGGCAGCGCACAGGATCGCGAGAACTGCGACAAGCATTCCTAACCACTTTGGAATGAGTGGTTTTTTGGGCTTGTTTGGTCGTTCAGATACACCACGTTGCGTTTTTCCAAACACCAGAAATTCCTCTTGATCCTATTAGGTTATTTGTAACTTGAATCTGCTTAAAAACAAAGCATTATGTTTAAAAATAATGCTTTGTTTACCATATTGTTTAACAATCATGGTTTAAGTTTACATGTGTTTAAGCTTTGATTTACTGGTTGCCGTTTTACCTCAGGCATAGCCTTTGGTCTTGCGACGATGTGCAAAGTGTTGCTTTGCTGTTTTACAGCCCATCTCAAGCATAGCTTTCGGTCTTGCAGTCATGTGTGAAGCTTTTGCTTCACTTTTTACATGGTTACTTCGGGCACAGCCCTCCGTCTTGCGACCATGTGTGAAGCTTTTGCTTCACTTTTTACATGGTCTCAGGAGCGGAGACACCGAGTAATTCTAAGCCATTGTGTAAAACTTGCTGTACATTGATTGAAAGCAATAAACGTGCTTGTGTAAGCGCTACATCATCACCCAAAACTTTATGCTCATTATACCAAGCATGGAATAGGGCAGCTAATTCTTTAAGATAGTTACCAATTTGGTGTGGTTCATAGACATTTGCCGCACGGACTAAAATATCAGGATAAGCAGCAAGCTTAGACAGAATTTCTGTTTCAGCATCAAGTTCTAAACGATTGGCTTGTTCGCGTGCTGCAACAGCATCAAAACTGATCCCTGTAGTGGCTGCTTTTTCTAACATACGACAAATACGTGCATGGGCATATTGAATGTAATACACCGCATTGTCCTTGCTTTGTGAAACCGCAAGATCAAGGTCAAAGTCGATGTGTTGTTCAGACTTACGCATCACATAGTAGAAACGTGCGGCATCATTACCCACTTCTTTACGTAGATCACGTAAAGTCACGAACTGACCCGAACGAGATGACATTTGTACCATCTCACCGCCACGCCACAAGCTTACGAACTGAACCAAAAGCACAGTCAATTTCTTCGAGTCATAGCCCATTGCATCAATGGCAGCTTTGACACGTGAAATATAACCGTGGTGGTCTGAACCCCAAATATCAATCAGGTCAGTATAGCCGCGTTGTAATTTATTTAAGTGATAAGCAATGTCAGAGGCGAAGTAAGTGGTTTGACCATTACGACGTTTTACCACACGGTCTTTTTCATCACCAAATTCAGTTGATTTAAACCAGATGTTACCCTCTTTTTCATAGAGGTAACCACGCTGGTCTAATGTCTCAAGCGCTTCGTCAATTTTGTCAGTTAAAGAGTCTTCACTGAACCATTTGTCAAAGGTCACGCCAAAGTCAGCCAAGTCATCTTTGATGTCATCTAAGATGGCATGTAACGCTGCTTGATGGAAAACACGGTAGTCCGCACCCAAGTGTTGTTGTGAGTTTGCGATCAAACCATCAATGTGTTTTTCTTTATCGCCAGAAAGCACAACTTTGTTGCCTTCTGCATCGAGTTCTTCAGCGTATTGAACATCTTCTGGTACATCTTTATAGATGTCAGCAACGGCACGAACGTGTGCATTGCCATCTTTATCAATAATTTCTTGTGCGATTTCTTTGACGTAGTCGCCTTGGTAGGCATTTTTAGGGAAAACTAAAGTTTGTCCCGTCAATTCTAAATAACGTAAATAAGTTGAAGTCGCCAAAATGTCCATTTGACGACCTGCGTCATTGACATAGTATTCACGATCAACGGTTGCACCTGTCGCTTCTAATAGATTCGCAACGGTCATACCATACGCTGCGCCACGACCATGGCCGACATGCAGGCTAGAGGTTGGGTTTGCTGAGACAAACTCGACTTGGATCTTTTTAGCTGCGTTGGCTTGGCTACGACCATAATCATTTTTTTGTGCTTGAATTTGGTCGAGTACCGCGTAGCGTTGGTCAGCATTCAAAAAGAAGTTGATAAAACCCGGACCTGCAATTTCTGCTTTGGTAATGTCAGCGACTTCAGGCAGGGCTGCCAAGATTTTTTCAGCGAGATCGCGAGGTTTCATACCTGCAACTTTTGAGCCGATCATGGCGATATTTGAAGCAAAGTCTCCGTGACTTCGGTCTTTGGTACGGGTTAAATGGCTCGTGTTGGTCCAATCTGAAGGAAGTACACCTTGTTGTTGCAGGGTTTGTACCGCATGATCGAGAGCTGCTTGTATTGCCGTATTCATAGTTACCGAAAATAAATGTCGCGGAAAAACGACCAATATAGCAAATTTTATCGGCTTAAGGGGAGTGGGATTTGTGCGGAATTAACATATTCACATAAATCTTTTTGGCGTGAGTAGAAATTTGGTGGTCATACAGATGCTATGTCATTGATAAACATAGCATCTGGTGGTTCTAATCTTCTAAAATCTGTTCTAATAATTCATCGCTTGGCGCGAAGTAATAAGCACCATCAATTGCGGTAGTAAAATGCAGCAAGCGATCATGAATGCCATCACCTGTGGTCCCAAACATACGTTTCAGCATCTCGTCAATAATGCTTAAATTGTTGGTGTAAGCGACAAAGAATAAGCCTTGCTCACCTTTGCCATCACCATAAGGCAAGCTGTGACGCAAGATTTCCATTTCCTCACCTTCATCGTCTTCAACGACTGTACGTGCGACATGTGAGTTTTCTGGTTTTACATCATCATCCAACTCAATTGACTCAAGTTTGGTACGGCCAAACACATGTTCTTGCGCATCGACTTTCAGCATTTGCCATTTTGCAAGATCATGAATATAACGCTGCGCAAAGATAAAGCTGCCTTCGGCAAAGGCACCTGCTGTTTCTGGTAGTAATGCTGCTTCTGCACGGTCATCTGGAAATTGCGGATTCTCTGTTCCATCAATAAAGCCTGTCATATCACGGCCATCAAAGAAACGGAAACAAGCACGCTCATCTAGGACTTCGACTTTGTCTTGAATGCCGTTAAAAAAAGTTTGGCTCATGGCAAAACAAATATCTGCACGGGCACTGGCGAGATGAATAAATACATCAGCAGGCACCACTGGCATATTAAAGGCACCCTGTTGCGGGTCGAGTTGTTTAAATCCTTCAGGTGTTTGCGAGTTGAGTCGCGCCCAAAGTTCGGGACCAAAAGCGATGGCTGTTTTAATCTGGTCATTGGGGTGTTGTGTGATTAAACGGTCACGGGTCGAAAGGAGAGCTTCAATCTGTTGTTTTAATTCGGCAATGCTTAGATCTTTTAAACGTAAAACAATAAAGCGGGCGTGGTCAGAAGGTAATGGAAGAATGACAGATTGCGCAGTCATTAAAAACTCCTTAGTTATTTTTAAGGGGAAAACGATAATTGTGCCTGATGTTATCAGGGTAGAGTAGCTTATTTGCTAAATTTTCTTGCCTAAAATATCAACGTGATGCGCTGATAAAACGGTATAATTCACCTTTTATTGTTCGACTGTAGTCGTTATGTCTTTGCAGATTTGGTTTGCTTTTATGTTGGCGTGCTGGGTGATTAGTATCTCACCAGGCGCAGGCGCAATTGCGTCAATGTCGAGTGGCCTCAACTACGGCTTTCGACATGGCTATTGGAACGTCATTGGCCTGCAAGTGGCGTTACTCATACAAATTCTGATTGTGGCAGCAGGTGTTGGTGTGCTGTTTGCGACAACACCTTTGGCTTTTCAGGTGGTGAAATGGTTTGGCGTCACTTATTTGGTTTATTTGGCGTATAAGCAGTGGACTGCACCGATTCAGTCGATTGAGATTCGACAGGAGCAACCTCAATCCGCTTTAGCCTTAATATTGAAAGGCTTTGTGGTGAATATGAGTAATCCTAAAGCCATTGTATTCTTGCTGGCTGTTTTACCGCAATTTCTAGATTTGAGTCGACCACAATGGCTGCAATACTTAATTATGGCGGTCACGATGGTGACGATCGATCTGATTGTCATGGCGGGCTATACCGGACTGGCTTCGAAAGTATTGAGACTGCTTCGCTCACCAACACAGCAAAAATATTTAAATCGTGGTTTTGCGGTGATGTTTAGTGGTGCAGCACTTTTATTAAGTGCAATTCAACAGTCAAGCTGACTGCCTGATTTAGGCAGATTGAGCTTGGCTTTTGAGTTTTTGCGTGATGAAAATAGCGGCAAAGCAAAGTGCCATACACAGAACAATACTTAAGCCTGTAGAAATATTCAGTGCAGCACTCGACCATAGGCCAACCGTGACCCCGAGCTGTGCCAACACAAATGCCCAAACCACCATTTGTTTGGGGGAGTGCGCCAATAAGCGTGCACTCAGGGCTGGAATCACCAGTAAAGCACCCATCAATAATGAACCGACCGCACGTAATGCCAATACGGTAAACAAAGCCAATAACAACATGAAGATCAAACGTTGCCAGTTGGCACTGACGCCTTCGCTCATGGCGATATCAGGATCAATCGCAATTTGAATCTGCGCTGACCATGAACGATAAAGTACGATTAATGCACCTGCAATCACCACGGCAAACATGGGTAAATCAGCCCACTCGATACTGAGTAAATCGCCGAATAAATAGCTAAGCAATTCAGGACGCAAACTTGGTACTTGCTGAATCAGTAGCAGACCAGA
Source organism: Acinetobacter sp. Ac_3412 (assembly GCF_013072675.1). Taxonomy (NCBI): domain Bacteria; kingdom Pseudomonadati; phylum Pseudomonadota; class Gammaproteobacteria; order Moraxellales; family Moraxellaceae; genus Acinetobacter; species Acinetobacter sp. Ac_3412. The sequence continues at coordinate 35,424 of NZ_LXUJ01000004.1, read as the reverse complement.
GCAGAGGAGGGTGGCTGAGCTTAAAGCGAGTAATGCATCATTGGGTAGGCGTGAATCGTGCAAAACCCAAAGAAGAGCAACCAGCAACAGCGCAAGGCAAGCGACACCCAGCCAAAAAGGTAAATTCAGAATCCCTGCAACTGCGACACCGAGTAAGGTGCCGTGTGCCATGGTGTCTGCAAAAAAAGACATTCTGCGCCAAAGCATCAAGCAGCCGAGAGGAGCGGTTAGAAAAACCAGTAATGACCCCATGATCCAAGCAGGGAGGAGGAGTTGTAACCATTCCATCATGGCTTAGACCTTTGGCTCAGGGTGAATATGTGGGCGTGGATCGTGCGAACACGGTTCGGCATGATCACTATGCCCACAGTGATTGTGATGATGCTGATAGAACATACGTTGGGTGCCAAAAATCGCTTGGTATTCTGGATGTTGCTGAATACTTTCAGGTAAACCACTACAGCAAATATGTTTGTTAAGGCAGACTACGCGATGCGTACCTTGCATCACCCATTGTAGATCATGTGACACCATCAACACAGCACAGCCATAGCGTTCAGGCAAACTGCGGACATATTCATAAAGCTCAGCTTCGGACTGAATATCCAAGCCTTGCATTGGTTCATCTAGTACTAAAATATCGGGTTGACGCAATAAAGCACGAGCCAGTAACACCCGTTGCCGTTCACCACCTGAAAGCTGCTGTACTTTGGATGACTGTAATTTTTGAATGCCTGTGTCGCGAATAATCTCTTCGCGTAACGCCTGTTCGCAGACTTCTAGATCAAGCAAATCTTGTACGCGTAAAGGGAGGCTCGCAGAAGGGTTAAACTTCTGCGGAACATAGGCCATTTTTAATTTTTTAGAAAAGTGAATTTTGCCTGTATTCGGCGGCATGATACCTAACAGCACTTTGATCAATGTAGATTTGCCTGCGCCATTGGGACCAATCAACGTCACAATTTCTTTTGCCTGCAAGGCAAAATCTACATTTCTTAAAATATCCAGCTCATCACGACGAACTGAGATTTTCTCCAGCTGAATAAGTGGAGTGCTTACTGGCGTGTGCTGCACTGATGACATTTTCCAGAGATTTCAATAATGCTATGTTGCGCTAAAAACTGGTCTGATGACGCAAGTTGATCGAGTTGCTGGATCAAACCTTGTGCTGATGCTTCTTTCACAGAATGACATTCCGTACAGATCAGAAAAGCCGCTTGATGGCCTTCACGTGGATGACAACAAGGAATATAGGCATTAATAGATGTAAGTCTATGAATTAAGCCTTTTTCTAATAAAAAGTCTAAAGTACGGTAAACCGTAGGAGGCGCGGCAGGGCGATCTGCTTGGCCTTTAATTTTCGCCAATAAGTCATAAGCACCCATTGGTGCAGATGCATTTAAAATGAGTTCAAGTACTTCTTTACGTAAAGGTGTCAGACGAGCGCCAGTCGCAGTGCATAAAATTTCTGCTTCGGCAAGGCGTGCTTTAATATCGTGATGACCGTGAACACCATGTAAAGCATTGTCATGTTCATGTGAACAAGAACTCATAGATTGACCTCATTGTTTTGTAGAGCCTATTGAATTTTCACTGACATCAAGTGTCTGAATAGTGTCGCAATAGCCCCGCTATCATAACATGCAATTTATGATAACTATCTATATAAGTTAAATGCACGACGGATAGTGCAGCGAATCTAAAAATAGACATAGGCATTTTTTAACTTTTGTTATATTATAACATGCTTCGCTAAATTGAGTAATGTTGTGATGTCTCGCCTATTTGTCTTGGTCTTGTTTTCGATGTTAAGCACATGGGGCTGGACACAAAGCTTGGTGGTTTCAACACACCCAATTTATCTGATTGCCAAAGAAGTAACAGACGGAGTAGAAGAACCGATTCTGTTATTAAAAGATCAAAGTGGCCATGACGTACAACTCACACCAGCACACCGTAAAGCGATTCAAGATGCCTCTTTGGTGATTTGGCTTGGGAAAGCGCATGAGGCACCGCTTGAAAAGATGCTAAATCAGAACCGTAAAGCGATTGCGCTATTGGATTCAGGCATTTTAACGACTTTACCGCTGCGTAATTTGCGTGGTGCATCTATGGCGAACACGGTAGATAGTCATGTGTGGTTAGATCCAAATAATGCGGTACGTATCGCTTTCTTTATTGCAACTTTACGTTCGCAGCAATATCCAGAAAATAAAGCCAAATATATGGCCAATGCCAAAGAGTTCTCTCAGCAGATGCTGCAAGCCTCACAACAATATGAAAGCTCTAATAAAGCCAAAAACTATTGGTCTTATCATGATGCCTATCAGTATCTAGAAAGAGCATTGAACCTGAAATTTGCAGGTGCGCTGACCGATGATCCACATATTGCACCAACGGCAGCTCAGATTAAGTACTTAAGAGACAATCGTCCGCAAAATAAAATGTGCTTATTGGCCGAAACGACAGCAAGTGCCAGTCAGTACCAAAAAATGAACCCAGTAGTTTTCCAATCGGTAGATGAAAGCATGCGTGGTGAAGATAATTTTGTAACAGCATGGCAAAAATTGGCTTTAAAAACCGATAAATGCGTAATAAGTGCACAAAATTGATCAAAAAAATAAAAATCAATTGACTCTAACGTCAAAAAATATGGTAACGAAAAAAGCAGACTTAAGTCGAGAAAAGATTGCATGTTCAGGGGTGTAACTCTATAATGCCTGCGATTCGAAACGATCATGATTAAAACTTGTCAAGCAGTTCTGCTGTAAGTGGGTAAAAAATGAGCCAAACTAGTCGCATGATTGACCGACGATTAGCAAAAGCTTTGGTCTTCTTACAAGCATGTATGATTCCTGTTGCCGCTTTACTGGCATGGGCAATGAAAGATACAACTGCTGCTTTGAGTGCTGCGCTTGGGGCTTTGGTATGTTGGTTGGCACATTGTTATTTTGCTTGGCAGTCGTTTAGAACGGCAGGCGCAAGAGCATCAAAACAAGTCATGCTGAATATGTACCGAGGAATGCTCGGTAAGTTTGCGATTGTGATCGTGGGTTTTATATTAATTTTGAGCAATGTTAAACCGCTGTCACCGGTTGCATTGTTTTGTGGATTTATTCTCGTACAAGCGATGTCGTGGGTCGCGCCATTTTGGGTGGCACGTCTACAAAAACGAGGATAAAACACATTTTGAGATTTTTGGAAGTAGAGGCGGGATCTTTGCCATCCGCTTGATTCGTTTCTACTTCTTTTTAATGATTGACATTGACCAGGTGTGATTTATGGCTGCTGAAGAACATGCCCTGACTTCGACCGAGTATATCAAGCATCACTTGACCAATATGACCTATGGCAAAATGCCTGATGGTACATGGAAATTGGCTGAGACTGCTGAAGAAGCTCATTCGATGGGGTTCACTGCAATTCACTTGGATTCAATGGGTTGGTCTATCGGACTTGGTGTGATTTTCTGTTTGTTGTTTTGGACAGTTGCGAGAGCTGCGAATGCAGGTGTTCCAACTAAATTCCAATCAGCGATTGAAATGATTATCGAGTTTGTAGACTCAAGTGTTCGTGATACTTTCCACGGCAAATCACGTTTAATTGCACCATTGGCATTAACCATTTTCGTGTGGATTTTCCTCATGAACGCAATGGACTTAATCCCTGTTGACTGGATCCCGTATACAGCTCAATTGATTGGTGCAAACGTATTTGGTATGGACCCTCACCACGTTTACTTCAAAGTTGTTCCATCTACTGACCCGAACATTACCCTTGGTATGTCGTTGTCTGTATTTGTTTTAATTTTGTTCTATAGTATTCGTGAAAAAGGGATCGGCGGTTTCGTCGGTGAATTGGCACTTAACCCATTCAACCCAAGTAACAAATTTGCAAAAGCGTTATTGATTCCAGTGAACTTAATTTTGGAATTAGTAACTTTCCTTGCTCGTCCAGTTTCGTTAGCTCTACGACTGTTCGGTAACATGTATGCGGGTGAGTTGATCTTCATCTTGATCGCATTATTGCCGTTCTGGATCCAGTGGGCGTTATCTGTGCCTTGGGCTATTTTCCACATTCTTGTAATCACGCTGCAAGCATTTATCTTTATGATGCTGACCATCGTTTACTTGAGCATGGCAAGCGAAAAGCATTAATGGTATTGCCTAACTATCACCTGATCGTTGGGCTTAAATTTTAGTTTAATTTGGTAATAACCTAACCTCTGAGGAATTTTTCATGGAACTCACTTTAGGTCTAGTTGCAATTGCATCTGCTATCTTGATCGCTTTCGGTGCTTTAGGTACTGCGATTGGTTTTGGTCTTTTAGGCGGTCGCTTCTTAGAAGCTGTTGCTCGTCAACCAGAATTGGCTCCACAACTTCAAACTCGTATGTTCTTAATTGCGGGTCTTCTTGATGCTGTGCCTATGATCGGTGTTGGTATTGGCTTGTTCTTCATCTTCGCTAATCCATTTGTAGGTTAATAGCTTAATTCCTAAATCCACATATTGAGGAATAGCGAAATGAATATCAACCTCACATTGATTGGCCAAGCAATTGCATTTGCGATCTTTGTCGCATTCTGCATGAAGTTTGTTTGGCCTCCACTAATCAATGCGATTAGTGAGCGTCAGCGTAAAATCGCTGATGGCTTAAACGCTGCTGAAAAAGCAAAAGCTGACCTTGCTGATGCGCAAGCACAAGTAAAGGCAGAATTAGACGCAGCAAAAGCACAAGCGGCTCAATTGATCGAACAAGCGAACCGTCGTTCAGCACAATTGATCGAAGAAGCGCGTACCCAAGCATCTGCTGAAGGTGAGCGTATTCGTCAACAGGCGAAAGAAACTGTTGATCAAGACATCAATTCTGCTCGCGAAGAATTACGTCAACAAGTTGCTGCTTTGGCAGTTGCTGGTGCAGAAAAAATTCTGAACCAACAAGTTGACGCAGAAGCTCATAATGCCATGCTGAATCAGCTGGCTGCTAAACTTTAAGCGAGGCGAATATGGCTGAACTCTTGACGTTAGCACGCCCGTACAGCAAAGCAGCATTTGCTTATGCATCTGAGCAGAATGCAACTGACGCTTGGTCAAATGCGTTACAACTGCTCAGTGCTGCGGTGCAAGATGAAGCATTTTCCGCTTATTTAAATCGCCCTGAGCTGACTCCTGCGGAACAAGTAGGTCTTTTTGCCAAGGTTTTAGGTGAAGATCAAACTCAATCAGTGTCTAACTTTCTGACATTGCTTGCAGATAATGATCGTTTAGTTTTATTGCCTGAAATCGCAACAGAATACGAACTACTTAAATCGCAGAACAACAACACATTGGAAGTAGAAATTGAATCTGCTTTTCCAATGGATGCGACACAAGAGCATATTTTAGCTCATGCGCTTGAAAAACGTTTTAACAGAACAGTTCATGTCACTGTTAACGTTAATCCAGCGTTGATCGCAGGTGTTGTGATTCGTGCAGGCGACCAAGTGATAGATGACTCTGCGCTTAACAAGCTTGAAAAAATGCGGACTCGTCTTCTTGCGTAATAGCAAAAAGACTGAACTTAAAAAAGATTGAGGAATAGCGCAATGCAACAACTGAATCCATCCGAGATCAGTGCGCTCATTAAACAGCGTATCGGCGATCTGGACACCAGCGCGACCGCGAAGAATGAAGGTACCATCGTCATGGTATCTGACGGTATCGTGCGCATTCACGGTCTTGCAGATGCAATGTACGGTGAAATGATCGAATTCGACGGCGGCTTATTTGGTATGGCACTGAACCTAGAACAGGATTCAGTGGGTGCCGTTGTTTTAGGTAACTACCTAAGCCTTCAAGAAGGTCAAAAAGCTCGTTGCACAGGTCGTGTATTAGAAGTTCCGGTTGGTCCTGAACTTCTTGGCCGTGTCGTAGACGCTTTGGGTAATCCAATTGATGGTAAAGGCCCAATTGATGCAAAATTAACTGATGCTGTTGAAAAAGTAGCACCAGGTGTAATTTGGCGTCAGTCTGTCGACGAACCTGTTCAAACTGGTTATAAATCAGTTGATACCATGATCCCTGTAGGTCGTGGTCAGCGTGAGTTGATTATTGGTGACCGTCAAACTGGTAAAACAGCAATGGCGATCGATGCGATCATCGCTCAGAAAAACTCTGGCATTAAATGTGTATACGTTGCGATTGGTCAAAAACAATCAACAATTGCAAACGTGGTACGTAAGCTAGAAGAAACTGGCGCTATGGCGTATACAACTGTTGTCGCAGCTGCGGCCGCTGATCCTGCAGCAATGCAGTATTTAGCTCCGTACTCAGGCTGTACAATGGGCGAATACTTCCGTGATCGTGGTGAAGACGCGTTAATTATTTATGATGATTTGTCTAAGCAAGCTGTTGCTTACCGTCAAATTTCATTACTTTTACGTCGTCCACCAGGTCGTGAAGCGTATCCAGGTGACGTATTCTATCTTCACTCGCGTCTTCTTGAACGTGCTTCGCGCGTTTCAGCTGATTATGTTGAGAAGTTCACGAACGGTGCAGTAACTGGTCAAACTGGTTCTTTAACTGCGTTACCGATCATTGAAACTCAAGCTGGTGACGTATCTGCATTCGTACCAACCAACGTAATTTCGATTACTGACGGTCAGATCTTCTTAGAAACATCATTATTCAACGCAGGTATTCGTCCTGCTGTGAACGCGGGTATCTCTGTATCTCGTGTTGGTGGTTCTGCTCAAACGAAGATCATCAAAAAATTGTCTGGTGGTATCCGTACTGCTTTAGCGCAATACCGTGAATTGGCTGCGTTTGCTCAGTTCGCTTCTGATCTTGATGAAGCAACTCGTAAGCAACTTGAGCATGGTCAACGTGTAACTGAGTTAATGAAGCAAAAACAATATGCTCCTTACTCAATTGCTGACCAAGCTGTTTCTGTTTATGCATCTAACGAAGGCTATATGGCTGACGTAGAAGTGAAGAAAATCGTAGACTTTGATGCTGCGTTAATTTCTTACTTCCGTTCTGAACAAGCTGCGTTAATGCAACAGATCGATGAAACTGGTGATTACAACAAAGACATCGAAGCAGCAATCAAATCAGGTATTGAAAGCTTCAAAGCGACTCAAACTTACTAATTTTAGCAATAGCTAAAACTTTAGTTAAGTTTGGTTCACGGATCAACCTTCGGAAGCTCGCAAGAGCTTTCGAATACTAGGTTAAGCGTATGGCAAATTTAAAAGAAATTCGCGCCAAAGTAGCTAGTATCAAGAGCACGCAAAAGATTACTCGCGCGATGCAAATGGTAGCTGCTTCTAAAATGCGTCGTGCGCAAGAGCGCATGGCTCAGGGCCGTCCGTATGCCGATAATATGCGCCGTGTAATTGCTCACTTAGTCCAAGCAAACCCTGAATACAAACACCGTTATATGGTTGAGCGCCCAGTTAAGCGCGTTGGCTATATTGTGGTGTCTTCAGATCGTGGTTTGGCAGGCGGCTTAAACATTAACTTGTTTAAGAAAGTTGTGCAGCATGTCAAAGCACAACAAGAGCAGTCAATTGAAGTTGAATTTGCTTTGATTGGTCAAAAAGCGGTTTCGTTTTTTAAGAGCTACGGCGGTAAAGTGCTCGGTGTGACCACTCAGTTGGGTGATACACCAAGTTTGGAACAGTTAACGGGCTCAGTGCAAATTATGCTTGATGCATTTGATAAGGGCGAATTAGATCGTATCTACCTCGTATCAAATGGCTTCATCAATGCAATGACACAACAGCCTAAAGTAGAACAACTCGTTCCTTTAGCACCAGCAGAAGAGAGTGATGACCTTAACCGTACTTATGGTTGGGATTACCTCTATGAACCAGAAGCAGAAGAATTGTTAAATGGTTTGTTGGTCCGCTATATCGAGTCTATGGTTTATCAAGGTGTGATTGAAAACATCGCCTGTGAGCAATCTGCACGTATGGTCGCTATGAAAGCAGCGACTGACAATGCAGGCGATCTCATCAAGAGCCTACAACTCATTTATAACAAGCTGCGTCAAGCCGCGATTACTCAGGAAATTTCCGAGATCGTTGGTGGTGCCGCTGCCGTTTAACATTATTTTTGAATTGAGGAGACAGCAATGAGTAGCGGTCGTATCATTCAGATCATCGGCGCGGTTATCGACGTCGAGTTTGAACGTAATAGCGTTCCTAAGATCTATGAAGCTCTCCAAGTTGATGGTACTGAAACGACTTTGGAAGTTCAGCAACAGCTTGGTGATGGTGTAGTTCGTACTATCGCAATGGGTTCTACTGAAGGCCTTAAACGCGGTCTTAACGTGACTAGCACTGGCGCACCGATTTCTGTTCCAGTTGGCCCAGCTACGCTTGGTCGTATTATGGACGTTTTGGGTCGCCCAATTGATGAAGCGGGTCCTGTAGCGACTGAAGAGCGTTTGCCGATTCACCGTCAAGCACCTTCTTATGCTGAACAAGCAGCTTCTACTGATCTTTTAGAAACTGGTATCAAAGTCATCGACTTACTTTGCCCGTTTGCGAAAGGTGGTAAAGTTGGTTTATTCGGTGGTGCGGGTGTTGGTAAAACCGTTAACATGATGGAGTTGATCAACAACATCGCGAAAGCACACTCAGGTTTATCTGTGTTTGCTGGTGTTGGTGAGCGTACTCGTGAAGGTAACGACTTCTATCACGAAATGAAAGATTCTAACGTTCTTGACAAAGTAGCAATGGTCTACGGTCAGATGAATGAGCCACCAGGTAACCGTTTACGCGTAGCGTTAACTGGTTTGACCATGGCTGAATATTTCCGTGATCAAAAAGACGAAAATGGTAAAGGTCGTGACGTATTATTATTCGTCGACAACATCTATCGTTATACACTTGCGGGTACTGAAGTATCAGCATTGTTAGGTCGTATGCCATCTGCAGTAGGTTACCAACCGACACTTGCAGAAGAAATGGGTGTTCTTCAAGAGCGTATTACGTCTACTAAGTCTGGTTCGATCACTTCGATCCAAGCAGTATACGTACCTGCCGATGACTTAACAGATCCATCGCCTGCGACAACATTTGCTCACTTAGACGCAACAGTTGTATTGAGCCGTGACATCGCATCTTCTGGTATTTATCCAGCGATCGATCCACTTGACTCAACTTCACGTCAGTTAGATCCATTGGTTGTTGGTGCTGAGCATTATGAAATTGCACGTTCTGTACAGAACGTATTGCAACGTTATAAAGAGCTTAAAGACATCATTGCAATCTTGGGTATGGACGAGTTAGCAGAAGAAGACAAATTGGTTGTTTACCGTGCGCGTAAAATCCAACGTTTCTTCTCTCAACCATTCCACGTAGCTGAAGTGTTTACTGGTGCGCCTGGTAAATTAGTACCGCTTAAAGAAACGATTCGTGGCTTTAAAGGTCTATTAGCTGGTGAATACGATCACATCCCAGAACAAGCGTTCTATATGGTTGGTGGTATTGACGAAGTGATTGCTAAAGCTGAGAAACTCTAATTTAAGGAGATCATCTCATGGCGACTATGCAATGTGATGTCGTAAGTGTTAAAGAGTCAATTTACTCTGGACAAGTTACGATGTTAATCGCAAAAGGTGCGGGCGGTGAGCTTGGTATTTTACCAGGGCATGCACCACTCGTAACTTTACTCCAACCGGGCCCGATTCGTGTTCAGTTGGAAAATGGTACAGAAGAAATCGTTTATGTATCTGGCGGTGTGTTAGAAGTTCAACCTCATGTTGTTACCGTACTTGCAGATACTGCAGTTCGTGCTGACAATTTAGATGAAGCTGCAATTTTGGATGCTCGTAAACAAGCTGAAGCATTGCTAGCAAATCAAAAGAGTGACTTGGACTCTGCTGCTGCACTCGCATCTCTATCTGAGATCGCAGGTCAGCTCGAAACGATTCGTAAGATGAAAAACCGCGCATTGTAATTTGCAGGTTTGACATAAAAAAGCCACCGTAAGGTGGCTTTTTTATGTCTCATCTATTTTGAAACCTGAATTTGAAGTTAAACAATCGATACTTTTAAGTATTTGACTCGTCTTTATTTCCCAACACTAGGGTCGCTAGTTTTACCATATCCATTTGAATCGTATTAAACTGCTTTTCTATCTTGGCAAAATCAATTTTTGAAAGATCGGTTTGACCATGCAATAGCGGCATATTTAGCAGCTGTTGATTTGCACTCAATAAGCTTTGGCGAATTTGATCCACTTCCGTACTTTTTAAATTGAGTGCCAGCAAGGCATCATGTAAACCATTCAATTCTTGGCTTAAAGTACCTGTTGTCTGTTGCAGACTTTGAACATTTTTATCTTGAATCGCTTGTTCAAGGTTGCTTTGTGATTGCTTAAGCAGCGTGACGTAGTCATCAGTCTCGATTTGCAACTTGGCAATATCACGGGCGATGTTCAACATATTGCCACGACTTAAGGGGTGGGTATCCTGAGTGATTGCTGTTGCTCTTTCTGTATTTTCAGAAGTTGTGTCTGTCTGTTCAAACACAGTTGTTTGCTCAGTTTGTTCATTCTCTTGAGGGGCTTGGTCACAGCCAGTGAGCGTTAATGCCGCCGCAAGTGTAGATACAGAGAGAATGGCTTTGAGAGATAGATTTTCCATCATGGCTGAACGACACCAGATTATAAGAGAGGGTCACTATAATCAGAAAGTGTGGAGAAAGAAGTGATTTTTGCAATTCAGCAACAGTTTGATGAATGTAGGGAGACGAAGGACTTTCTAGGTTTGGAATAGAAAAGAGCAGATCAACTGCGCTTTTCTATAGGTGTTTCTCAAGTTTACTTCGCTAATTCCGCTTCAATCGCGCTGACAATACGCTCGTCATCCGCAGTAATATCTGGTGCAAAACGAGCAACAATTTCACCATTCTTATTCACTAAGAACTTTTCAAAATTCCATAACACTTCTGGTGGGTTGTTTGGCGTTAAACCATAATCGACCAAGTCTTTCCACCATGGACCTTCGCCCTGACGCTCTGGAATCGCTTGGGTCAGGGTTTGATATAAAGCATGTTTATCCTCCCCCGCAACAGAGATTTTTGCGAACAGAGGGAAGTGCACATCATAGTTCAGTGAGCAGAACTGTTGGATTTCATCATTTGATCCTGGCTCTTGTTCCAAGAAATTATTCGCAGGAAAACCAAGAATTTCTAAACCTTGATCTTTTTTGGCTTGATACAGTTTTTCCAGACCTTCGTATTGCGGTGTTAAACCACATTTTGATGCTACGTTAACGATCAACAGGACTTTGCCTTGATATTGATCTAGATCGACTTCTTGGCCTTTAATGTCTTTAACTGGAATGTGATAAACCGATTGGCTCATGGAATACGTCCTAATTTGTTGTTGTGACAATACCCGTTTGTTTTAACTGCTATTGCCGCAGAGTGCAATGCTCTTGATATGAATCCATACAAATAATCAGAAAAACCAAGCCTTTATTTTAGAGGGAGGCATTTTTAAGTTGAATGGGAGTTTGTCCCGTATAGCGCTTAAAGAACTCAATAAAGCTGGAACTGTGGTGATAGCCTAAAGCAAAGGCCAACTGTTTAATGGTCATTCCTTGGCGGATCTGGTTGATGGCAAAAATAATCTTGGCGCGATTACGCCATTCTGACAGCGACAGTTGTAACTCTTGTTGACTCAGGCGTAAAACGTGCCGCTCGCTCACCGTAAAATTCTGTAATACCTGCTGTAAACTGCTATTAAATAACTCAGGATCAGATAGCTTCTCTAAGATTGGCGATAAAATAGGATGGCTACTTTGCGGTAAGTAATGTGAGTAAGCAGGGGCTTGTTTGAGCTGGTCGAACAGCACTTGTAGCAGGTGTTCGAGATATTCAGGGGGAGCAGCTTGTTTTTGTTGCTCTAAGATTTGCAGTACCAATGCCCGAAAGAAAGGCTCGATACTAAAACAACGACAAGTATTCCCTAAAAAATCGCCAAACTTAGGATGTAGGCGGATACAAATATAATGAATTTCATGTTCAACAGGGAGTGATTGGTGTTCGGTTCGTGAGGGTAACCACAATCCATAACTCGGTGGTGATAGGTAGTATTGACCTTCAATATCAAACTCTAACGTCCCATTCAAACTAAAATTGAAATCGCCCCAAAGTGAAGAATGAGGTGTGACAATATCGTCTTTTTGATAGAGAAATTCATGGACTTCTATACCGTGTAAAAAGGGAAATTGTTCAGCAATATCATGCTTCATTTGAGGGGCTCATTTTAGTTTTCGTAAGTTACTTTAGGATTGTTTAGACCTTTGGCTAAAGTAAAAATACTAATCAAAGCTAAGGCAACAAAACTAATTACACCATAAATTAAGATATTTTCATTGAAATGATCAACCACATAACCACCGAGTAGTGAACCTGTGGCAATCATGACTTGGAACATGCCCACGAACAGAGGCATCCCTTTTTCAACGGCATGAGGGGCATGCACAAACATCCAGATATTGGCTGAGGTCGGGAAGGCACCGAAAGCAAAACCCCATAAGGCGGTCAGTACAATCGCACCAAACTCATGAACTGCAAAGATTGGGAAGCCAAAGAAGACGATTGCAAAACAGATCCCGACAAAGGCAAGGGTATAGCGCACATTTAAATTGCCACTATAGCCTGCAAAGGCATTACCAAAAATACCTGCAATACCATAAAGCAGAAGTAATGAGCTAATGGTGGTCCCGTTAAAACCTGCAATATTTTTAAAAAAGGGTGCCAAGTAGCTATAGGCACAGAAGTGAGCAAGACCAATCAGTAACACGATCAACATGCCGCTACGTGCTTTGGGGGTACGCAATAATGCAGGTAGGTCGCGTAAATGAATGGCAGACTCAGGTTTCAGTTTTGGTAAGAACATCACTTGTAGAACCAAAACCAGTAGTCCAATCACCGCAGTAATGCCAAAAGCACTGCGCCAACCATAGAATTCACTCAGCCATGTTCCGATCGGAACGCCTAGGACGGTTGCAAAAGTAACACCAGCCATCACAATTGCAGTGGCTTTGGCGATGGGTAAATGGGGTGGTGCAAGCTTACCGCTGAGCGCGATTGCGGTTGCCCAGAAGCCACCAATTGAAATTCCGAGTACTAGACGGCTGAGTAATAACACATTGAAGTTATCGGCAAATGCAGTAATGGTGTTGGCTATGACCATAATTGCAGTCAATAAGATCAATACATAGCGACGATCAAGTTGTTTGACCCAAATAGGTAATAGTGGTGCAGCAATTGCAGCCATCACCCCAGGTAAGGTAATGATTAAACCTGCAGTCCCGACGGAAATATTTAAGTCCGCCGCGACACTATTCAGTACGCCTACTGGCAAGAATTCGCTGGTCACCAAGGCAAAAGCACCAATGGCAACAGCTAAAATTGCATACCAACTGCCTTGCGTGGTTTCGATGGGTCGTGCATCTGAGGAAGTGGATTGTTCCATGTGAATGTCCTTATTTGTCATTAAGATGACAAAAGGGTTAAGAATAAATTAAGTTTTTATAACGATCGCTATAAAATAAAATAATAGATAAATTCAAGGTCGTCAATTAATTTAATAGTGATCGTTATAAAAATATTTATAAGGCTTATGAGAAATATGCATAGCTTGGGAAAGTCACGTGGAAACGAATCAATAGGTCGCCTTAACAATTTGTGTAGAGGCGACCAGTCATGGTGCGGATAGAAGAAATATCTAAGCAGGGGGCATTCAGTATGAGCTCAGCCTGTATCATTGTTTCTGATAATGGATTTTGGGATTGTTCAGACCTCGTGCCAGCGTAAAGATCAATACTAGAGAACAGAGGACCAATGGCAGCATGGCGAAAAATAAGACCGTACCATTAAAATAATCCACGATAATGCCACCAAACATACTGCCCAGCGCAATCAAAATTAAAAAGGTTAATGTCACCATTGGCATGCCTTTTTCAACGGCTTCAGGCGCATGTGTAAACATCCAGATGTTGACTGCGGTTGGGATAATGCCATAAGCGAAGCCCCATAAAGCAGTCAAGATGATTGCAGAGACGACATATGCGCCAGACAGCGGTAAGCACAGAAAGGCAAAGAAGAAGGTGATACCACTGACTGCAAAGGTATAACGGATATTTTTCTGCCCCAGATAGCCAGCAAAAATATTGCCAAAAATTCCTGCAATCCCATAGACCAGCAGTAAACGACTAATCAGGCCATCAGAGAAGTCCAATTGATGCTTAAAAAAGGCAGAAAAATAACTATAAGCCGCAAAATGTGCAAAGCCCATAAAAATAAAGATGATCAGACCTTTACGCGCAGCAGGATGTTGCAACAGGATCGGAAGTTCTTTCCAATGCAATGAAGAGGCGGGTTTGAGTTGAGGCAGATACAGATACTGGAAGATAAACAGCAATACCCCCATCAATGAAATTGCCGTGAAAGAGGTCTGCCAACCATTATACTGAGCTAACCATGTGCCCATCGGAACACCTAATACACTGGCCAAAGTCACTCCGAAAGCCACCCAAGCCGTTGCCTTGGCAATCGGTAAATGGGGCGGTGCAAGGCGGCCACTTAAAGCAACTGCAGTGGCCCAGAATCCGCCAACGGCAACGCCCAGAATGATACGTCCGACTAATAGCAGGATAAAGTTAGGCGCAAATGCGGTGAGAAGATTGGCAATAATCATTAACAGGGTGAGCATCAGTAACAGAGTTCGTCGATCTAGTGTCTTCGCCGAAATTGGAATCAGCACTGCAGCAAACATACCGACGATTGCGGTCAATGAAACGGTTAGACCAGCTGTTCCAACCGAGACTTGAAAGTCCCTTGCGATGTCATTGAGTACACCAATCGCAAGAAACTCACCTGTGACCAAGGCAAAAGCGCTGAAGGTAACAGAGAGCAATGCGAGCCAGTTTCCTTGTGAGGGGTTTGACTCCAGTGAGCTGAGGTCAGTTGCAGATGGGTTTTCCATAAAAATTCCCTTTATTGTTAGTTAGATAACAATAAAATTGAAAAGTAGTAATTTTTTATAACGATCGATATAAAATAAAATAGTTGATTAATGTTGCTGCGTCAATTAATTTGATAGTGATCGTTATGAAAATACCTGTGACTGTTATGACAAATGCACCTGATCCTCTGCCAACACCCTGTGATGACAGCTTGAAAAAAAAGCGTGGTCGTCCAAAGTGTTTTGACGAGCAGCAGGCTTTGGAAAAAGCCATGTTGCTATTTTGGGAGCATGGTTATGAAGCCACGTCGATCAGCGATTTAACACAAGCGCTAGAGCTGACTGCACCGAGCTTATATAGTAGCTTTGGTGATAAAGCGGGTTTGTTTTATAAATGCATCGACTATTATTTGGCACATGAAGCTTGTCCGATTGTTCCTATTTTTTTAGAAGCCAAAACCGCCAAAGTTGCATTTGAGCTTTATCTATATGACAACGTTAAACGTTTGGCTCAACCGAATAAACCAGCAGGTTGTATGTTGGTGGTTGCGACCATGAACTGCTCGGACAATGCACAGGCGGTTCAACACAATATTCTGGAAAAACGTTTGCAGACCAAGCAAAAACTGTTTGAGCGTTTAGAACAGGGAGTTGCCAACGGGGATTTGCCAGCAACAGCGCCTTTACAGGAAATGACAGACTTCTATGCAACGGTTGTGCAGGGTCTGACGATTCAAGCACGAGATGGGGCGACGGTTGAACAACTGCATAAGGTGGTTGAACACGCGATGCGCGCATGGGAGCTGTTCTAAGCCACGATGTCGTGACTGCGATATAAATGTCTGAAATACGATATTTCAATTATTTTGGACATCTTCCACAATACTCTCATTGCTGAGATAGGGTGAGAAAATGATGGGTCAGTTAAGTAAGTACCAAAAGTGGGCCTTCGTATTGCCCTTGATTGCGGTTTTGATTTGGTCGTTGAATATTGCAGTGACACGCTATGTGGCGGACTATATTTCGCCTGTGAGTATTAGTTTTTATCGTTGGTTTGTTGCCTTTATTATTTTGACACCGTTTATGTTGCCGAAAGTATGGCGACAACGCGCTGTAATTCGTCCGTTGATTCCTAAATTAGCCGTACTCAGTGCTTTTGGTATGGTGCTGTACCAAGGTTTATCTTATACCGCTGCCCACTATACGACGGCGACCAATATGGGCATTGTGAATGCCTTTGTCCCGATCTTTACCATCTTTATCTCTTATTTTATTTTAAAAGATGCACCGAATCGTTTTGCCATTTTTGGCAGTCTTTTATCTTTTGCAGGCTTGATTTATGTGATGAGTCAAGGTCACCTCTCAAACCTATTTGATCAAGGTGGACATTGGGGCGATGCAGTCATGGTATTGGCTGTGGGTTTCTATGCGTTTTATGGCGTGTTCTTGAAAAAATGGCAGCTACAGCTTCCTTTATTAAGCAGCTTGTATGTACAAATTGGTTTTGCGTTGCTGTATCACGTCCCATTTTTGCTCTGGTTTGGCCTAGATGGGATTAATGCTCAGAATGCAGCGAGTGTTCTGTATGCGGGCATGTTCCCTTCATTAATTGCACCTTTATTATGGATGGTCGCAGTACAGGCGATTGGCCCAAATCGTACCAGTATTTTTATGAATTTAATGCCAGTATTTACTGCGATTATTGCCAGTTTCTGGTTGTCAGAGCACTGGACAATTTATCATAGCATTGGCGGTCTGATGATCCTGATGGGGATCATTATGGCGCAGAAGAAAACGGTTAAAGTATCGGCTCCGCTGGCTGAATCTGCATCTTAAATATGAAAGCTGACGGTGCGTTTGTTTAAAATATCAACAAACGCACCAAAAATATTTTTTGGTGACTGTGCTTTCTATATGATTTGCAAATATATTTTTAAGATTTACTAAATTTATGATCAAAAAAAAGCTGAATAAAAATATAAATATAATTTTATTGAAAATGAGGAAGTGACAAAATTGGTACGCTTTTCACACTTTTTGTTAGATAAATAATATATTTGTATAAATGGGACGATTCCCTCATAATAGCAATCACAGCAAGATGATTCATTTTTAGAATGAATAGGTTGCTCACCAAATTTATGGACCCTCTGGATGTGATTATACACATCCTTTTTATGCTCAGTTATCCCTATATAACTGAGCTTTTTTTTGTCCGCTATTCACCTAATTAGGCGCGAACAACTTCACCTGTCAGTGCATTCAAAATGCGACTTGGTTCTCGGCTCAACCCTAAATCACCTTCGAGATAATTTAATGAAGTGCTGAAGTAATGTTGCGCTTCTTCTAAACTTTGTGCGGGTGAGAGACCAGCTGGGTTGGCGCTGGTAGAGACAATAAAGCTGCCAAATTGTTGGCATAGCTGCATGCACAGAGGATGTGTCGTGACACGAACTGCGACCAAAGGATGCTGCCCCTTGATCCATGTTGGAATACTTTGATCAGCAGGCAGTAGCCATGTTGTGGCACGTTCTGTCTCAAGGCGATTCGACCATGTAGCAATCACTTGTTGACGGATTGTTGGGTCTAAGTCCTGCAATAAATGTTCGACTTGGTCTAAATGCCCAGCCAATAAGATCACGCCTTTTTCAACGGGACGATGTTTCAGTTCCAGAATTTTCTGAAATGCCTGTTCATTGAAGGGATCACAACCCAATCCCCAAACTGCTTCTGTCGGATAAGCCAGAACTTGTCCTTGCTTTAAAAGTTGAGCTGCATCAGAAATAGAGGAAGTCATCATGGGATGTATGTGAAAACAGGAGAGAGTATGACTAGTTTAATGCATTGGGCGACAACGTAAATAGCGTCCTGCTTGTTGCATGCATAAACCGAGTAATTCCAATTCCATTAATTGGGCGGTTAGCTCTGCAATCGTAATTGGATGGCGCAGCGCCAGTTGATCCAAATCTTGTCCAATCCAGTCCAGACTCTGATACAACGCAATCAAATGTGCGGGCAGGCTCGGCGGAGGAGCAGTACTGGCTTCATCAGTTGAGTGTTGCTGGACTTGCCACTGCGTCGGTAGTGCTAAATCCTCGATAACCTGTTCGGGATGATCGACCAGAATGGCACCTTCTCGAATCAGTTGATGGCAACCTTGATGATGTTCACTGTAAATATGCCCTGGAATCGCAAATACCATTTTACCTTGATTGGCTGCTTCATTTGCCGTGATGAGAGAGCCACTTTTCAGTGCAGCCTCCACCACTAAGACACCCAAACTCAGACCACTGACGATCCGATTGCGTCTTGGGAAGTGCTGTTGTAAGGGCATTGTCGTTGGCAGAAACTCCGTCACGATGGCCCCAGATTGGGTAATTTGTTGTGCCAGTTGTTTGTGCTGAGCGGGGTAGACGCTATCGAGGCCTGTACCCGTCACTGCAATCGTACGCTGATGTGCTAATCCACCTTGATGTGCGGCTTGATCAATCCCATGGGCCAAACCACTGCTGATATAAAAGCCTTTTTCACTTAAATAATAGGCAAAATCATAAGCGACTTGGCGTCCATGTGGACTCGGTTTTCGGCTGCCGACCATGGCAATCTGTGGTTGTAATAAGGCTTGTGCCTGACCTTGTCCAAATAAAATGGGAGGACGATTTACATAAGGTAGTAGTTGCGTTGGGTAGCCAATATCATCAGGCGTTAAAATAAAATCGCTATATTTGCAAACCAGATCAAGTAGTTGTTGGAATTGTTGCTGACCCTGAGGGCTTTGAAATTCGGCTAAACGTTTTAAGTGATTGGCGTGTAAGCCCAGTTGTGACCATTCTGAGAAACGATGAGGCTGTGTTGCTTGTTCACAACCACCAAAGTGCTGCTGAATTTTGCTGAAACTCGACAGCGAATGCTGAACCAAGTACCACACCAACACAGTGTGATAGTGATGAGGTGATAATTGATTCAACATAGGCGTTTACTTAGTCATCTAAACGAGGTGGCTTAATATCCGAGCCAAGCTTGATCGGTAGCTCGCTTTCAAGGATATAGGCGTAGCTGATACGATCAAAACTCTTAAAGATCATGGCGCTACCTAGGTATTGTCCTGGGAGTTTCACTTTCTCTTTGGTTTTTGGATCTCTGACCACTTCACCATCTTGATAGACGCTGAATACCTGACCAATTTCAACGCCATCAGCGGTGCCACGATCCACGGTGACCACGCCATTTTTGGCCGCTGTGCCAATTGAACCCATCACACGAATGATTTTGCCGCCGTCTTTTACCTGATTAGCATCAATTGGGTAGAATAAAGTCGGTAGCATGGCATCCTGTTCAGCCATCACCCGATCGCCACGACGAACTTCACCGTTATAACTATCGGTGAGTTCAACTGTAGTGATGTCATTTTCATTGCGAATGGCAACAGCCGAAGCCACTTGCGTCAGCTCAACCCCAAGATTCTGTTTCTTGCCATTTTGGTCCAATACAATGTACGGCTCACCTTCACGGAATACGCCATAACGTTGACCGTTTTCAAGGCCTTTACCACGCACATAAACACTTTGACCTTTACCTGCAAGTACGCGGTTGTCTGCTGTGCCCAAGATATAAGGGGTATTGGCAATCGCATCTGCTGGCAGGACCGAGGTACGCTCTAACCATTGCTGAATGTGTGCCAAAGGAATAACAGGAACACTATTATTCAAGGCCTCAACACGGACTTGAGGACGTAAATTTGAGGTATTGCCTGTATAGCGACGAATGATACCGTCACAGCCATCGCCCTCATCTTTACCAATCAATGGTTTACCGTTCAAACTGCACAGCAGCAAGCGATCGCCTGGATAAATCCAGTGCGGGTTTTTCACATGTTTATTGCTTGCCCATATCTCTGGCCAGCGCCAAGGCTTACTTAAAAATTTCCCTGAGATATCCCAAAGCGTATCGCCTTTTTTCACCACATAAACATGTGGCGCACCGACTTTCACTGAAGGTGGACTGACATTTGGGCTGGCTGCGTGGGCGAAATTAATGCTCATGCCTAATCCCGCACAAATTGCAGCGGCAATCAGTTGTTTTTTTAACCCCAAGGCATGAAATGAGTGTATGCCGTTTAAAACCTTTTTCATTATCATAATTCCTAAAAATTATGTGTGTAGTTGCGTTATAATAACGACTTTACACACAATTTTTTGATCAAGTATTCCCTTTAGTTGGTTTTTTGATCAATGGCATAAGTGAGGACGACTGTATGGCCTTATTACCTATTCTAAGTTTTCCTGATCCCCGCCTTCGTACCATCGCCAAACCAGTCGAAGAAGTCACTGATGATATTCGTCAGCTTGCAGCAGATATGTTTGAAACCATGTACGAGGCACCGGGTATAGGTTTAGCGGCAACTCAGGTTGATCATCATATTCAGCTTATTGTTATGGACATCTCTGAAGAGAAAAACCAACCAATGGTGTTCATTAACCCCAAAGTCATTCCACTGACCGAAGATACTCAGCCGTATGAAGAAGGCTGTCTCTCTGTGCCTCAAATATACGACAAAGTTGAGCGTCCGTCACGCGTAAAAATCGAGGCAATTAACCTTGAAGGTCAAGCATTTGTGTTAGAAGCTGACGAACTTCTCGCTGTTTGTATCCAACATGAAATGGATCACTTAAATGGCAAACTTTTTGTTGATTATTTATCGCCATTAAAGCGTCAACGTGCACGTGAGAAAGTGGAAAAAGTGGTTCGCCAACGTGAAAAAGAAAAAGTAAGCGTCAAACGTTAAGCGATAGACACTTTTTAAAGATGTTCTCTTTGTTTCGTTGTGGCTTGCTGCTGGCTTTAACCGCGGTCTGTTTGCAGATTGCGGTTTTCTTGCAGCCGCTACTTCCGAAGCAATATCAAATCGCGCCTGTCTGTGAAACCATTACTCAGGCGTTGCTGTTGCCTAAGCTACAAGCTTCGCACAGCCATTCGGTCCATGCATCTTTGCAGCATGAGCATCAACTTGAACATGTTCAAGTGTCGATGCCAGAACATGATCATCACGATCCTAACCACCAATGTCAGTACTGTACGGTCTATGCCAATCTGGTATTGCCGCCTGAATTGGGGGTGAAAGAGGTTTTGGTCCGTATCCAAATCCGTTTAGTTGCGTATCAACAAGCCTTTAAGCATGTTTATTTTGCACTGCAACGGTTATTCTTGTTGCCTCAAGGGCGGGCTCCGCCACTCTTTGCATAAATTAAAACTTTCTTTTCGTTAGGGTTTTTTTGGAACTCTGGCTCTGTTTTATCTATGTTTTAAGAGAGACCGATGATGGCTCAACCTAAATTTTTATTACAACCGCTGACGGTTGCGATCTTGGCTGCTTCAAATACCGCAATGGCGTGGGCAGAACCTGTTCAGCATGAGCAGGCACATGTCTCAATGGCACCGATTGTGGTCACTGCACAACAACCGAATGAGAGCAATGGTTTGGTGGTGCAAGCCGATCCTAAGAAACCGATTCAACCCATCCCAGCGACAGATGGTGCCGACTATCTACAAAGTATTATGGGTTTTAACTCAATACAAAGCGGTGGCACCAATGGAGATGTGACCTTTCGTGGTATGTTTGGTTCCCGCATCAAGATTTTAACCGATGGTACGGAGAACCTTGGTGCATGTCCTGCTCGTATGGATGCACCGACCTCTTATATCTCTCCTGAAAGCTATGATCGAATTTCAGTGATTAAAGGACCACAAACGGTTCAATATGCCAATACCGGTTCAGCAGCAACGGTGATCTTTGAACGTGAACCTGAAAAGCTCACCCAAGACAAACCCTATCGTGGACAGGCGAGTGTATTGTGGGGTTCATTTGGGCGTTTAGACCAGAATGTTGAAGCGGCGATTGGTGATGAGAAAAAATATATCCGCTTAAATGCCAACCGCTCTGAATCGAATAGTTATCAAGATGGCGATGGCAACACCATCCCGTCCTCATGGGAGCGCTGGAATGCCGATGTTGCATTGGGCTGGACCCCAGATGAAAACACTTGGCTTGAATTGACAGGTGGTAAAGCGGATGGTGAGGCTGAATATGCGGGTCGTGGTATGGATGGGGCACAATTCGCCCGTGAAAGCTTAGGTCTACGTTTTGAAAAGAAAAATGTCACTGATGTAATCAAGAAAATTGAAGCTCAGGTCAACTATAGCTATAACGACCATATCATGGATAATTATAGCCTGCGTACACCGCCATTGGTTGAAATGCAACATGGTGGACACAGCATGTTGATGCCAAACCCGATGGCGATGCAAGTGACACGCCGTACTTTGAACTCGCGTTTGGCCATGACCTCGGAATGGGATCAATGGAGCTTAATCACTGGGGTCGACTCTCAGTTCAATAAACATGGTGGCAGTATGTTCTCGCCGACCATGACATCGATGAATGTACCTTTCCGTCAGGATATGCGCTTCCAGTCTTATGGTGCTTTTGGTGAGTTGACTTATCAATTGAATCCGCAGAATAAAATCGTGACAGGTGCTCGTGTAGACCAAGTCACTGTTGATGATGAGCGTGCGGATTCTAAAGCCAAAGGTTTCAATACCCAACTTGAAAAAACCTTACCTAGTGCTTTTGTTCGTTTGGAAAATCAAAATGCCGAGCATGGCGTAAACAGTTATGTGGGCTTGGGTTATGTTGAACGTATGCCTGATTATTGGGAATTATTCAGTCCTGAACATGGTAATGCAGGTTCGAGCAATACCTTTAATGGGGTACGTCCAGAGAAAACCTTACAGTTAGATCTTGGTTTTACTCAGCAGCAGGGGGCATTTAACTCATGGGTGTCGGCATACGCAGGGTTGATTGATGACTATATTCTGATGAATTATCACGATCATAGCCATATGCATGCTGGTGGACATGGCGGGCATGGCAGCAGCGGCATTACTGCTGGCGCGAAGAATGTGGATGCAACCATTGCGGGTGCCGAGGCAGGTATTGGTTATCAGTTTACCGATCACATTCAAGCAGATGTGAGTGCGATGTATGCGTGGGGGAAAAATACCACTGACAATACACCGTTACCACAAATCGCACCTTTGGAAGGTCGGGTTAACCTGCGCTATGTTGCTGATAAATATACGCTCGGTATGTTGTGGCGAGTGGTGGATCAGCAAAATCGCATCAGCTTGCATCAAGGTAACATCGTGGGTTATGACTTGAAACCAAGTGCAGGTTTCTCAACGATTTCACTGAATGGTAGTTATAGTCTCAATAAAGATATTGATCTTTCAGTCGGCGTCGATAACGTCTTGGATAAGACCTATACCGAGCACCTGAATAAAGCCGGTAGTTCGGGTTTTGGTTTTGCCAGTGAAGAGCAATTCAATAATACTGGTCGAAATTACTGGATGCGTATGAGCATGAAGTTCTAAGCAACAAAAAACAAGGTGGCTGAGCCACCTTGTTTCATTTTAGCGTTAAGCCAAGCAATCCTGTTTTGGCATTAAGCTATCGCAATACAATGGATTTAAAGCACATTGCAAATCATCGATTTGTTCTTGAGTCACATAGCCTTTGGCTTTGAGATATTCTGCAACACGGTCATCACGCAGACTTAAAAATGCTGCATCATAAACGCCTAAATCAACAAATAAAGCGGCCGTTTCTAAGCTATTAAAATGGTCTAAGAACACATCATTTTCATACATTAAGAAAATGTGCGTCAAAGCGGCATTGGCATCGACTTTTAAGCGTTGTGCTAATTGTTCAGGGCGTGTTTTGATAAACAGTAAATCTGAAAGTTCATCGAACTGGGTTTTATCCAATTGGTTTTCACCACCTTTGACATGTCCTAACCATGCTTTAAATACCAATACCGCACCGCCACGTAACAGCATGCTCCAGATTTGATGACGTGTTTCATGATCAAGATGGGCTGATTCTGCTTCGAGTGCGTCTAAGAATGTCTCTTCTTGCTCTGCCAGTTTTTCAAATAAGCCAAGACCTTGTGGATGGTAGGCCGCAGGTGCAAACACATCAAAATTGAGTTGGTTAAAGACATTGAGTGCCAGTGGAACAGCGGCTTGGTAAAGCGTATTCAATGCGCGTAAATGGGTGTCATCCAGTTTGCTGTGTATAAAGATGGTTTGCCAGTCCAGTTCAGGTAACAGGGCATTCGCGCTGTATTGGCGATAAAACTGTTGTGAGCTATGGTCAGTTGAAGGGTGACTGTTATTCATGATCAATGTCCTTTTTGACAATTTGTAATGAGAAACCCAACAAGCCGAGGTCTAGGTTTCGTTGAACTTGATCAATTTATGCGGTATCGAGAAAACAAGTAGAATACGACTAAAGTTGTAGATGCAATTTTAAGGGTAAAATTTAATAGTAAAAACAAATACTTGTTAAATTGTAAGTAAGTGTACAAACGTTCACTAATGTAAGTGAACGTTTTTGCCATAGCCAATAATGATTTGAGCACTTTGGTCAATTCATTATCGAGCAAAGTGCATTGTTTTGATCATTTTGGCCTATGTTGCAAAATATTTTGCTAGTTATTGCATGGGCATGATTTTTAAACCAGATAGCCACGCACGCAGGCCTGCTGGTTTGAGTGGTTTTCTCAACAATACAATATTCTGCTGTTTTAAGTATTGCGGAAGTTCTGGGTCCGAATCTGCGGTAATCAGCGCGACTGGAATATGGGCCAGTCGATGTTGTTCAATGAAGTCTAGACCACGTTGATCATGGTTCAAATGCTGGTCGATCAGCCAGACCTGAATATCCTCTTGTTCAATCAGTCGCAGGGCTTGCTCAGGTTCTGTTGCAGTAAAAATCTGATAGCCCCATTTGCTGAGTAAAGTGCGCATGCCTTCTAAAATGGTTTCATCATTGTCCAAGCACAACACTTTATAGGCGGTATGTTGCAGTGCCGGCACATGCGGTACCGCCATTTGAATTTTTGGCGCTTCAGCGATTGGTACTTCAATCATGAAGCAAGAGCCTTTACCCAGTTCCGAATAGACATGCACAGGAAAATCAAGCAGGCTGGTCATACGTTGTACGATGGCAAGTCCGAGACCAAGACCTTGTTCGCCCCAAGGCGAAGTATGGCCACAGCGTTCGAATTCTTGGAATAGTTTCAGGCGTTGTTGTTCATGAATACCGGGTCCTGTGTCCCAAACCCCGATACGAATATGATTTGGGCGTTGTGCAGAACGTAACACGCCAACCACCACACGACCTTGAGCGGTATAACGCAATGCATTGCTGACAAAGTTCTGGATAATACGTCGCATCCATTGCGGATCGGTATCGACCCAAAATTTAGTGTCGTGAACAGACAGATGAATATTGCGTTGAGCAGCAATCGATTTGAACTGTAATTCCAGATCATTTAATAAGTCATGCAGTGCATAAGCTTGGCGTTTTGGCTGAATCGTGCCGCCTTCCAAACGGGCAATATCGAGGAGAGCAGAGAGCATACTTTCTGCACCATAGAGTGCGCGATCCAGTTGTTGCAAGGTCTGTTGGTCTTCGGTTGAATGCACACTTTGCTCTAAAGCAGTACTAAATAAACGGGCCGCATGCATGGGCTGTAATAGGTCATGACTGGCTGCGGCAAGGAAGCGACTTTTCGATTGATTGGCTTTATCGGCTTGTTCTAGCGCGAGTTGTTGCTCGGTCAATGCATTGGCAAGCTGCTGAGTTCGGTCACTGACGCGTTCTTCCAACACTGCTTCATTTTCACGGAAGGCGGTAATATCGGCGAAAGTGGTCACGAAACCCCCACCTTCAATGGGATTACCACGCATCTGAATGACCAGACCATCTTTACGAATCCGCTCAAACTCATGCGCACTGCCTAATTTCATCCAGTGCAGTCGTTTGCGCACATGTTCCTCGACAGGGCCGGGACCACATTCACCGCGTTCCGCGTTATAGCGAATCAGATCTGCGATTGGACAACCGACGTAGACCAAATCTTTAGGATAATCAAATAGCTTGAGATATTGGTTGTTCCACGCCACCAAACACATATTTTTATCCACCACACTGACGCCTTGAGTCATATGGTCGATCATGGTCATGAGTAGGTTCTGATTAAAACGCTGCCATTGTGAAGCTTGGTCGAGAATATTGGCAACTTGCCCGAGTGCTAAACCATTGTTAATCATGGCAGTGGTCAGCAATGTACGTGCAGAGGCTGCACCAATAATTCCTGCCAGATACTGTTCGGTGAAACGCCACCACATGCCATTGGCAACGTGATTTTCATTTAAAACCACATGGTTTTGTTCACAAAACTGTTGGAAGGCTTGAAGGGTTGGCTTATCACCCGTAACCCGTTTAGCCAGAGCCAATAAGTCACCGACTTTCAGGCGTGCGGCATTCAGGTGTAGATCGGTTAAATCCGTATTGGACTGAGCTGATGGCAGAGGCTTACTTTCATAATAGAAGAAGCTTTCCGCCTGAATTTGTTCTGCCACACTTGGACGATATAGACGAGACACCCAGATATACAGCACCACATTGAGACCCAGTGACCAAAGTACGCCATGGGTGAGGGGAGCAAAGGATTCGAAACCAAGCAAAGCCTCTGGACGCAGACCATTAATATCAAAAGGCCCAAACAGTAATAGGTGTTGTGCAAATTCTTGATAGTGATCTGGCAAGCTGCGTAATACTGTTGGAAATAGTAGTGTGTAGCTCCACATGGCAAAGCCCATGAGTAAGCCGACATAAACCCCTTGGCGACTTGCACCTCGCCAGTATAGTCCACCAATCAAGGCGGGAGAAAACTGTGCCACCGCACTAAAAGCCAATAAGCCAAAGACTGAAAGCTGATTGATATCATTAAAGAAATGGAAGAATAAGAAGCCTAATAGCATCACACTGACGATACTGATACGACGCGTCAATTTGAGTACACGAGGTAGGTGCTGATCATGGCGAGAAATGATTTTAAAGCGCCATAATGCGGGCATGATCAGGTCATTACTGAGCATGATCGACAGTGCGACCGAAGCCACTAATAGCATGCCTGTTGAAGCCGAAAAGCCGCCTAAAAAGGCCAATAAAGCCAACCATTCTTGTTGATAGCTTAAAGGCAGAGCCAATACCGCAATATCAGGTGTACCAAGTGATTCAGGTAAAGAGTGTAAAGCCCAACTGGCAATCGGAATAATCGCAATCACGGTCAGAATCAGATAGGCCGCGAACCAGCGTCTTGCGCCACGAATATGCTTTTCATCCCGTAATTCGACCACTGCCACATGAAATTGACGCGGCAAGCAAATCATGGCTAAGCCTGCAAGTAGAGTCTGAACCCAAAAAGTCTCAGGCACACCCAGTTGTTGCAGGTCATGGAAATGCTGACTGACATCGCTGCTGACCTGTTTGATATTGTCAGGTGATTGTAATAAGAAAAAAGCAGCGACGCAGAGCAGTGCAAACAGTTTAACAAAGGATTCAAACGCCACTGCCAGCATTAAACCGCCGTGCTGTTCGGTATGGGCAATATGACGGGTACCAAAAATCATCGCCAAAATTGCCAGTACCGCAGTCAGCACTAACACACTATTGGTGGTGGTATGGATATGCGCATTTTGTTCAAGAATGACCGATGCACTAAGGGCAATAGCACGCAGTTGCAAAGCCAGATAAGGCACGATCGCAATCACAGCAAGGATGGTCACCAGTGCGGCCAAGCTACCACTTTTGCCATAACGCGCTGCGACAAAATCGGCAATCGAAGAAATCGCATGATGTTGACGAATCCGACCTAAGCGTTTCCAGATGTCATAACCAAACCAGATGAACAGCAAAGGACCAAGATAAATCGGTAGAAAAATAACCCCCTGACGTACCGCAGCACCCGTCGCGCCGTAAAAGGTCCATGATGAGCAATAGACCCCTAAAGTCAAACTAAACAGCAGCATACGGCCGCGGGTACTTAAACGGCTGGCATGTTTTTCACCAAAAAAAGCGCAGCCGAATAACAGCACAATATACAGGGCAAGGACACCAAGAATAAGCCAGCTGTTCATATTGCTCACGTGATCAAATTCCATTTTTTATCATACCCGAAGTGCAGGTATAGCAAGGAGTAGAGATTGTCATTTAGAGACCAAAGTCTAAGTTACGAGTCAAGCATAATCTTGTTACTTTGGATAATGAAAAATCCCATGTGAAAAAGGGGTCCACGGTTGGACACAAAAATAAGGAGTCAATTATGGATGATTCACAGGTAGATCGAATTCTACGAAATCCAAAGTTTCAAGAGATGGTCAGCAAAAAGCGCACATTAAGTTGGACATTAACAGCAATCATGCTGTTTATCTACGTTGGGTTTATGCTTTTGGTTGGCTATAACAAAGAATTTTTAGCAAGTTCATTTAGCGGTGGTGTAACCACATGGGGAATTCCCCTTGGTTTAGGCATTATCGTATTGTCATTTTTATTATGTGGTGTGTATTCCTATATTGCCAATACGAAACTTGATCAACTGAATGAAGCAGCCCTCAAGGAAGTTGAGGCCATTGCACATGAAAAAGGGATGCACTGAGATGAAAGGGACATCATTTAAAGCGATACTGTTTACGCTGCTCAGTTTTTGCTGCTCAAGTATTGCATTCGCGGGCCCAGACCTAGGTGCTGCTGAACAGCAGGCGACTAACTGGCATGCGATCATTATGTTTACGATCTTTGTCGGTTTCACATTGTTCATTACCAAATGGGCGGCAAAGCAAACTCAATCTGCACAAGACTTTTATACGGCAGGTGGTGGAATCAGTGGTTTCCAAAATGGTTTGGCGATTGCGGGTGACTATATGTCAGCGGCATCATTTTTGGGTATTTCAGCATTAGTTTTTAGCTCAGGCTTTGATGGCTTACTTTACTCACTTGGTTTTATGGTGGGTTGGCCAATTGTACTTTTCCTTGTTGCGGAACGCTTACGTAACTTGGGTAAATATAACTTGTCAGACGTGGTGTCATTCCGTTTGGAAGAAAAGCCAGTCCGTACTTTGGCAGCATTTAGCTCATTGGTTGTGGTTGCGTTCTACCTGATTGCACAGATGGTGGGTGCAGGTCAGTTGATCAAATTGCTATTCGGTTTGAACTACAACATCGCAGTTGTGATCGTCGGTCTATTGATGATGGCTTATGTGATCTTTGGTGGTATGTTGGCAACGACTTGGGTACAGATCATCAAAGCGGTGATGTTACTCAGTGGCGCGACGTTCATGGCCTTTATGGTGATGAAAGCTGTTGGCTTTAGCTTTACCAATATGTTTAACCAAGCCATTGGTGTGTATAGCCAAGCGCATAGCATGAGCTGGGAAGAAGCATCCAAAATCATGGGGCCGGGTAAACTCGCGGCAAACCCAATTGATGCGTTATCACTTGGTCTTGCGTTGATGTTTGGTACGGCAGGTTTACCTCATATCTTGATGCGTTTCTTTACAGTAAAAGATGCCAAAGAAGCACGTAAATCAGTTGTGGTTGCAACAGGCTTTATTGGTTACTTCTATCTGCTCACTTTCATTATCGGTTTCGGTGCAATCCTATTTGTTGCGAACAACCCGCAATTCCTTGATGTTGCAAAAGCGGCAGTAACAGGAAAATTAGAGTTGGTGGGTGGTAACAACATGGCTGCCGTGCATTTAAGTGATGCAGTGGGTGGTGATTTGTTCATGGGCTTTATTTCAGCAGTCGCATTCGCAACAATTCTTGCCGTGGTTGCTGGTTTGACCCTGTCAGGTGCTTCAGCGATTTCACATGATTTATATGCCAACGTGTTCAAAAAAGGCAAAACCACTCCTGAATCTGAATTGAAGATGTCAAAAATTGCAACTTTAGGTTTAGCCATCTTTGCCATGATCTTGGGTATCTTGTTTGAGAAGCAAAACGTTGCCTTCATGGTCGGTTTAGCATTCTCTGTGGCATGTTGTGCAAACTTCCCAATCCTCGTGTTATCAATGTTCTGGAAAGGCTTGACTACACGTGGTGCAGTGATTGGTGGTGTGGTTGGTTTGGTTGGTGCGGTGAGCCTAATCATTCTGTCTAAAGCCGTTTGGGTCGATACTTTGGCAATTTCTGAAACTGCGCCAAACCCATTCAATGGTCCAGCACTCTTTGCAATGCCTTTATCATTTCTTTGCTGCTGGTTCTTCTCTGTAACTGATAAATCAGCACGTGCAGAGAAAGAGCGTAAAGCCTTTGATGCTCAGTTTGTTCGTTCAATGACAGGGATCGGTGCATCTGGCGCGTCAGATCACTAATCAAAACCAAGCATAAAATAAAAGCCCTCATTGATTGAGGGCTTTTTTATGGCTTATTGATGCATACTTGCCAGTTGCTGCCCTTGGTTGCGGTATAAAGACAGACCAATCCGTTGTAGCTGTCGTCCATTTTGCTCAAGGAAGCTGTTTAATTTTGGAATATGCTTAGCACCTGTATATAAGGCTAAATTACGACCAATCAGATAATAAGCAAACCAAGATGCTGATTGTGGAGCTAAACCGAGCTTCTGCATTTTCTTACGGCCAATGAAAAATTGAGTAATCTCGAGATGCTGCTTATAGGCCAGTTTCTGTTGGAAAGAACGTAGATAGCGATATTTTCGCTCAAAGGGTTCTTTGGAAAGACTGGAACCCAATGAAATGCTGCTGTCATCAGATTGAGGATGTGCGAAGTGCATCCAGTAAATCAGTTTCCAACCATCGGCTTCATGATCGACTAGCCATTTTTCTTCAACGCCCATTAGCCAGCCTGCGTATTTCCAAAAATGTAAAAAGCTATCGACATCTTGTTTACTTGGAAAAATGCCTAAAGCCCGTATTCCAATCAAGACGACACCACTAAAAGCGATATTGGTCATGGCCTGATCATATTGATTGATTGGGATGCCCCAAGTGTTGGCATCCCATTTTTCTGATTTTTGCAGTTGATGACGCACGAGTGAATGAATAAAACGCACAAAAATGGTGGAGGTAAAACCTTTGCTAAAACGTTCAAAACCATTTTTTTCGGTGATATCGACCCACCATTTGGTGGTTTCAGCCAAACGTGTACCTGCCTGTTTTTTTAATGCGCCTGTCAGGACCAAGGGTTGGTTAAAACCAGGGTACATATAGCCTGTCATTAAGGATAAATCTCGGAGGATAAGACCGTTATTGATTCCCAAGCGATAGGTAAATTTCAGTGCAGTATCAATTTTGTTTTGATCATACCAAGCAGGTTTTTGTTCAACGAATTGAAAGAAGGTAGTGAGTTCAGGAATTTCATGTGGCAGTTTATCGAGACCTTGATATAGCGCAGTTTCAAAGTATTTACGATGTTGTTTTGGATTCTGTAGCACCCATAGCAGCAGTTGATCCATGGGTTCATCACCACTTTGCAGAGCGGTATTCAGTGCCTGATATTCTGCATAACTGGGTTGAACCTGTTGATGAGTGATATAACTCAGAATTTTGGTTTTGATATTAGACTGACTCATATCTTTAAACGCAGCCAAGCGTTTAGGTTTAATGATGCTTTGCATTGCATAAAGCCTGTGATTGTTATTTAATCAAAGCTTAATATGAATAATTATTCGCATTCAATTCGCATTTCAGTCGAGTCTGTTTATGAGAAAAAGACCACAGCAACAGCGTGCTAAAATGATTGTCGAAAGTATTTTGGAAGGGGCGCAGAAATGTATTTCTGAATATGGGGTTTTGCAGGTGACTACGCCTAAAATCTCTGAAAAATCAGGTGTGAGTGTTGGGTCGATCTATCAGTATTTTGAAAATAAAGAACAGATCATCGCAGAACTATTATTGCGTAAAAGCGAAAGCTTGGGGCAAGCAGTAAAACAGTTGGTGATGCTACAACAACAAACCTCTATTCAAGACATCATCACATTAAGTATTGCGTTTGGCTTTGAATCTTTGAAATCTGATCAAGGTTTTTTTATCGAAATCTTAAAAAACTGGCATGCTTATAGTGACTCGGAAGCGGCACAGGTATTGGAGCAGCACTTCTTGGAAATCGGCATGTATTTATTTGGTCGTTACTATCCGCATTGGGATTTTGAAACTTTA
Organism: Acinetobacter sp. Ac_3412; assembly: GCF_013072675.1. Classification (NCBI taxonomy): domain Bacteria; kingdom Pseudomonadati; phylum Pseudomonadota; class Gammaproteobacteria; order Moraxellales; family Moraxellaceae; genus Acinetobacter; species Acinetobacter sp. Ac_3412. The sequence continues at coordinate 3,369 of NZ_LXUJ01000004.1, read as the reverse complement.
AAACATAAGTCTTTTGTGATTATTAACAGTACTTTATTTACCATGATGCGTTATGCCAGTAAAAATACCTTTTTGATTGAGGAACAACGACTACAACAAGAACTCTCGAAAATGATTGTTTCATTTTTAGATGCAGTATGATGCGATTGATAAGAAAACCAGAACAAGATTTAGGAATAACAACATGCAAACGTTAAAACAATTTTGGCAGAGCCTTCGCTTACTTCCATCAGCATGGTTGTTGCTGGTTCAATTGGCCTTGTTGATTTTATATATGTTGACCACTGGCGACAGTGAATTTCGTGCTTTAACTTGGTCGCTGGGTGTATTGGCCTTATTGATCATCGCTAAAGTGATTCGGCAAAGCCCTGTATTTACCTTTTGGGGCTTGGTCTTTGTCAGTGGTGCGTTCTTATTTTCGATTTTAATTTTTCTTGGATATGGCAATCGGACCATACAAATTATTGCGCATAGTTTTGAAGCCTTGGCTTACTTTTATGCGGCTTATGGTTTATTGCGCTATATGTTTGCGGATCGCTATCTCACCAGAGATGAATTGTTTGCAGCAGGGGCAGTATTTACCCTCATCGCTTGGGCTTTTGCCTTCTTATATAGTATCTGTCAGTTAATCCTGCCAAATAGTTTTCAAAATCCCAATCAAGCTCAAGCCTTACAACATTGGCTCGATTTATTGTTTTTGAGTTTTAGTCTGCAGTCCGCAACTGGATTATCGGATTTAATCCCGATCAGCCCTGCGGCCAGAGTGTTGGCAATGCTGCAAATGTTTGGTGGGGTCATGTATTTGGCTGTGGTGGTGTCTCGCCTCATTGCCTTACAGTATATTGCACATGCGCCAAAACACGCCAATGATAAAGAATAGCTTTGTTACAGCATTACAACTGCTTTATTTTTCACATTTTTTATAATTAGTATCGAGTTTTACATGCTTTAAGCTCGCTTTTATTCACATTGTGAATGTCTTCTTTGGCCATCATGGCCTGTCCATTATCATTAGAATAACGTGAGGGAATTATGCCTTCCAAGCCATCTTCGCAGTTTGCGAATGTGAATCCAAACGTGTTTTTAAGCACGGTGATTATTATTGCGATTTTTATCGCAATCGTCATTATCGCACCCAGTTCATTTGAATTTCTGACACAACAACTGAAGCAATGGATCACGGACTCGTTTAGCTGGTTCTATGTCCTCTCTGTTGCAGTGTTTTTGATTTTACTGATTTATATCGCCTGTTCGGCCAGCGGAAAAATTAAATTAGGCCCTGATCACAGCCAACCTGAATATAGTAACGGCTCATGGTTTGCCATGCTGTTTACTGCAGGGATGGGGATTGGGTTAATGTTCTTCGGTGTAGCAGAGCCAGTGATGCACTATGTCAGTCCACCGAGTGGTGATCCTGAAAGTGTCGCTTCTGCACAACAAGCCTTGAGAATTACCTTTTTCCATTGGGGCTTACATGCATGGGCAATTTACGCCGTGGTTGGATTGGCCTTGGCCTATTTTGCTTATCGGCATAATCTGCCATTAAAAACCCGTTCCGCCTTATATCCAATTATTGGTAAGAAAATCTATGGCCCTTGGGGCGATGGGATTGATACCTTTGCCACCATTGGTACAGTTTTCGGGGTGGCGACCTCTTTAGGTTTCGGGGTCACCCAGATCAATTCAGGTCTGCATTATCTATTTGGGATCGAGCAAAGCAGCAATGTTCAGGTGATCCTGATTATTTTTGTCAGTGCTTTGGCATCCATGTCGGTGTTTTTAGGTCTGGATAAAGGGGTCAAACGCCTTTCCGAGCTCAATCTGATTTTGGCTTTGGTGTTGTTGGCCTTTGTGTTTATTGCTGGCCCAAGTATTTATCTGCTGCAAACCACCATTCAAAACATGGGTTCGTATATGTCGAACCTATTTGGCATGACATTTAACCTCTACGCCTATCAGCCGAATGGCTGGATTGGCGGTTGGACCATTATGTATTGGGCATGGTGGATTTCATGGTCACCATTTGTGGGGATGTTTATTGCCCGTGTGTCGCGTGGCCGAACCATCCGTGAGTTTATTGTTGGGGTGTTACTGATTCCGACAGGTTTTACCATCATCTGGATGGGATTTTTAGGTAATGCTGCACTGTTTAGCATTATGCAGGAGCATAATGTAAGTTTGCTTCATGCCGTGCAAACGGATTCATCAGTTGCTTTATTTGAGTTTTTGAATCATTTGCCATTTTCGGGTGTGATGAGCTTGCTGGCGACGGTATTGGTAATGCTCTTTTTCGTAACATCTGCGGATTCGGGTGCTTTGGTTACCGATTATCTCACCGCTAAAACCGAGAATTCTCCAACATGGCAAAGACTATTTTGGACCGTGTTGATGGCAGCTTTGGCCATTATCCTGCTGTTGGTTGGTGGTCTGTCTGCATTGCAATCTTCTATTATTATGAGTGCACTGCCTTTTACTTTTATTATGTTGCTGATGAGTTGGGGTTTACTCAAAGCCTTGAAGTTGGATGTCACCAAAATGAAGGCCATTCAAGAGGCGCGTATTACCCCACGAGCCATCAATAATCCACGCAGTTGGCAGCAGCGTTTAGGTTTAATCATGCATTATCCGCATACTGAAACTGAAGTTCAGCACTATATCGACACGCAAGTTCGTAAGGCTTTTGAAAGTATTCAGCGTGAATTCAAACGCCGTCACTTGGAAGTGGAAATTCGTGAAATCGAAAATGGTCTGCAATTGCATGTCGATCATCACCATGAAATTAACTTTACCTATAAAGTGGTTTCGCATGCCACTGTTCCACCTAGCTTTATGTTAGGGCGTGCGGATGAAGATGAGGCCAATTACTTTCAGGCAGAAGTATTCTTGCGTGAAGGTGGGCAAAACTATGATGTGATGGATTGGACGCAAGAAGATTTGATTCAGGACATTATTGATCAATATGAACGTCATCTTTACTTCCTAAATATTGTGAGAGGCACAACTTCTTAGTCGAAATGCTGACTGTAATATTGAAAACAACGGTTTTGAGCGTATCAAAGCCGTTGTTTTCATTTGGATGAGTGTATTTTAAGCATGTAGAGGATGCTGGAAAGACGTTTTAGCGAACTAAGGTGGCTAAAATAAAAGCTAAATATAAAAATAAAGTTGTTTTTCCGCTGATAATTAAAGCATATTTATTAGAAAATCATTAAATTACAGTTGCTTATGTTGTTTAAATTCACTTTTAAGATAATTAATAAATTTTAAATTATATAAATCAGTGAATTAGATAAGTTAAAGTTTAAAAATAAAACAACCGAATAATTTAATTTTTAAAAGTGCTTGCACCTGATGTGAAATGCTGTAGAA